>JAZRQX010000013.1:0-184977 GCA_045650235.1 Alistipes sp. | reverse complement strand
GTGATTATGGTAACTACCAAGAAGGCATCTGCAGGTGAGGCTAAGGTAACTTTCGATGCTAAGTGGGGTGTTAACTCTAAGGCTCTTCGCGAGTATGAGGTTATCAAGTCGCCCGAGCTCTACTACGAGACACACTACAAGTACCTCTACAACTACCACTTCGATCAGACTCAGAACGCAGCTTCTGCTTACGAGCGTGCAGCTGGTAGCTTGACTGGTAACGCAACTGGTGGTTTGGGTTACAACATCTATACCGTACCCGAGGGTCAGTACTTGATCGGTCGCAACGGTAAGTTGAACCCCGATGCAACCCTTGGTAACATCGTTTCTTACCGTGGTGAGGACTACCTGCTTACTACCGACGACTGGATGGAGGAGGCTTACGACAACGCTTTCCGTCAGGAGTACAACGTAAACATCGCAGGTGCTAACGAGAATGCTAACTTCTACGCATCACTCGGTTACCTCGATAACACTGGTATTATCAAGAGCTCAGAGTTGCAGCGTTATACCGCTCGTCTGAAGGCTGACTACCAGGCTAAGAAGTGGTTGAAGGTAGGTGCTAATATGTCTTACGCTCACTTCGAGTCAAGCAACGGTAACTCTTCAGAGGGTTCTTCTTCATCAACCGCTAATATCTTTGCTTTTGCATCAGGTATGGCTCCCATCTATCCTTTGTTCATCCGTAACGCCGACGGTTCGATCAAGATCGACCAGTACGGTTTGGAGATGTACGACTACGGTAACAAGGGTAACGCTGGTTTGGTTCGTCCTAACCTCTCTGACTCAAACGCAATGCAGACCTCTTGGTTGAACAAGGCTAAGAGCGAGGGTAACGCATTCACCGCTAACGGTTATGCTGATTTCGACATCGCTGAGGGTCTTAAGCTTACTATCAATGGTACCACTACCGTTGATGAGACTCGTTCATTGAGCGTTATGAACCCCTACTACGGTCAGTTCACCGAGCAGGGTGGTACTATGACCCGCTACCACAGCCGCGACTGGACTATGAACTTCCAGCAGCTGCTTACCTATAACAAGACTTTTGCTGACAAGCACAACGTAGATCTGTTGCTCGGTCACGAGTACTATCGTCGTCAGCAGTTCTCTGTACAGGGTAGCAAGTCACGTCTGTTCTCTTACGACACTGAGGAGTTGGCAGGTGCTGTAGTTGATGCATCAGGTGCTTACTCATCATCTTCAGACTACAACAACGAGGGTTACTTCTTCCGTGGCCAGTATGCATTCGACGAGCGTATCTACGCTTCAGCATCATTCCGTCGCGATGCTTCTTCTAAGTTCCACCCCGATAACCGCTGGGGTAACTTTTGGTCAGTTGGTGGTTCTTGGATCATCGACAAGGAGAGCTGGTTCAACGCTCCTTGGGTAGATCAGTTGAAGGTTAAGGCTTCTTACGGTTCACAGGGTAACGACGGTATTGGTAACTACCTCTACACCGACACCTACACCGTAGAGAACAACAATGGTCAGGTTGCCGTACTCTTCTACGACAAGGGTAACAAGGATATCACTTGGGAGACCAATACCAACTTCAACGTTGGTGCTGAGTTCGGTTTCTTCGGCCACCGTTTGAGCGGTACCGTTGAGTACTTTAAGCGTAACACCACCGATATGTTGTTCCGTTTCTCAGTTCCCGCATCACTCGGTTATAGCGGTTACTACGCTAACGTTGGTGATATGACCAACTCTGGTATCGAGTTCGAGTTGAACGGCGACATCATCCGCACCAAGAACGTAACTTGGAACCTTTCAGTTAACGCAACTCACGTTAAGAACAAGGTTACCTCTTTGGCTAACGAGTTTAAGACTCAGAAGATCGAGGGTTACAACGGTTACATCGATGGTAACTACTTCGTAGCTGAGGATCTTCCGATGTACACCTACTACATCCGCGAGTACGCTGGTGTAGGCGACAAGGGTGAGTCAATGTGGTGGAAGGATATCACCGAGCAGCGTGGTACTGGCGAGTACGGCGAGGACGGTAAGGAGATTATGGAGACCGTTGTTACTGGCCGCGAGAAGACTTCAGTTTACACCGAGGCTTCACGTTACCTCCAGGAGGATACTATGCCCGACTTGTATGGTGGTTTCTCAACCAGCATTTCACTCTTCGGCTTCGATGCGTCAATCTCATTCACCTATCAGTTGGGTGGTCTGGTTTACGACTCAGGTTATGCTAACTTTATGTCTTCTCCCTATGGTTCATTCGTTGGTTCAAACTTCCACAAGGATTTGCTCGACGCTTGGACTCCCGAGAATGCAGGTTCTGATATTCCTCGTTTGATGTACGGTGATCAGTACACTGGCTCACAGTCAGACCGCTTCCTCACCAGCGCATCTTACCTCAATATCCAGAACATCAACGTAGGTTACACCCTGCCTGCAAGCTTCACCAAGAAGTTCGGCGTTGGTTCACTCCGTCTGTACTTGGCTTGCGACAACGTAACTTACTGGTCTAAGCGCCGTGGTCTCGACCCGCGTTACTCTTTCTCTGGTTCATCGAACTTTGCTAACTACTCTCCGATCCGCACTATTTCGGGAGGTGTAAACATAGTATTCTAAACCACTTAAAGGACTTTGACAATGAATAATATAACGAAATTTTCGACTTTGGCCCTTGCTGCTGCTATGGCATTCACGGGCTGTATAAAGGAGACCCAGCCTACCACCGTGGTAACTTCTGACGCTGTTGCTCAGTCTTCTACCGCTGTCGAGGCTATGGTCAACGCAATTCCCGTTGCCGAGGCTCTTCCCTACTCAGTGTTCGGATCAGGTAATAACCAGGGTTTTGACTTCGGTCTTCCCGGTATTATGTGTGCAACCGATGGTGCTACGGGTGACGTAGTAGGTACCTCGGGTGACGCCAACTCAGGCTACAACTGGTTCTGGTTCTGGGAGGTAGGTACCTCACTCAACTCTACCCAGTCACGTTCGCAGTTCACTTGGTTCTGCTACTGGAACTTCATCAAGTCTTGTAACGATATCATCAGCATCGTGGTTGATCCCCAGACCGATGATATGAAGGCTTACCTTGCATACGCTAAGGCTAACCGTGCAGCTCTTTACCTCGATTTGGCTCGTGGTTTCGATCCTCTGGAGAACAACTACACCGACGTATCAAAGGTTAAGGGTCTGACCGTTCCTAAGATCACCGAGGCTACCACCGAGGCTGAGGCTCGTAACAACCCTCGTCTGACTCGTCAGGAGATGTTCGATTTCATCTTCTCTGATCTTGATGAGGCTGAGGCTCTGCTCACCGGTAACTCACACTCTGCAGGTAAGGACGTTCCCTCATTGGCAGTAGTATATGGTCTTAAGGCTCGTGCATACCTTTGGTTGGGTGGCTTCGATTCATCTAACTACGCTAAGGCTGCTGAGTTCGCTCGCAAGGCTATCGACACATCTGGCGCAACCATCCTCACCGAGGCTCAGTGGTTGGATCCCAAGACTGGCTTCAACACTCCCAACAACTCTTGGATGTGGTACGTTCCCCAGTCTCCCGAGGGTGTAACCAACCTTGTTAACTTCGTTGCTTGGCGTTCTTGCGAGGCAACCTGGGGTTATGGTCAGCTCGTACAGCAGGGTGTTCACGTGAACTTCTACAACCGTATGTCTGACACCGACTGGCGTAAGCGCGCTTTCATCGGTCCCGATCCCGATGCTTGGTATGCTGAGAACACCGCTATCAGTAACTTCAACGCTGCCGATTTCGGCGTAGAGAAGTTCAGCGACTATTTCTCACCCTATGCATCTGTTAAGTTCCGTCCCGTAAACGGTGAGACTTTGGACTATAAGTCAGGTAATCCTACCAGCGTATGTATGATGCGTGTTGAGGAGATGATCCTTACCGAGATCGAGGCTATTGCTCACACCAACCCCGCTGAGGCTGCTGCTAAGTTGGTTGCTTTCGTTCAGACTCGTGATCCCCAGTATATGCTTGCTGCAACCACTTCTGAGGCTGTTGTTGAGGCAGCTATCTGGCAGAAGCGTATCGAGTTGTGGGGCGAGGGTATCGTGTTCTACGATATGAAGCGTCTTAACTACAGCATCGAGACTGGTTACCCCGGCACTAACGTAGCTACCGATAGCCGTATCCGCACTGAGGGTCGTGCTCCCTGGTGGAACTTCGTTATTCCTGAGAAGGAGTACATCCAGAACACCATCTTGAAGGATACGAACAACCCTGAGCCTTGTGACATCGTTCCTAACTGGGTTGAGGAGTAATCGTTTAACGAACAAAAACTGAAAAGATTATGAAGAAATTTTTTAGAATATTTGCAGTAGCCGCTCTGCTTTGCACTACTTTGGTAGCCTGCGAGGAGAAGTTCGATGCTTATACTCCTGCAGAGCCCGTAGAGGGTGTTCAGGCCTACTTCTCAAATGAGAGCGCAACTGACGTAACTGTAACAAAGGCCGATAGCCAGGTAGAGGTTACTCTGATGCGTGGCGATGCTATGACCGCAGCAAGTGTGCCCATCAGCGCATCTATCGATGCTGAGTACGCTTCAATCTTCAACGTTCCTGCAACTGCTAACTTCGAGACTGGTAAGAAGTCAACTTCTGTTGTTATTACCTTCGACGGTGCGCAGCTTACCGACGGTGCAAAGTATCAGATTACTTTGAAGGTTGGTGACGATGTTGCTACTCCTTATGGTAAGAACCAGACCACTTTGAACATCTCTGTTCCCGAGCCTTATGTATTGCTCGGTAAGGGTCTCTACCGCGAGGATTTGATGACTGGTATTTTCTCAGTAGATAATCTTGAGTACGAGGTTGAGATTTACGAGAACCTCAACACTCCTGGTTTGCTTTATGTAAAGAATGTTTATACCTCACTCTATCCTTACAACTCTCCCGGTGAGTATGTAACTGAGGATAAGTATTTGGTAATTAACGTACAGGATCCCAACGACGTATTCTTGCCTCAGCAGGAGCTTGGTTTGGATTGGGGTTATGGTGCTGTTAAGGTAGCCACTGTTACTGCTGGTACTTTGGCTGACAACATCATCACCTTCCCCGCTAAGTCTTTCTATCTTGCAATGGCTGATTACAATGGTGGTGGCTGGTCATTCTATGGCAACCCCAACGGTTTGTTCCGTTTGTGCTTGCCCGGCGCAGTTTTGACCGACTTCTCTATGGATCTTGCATTCTCTGGCGTACGCATTGGTGCTGACAACTCTATCCGTCCCGTTGTTGACGCTACTTTCGGTGCTGATGTAGCTGAGATTCAGTACGCAGTAGTTCCTGGTAACGTTCAGTACGACAGCGAGGCTATCGCTGCTGCTATCGCTGGTATGGCCGACGAGTCAATCGTTTCTGCAACTGTTACTGCAGTTGATCAGAACGATGAGGATAAGGTTCTCTCAATGGAGCTCGTAGCCGCTGAGGCTGTTGAGGCTGGCATCCACACTATGGTGGCTGTTCCCTTCGACGCTGAGGGTAATGCTCAGGTAGCTGACGCTGCTGCTGTAGCATTCTTTGCTAACGGTGTTAACCCCGATGTTCCCGAGGTTGATTTCAACGCAACTATGATGCCCGTAGCTGAGTTGTTCGGTCCCGATTATGAGGCTTCATATCCCAGCTCATCTACCGTTGCTTGGTATGCTGAGGGTAGCAACATCTCTGCTTGGGTGCAGTTGATGGCAAGCGCTGCTGCTGTTGAGGGCGTACTCGCTCAGGGTGTAACTTTGGAGCAGATCGTATTGGCTAACGGTAGCGACTATGAGGATCTTAACTACATCAATACCGATGGTTATGACTATGGTATCTACAATGTATCTCCCGAGACCTCTTATATGATGATTCACTATGTTGAGGATCTCTATGGCAACACCAAGACCGTAGGTACTCTCTATACCACTCCTGCTGCTGCGCAGAAGGCTGAGGTTAACAAGTCTGTTCTTAAGAAGGCTGACTCTGTTAAGTTCGATGGTAATGTATCTAACCTCTTCTAATAATTCTTAACCGAATTATATAATTAATCCCCGTCTCATTCGAGGCGGGGATTTTTTGTGCATATGTGGGGCGAAATGCTCAAGCTCTATCCCAGCCCTATAGATCCCTACTTTACCACTTCAAAAAAATACCCCTGCCTCACGTCCAAGGCAGGGGTATTTAATTTTCTCTATTTTTAATGTCTTACCACGCGGTGTCCGAATGGCAGAAGCGCATAAAGCATTAACTTAAAGTGCTGCAATCCGAATGGTATTCCGATTATCGTGCAGCAGAATGCAATTCCGAGTGCCATATGCGACAGCGCAACCTCAATTCCTCCGAACACTATCCACAGCACATTCATAACTATCTGCAGACATCCCGTAGCGTTGTCCATCGGTTTCACGTCGCCGCCGAACGGCCATAGCGCGAACATTCCGAGTCGCATAATCTGCACGCCAAAGGGTATTCCCACAATTGTCAGGCACAGCACCAATCCTCCGAAGAGGTATCCGAGCGAAATCAACAGGCCGCCAAATACCACCCAAATGATGTTTCCGATAAGTCTCATAGTCGTAAATTTGTTTTGGTTATGCACAAATATACGAAAATATCGTTATCCAATCAAGAATTCAAACAAAGTCGGGTTGGCATTCAGATATTGATAGTCGATGCAATGCTCGTGCATACGCTGCGTAAGGCCGGCAAAATCGTCAGGATTCTGCAGCTCGATACCGATCAGCACAGGCCCTTTTTCGCGGTTGGTCTTCTTCTTGTACTCGAAGTAGGTGATATCGTCATTTGGTCCCAGTACATTGGTTACGAAGTTGTGCAGCGCTCCTGCGCGTTGCGGGAAGCGCACCACGAAGTAGTGCTTCAGCCCCTCGAACAGGAGCGAGCGCTCCTTTATATCCTCCATCCTGACAATATCGTTGTTACTGCCGCTCACTACACAGACCACGTTCTTACCCTTGATCTGCTCGCGGTAGTAATCTAAGGCGCTTATACTGAGCGCACCTGCAGGCTCAACCACGATTGCATCGAAGTTGTACAACTCGAGAATCGTCGTACATACCTTACCCTCTGGCACGACCACGATATCATCCAGTACCTCGCGACAAATATCGAACGTGAGATCGCCCACACGCTGCACAGCTGCGCCATCGACAAACTTTTCGATGCTGTCCAACTCGGTCACCTCGCCTCGCTCGAATGATAGCTTCATTCCTGCAGCACCCGCAGGCTCTACGCCTATAATCTTCGTCTGGGGCGACATCTGGCGAAAGACGCTACCCACACCTGAGGCCAGTCCGCCTCCTCCGATGGGTACGAAAACATAGTCAATCGGTGCGCTGCTCTGCTGCAGAATCTCCAGGCCGACTGTACCTTGTCCCTCGATGATCTTTGCATCGTTGAAGGGCGGAATGAAGGTCTTGCCCTCATCCTCACACGCCTTCACAGCGGCGGCATTGGCCTGATCGAACGTATCGCCTGCCAGAACCACCTCGACGAACTCCCCACCGAACATCTTCACCTGATTGATCTTCTGCTTGGGCGTTGTGACCGGCATAAAAATCTTACCCTCGATGCCCAAACGGTTGCACGACAGGGCTACTCCCTGAGCGTGGTTTCCTGCGCTGGCGCACACTATGCCGCGAGCGGTCTGCTCCGCAGAGAGCGAACGAATCATATTGTATGCTCCGCGAATCTTGTACGAGCGTACCATCTGCAAATCCTCGCGCTTGAGCTGTACATCTGCTCCGTAACGCTCCGTCAGGTTGCGATTCTGCATCAGCGGCGTGGGCGATAGAAGTTCGCGCAACGTATGCTCCGCAGCCATAACATCGTTCAGTGCGGGGAAATATCTCTGTTGGTTATCCATAGTCTAAATATTCTTAGCGATAAAGTCGCCCACCTCGGTAGTCGATGATGGTTTCACACCCTCGGGGGCAATATCCTCGGTTACGACATTCTGCTCGATCGAGAGATCCACCGCGCGACGGATGGCAGCACCCGCCTCCATATCCGAGAATGCGTACTCGAACATCATAGCGGCCGAAAGAATCGTTGCAATTGGGTTTGCGATATTCTTGCCGGCAGCCTGCGGATATGAGCCGTGAATAGGCTCAAATAGCGACGTGCCAGTGCCAATCGAAGCCGAGGGCAGCAGACCGAGCGAGCCTGTGATTACGCTCGCCTCGTCGGTGAGGATGTCGCCAAACATATTCTCCGTCACCACCACATCGAAGTGGCGGGGCTGCTGAATAATCTTCATCGCAGCATTATCCACGAACATATATTCAACCACCACCTCGGGATAATCCTTCTCCATAGCCTTGGCTGTCTCGCGCCACAGACGCGATGTCGCCAGTACGTTGGCCTTATCCACTACGGTGAGCTTACGGCGACGCTTCGCTGCATACTCAAATCCGAGGCGGCAGATACGCTCAATCTCCTCGCGCGTATATACGCAGGTGTCGTACGCAGTCTGCCCATCCTCCGAGCGGCCCTGCGGGCGACCAAAGTAGAGGCCTCCCGTCAGCTCACGGATGCAGATAAAGTCAGCACCCTCGACCAGATCGTGACGCAGGGGCGAGCGATGCAGTAGCGATGCAAAGGTGTTAACGGGGCGCAGGTTGGCATACAGTCCCAACTTCTTGCGCATAGCCAGCAGACCCTGCTCGGGACGCACCTTCGCTTCGGGATTATTGTCGAAACGAGGGTCGCCGATAGCGCCAAACAGCACTGCATCAGCAGCCATACATATCTGGTGAGTCGACTCGGGGTATGGATCTCCCACGGCATCAATAGCGGCTGCACCGACAATTGCAGGGGTGTACTCCACCTTGTAACCGAACTTTGCAGCTACAGCATCAACGACCTTAACAGCTTGAGCCACAATTTCGGGGCCGATACCATCGCCCGAAAGAACGGCAATTTTAATCTCTTTCATTATTTACTGTGATAAATTATCTCTTCTCAAAACTCTCAATCTCCTCGCGGATGCTCACCAAAAAATCTACATCGTCGTATCCGCTCATAAGACACTGCTTCTTGTATGGCGCAATCTCGAACGACTCTTTCAGATCCGTTCCGACGATCTGAATCGTCTGCGCTGGCAGGTCAATATCTACCTCCATCGTAGGATCAACCTCGGTGGCTTTGAATATAGCCGAGAGCATCTCATCGCTCACCATAACGGGCAGCAACCCATTGTTGAGCGCGTTGTTACGGAAAATATCGGCGAAGAAGCTCGACACCACAGCGCGGAATCCCGCACCCTCGATTGCCCAGGCTGCGTGCTCGCGGCTCGAACCGCAACCGAAGTTTTTGCCCGCGACCAGAATCTCACCCTTATATCGGGGCGAGTTCATCACAAAATCCTCCTTCGGATTGCCCTCCTTGTCGAAGCGCCAGTCGCGGAAGAGATTCTCGCCAAATCCCTCACGTGTTGTAGCTTTCAGGAATCGGGCAGGGATAATCTGATCGGTGTCTATGTTTTCGATCGGCAGAGGTACTACCGTCGAGCGAAGTGTAGTGAATTTCTGTCTCATAACTCTTTGCTGTAAACGGTTTTATATCATCGTGCGCGGGTCTGTAACAACTCCCGTCACGGCTGCCGCAGCAGCCACCAGCGGACCCGCCAGTAGTGTGCGTGACGCAGGGCCCTGACGACCTTCGAAGTTGCGATTTGATGTTGCGACACAATATTTACCTGCAGGAATCTTGTCCTCATTCATCGCAAGGCACGCCGAACATCCCGGCTGGCGAAGCTCAAATCCCGCCTGCTCTAAAATATCCTTCAAACCCTCTTCGATAGCCAGTCGCTCCACCTCTTTCGAGCCGGGCACGATCCACGCCGTTACACCCTCGGCCTTGTGACGGCCCTTGACGAAGTTCGCAAAGGCACGCAAATCCTCTATGCGACCATTGGTGCAGCTGCCTACAAAGACGTAGTCGACCTTCTTGCCTATCATCTTCTCGCCCTCTGCAAAACCCATATACTCAAGCGCTTTGGCGTACGAGGCCTTCGATGCCGAGTCCATACCCTCCGACGATGGGATCTCGCCACCGATGGCAATGCCCATACCCGGGTTTGTGCCGTATGTGATCATCGGCTCGATGTCGGCAGCATCGAAGGTAATCTCCTTGTCAAATACCGCATCATCCTCCGAACGGAGTTTGCTCCAGCGCTCAACCGCAACATCCCACTCTTCGCCCTGAGGTGCGAACTCGCGGCCCTTCAGATAGTCGAACGTGGTCTGGTCGGGGGCAATCATACCGCCTCGCGCACCCATCTCGATACTCATATTGCAGATGGTCATTCGCGCCTCCATCGAGAGCGAACGTATTGCCGAGCCGGCAAACTCCACGAAGTGTCCTGTTCCGCCGCCCGTTCCGATCTTCGATATGATGTAGAGGATGATATCCTTCGAGCAGACTCCCTGCTTGAGCTCTCCCTCCACGTTGATACGCATACTCTTTGGCTTCGACTGCAGAATGCACTGCGACGCCAGAGCCATCTCCACCTCGCTCGTACCGATGCCGAATGCAACGCAACCCAACGCTCCGTGAGTCGATGTGTGGCTGTCGCCGCACACGATTGTCATTCCGGGCTGTGTAAGTCCCGTCTGCGGGCCGATGACGTGTATAATGCCGTTGTGAGCCTCTCCAATGGGGAAGATTCGGATTCCATTCTCGGCGCAGTTGCGCTCGAGTGTCGCCACCTGCTCGGCCGACTGTGGCTCCGCAATTGGCAGATGCTGATTCTTTGTGGGGATATTGTGGTCGGGACTTGCCGTCACCTGCTCGGGACGGAAGACCTCGATTCCACGACGGCGCAAGCCCGCAAATGCCTGCGGACTTGTCACCTCGTGAATATATTGACGGTCGATGTAGAGCACGCACGATCCGCCGTCGATTGTGCGGACGGTGTGCGCATCCCAGATCTTATCGAAAAGTGTATTCATCCTTATGCGATTTTTGAAATTGCGTCGATGAACGACTCCACCGAAGCCGTTACGATGTCGGTGTTAGCGCCGAAGCCGTGATACATCTTGCCCTTGTGCGAGATCGACATATGCACCTTACCCAGATCGTCGCTACCGCGCGTGATGGCCTGAATGAGGAACTCCTCGATATGCACGCGACGCTTTGTGATGTTCTTGACGGCCGTGATGGCTGCATCCACAGGACCGTTTCCGCAAGCCGTCTCGGTGAATGTATCGCCATCGAAACTGATCTGAACGGTAGCTGTCGGCACGGTCGATTTACCGCAGACAATCTGCAGACCTGTGAGCTGAATACTCATTCGGCGACGCGAAGCGGCCGTTCCGATAAGTACTTCCAGATCTCGCGTAGTGATCATCTTCTTCTTGTCGGCCAACTCCAGGAAACGCTGATAGATCTCGTCCAGCTCCTCACCCTCGGGCGAGTAACCAATCTCTGCGAGGTGGTGCTTCAGCGCCGCGCGGCCGCTACGAGCCGTCAGCACGATGCTCGACTGATCTACACCCACATCCTCGGGATCAATAATCTCGTATGTCTCGCGACTCTTCAGCACGCCATCCTGATGTATTCCCGACGAGTGTGCAAATGCGTTGCGACCTACGATGGCCTTGTTCGCCTGCACGGGCATACGCATCAGATTCGATACGAGCTTGCTGGTGGTGATAATCTGCTTGGAGTCGATACCCACCTCAAAATCGAGGTTCGAGTGGCACTTGATAGCCATCACAACCTCCTCCAGCGCGGTGTTGCCAGCTCTCTCGCCCAGACCGTTGATCGTAACCTCCACCTGACGCGCACCATTCTGTACGGCAGCCAGCGTGTTTGCCGTTGCCATACCCAGATCGTTGTGGCAGTGTGTTGATATTATAGCTTTGTCGATGTTGGGGACATTGTTCTTCAGATAGGCAATCTTTGCACCATACTCGTTGGGCAGACAGTAACCCGTCGTGTCGGGAATATTCACCACCGTAGCACCTGCTGCAATTACAGCCTCCACGATGCGAGCCAGGAACTCCTCATCGGTGCGACCTGCATCCTCGGCGTAGAACTCCACGTCATCGACAAATCGACGCGCATACTTCACAGCCTCTACGGCCTGCTCCATCACCGTCTCGGGTGTCATACGCAGCTTCTCATAGATGTGATACTGCGATGTTCCGATACCCGTGTGAATACGGCCTCGCTTTGCAAATTGCAGCGACTCTGCCGCCACGTCAATATCCTTCTTAACGGCGCGCGTGAGGGCGCAAATCGTGGGGTTTGTCACCGCCTTCGAGATCTCCACCACCGAGTTGAAATCACCCGGCGACGAGATCGGGAAGCCAGCCTCTATGATATCCACGCCCAGCTTCTCGAGTTGTCGGGCCACCTCGATTTTCTCGATAGTGTTGAGCTGACAACCCGGCACCTGCTCGGCATCGCGCAACGTAGTATCGAAGATATATACTTTTTCACTCATACTCTTTTCAAAGGGTATAAATCCTAAGCGGTCATCCCCATTGATGGCCGCTTAGGAGTGATTAATCAAATCGTTGAATTAGTTGTTCTCGGGGCGGAGCTTACGTACCACAGCACCTGCCTGCCACATCTCTGTCTCGCGCATCTCGCGGAGCTCCTCCTCCAGCTTCTGACGGTAGTCGGGCTGTGAGTTAGTGTCGATACTACGCTGAGCCTCGTTACCGCAAGCAACCTCGTTGTAGAGATCCTCGAATACGGGCATCGTAGCGTCGCGGAACTTCTTCCACCAGTCCAGAGCACCGCGCTGTGCGGTGGTTGAGCAGTTTGCGTACATCCAATCCATACCGTTCTCGGCGATGAGCGGCATCAAGCTCTGCGAGAGCTCCTCAACGGTCTCATTGAATGCCTCCGAGGGGGTGTGTCCATTCTTGCGCAGCACCTCGTACTGAGCAGCGAAGATACCCTGAATAGCACCCATCAGCGTACCGCGCTCACCCGTCAGGTCAGAGTAAACCTCACGCTTGAACGTAGTCTCGAACAGATAGCCCGAACCCACACCGATACCGAGTGCAATCACGCGATCCCACGCGCGGCCCGTTGCATCCTGGAAGATAGCGTAGCTTGAGTTCAAGCCTCGGCCCTGCAGGAACATACGACGCAGCGATGTGCCCGAACCCTTGGGAGCAACCAGAATTACGTCCACATCGGCGGGAGGAACGATACCCGTGCGCTCCTTGTAGGTGATACCGAAGCCGTGTGAGAAGTAGAGAGCCTTACCTGCAGTGAGGTGCTTCTTCACGGTGGGCCATACTGAAATCTGACCTGCGTCCGAGAGCAGATACTCGATGATGGTAGCCTTCTGGCAAGCCTCCTCGATGTCGAACAGGTTCTCGCCCGGCACCCAGCCGTCAGCCACAGCCTTATCCCAGCTTTTTGAGTCCTTGCGCTGGCCTACGATTACGTTGAAACCGTTGTCGCGCAGATTGAGCGACTGACCGGGGCCCTGCACACCGTAGCCGATAACGGCGATAGTCTCATCCTTCAATGTCTCCAAAGCCTTTGCCAAGGGATACTCCTCACGTGTTACGACGTTCTCCTCAACGCCACCAAAAATCATCTTTGCCATAGTTTTAATTTTTTTATTGTTTACAAATTATTTTCTATTTTGCGGGCAACCGTTTCAGCTGCCTCTTATCTCTCTTCTGCCATAATCTTTTGTCGGCGCTGCTCGACATACTCCATATACTCGGTCATCAGCTCACGACGCGACTTTATGATCGCCACCGGTCCCGAGCATACGAATTGATACAGGCCATAGGGCTTGAGCATATTGTAAAGCTCGTCAATCTCCTCCTTGTGGCCCGTCTTTTCGAGGACGATGTAGTCGTCGTGAATATCCAAAATGCGGACATTGTGGCGACGCACCAGATCCTCAACGTTACGGCTGCGCTGCACCTTGTAGAGCGCCAACTGCTGCAGAACCACCTCCGATGGGGTGTAGCAAAACACCTTCAGCACGTCAATCTTCTTCTCGATCTGCTTCACCAGATTTGCCACCTTCTCCTCGTCGTTGCGCACCATAATCGTGTACTTATGCACACCCTGAATGGCCGACTCCGATGCTGTCAGCGACTCGATATTTACATTACGGTGGGTAAAGACCGTTGTGATTTGGCTCAAAAGTCCCACCTTGTTCTCCGAAAATACGGTTATGATAAACTCTTTCTCCATCTTCTTTAGGCTTTTGGCTTACTCCAATCTAATCTTCTCTACGGGCTGACCTGCGGGCACCATCGGGAATACATTCTCCTCCTTCTGCACCCTCACCTCCAGCAGGAATGCACCCTCAATCTTGCGCATCTCCTCGATCGCATCATCCAGATCTTCGTGACGCTCGACGCAGCGGTAGGGTATGCGATTGGCCTTTGCTAAAAGTTCGAAGTCGGGATTTACCAGCTCGGTGAACGAGTAGCGACGGTTGTAGAACAGCTCCTGCCACTGACGCACCATACCGAGATAGCCGTTGTTCATAAGGATTATCTTCACGCCAACCTCCGACTGATATATCGTACCTAACTCCTGTGAGGTCATCTGCAAACCTCCGTCACCTACGAAAAGACAAACATCTCTTTGCGGAGCTCCAATCTTTGCACCGATTGCGGCTGGCAGGCCGAATCCCATCGTACCCAATCCTCCCGATGTGATGATGCTGCGCGAACGCTTGAAGCGGAAGTAACGCGAGGCAAACATCTGCTGCTGACCTACGTCCGTTACCAAAATTGCATCGTCAAACTGCTGCGCTACGGCATCCACCACTTCGCCCATACGCAGGTGCGCTCCACGACGCTCAATGGCGGGCTCAATCACATCCTCGCGCTCGATGTTGGCGCATACGCGGAACTCGTCAATCCACGCTGAGTGGTCGTTCTTCGCAACCTTCTCGGTCAATAGGGGCAGCGTCTGTTTCACGTCGCCCACCACAGCCACATCGGCATACACCAACTTATTCACCTCGGCAGGGTCAATCTCCAAATGTATAATCTTGGCGTTGATGCCGAACTTCGTGGGGTCACCCGTCACGCGGTCATCAAAGCGCATTCCTATGGCGATGAGCAGATCGCAGTCGCGGTTCTTGATGTTGGGGGCGTAGTTGCCGTGCATACCGAGCATTCCCACATACTGCGGATGGTCACTCGGCAGTGCCGACAATCCGAGCAGAGTCGAAGCTGCGGGTATTCCGCTCTTTTCGAGGAACTCTCTCATCTCCTGCTCCGCACCTCCGAGAATCACGCCCTGTCCGATGAGAGCCATCGGTTTGCGCGAGAGGTTCACGAGGCGAGCAGCCTCCAGAATCTGGTCGTTGTCAATATCGTTGTAGGGCTGATAGCTGCGGATAAACTTCAGTGGTTTGTATTCGAAATCCACCAAGCCGTTCTGCGCATCCTTCGTGATATCTACCACTACGGGACCTGGACGGCCCGACGAGGCGATGTAGAATGCACGGGCAATAGCCTCGGGAATATCCTCAGCACGCTTGACCTGACAGTTCCACTTCGTTACCGAGTTGGTAATCTCGATGAAGTTGATCTCCTGAAAGGCATCCGTTCCGAGTGTCGATGATGCCACCTGACCGCTTATGAGCACGATTGGTGTCGAGTCGAGCATAGCATCGGCCAGTCCCGTCACGGTGTTGGTCGCACCCGGACCCGATGTTACGATGCAGACGCCTGTTTTTCCCGTAGCGCGGGCATAACCCTGCGCGGCGTGAATGGCACACTGCTCGTGGCGCACCAGAATGTGGTTGAGCTGGTCGCGATAGTCGTACAGCGCATCATAGACGGGAATAATAGCTCCGCCCGGATAACCAAATATAGTCTCAACACCCTCCGAGAGGAATGAGCGGATAACCGCCTCCGAGCCGCTGATGCGGGGCAAATCCTTTTGTTGAGGTGTAGGGGTATTATCTGAAAAACCTGAAAAAGCCATAAAGTTTAGGTCGTATCTTCGTTAGTTTACAATTCTCTTAATCGCCACGATTACTCCTCGGGAACGATTCTTACGGCACCCTGATCGGCCGATGACACCAGCAGCGAATATGCCCTGAGCGACTGCGGCACCACTCTGTTGCGGCCTACGGGCTTGCGAACACTCCACTCGGCCATACGCTGAGCGAGCTCCTCCTCTGTTATGCGAAGATTTATCGAGCGAGCCGCGATGTCTATGTCGATCCAGTCGCCGTTGCGGATGATGCCAATTTCGCCACCCGAAGCGGCCTCAGGCGATACGTGACCAATCGACAGACCCGATGTTCCGCCCGAGAAGCGGCCGTCGGTAATCAGTGCACACGCCTTGTCCAAGTGCTTCGACTTAAGGTACGAAGTGGGGTAGAGCATCTCCTGCATACCCGGGCCACCCTTCGGCCCCTCGTAGCGAATCACCACCACATCGCCAGCCTCCACCTCGCCACCGAGGATTCCGTTCATCGCCTGCTCCTGTGACTCAAATACCTTCGCCTTGCCGCTGAACTGCATCAGCTCCTCCGCAACGCCGGCTGTCTTTACTATGCAACCCTTGCGGGCGATGTTTCCCGTCAGCACGGCCAAGCCTCCATCGCGGAAGTAGGCGTTATCCATATCGCGAATGCAACCTGCAGCGTGGTCGCTATCCATCTCCTTATAATATGTCGCCTGCGAAGCCATCTCGCGGCTGTATCGGTTGGCGGGTGCGCTGAGATATATCGTGCGAGCCTCTTGAGAGAAGTTCTCCGAGCCGTAGTAGTATTTATCAAGTGCCTCGGCAAGTGAAGCAAAGTCCACACGCCTTGCCGTAGTGTCGATAAGTCCATTCTTCGCCAATTCGCCCAAGATTCCCATAATACCGCCTGCGCGGTTCACATCCTGAACGTGATAGTGTCCGTTGGGCGCAACCTTGCACAGAACGGGGATCTTGCGCGATAAACGATCAATATCGGCCATCGTGAAATCCACCCCCGCCTCGTGCGCCACCGCCAGCAGGTGCAGCACCGTATTTGTCGAGCCGCCCATCGCAATGTCGAGTGACATAGCATTCTCAAATGCCGCCTTCGTAGCGATCGAGCGCGGCAGCACCGACTCATCGCCCTCGAAGTAGTATCGCTTTGCATTCTCAACGATCAGCTTCGCAGCCTTTGCGAAGAGCGCTTTTCGATTCTCGTGCGTAGCCACGATTGTACCGTTGCCGGGCAGCGCCAAGCCGATAGCTTCATTCAGACAGTTCATCGAGTTGGCTGTAAACATTCCCGAGCACGATCCGCATCCCGGACAAGCCGAAGCCTCAATCTCGTCAGCCTCCTCATCCGTGCACTTCTCATCAGCGCTCAGCACCATCGCATCAATCAGATCGGCTCCGCGTCCGCGGAACAATCCTGCCTCCATCGGGCCTCCCGATACGAATACGGTGGGGATATTGAGTCGCATCGACGCCATCAGCATTCCAGGTGTAATCTTGTCGCAGTTGCTGATGCATACCAGCGCATCAACCTTGTGTGCGTTGGCCATATACTCCACCGAGTCGGCGATAATATCGCGCGAGGGCAGCGAGTACAACATTCCGTCGTGGCCCATTGCGATTCCGTCGTCGATTGCTATGGTGTTGAACTCGGCGGCAAAGCAACCCTCGGCCTCGATTAACTCCTTGACATATTGTCCTATCTGGTGCAGATGAACGTGTCCGGGAACCATCTGCGTGAATGAGTTGGCGATTCCGATCACGGGCTGTCCCATCTGCTCTTTTTTCATTCCGTTGGCTCTCCACAAGCTTCTGGCTCCTGCCATACGGCGACCGACGGTCGTGATGGCACTTCGTAACTGATGTTTCATTCTACTCAGGTTTAGTAGTTAAAAAGCCTCTCTCCAATAGGAGAAAGGCTTGTATATCAATGGTATAAGTATATATATACAACCTTTCTCCCGTTATCTGCGCAAGACCACGAGGATTAGGTTAATGATAATATACAAACCAGCGTACATAATGTTCTTTTCGTTTATGTTGCAAAAATAATAGTAAAAATTATTAAAAACAAGAAAATCTCACACTTTTCTGCATATAAATCACTTTACAATTCCGCATTTGTCGATTAAATGGCTGGTTTTCACTGCTGTTGTAATGAATATTGCTGCATAAATATGAGTAACAAAGTGTAACTTCATACGCGAAAACACTCTCCAAAAACCTTAATTCCCCTTCGTAATTGTCTGTGGCTGTCGCTTTTGAACCGAATCCGAACGATGCTGCCGCCCGCCGTCGCGTTTTCCGACAAACGATAGCCTCTGTCCATTGCCAATGGCTGAGGAGGTTATTTTTCCCGAGCGCACCAACTCCGCAATCATCAAATCGGTCTTGTTGCGATCCAGCGTAAATGCCACCTCAATCTCAACCGGATAGACCGTTTCATACCGCCTAACAAACTCCGTCACGCTGGCCAGCGACGGCCCTACGCGACGAGGCTTTATGCGCCCTTGCGAGAGACGTGCGATGATTGTGTGGAATGTCGATAGATTCTGGTAGCCACCGAGCGTGATTTTTGTATTCTCGTCACGAATCATATATGACGGAAATCCCGTAATCCCGTTACGTCGGCACCGCATCCGCGACTGTACAAAATCCCTCTGTGCCCCGCCTGCGGTGTATTCGTCGATGAACTCCGCCGCATCGAATCCACACTCGGTGGCAAGCTCTATGAGCACATCCATCTGCGATGTGCGCCTCTGTTCGGTGAATGTGGCCTCGCGTATGCGGCGAAGAAAGATTTTTGCCTTCGGGGAGTCGATGCGTCGTGCTGCCTCGTAGGCTATGTTCTGCGGAAACGAGGATGGGTAGCGCTCACTGAATAGAGCCATCCGATCCACCCAGACTGGCATCCCGTGTCGCTCGGATGCCGAGAGCCAATTCTCGGCCATAATTTGGTTGGCGCGTTCGATTACCTCACTCTTTGGCCCTTGCTGCTCGTAGAGTGTCGATATCTCCTCCACCAGCCCTCCCATAATGAACTCTATGCCGACGTTGTTGCCGTATAGGAAGTCTATGGCCCTCATTACCGGCTCATTGCCCCAGCACCATACGCAGACGGGATCGGTGAATTGATAGATTGTAATTTTATCCATATCGCGATATATTTAATATTTATGCAACGTAGAGCAAAAAGCAAGCCGACATCATATCAGCACGAAAAAAGGGTACGGGTATTGTGAAAAGTTCAAAAAAATTGTAATTTTATCCCCGATAAAACCACTATGTTATGATTTACAACGAAAGAGATATCCGCCCCGATGTGGTTAAGTCGTTGGCAGAGGCTGTTATGGCCGCCGCCCGCACCGCTCCGAAGGCCAAAGGCCGCGATCTTGTGGAGATCGTGATGCTCACCGATGATGACATCGTTCGTCTGAGCGATGCAATGCGCCAGATCAGCGCCGAATCGGGCCTTAAGTTCCTTCTGCGCGATGCCGACAATATCCTTCAGGCACAGGCACTGATTCTCATCGGTACGCGCGAACCCTCGCAGGCGTGCGCACTTAACTGTGGCTACTGCGGCTTTGCAACGTGTGAGGCCAAACCCGCTAATGTCCCCTGTGTTATGAATGGTGTCGATGTAGGCATTGCCATCGGCTCGGCCTGCTCGAAGATTGCCGATGTGCGCCTCGATTCGCGTGTCCTGTTCTCGGCGGGTTGGGCAGCACGTCGCTGCGGCATTATGCCCGACGTTGATATGATCTTCGCCATCCCGATGAGCGTCTCGTCGAAGAGCCCTTTCTTCGATCGTAAATCACCCGAAAAGAGATAATTAACTTTAGATATGGAAACCAAGAAATCAGTAGTGTCGTCATTCGATGTCGATCACCTTACCCTCAAGGAGGGCCTCTATTTGCGTTCAGTTTATACTATCAACGACGAGTTCGCCGTTCACTCGTGGGATATGCGCTTCCGCGCCCCGATGGACCACTCACCGCTCGGCTCGGGCGAGGTGCACACCATCGAGCACCTTATGGCCTACCACTTGCGCCTTGATCCCGTCATCGGCAAGAGCATCGTATCGTTCTGCCCGATGGGTTGCAAGACAGGCTTCTACCTCTCTACGATGAATAACGTCAAGGCCGAGGATATCCGCCACGCGCTGGCCGAGGTCTATAAGAACGTCTTCCCCCTTAAGTCGAAGGAGGATATCGTAGGTCTTACCGAGGTGCAGTGCGGCAACCCGGGCCTCTACTCAATCGCTTCGACCAATTCGGCTATGGCGCAGTATATGCGCGCGCTCTACACTCCCGAGGAGGCCGTAGAGGCAGGTATCGCATCAATCTATAACGCATAGCCTATGAAATATCTTATTGTTGCCCCCACCGAGCGCGAATATAGCAACATCACGCTCTCTCTCGAGGGCCGCACCCTGCAAAACAGCTACTCAGTTGTTCGTACGGGCGTAGGCAAGGCCCTTGCCGCGGCCAATACGGCGCTGGCCATCAATCGTGCCGACGGCGAAGTAGATCGCGTAGCTATCGTTGGCTATGCCGCCTCGACCATTGGCCGCGAGCGTGGCGATGTTGTCGCTCCGCGCGTTGCCCGCTACCACGACTGCCGTATCCCGGGCGACTTCGTTCCCGAGCTCACCGATCCCCATCCTCTGCTGGGCCACGACGATGCTGTGGTGTGGACGGGCGATTCGTTTGTCGATGGAGAGATTATTGCACAAATCAAGGAGCGCTATGGCGTGAAGTCGGCACTCTTTGATATGGAATCTACGGCCGTGTGTCAGGCTGCCGAGCTCTTCGATCTGCCCGTAGTGGTGGTAAAGATGGTGTCGGATGTCCCCGAGCAGGGCGATACTGAGCACTCTTACGACGAGTTTGTCGATTCGCACTCCGACTTCGGCTGTTTTATTGATTATCTCGAACAACTTAAATAGTTTATGTATAGCGAAGTAGCATACGGTCTTCTGCTTCCCTTCCTGGGTACAACTCTCGGTGCCGCGATGGTCTTTTTCCTTCGCGGCGAGATGCCTTCGTGGGTGCAGAAGCTGCTCTTGGGCTTTGCTTCGGGCGTTATGATGGCCGCCTCGGTGTGGTCGCTCTTGATCCCCTCGATTGATATGACAGCCGAGAGTGGCGGCATCGAGTGGCTGCCTGCTGTGGCTGGATTTCTCTGCGGAATGTTCTCGTTGCTTGTTTTCGATACGCTCGTTCCTCACCAGCACCTCGACTCCACGGAGCCCGAGGGCCTTCAGTCGAAGATGGGCCGCTCGTCGATGCTCTTTATGGCTGTCACGCTGCATAACATCCCCGAGGGTATGGCCGTAGGCGTTGTTCTGGCGGGTGCTATGACGGGTGCTGGCGATATCACAATGGCTGCAGCGTTAGCCCTCTCGCTCGGTATCGCCATCCAGAACTTCCCCGAGGGCGCTATCGTCTCAATGCCTCTGAAGGAGAGCCTCCGTAGCCGCCGCAAGGCCTTCGCTTATGGTGTTGGCTCGGGTGTGGTGGAGCCTTTGGCGGGTATCGTGACAATCCTTTTGATCGATTGGCTGCAACCCATCCTTCCCTTCCTTTTGGCTTATGCTGCTGGTGCTATGATTTACGTTGTGGTCGAGGAACTTATCCCCGAATCGCAGAGTGGCCGCCACTCGAACGTGGCAACCATCGGTGTCGCCTTTGGCTTTGCTCTGATGATGCTCCTGGATGTAGCTTTGGGATAGCCTATCTCGCCTCCCACTCCAACAGACGGCGCTTGATCTCCGCCCCCGAGTGGTAGTTACCCACGCCCCCTGATGCGGGCACAATGCGGTGGCACGGCACAATCACACTTATCGGATTTCTTCCTACACTCGTAGCTACGGCCCTCACGGCAGTAGGGTAGCCCGCTATGGTCGCCAGTGCCGAGTAGGTCGTTGTTTTACCGCGCTCGATTGTGAGCAGCGCCCGCCAAACATCTATGCGAAACAGCGTTCCCGCAAGCAAAATTCGTTGTGGTGTGGTGGTGATTATATCCTCTTTAGAATCTATTTTTCTCATTGTGGCCGAGGGAAATAGAGCCCGCAGCTCTGCAAGGACGGCCTCGCGTCCTAAATACGGTGTGAATGTTGCAAAGCATAACTGCCGCTCTCGATCCACTCCCGATCGCTCCATTTGCTCGCAACACCACGCCGAGAGTATTTCGCCAAACGCGGATTGCACAAAGTCGTACTCCACCTGTCTGATGGAATTCCTGTCGGTTGTGTACCTCACCTCCATCCCTTACTCCTCCTCTTCGGGTGCATTGGCTTTGGCCAGTAGTACGCTCTCTATCAGCTCATCAGCCTCGCGACACGAAACGTATGTGCGGTTGTCGTAAATGTCCGTAATCTCCACAAAGTTATTCCACTCCGAGGCGTACAGCGTGATTGTCTCGAATGCTCTCAGGTCGAAGAATTTACCGTAGTATCCGAAGAATCCCGAACTTCCAAATATCATTATGCTGCGCTTCAATCGGCGGTTGCTCACCTTTCTGATGCGCACTATCTCGCGCACGTCAATCTCCGTGATGTCGAACACGCATTGTATCTCCAGTTTGTGATCAATCAGTACGATACGTCTTGGTATCGAGAGCACCATCAAGGCCGAGATAGCCATCACGAACGATACAAACCACGCCGAGAAGAATCCGCCCTTGTATAGCGCGTACAACAGCACGGCACACGCCGCAAATAGCGTGAGCGTCAGCGCCGTCAGCCATATTGTGCGGCGGTCGAAGTGGTATTTGAAACTACATTTCACCCTCTGCCGTTATTATCGCACGCGCCAGAGTGATATCCAGCGGTGTTGTTATCTTGAAATTCTCCCTTTCGCCCTCTTCGAGCGCTACCTTGTATCCTGCGGCCTCCACCACCGATGCATCGTCGGTAAAACTCTCCGAATACTCCTGCTCGTATGCCTTGCGCAACGCCTCCGCGCGAAAGAGTTGCGGAGTCTGTACCATACGCAACGCCGAGCGGTCGATGATCTTCGAGTCATCTCCCTCCACCGAGCGGTACGAGTCTGTCGGAGCCACAACGGGTATCACTGCATCGTGCTTCTCAGTTGCCAATACAAGGCGTATAATGAGCTTTTTCGATGCCAGTGGTCGCACGGCATCGTGAACGGCAATCGTGCGCACACCCTCACTCAATGCAGCCAAACCACTCTTTACCGAGTGGAAGCGCTCCTTGCCGCCAATTGCAATCTTGTGCCGCGCAACATCAAATCGTGCCGCCATATTGCGCCATAGCTCGACGTGCTCGGCGGGCAGCACTACTACGATCTCCGCCTTCGGCAGCGCCTCGTGTATGCGGTTTATCGAGCGCGCGAGAATGGGCTGCTGCTCGAGCATCATAAACTGCTTGGGCAACGCTCCGCCCATACGACGGCCCGAGCCGCCAGCAACGATTATTACTCCGATCTCTGCCATATTAGTTTCTTCCCGAATCCGAGAGTGTTATCCGTTAATTTCATAAAATCAGCCTCCAGTCGCCACAGCTCCAGGTCAGCCACCGCAGCGTATGGAAACTCCTTGATGTATCGCATCTTGTCGCCCTCGATGGCGCGCTTTATGCGTCCCGTAATCTGCAAACCCTGTACCTTTCCTACCGTTCGCGTTTCGAGCACCACGCTTGCCGCCACACGGTCGTTCTGTATCATCATCTGGGCGTGGTGAGTAGCCTCGCCCGAAGTGAAGATGAAGGCCGCCGTCTCCGCATCAAAGGCAAAAAAGCAGTTGCAACAGTACGGCTCGCCCTCCTTCGTCGAGGTTGCGAGCGTCAGAACGTGATGTTTCGATATAAACTTTTCGATTCGCTGATCTACCATCATTTTGCTACTTTTTATCCACCGAAACTGACTCCGCTACGGCTGTCGAATCGCTACGAATCTCCAACTGCGCGAGGTCTGTTATTATCATATCTGGTGTTGCCACTCCGTTCAGCTCCGCTATGATGCGATCGCGCACCGACTCAAATGCAGCCTTGTTCTTCTCGGCGATCGGCTCGGCCGGCTCCTGCGGCACCTTCAGTGGGTCGATGTTCTGACCATTCTTCCAGATGCGATAGTCCAGGTGTGGGCCTGTCGATGTTCCCGTACTGCCCACATATCCAATCAGATCGCCCTGCTTTACGCGCGATCCCTTGTTGATTCCTTTGGCAAAACCGCGCAGATGGAGATAACCCGTCTCCAGATTTCCTGCGTGTTTGATGCGTAGCGTATTACCGCCACCGCCACTCCAGCCCTTGAACGACACTACACCATCAGCCACAGCGTGTACGGGCGTGCCCGACGGAGCGGCATAATCGACTCCGAGGTGGGGACGATATACTCGGTGTACGGGATGCAGGCGCGAGCGCGAGAAACGCGAGCTGATGCGCGTGAATTTCAGCGGCGCCTTGAGCAGCTGCTTGCGAAGTGACGCACCGTTCGACTCCCAGTATTGCACCTTGTCGCCCTGCTTGAAGGGGATCGCATACACCTCCTTGTCGGCGTGAATGAACTTCGCACCCCATATCTGGCCTATGCCGACGTGCGTTGTGTCGATCATCTTCTCGTCGTAGATGACCGTGAATCGGTCACCCTTCTGAATCCCGAAGAAATCCACCGTCCACTGATATATCTCCTCCATCTCGGCCGCCAAGGCGTAGGGCAGGCTGTCGCGCATAATCGCACCCCAGAGCGACGACTCTATCACCGACGAGCGCATCTGTCGGCGAATCGTCACATCCTTCTGTCCCTGCGAGATGGTGATGCTGTCGTTCTGAAATCCGAATACCACATATTCCACCACATCCTTCTCATATACGAAGTAGTCGAGCCTACGTCCCGTCGAATCCTGTGCAAGCATAGCCGTATAGGGGCGACCGGCACGAATCTGTCTTAGCGGGAATACATCCTTCGCCGCCTTGTCCAGTCGATCTACCGTCGCTGCCGATACGCCATATCGTGCAAGTATCTTGCCCAGCGTCTCGCCCTGAGCTATCGTTCCCGATTCGGTAGTGTAATCATCTGCTATAATGCCATATAGCATCGTATGTTGCACCTCCTCCGCCTCTGCGACTGCAGCCTCCTCGGCATCATTGCCTCGGCAGGCTGTCGCCGAAAGCGAAAGAAGTATCAGTAATGCGTAAATATAGTATCTCATAATATCACAAAAATATAAAAAATATCGGACTTTATTTGTGTTTTGCGCTCAAAAGCGTCACCGCACATCAAAAAAACGGATATTTGATTGTTTTGTTGCGAATAAATTGTTATCTTTGGGCACATTGTATAATATTGATTGTAAGCACTTGCGCCTTTTGGCCAGCAACTCTTAAGACTACACGACGAGTATGGGTTTTTTGACCAAACTTTTATCCTATCCCTATCGAATGGCGATCACTCTTCGCCATTGGATGTTCGATTGTGGTCTTCTTAAGAGCGAGAGCTTCCCCATCCCCATCATCTGCGTCGGCAACATCACCGTCGGTGGCACGGGCAAAACCCCCACCGCCGAGATGATCCTCGGCTATATGAAGGATCACTACAACGTGGCTCTTCTTTCGCGTGGCTATGGCCGCCGTACGAAGGGCTACCTTGAGGTCAAAACCTCTTCGTCATACCGCGATGTTGGCGACGAGCCGTTGCAGATCAAACTCAAATTTCCCGATGCATTGGTTGTCGTTTGCGAGAAACGCGCCGAGGCCATCCACCGCATTATGCGCGAACATCCCGAGATCAACCTCATCGTTATGGATGATGGCTTCCAGCACCGCTACGTCAATGCCCGTATCAATGTCGTTATTATCGACTCTACGCGTCCCTATTACGAGGACGACTTCCTCCCCGCGGGAACGCTGCGCGATAAGATCTCGTCGCTCGATCGTGCCCACTACTTCATCGTGACTAAGTGTCCCACCGATATGCAGCCTCTCGATCAGCGCATCTGGCGTAAGAATCTTCACAAGATTGCCTATCAGAAGGTCTATTTCACCCGTGTTGTGCCTACCCACGCTGTGGCGCTTTTCCCCACCGAGAATAGGCTTGAACCAGGCGCCGAGGTGATCGTAATGTCGGGCATCGGCAATCCCCGAGCCTTCCTCTCGGGCGTGAAGAAGAGCTATAAGGTTGTCGCAAACCTCACCTTCTCCGACCACCACGTCTACTCTGTCACTGACATCGAACGTATCGTGGCTCTGCTCGAGAAATATCCTAACGCGATGATCCTCACCACGGAGAAGGATTCTGTTAAGTTGCGTCGTTCGAAGCGTGTTCCCGATCTGATGCGCCAGCGATTGTTCTACCAGCCGCTGAAGGTTGAGTTCCTCGAGGGCTCCGATCCCAACTTCCTCGGTACGCTCAAGAGCGACCTTGAGGGCAAGGTGCACCTCGATCCCAATGTGTAAAAGTTAAACGTAAGAAATATGATTAATAAAGTAATTCTGGTAGGAAACGTGGGTGTCGACCCCGAGATTCGTACCACCGAGTCGGGCGTTAAGGTTGCCCGCGTGCGCCTGGCCACCACCGAGCGCATATATAACCGACAGACCAACGAATCGACTGACCTGACCGAGTGGCACACCGTCACTCTGTGGCGTGGCCTGGCCGATGTTGCCGACCGCTATGTCCGCAAGGGTAGCCAGCTCTATATCGAGGGCCGCCTGCGCACACGCGAGTGGATCGATAAGGATAACATCAAACGCTATTCAACCGAGATTCTTGCCGACGATATGAAACTCCTCGGTCGCCGCTCCGACAATCAGTCAGCGCCGGGCGCAATGCCTGCCGCGCAGCCTTACCAGCAACCTGCTCAGCCAAGTGGCTACTCTCAGCCCTACCAGCAGCCCGCCGCCGCACCCTCCTACGCCCAGCCGAGCTATCAGCAGCCAGCCTCTTCATCAATCCCTGCTCCGCAGGAGGATCCCGACGATCTACCGTTCTAATTATAATGAAGTTATGCAATAGAATCTGTCCGAAATTTCGGGCAGATTTTTTTGTTTATAAGGTGCTGATATAGTGTAATCGTTACCAAAATGTAACTTACTTACCTTTTTGTGCCGTCTTGATTTTTCCCCACCGCCGAGCTACCTTTGCTCTCAAACTAATATATATAGGTATGAAAAGGATTCTATTTTTGATGGTCGCTCTGTTGACCATCTCGACGGGCGCTTGGGCTCGCGGTGGCAAGGATGCCGACCGCAAAGCTGTCGAGCAGATTGTCGATTCTTACATCAAGACCATCAACGATGGCGATTTGGAACTCGTTGGCAAAATCTGGACACACGATCCCGTAGCCTCATTTATTGGCCCTCAAGGCCGTTTCCAGGGTTATGAGGAGGTGCGCGACAAGCTTGTTACGAGCTTCAAGAACGGATTCTCGAAGCGTAACCTGCGTAAGGATGAGCTTACGATCGTCATCGAGGGTAAGTCGGCGTGGGCCGAGTTCACTTGGACTTTCGATTCGATGAATAACAACGGGCAGGAGCGCACTTCGCGCGGTCGTGAGACGCAGATTTTCCGTAAGGAGAAAGATGACTGGAAGTTGGTGCATATTCACTACTCAGGCCTGCGCAATAACTAAATAAAAAAGGCTACCCGAACGGTAGCCTTTTTTATTTACTCTATCTCGCACTTCACGCACTCAATTCCAACCCTCTGCAGGAGCTTCAATCCATCCTCCGAGCGGTAGTCGTCGCAGTAAACCACGCGCTTGATACCCGCCTGAATTATCAGCTTCGAGCACTCGATGCAGGGCGCCGCCGTAATATATAAGGTAGAGCCGTCGCAGTTGTTTGCGCTCTTCGCCACCTTGGTGATGGCGTTGGCTTCGGCGTGCAGAACGTAGGGCTTTGTCTTGCCCGTCACCTCATCCTCGCACACGTTCTCAAACCCCGATGGCGTGCCGTTGTATCCATCCGAGATAATCATCTTATCCTTGACGATGAGCGCACCCACCTGACGGCGTACGCAGTACGAGTTCTCGGCCCAGATGCGCGCCATACGCAGGTAACGCATATCCAATTGGCGCTGTTTCTCCTCTTGATATCCCATTGCAGAGTGCGTATTTTAGTCAATTACAGTCCCTTACCGTGGCACTGCTTGTACTTCTTGCCGCTACCGCAGGGGCAAGGATCATTTCTGCCCACCTTCTTCTCGACCTTGATCGGTGCGGGCTTCGACTTCTCGGCCTGACCTGCTGCCGCAGCTGCCGCCATACGCGATGCCTGCAACTTGTTCACATCGACCTTCGCCTTCTGCTGACGCTGCTGCTGAACTGCCTCGGGGTTGTTCTCACGAACGGGGATGTAAGCCTTGTTCAGTATTGCCAGCGACTCGCGGTTAACCTTTTGCAACATCTTCGAGAAGAGGTTATATGACTCGAGCTTGTAGATCAACAACGGATCCTTCTGCTCATACTGTGCATTCTGTACGCTCTGGCGCAACTCGTCCATCTCGCGCAGGTGCTCACGCCAAGCATCGTCGATGGTCGTAAAGAGTACAATCTTCGAGAATACCTTGTAAATATCGTATCCATCGCTTGCCTTGCAACGCTCCAATGTTACGGGAACGTGGAATCCCAGGTGGCCATCGGTGATGGGGAAGTGCATCACGCGATCCATCGTCAGCTCGTTATCCTTGTACACGATCTCCATCGTCTGGCGGATTGTGTCGGCTACGGCCTTCTGGCGACGATCGAAGAGCGTATGCAGGTCCTTAACAATCATCTCGACAATCTCCTTGGGCTTAGCCGAGTTGTATGTTGCCTCATCGAACGTGGGCTGCAGCGCAACCTCACGGATCAGATCGAACGAGAATGTCTCGTAGTCCACACCCTCGTGCGACTCCATAAAGCTCTCGGCGTAGTCGCACATAATGTTATTGAGGTCGATCTCAATCTGCTCGCCATACAGAGCGTGGCGACGACGTGTGTAGATAACCTCACGCTGTGAGTTCATTACATCGTCATACTCCAGCAGTCGCTTACGAATACCGAAGTTGTTCTCCTCGACCTTCTTCTGCGCACGCTCGATGGCCTTGGTCATCATCGAAGCCTGAATAACCTCGCCCTCCTGAATGCCCATCTTGTCCATCATTGAAGCGATACGCTCCGAGCCGAACAGACGCATCAGATCATCCTCCAGCGATACGAAGAACTGCGATGAACCCGGATCGCCCTGACGTCCCGAACGACCGCGCAGCTGGCGATCGACGCGACGGCTCTCGTGGCGCTCCGTACCTACGATAGCAAGACCTCCTGCGGCCTTAACCTCGGGTGTGAGCTTAATATCGGTACCACGACCAGCCATATTCGTTGCGATTGTATCCTGACCCGTACGACCTGCCTCGGCCACGATCTGTGCCTCGAGCTGATGCTGCTTTGCGTTCAGCACGTTGTGCTTGATGCCACGCAGCTTAAGCATACGGCTCAGAAGCTCCGAAATCTCCACCGACGTAGTACCCACCAGTACGGGGCGCTTAGCCTCCACCAATCTAACAATCTCGTCAATTACGGCGTTGTACTTCTCGCGCTTGGTCTTATAAATCAAATCCTCTCTATCGTCACGCTGAATGGGACGGTTTGTGGGGATCACTACAACATCCAATTTGTAGATGTTCCAGAACTCCGATGCCTCGGTCTCGGCCGTACCGGTCATACCGGCCAGCTTGTGATACATACGGAAGTAGTTCTGCAAGGTGATGGTTGCGAAGGTCTGCGTTGCCGCCTCCACCTTTACGCGCTCCTTGGCCTCGATAGCCTGGTGCAGACCGTCCGAGTAGCGACGACCGTCGAGAATACGACCTGTCTGCTCATCCACAATCTTCACCTTATTGTCCATCACCACATACTCCACATCCTTCTCAAACATCGAATATGCCTTCAGCAGCTGGTTCACCGTATGAACGCGCTCCGACTTTATTGAGTAGTCGTTGATGATGGCATCCTTGCGCTGTGCCTTCTCCTCGAGCGTAAGATCCTGATGCTCCAGCTCAGCCACCTCCGTGCCGATGTCAGGCAGAACGAAGAACTTATCCTCGTTAAAGTATTTCGACAACACCTCGTGTCCCTTATCCGTCAGCTCCACCGAGTGCAACTTCTCGTCAATTACGAAGTACAGGTCGTCCGTAATCTCGGGCATACGACGGTTGTTATCCTGCATATAGATGTTCTCCGTCTTCTGGAACTGCACCTTGATACCCTGCTCCGAGAGGAACTTAATCAGGGGCTTGTACTTTGGCAGACCCTTGTGTGCGCGGTATAGCAACTTACCTCCCTCATCCAGATTACCCTCTGCAAAGAGCTTGCGTGACTCGGCAACAAGGCCCGTCACCAAATTCTTCTGCAAGTTGTAGAGGTGCTCAATCGAGGGGCGATAGTTCTCAAACATCTGATCGTCACCCTTTGGCACGGGACCCGAGATAATCAGCGGTGTACGAGCATCGTCGATCAATACCGAGTCAACCTCATCGACAATTGCGTAGTGGTGCTTGCGCTGTACCAGATCCTTGGGCGAAGATGCCATATTATCGCGCAGGTAGTCAAAACCGTACTCGTTGTTGGTGCCGAATGTAATGTCTGCGAGGTATGCCTTGCGACGCGCCTCCGAGTTGGGCTGGTGCTTGTCGATACAATCCACCGACAGACCGTGGAACTCATACATCGGGCCCATCCACTCCGAGTCACGACGTGCCAGGTAGTCGTTCACCGTCACGACGTGAACACCCTTGCGTGCCAACGCATTGAGGAATACGGGCAGCGTTGCCACCAGCGTCTTACCCTCACCCGTTGCCATCTCGGCGATCTTACCCTTGTGCAGTACCACACCACCGAAGAGCTGCACGTCGTAGTGAATCATCTCCCACTTAAGGTCGTTTCCCGCAGCAATCCAGTGTGTCTGATAGATAGCCTTGTCACCCTCGATTGACACAAAATCCTTGTGTGCTGCAAGGTTGCGGTCGAAGTCATTAGCCGTAACCTCCACCACCTCGTTCTGTGTGAATCGGCGAGCTGTATCCTTCATAATGGCAAACGCCTCGGGCAGAATCTGATCCAGCTGCTCCTCGATCTTCTCGTCGATGCGCTTTGTGGTCTGCTCAATATCCTTCGAGATCTTCTCCTTCTCGGCGAGCGAAGTATCCGAGAGCTCCAGCTTAACCTTCTGCTCTGCGATGTGCTTTTCGTCCGAAGCGATAGCATCGGCAATACGACGCATCAAAGCGGCACTATGCTCACGCAATTCGTCATTGGTGAGGCGCTCGATTGAGGGGTATATCTCCTTGATTTTACGAACGTAAGGCTCAATCTGTTTGCGATCCTTGTCGCTCTTCGAACCGAAGAAGAATTTAATTACGTTACTTAAAACATCCATATCGTTGTATTTTTATTTTCGTTTGGCTAAATCAATCCACAAATATAGTGATTTATTGCGAAATAGCAAAATATTACCCCTCGCCTTCCATATCTTTGACTCGGCGGAGTATTCTTCGCCCCACGATGCACTCCTCGCATCGTCTATCGCGGCAATACTCAAAGGCGAGTTGCAACAACGCCTGACTGTCGAAGGCCGTGCGAGCCAGCGGCCCGTAGCTGTTCCATTGCGCAATGATCGAATTCTTCTCGGCGGGTAGATCCTCCAGTAGCGACAGGGCGCGTGAACGCAGCTTCTCGCTACCGACGTATGCGCTGTATGCGAACATAATCTGTACCACGAGGTTTATTGCCAACAAATCACTCTTCGTCTGCCCGATGCGCTTTGCCACCGTGCGCGACTCCGAGGCGGGCGTGTAGTGCGTCAGCCAGTAGGGTTGCGTCTCCGACGAGAAGAGCCGATGCACATCCTCGGCCGAGGAGCACATCAACATCCTGTCCATTATGTCGGTCGTGTGTGCGAGGAATGTCGTTATCTGCGAGAGTCGCAGTATGGGATGGTTGTTGGGATAGATCTTTTTGAGTCGCCACGCCTGCGCCTCCATCTGTACGATGGAGTACTTTGCCGAGAGATACTCGAAGTTGCGTTTGAGGTTTAAGATGTACTCATCGTGCGGGTATAAATCGAGTAGTCCCGATGCCCCAATGAGCATAGCCTCAATGTTTTGCGGCGACTGTTTCTCGCGCAGGATGGCAGCATACGGAACGGCTCTGGCCAGCTCCAGAAAAGCCTCCTTGTTATCCACGCCGCCCATCGTGCGCAGGAGCATCATATAGAACGTCTGCGGCCAATTCTCGCCACTTTCGGCGTATAGCTCCATTATGTCGCGGTTCTTGCGCTCGAGTCGCTCGAAACCTAATGTGTTGTATATCTGCAATCGTTGCAACCGCTCGAGCGAAGCCAAATAACCCCCGCAGCCGAAGTACGAGGCTCCGGCCTGCAGCCTATTGAGGGTACGTTTTCTTTGTTCTGAATGATTGCTCTGATCCATTCTTTTACAGAAGGTTAAGCTCCAGTAGAGCCTCCTCGCTCATCATACTCTTGTCCCAAGGCGGCTCGAATGTAAGGATTATATTGACCGACTCCACACCTGCGATCTTCTTCACCTGCGTGTTGATGTCGTCAACGAGTATGTCGGCCATCGGGCAGTTGGGTGCCGTCAGCGTCATACGGATATTAGCCACCCCCTCGGGGTCGAAGTCGATCTCGTAGATAAGTCCCAGATCGTAGATGTTTACAGGAATCTCTGGATCGTATATATTCTTAAGCGTTAGCACAATATCGTGCTCCACTCTCAAAATCTCTTCTGGTGTCATCATCTCTTTATGCTTTGCTGGCAAAGGCCAGTGCGTACATTTTCATCTGTTTGATCATTGCCACGAGTCCGTTGCTTCGCGTGGGCGAGAGGTTTTCGCCCAATCCGATTGCGTCGATGAAGTATGGCTCCATCTCCACAATCTCCTGTGGCTCACGGCCATTCATCACTCTGACAAGCAGCGCGATGATGCCCTTGGTGATTATGGCGTCGCTGTCGGCCGAGTAATAAACCTTACCCTCCTCCAGTCGTGCATCCACCCACACCCTCGACTGACAACCCTTTATGGCGTAAGCGTCGGTGCGATGCTCGGCCTCGATTGCGGGCAACGTGTCGCTGAGTTCGATCAGATAGTCGTACTTGTCCAGCCACTCATCAAATATGGCAAACTCCTCGATTATCTGCTCCTGAATCTGATCTTTCATATCTTATTCGTAAATTAGCATTAACTCCTCCCCCTCGGCTGCCGACGGCGACACTATGCCGAGCATCTGCGCCTGCGTTGTTGCGAGCGAGGTCAAATCCACCTGCTCACCGCGCTCTGCGGCCTTCACTCCACCGCCATAGATCAACAGCGGCACCTGCGTGTCGTAGCGATACATCGATCCCGATGCCGAGCGCACCTCGTCGCTCTCCTCAATCCAGTCGGGCATCAGGTTTACAATCACATCGCCCGAGCGACGCGGATAGAATCCATTCTGTATCTTGCGTCCGTATCCGCTTCCGAAGTAGCTGTTTCGCATCGCCTCCGACGAAATGGCGTGCGATACGCCACGCAACTGCATTACGAACGTCGCTACGTCGTACTGCATATCCGCCAGCGAGAGATTCTTTTCGTATATCAGGTTGTGGTTGAGGTATATGCCTCTATCAATATATCCCAGCACCCACTCTCCATTGCCGTGCTGTGCGCCGATGAAGGCGTTGATAATCACCTCGGCCTGACGCACATTGAATCGCTCGTGCTCGCGCCCGGGCGAGTTGAACGAGGGGCTTGTGCCGTGATCCGACGTGAGCGTGATGACCACCTGCGAGGGATCCACCACCTGCGCCATCAGGAACGTGATGAAATCCTCCAAATCGCGGTCCAAACGATACAGCATATCCTCATATTCTACCGACTCGGGCCCGAAACGACCGCTAATCATTCGCGGCGCATCGAGTACGATGTTGAGCATATCGGGCACCTCGTCCTGTCCCATCTCGTTGCGCGTAATCACCTGCTTGGCAAATGCCAGTACAGCGCTGTTACCCGCCGGCGTGAAACACATCTGCTCGTATGGATCGCGCGGATCGATGCTACTGCGCGTAGCCGATGCTGATGCCTGAATCAACTCAATTCGTTTATTTTTCTTGCTCTGCAAGCCTTCAATCACCGATACCTGCGTATTGCGGTAGCTGTCGTATTGCAAGAGCGGTGTCCAGCGCTTGATGATGTGCGCTGCGTTGAGCTCCGAGCGGTTGTATTCGGCAATCCACTTGGGAAGCTCCTGCGTATAGTATGACGATGTGGTCCACGCCGTCTGCAATGTCTCCATCCAATAGACCTCGCCTGCGTGTCCCGCCGTCACAATTGCCGAGAGAGGCTCTGTTGCTATTGTTGCGATGCGACTCTCGGTGCTTTGACGTGCAAGCGCATCCGACAGCGTCTCCGCCACAAGGTTGCGGGGCGAGTACGATCCCGAGCCGCCACTGTAATTGACACTCTGCTCCTTCTGGTCGTCAATCAGCACTACTAACTTGTTGGCAACGTGGTCATACCAGCGATCAGCCACCACGCCGTGCGTCGAGGGCATAGCGCCCGTAGCGATCGTCGTGAGCGACGCGGGTGTTGTGGTCTGCATATAGTCTATCGAGGCGCTGGTGAAGTTGTGTCCGCCCGTAGTAAGACGACGAAATCCGTTGTTTGTGAAGTTCTCGGCGTAACGATCCAGATCGTCGGCGCGCATCGAGCTAACGACGACGTTTACCATCAGTCGCGGCTTGGTTTGTGCCGAGGCTGCGATGGTGCAAAGTGTTAGCAGAGCGATAGATAGTACTATATATTTCGTGATACGATTCATAATTCTCATTATTGTGCCGTAAAAATACTAATTAATTTACAAATATGAGCCAAAAGTGGCTTTTTCCTGCTCGAACTTAAGCTGCGGATGTTGCCTCTCGAGCGCCTCGATCTCGGCCATCATCCGACGGCAGAAGTTTCGGTGCTCCTCGCTTTGGCTGTTGAAGGGACGATGCTCGGCCGCGCGAACGATTTTTTCGATTTTTTCATTTAGCGCGTGAGTTTCGCATCCGAACACCGCCTCGCCGAAGCGCTGCCAGATGTAGTCGATTGCCACTCTTGCTGGATGGGCCATATCGTCGGCATAAAAACGGTAGTCGCGCAATTCGTCCACGAGGATCTCATACGATGGAAAATAGTGCGCGTTGTGACAACTTCTGACAATCGCATCAATGGCAACTCTCGCCGTCGATTTGCTGAGCGAGTTTTGCTCCAGCCCATCGCCCAAGTGGCGCACGGGGCTGAGTGTGAATATTATCTGCTTGTTGGCTAATGGACCTTCAATCAGTGCTTTATATCGTGTTGCGATCTCCTCTGCACTCAATAGCTCTTTTACAAAATTGACCTGCGGCTGCTTGTGGCAGTTGGCCACAACCTCGCCATTTTGCCTCAGGCGATAGACGAATGCCGTTCCGAACGTGATTATTATTGTGTCAGCTTCTGTCACAGCCTTTGCGCCCGTCTCCACGGCTTCGCGCATTTGTGTAAGTGCTTGATTTGCATCGGGATGTGAGAGGTCGGAGTGAAAGTCATAGCTGAAATATCGGCCGTTGCCGTAACATAAATCTTCGGCCAATGGCAAACTACCTCTGTCTGAACGACTTACGGCGTCAAATCGCTCGATTGCCGCTGCAATGGATTCGGGATTGAAGAGAATGCCTGTGGGAGAGGAAGTTACGTCAAATTTCGCACGCTTCAGACGCTCGGCAACACTCGTCGCAAAGCACGATCCGAGCGAGAGGATACGACTGCGGTGGTCGATCTTCTGCTCGAACGGTTTTATATCTATTCTGGTGCGGAACTGCATAGTAATCAATCGTTTATCATATCTCACTAAGCTCCAGCCAGCGCATCTCCTTCTCGCCAATGAGCTCAATCAACTCTCCAATTCGTGCGGCCGCAGCCGTTAGCTCCTCGTGCGTGAGCCCACCCGATGAGAGGCTCTCCTCCAGCGACTTACGCTCCTGCTCAAGCTGCGGAATCTCCTGCTCCAACTGCTCCAATTCGCGCTGCTCCTTGTACGATAGTTTGCGGCGCGATGGAGTTGTAACCTCTTGAGGCTTTGACTTTTGTGCCTTCTCAGCTGCGATTTTGGCTTGGCGGGCCTCCTCGGCCTCCTGCTCGCGGATGTATTCGCGATACTCGCTATACTGTCCCACAAAATCCTTCACGTGACCACCCTCACGGAAGATAAAGAGGTGATCGACGGTCTTGTCGAGGAAATAACGGTCGTGCGAGACGATTAAAAGGCACCCCTTGAATGACTGAAGATACTCCTCCAAGACGTTGAGTGTCAGGATATCAAGGTCGTTAGTCGGCTCGTCGAGAATCAAGAAGTTGGGGTTGCGCATCAACACCGTCAGCAGGTACAGACGTCGCTGCTCGCCACCGCTCAATATCTCCACGCGCTTGTTGAGCGACTCGTTCGGGAATAGGAATCGGTTTAGGAATGTGGTGGCCGAAACGCTATGACCGTCAGCTGCTTCGACCGTCTCGGCAATGTCCTGCACGATCTCCAGCACGGTCTGGCCCGGCTTGAAGTTGATGCCGCTCTGGCGGTAGTAGCCGATACGGAGTGTCTCGCCGTGCTCGATTCGGCCTGAGTCGGCTAACAGGTTGCCTGTCATAAGGTTAAGGAACGTGCTCTTGCCTGCGCCATTCTTTCCTACGATGCCGACACGCTCGTAGCGTGAGAACTTGTATGAGAAGCCGTCGAGCATCACGCGCTCGCCAAAACTCAGCGAGACGTCGTAGCAGTCGATGATCTTGCCGCCAAGGCGCGAAGTTGCAACGTCGATCGAGAGATCCTTGCGCGCAAGCGACACCGAGGCGCGATCCTTCAGATCGTAGAAAGCATTGACACGGTAGCGCGCCTTGCCCGTGCGGGCCTGCGGAGTGGCACGAATCCACTCTAATTCACGACGTAGGAGGTTGCGGGCCTTGTCGATGTTGGCCTGCATATTTGTGTAGCGCTCCTCGCGCTTCTCCAAAAACTCGGCATAGTTGCCGCGATACGTGAAGAGCTCGCCGCGATCCAGCTCGAAGATGGTGTTGCAAACATTGTCCAAAAAGTAGCGGTCGTGCGTAACCATCAGCAGCGTGCAACGCGACTTCTGAAGGTAGCCCTCCAGGTACTCGATAACGTCGATGTCGAGGTGGTTGGTGGGCTCGTCCATCACGAGGAAGTCGGCCTGCTGCAAAAGCATAAGTGCTATGGCTGCACGCTTGGCTTCGCCACCCGACAACTCGCCCATTGGCTGATCCAGGCGCGTGAGCTTCATCGAGGTGAGCACCTGCTTGATGCGCTGCTCGACGCTCCAGCCGTCGGCAGCATCCATCGCTGCCATTGCGCGCTCGATCTGTTTCTCGTCACCCGAGGCGATGGCCTGCTCGTAGGAGCGGATAACGTCGTAGGTAGAGCCCAGTCGCGAATAGACCTCGTCGAAGAGGGTATTCTGCGGATTGAAGTCGATAATCTGGTCGAGGAAGGCGACCTTGATATCCTTCATAAACTTGATCTCTCCACCGCGATCCGACGAATCCACACCGGCGAGAATCTTCAGCAGAGAACTCTTACCCGTGCCGTTGGGGGCAATAAGGGCTATCTTGTCGCCCTCGTTGATGTTGAACGAGATGTTGCGAAAGAGTGTTTTGTCGCCGTACGACTTGCTGATATTCTCGACTTGTAGGAAGCTGGCCATTGCTATTATATATAGGTGTAGGGTTTATTTTACGGCTCGGACTTTGAACGGGCGTTTTACGGCCTGACGCGCAGCCTTTTGCAGATAGGGGGCCGTCTGGTCTGTTACCTTTACCTCGCCAAGATCGAGTCGCAGCGTGTTGCCCATCATCGAGCGGTGGGTATAGGGGCGGATCAGCTTCTCATACCAAGTGCAGGCCAATGCGTAGCGGCCCGCGCCGAAATCCATATGGTAGCCGTCGCGAGTGAAATCCTTGGGGGAGTTGTTAATCGCTGATTCACGTAGTGACTGAATAGCCGTTCCCGAGGGGATGATGGTTTTGATAGACTTATAATCGCCAAGCAGATTGTGAACGCACTCTGTGATGGCGCGGTACATCTTCAGCTGGTCGCGGTCGTAGTTGGGGAACTCCTTATGGTTGCTGTCCGTAGAGTAGGCCCACGTCATATGCCAGACGAGTTCGGCCTGAGGCTGTGCCTTGCGAACGGCAGCGATAAGCTGCTCCAGATGCGGAACGTAGCTCTCGTAGAGGCCCGATACGCCCGAGGCCTGCTGCATAGTGATTATATCCCACTCGCCCATCGAGAGAGCCTGCTGGATGGAGTATTTCTCCTCGGCCTTAACCCACTCGTTCTGGCCCGCTGCAGAGTGGTAGAAGAGGTAGGCGGCCTCCTCCTTATTGTAGAACTGCATATGGCGCTCGAGCGTGCAGCCGCCGACGTAGAGGCGTGCCAGCTCGACATCCTTCACGCCCAGATCCTTCAGCAGGGCGGGCAGGTGCTCCATACCATCGTCCGAGAAGGAGTTGCCGATGGCCAAAATACGCAGTGTCTCGCCATACTTCTTGGCTGAGGCGGGGGTGGCCACAACAAGTAGCATAGCTACGGTCATAGCCAGGGTGAGAAGTCGTTTCATCGTTATAGGGTTTAGTAGAAGTTATCGTACATCGACTGGCTCTTGTCGTACTTCAGATCCTGCAGCGAGGCGGCCTTCACACCGATGTGGAAGCTCCAGCTCTTGTAGTGTCCGAAGGGAATCCACGAGAAGGACATCTGCCAACAGTGCAGATCGCGCGTGATGCTGATCGACGAGGTGGTCAGCTTGCGTTGCGAGAGGTCGTAACCACCGCTAATGGTGGCGGCCATCTTCTGCGAGAAGGTGATGCTACCGTTGAAGCCGATGGTTTGCGTGATGTTGCGTTTATATCCTGTCGTGCCGTTATTCACATAGGCGAGGCTATAGTTGATGTTGTAGTTGAAACCGAAGTTCCACGGCAGCGAGAAGTCGTAGTAGGCCTTGGCCATATACTGTCGCCTGAGGTTGGGATCCATCGTGCCGTAGGGGTCGTAGAACGGATTGGTGTACTCGGGCGGGATGCTGTTGATGTCGTTGATGGCCGGCTGCGACGACTCGCGTGACTGGAATGTATAGCCGAAGCTCCAGCCCGTATTGACGATACGGCCCAGATTACCGCGTGCCCAGGTGAGCTTGTTGATGCGTCGGCCCTCGGGGGTTACCTCGTAGGGGTCGAGCGTAGCACGAAGCTGGATGCCGAACTTCTGTGAGATGGTTGAACGCAGCGAGAGCGAGAGGTTCGAGAGCTTCATCGAGTCGGCAAGGAAGTTATACGATCCGCCGATTGAGAGGTCGTCGATGATCTTGATCTTGCGTACACCCGTCGAGTCGCGCTTACTCAGCACCTTGGCCTCCAGGCTCTGCGAGATGTTGAACGTGAGCGATGCGCTCTCGCCCGAAGAGGGGATGCCGTAGGCGTTGTTAGAGTAGGGTGAATAGGTCATCGTACCACCCGAATCGTTGTTCTGGATGGTCTCGTAGTAACCGTACTTCTGATTGCTGAAGTCGGGGGCGTAGCTCATCGACAGAGATGGTGTGATGGTGTGACGCAGGGCTTGAAGCTTGAAATCCTTATACTTCTCGCGCACCTGCCACTGACCGTAGAGGATCGTAGAGAGCGAGATGCCCGCATTGTAGTTGTAGAGGCGGTAGAAACCGTACTCGGGGTCGAGCTTATCAACCGTGTTGGTCTCGGGATTCCACTGCTGACGGTCGCGACGGAAGTACCAGCGCTCGGTGTAGTTGATGTTGGGTGTTACGTTAATGAAGTTGAAGAGGTTGAACTGCGCCTGCACGGGGATGGTGTGCTGGATACCGTTGCGCATATTCTTCAGCGTCTCGGCGGTGAAGATGTCGCTCTCCTTGGCCTGTACCGAGTTGGTCATCTTGGCCGAGTAGCTCATCGAGATCTTCTCGTACCAGCGCTCCTTACCGATGCGGACCTTGCGCTTCAGGGGGTTGAACTTCGATACGTTGAACGAAATGTTGGGCAACGTAACCGAGAGGGCCTGAGTCTGTGAGTTCTGTGAGACGGCCATATTCATCGAGAACGAGAAGGGGGTGCCGGCCCAATTCTTCGAGTATGAGATCGAAGAGTTGGTCTGCGTGGCAAGCATATCGTCCAGGTTGGTGGCCGAGTAGCGGCTATAACCGCTCGATGAAAGGTTCACCGAGGCCGAGAAGGTCGAGCCAGGGTTGGCCTTGGGGTCCTGCGAGTGGGTCCATTGCAGACGGAATGTGTTTTGCTTGACGAAGTCGGGGTCGCCCTTGTCACCCGAGCGGATGCTGGCGTAGTCGAAATTTACATTACCCGAATACTTGTATCGCTTAACGTAGCGCGAGATAGCCTGCGCCTCCCACGAGCCGAGCGTGTAGAAGCCGCCCGTAAGGGTGAGATCCATATAGTCACTCAGAGTGAAGTAGTAACCCAGGCCGCGCATAAAGAATCCGCGTCGAGCCTCCTCGCCGTAGGTAGGCATCAGGATACCCGACTTGGGGCCGCTGCTCAACGGGAAGAAGCCCTCGGGAAGACCGAGGAACGGGATATCGACATCCTCGATGACGAGGTGGCCGCCGCCCATAATCACCTTGCCCTTGTCGCCGGGGATAACCTTAGCCTTCGACATATAGTAGTAGAAGTGGGGATGGTCGGTCTCGTCGCAGGTGGTGTACATACCATCGGCGATGTGGATCGAGTTGTCCTCCATACGCTTTACGTTCTGACCTACGAGCCATCCGTCGCCCTGCTGCGTGGCGATACCCTTGATCTTGGCGCGCTGGCTGTCGATGTTGTAGGTGATGGTGTCCATATTGAGCGAGGTCGAGCCCTGCGTAAAGAGGGGGCGTGTGGTCGTAGCCTCGCCCTCGAGGGTATCGGCCTTGCCGTAGGCGAAGATGTTCTTGGTGTCGAGGTCGATGTTGATGTAGTCGGCCTTCAGATTCATATTGTCGTAGCTCACGTCACCCTGCTCGTAGATGTAGACCATCTTCTTGCGCATATCGTAGTAGAGCGAGTCGGTGGCGTGGCCCTTGATCATACGGTCAAGACCTGCTCCTGCGCGGCGACGCTGGACGAGCGTGTCGCCCAGAGCGTCGAGCGAGTCGCGCTCGATGCCGGCGATACGGGCGATGGTGTCGGCTAGGTCGGTGCGGGGCAAGGTGGCGGAATCTGCGTTGCGCTGATTTTCACCTACGGCCTCACGACGATTGCGTGCACGACGAACACTGTCGCGCGACAGCGTATCCTCGGCGATGGAGGGGAGCTCGGGCGTAAGAACACGCTGCATCGAGGGCAATCCGAAGACGAACTGCACAAGAAGCAACACAACGGCTACCGAAAGGAGATATTTAACTCTTAATTTACCCAAAATGTCAATAATTTTTTGTACCTTTGCCGACAAGTCGGCAAAACCGCCCGATAGGGACTTCGCCTCACGCGCGGGTGAGGTGTTTTAACCGACAAATATAGCGTTTTTTTATCTATTACCGCTAATTTTTTGCAGATTTTATATGAAACATATACTCTTCTGTTTGCTTTTGCCTTTTGGTGTGGTGATGCACTCCACTCCTCTGCTCGCTCAAGATAACGGAGCAGGGGTGAGGGTTATTGTCATTGATGCCGGTCACGGAGGTGCCGCTTTCCCTGGTGCTGTGTATGGTGGAGTAAAGGAGAAGGATATAAATCTGGCCGTTGCGCTGAAACTCGGAGCGCTGATCGAGAAGGAGTTGCCATCGATTAAGGTGGTATATACCCGCAAGACGGATACTGCGCTCGGAAAGACGCTGAATGAGGATTTGACGGCACGAGCAAACATCGCAAACAAGGCCGAGGGCGACTTTTTTATCTCGATTCACGCCAATGCTGCGCGAACGACAACCGTTAAGGGAGCCGAGACGCTGATTATGGGTGAGAGCGAGAAGGAGACGCGATACAACGAGAGTGCGCTCTATGACAACAACAAGGAGGAGCTGATCGATATGTCGGATGAGAATACGGCGGCGATGGTGCGCGCCTACATTCAGAATCTGCAGTTTACGTACGGCGAGTACAGCGAGATGATGGCGCGAATAATGCAGTCGCAGTATCAGAAGGGCGGGCGCACGGTGCGTCCCGTTAAGCGGCAGCTGCTTAAGGTGTTGTATGCGACGGATATGCCGAGTGTGCTGACTGAGCTGGGCTTTATGACCAACAAGACGGAGTTGGCTTATATGAACTCGGAAAAGGGCCAGGCGGCGTATGCCCGTATGTTGTGCGATGCGGTGAAGGAGTATGTCGGCCATATCAATCGTATGGCGGGCGTGGAGACAGTAATCGTGGAGTCGAAGGCCGAGGAGCCGACGAAGGAGCAGCCCGCGCTGGTGGAAGAGCCGAAGAGTACTCCGAAGACAGTGGAGAGTACCCCCGCGAAAGCGACGACAAAAGAGGTTGCAAAGGAGTCGGCAGGAAAGAGTGTTGAGGGCTATGCTATTCAACTCTTGGCGTCGGATAAGCGAGTGAATGGAAATGATCAGCAGTTTAAGAGCTATCGTGGCAAGGTGGAGTGCTATGAGGGCGGTGGAGTGCTGAAGTATAAATACTGCTACGGCGAGTATAAGAGCCGTGAGGAGGCGCAACGCAACCTTTCGACCATAAGACGCACCTTTAAGGATGCATTTGTGGTACACTACAAGGATGGGCGCATCGTTAAATAGAGTAAGAAATAAAACAAATGATATGAAAAGAGAAGTAAAAGTTGGAATTTTTGCAATTGTTGTGCTGCTCGTCGGATGGGGAGTGATACGCTATCTGAAGGGGGCGGATGTGTTCAGCTCGAGCAACACCTATTATGCTTACTACACTCAGGTGGGTGGAATTCAGCCCGCATCGCACGTCACGATCAGCGGTGTGACAGTTGGTGCAGTGGCAAAGGTTACGCTGGCCGATGATGCCAAGGGTGTTGAGGTGGAGTTTACGGTCGATAAGCGATACAAGATTCCCGTTGATTCAAAGGCGCGTATATACTCTGACGGAATTATGGGTGGCAAGGCCATTGAGATTGTGCTTGGTAATGCGACGGAGTATGTCGAGCGACGCGGCACGGTGGAGTCGGCAGCGAGTACGGATATTATGGAGATGGCTACAACCGAGATTGATTTTCTTAATGAGAAGATATCGACACTCGTGGATGGCCTAAGCAAGACGCTGGAGGGGGTGAATGCCCTGATTGAGGCCAATACGGCGAGCCTGACCTCGATAATGACCAATATGGATGGTCTGACGGGTAACGTCAATACGATGCTGAAGAATGAGCGTGAGCACCTGGAGCAGGCGCTCGCTTCGCTGAGTAAGTTCTCGCAGAGCCTGGGTGACAATGCTGACGAGGTGGGTGGCATAATTGATAATATGCACAAACTCTCGGAGGATCTGGCTAAGACGGATATTGTGGCCGAACTGGATGGCGTGGTTAATAACCTGAATGAGTTGTTGGCAGCGGCAAAGGATGAGAATGGCAGCGTGGGTAAGCTGTTGGGCGATGCGGCGCTGTATGACAATCTCTCGGCGGCAAGTAATAACCTCTCGACTCTGTTGGAGGATTTGAAGGAGAATCCTCACCGCTATATCAATATCTCGGTATTCGGTAGCGACCCGTTGAAGAAGGTCGAGAAGGCAAAGGCGAAGGCCGAAAAGAAGGCGATTAAACGCGCTGACGAGATTGCCGAGATGGAGTATGAGCAGAAGGTTAAGCAGATTAAGGCTGGTCAATAGTTAGGCAGAGATGATTTATCCCGCAAACTTTGAACAGAAGATAGGTTTCGACCGCCTGCGAGAGCAGGTGGTGGCGTTGTGTTCGATGCAGGCTGCGCGCGAGATTATCGCGGGGGAGGGTTTTTCCACTTCGCGAGAGGAGATCGAGTGCCGTCAGCAGACTGCCGATGAGATGCGAACGCTGATGATGCTCGATCCCGATGCTCCGCGCGACGAGTACCCCGATATGGAGGCTGTGATAGCGAAGATCGGTGTGGAGGGGGCTTTCCTTACTACGGAGGAGGTGGCAACGCTACGTCGTGCCCTTACGGCCGTGGGTAATATGGTCGGCTTTGTGTCGAGCCGCTCGAAGGATCAATATCCGCGCTTGAGGAGGCGTTGCGAGAGTGTCTGCATCTTCCCCGATGTGATACGACGCATAAACCAACTTATAGACGACGAGGGGCAGATTCGCGATGGCGCTTCGCCCGAACTTGTGATGATTCGCCGCTCGATACGCGAACACGAGGGGCAGGTGTCGAAGCGACTGCATCAGGTCCTAAATAATGCCAAGCGAGCAGGAATTGTCGATGCCGATGCGATGATTTCGATACGCGATGGTAGGGCTGTAATCCCCGTTTCGGCAGGAAACAAACGCAAGCTGAGCGGATTTATTCACGATGAGTCGGCGACGGGTAAGACCTTTTACGTTGAGCCTGTGGAGGTGGTTGAGCTGAATAACCAACTCAAAGAGTTGGAGTATGCCGAGCGCAGGGAGATTGTGCGCCTTTTGACTGAATTTACAGAGGAGTTGCGTCCCGACCGTGAGCCGATTGCCGATGCGAGTGTGTATCTGGCCGAGATGGATGCCGTGAGAGCCAAGGCGCGCTGGGCGATTGAGAACGGAGCGGGTATGCCCGTTGTGTCGCTGGACGATAGATTGGTGCTGCGCGATGCGTTCCATCCGCTGCTGGCGCAGACGCTGAAGCGTGAGAAGAAGGAGCTGGTGAAGCTCGATATGCAGCTCGACCGACAGAAACATATATTGGTGATTTCGGGCCCTAATGCCGGCGGAAAGTCGGTATGTCTGAAGACCACGGGTATGGTGCAGTATATGTTTCAGTGCGGTTTCCCCGTGACAGCTTCGCAGATGAGCGAGTTGCCCGTATTTGAAAGTATATGCATCGATATCGGCGATGAGCAGTCGATGGATAACGACCTGTCGACATATTCGTCGCACCTGATGAATATGAAGTCGATGCTGCAGGCGGCATCGTCGCGTACGCTGGTGCTGATTGACGAGTTCGGATCGGGTACGGAGCCTGTGATTGGTGGTGCGATAGCCGAGGCAATCCTGGAGCGACTGCTGGAGAAGGGGTGTTACGGAGTGATTACGACACACTACTCGAACATTAAATATTATGCGACGGGAACGGAAGGAATTGCAAACGGCGCGATGATGTTCGATGTGCAGAATATCCGCCCGCTATTTAAGCTGGAGCAGGGTAAGCCCGGAAGCTCGTTCGCAATCGAGATAGCCCGCAAGATTGGTCTGCCAGAGGATATTATCCGCACGGCGAGCGACAAGGCGGGTAGCGACCATATCAATCTGGAGCGTCAGCTGCGAGAGATTGCACGAGATAGGCGCTACTGGTCGCAGAAGCGTGACCGTATCCGCCTGACGGACCGCAAGGTCGAGGAGCTGGAGTCGAGCTATACGGAGCAGTTGGCCCGAATCAAAGAGGAGCGTCGGGAGATTTTGCAGAAGGCGAAGGCTGAGGCGCAGCAGTTGGTGGCTGATGCCAATCGCCAGATTGAGAATACGATCCGCACGATCAAGGAGGCGCAGGCCGAGAAGGAACTTACGCGTCTGGCCCGCAAGGAGTTGGAGGATTTTAAGTCGGCGGTTGATAGTGTCGATTCGGCCTTCGATAGCGAGAAAGTGGAGCGCGAGATGGAGCGCCTGATGCGTCGCAAGGCTCGTCGTGACGAGGATAAGAAACGCCGCGGACAGACCGTCGAGGAGCCGAAGCAGAGCGCTGCTCCTCAGCAGAAACCCATCGAGGTGGGTGCGAAGGTGCGCATCACGGGACAGGAGGTGCCGGGTGTGGTGCAAAGCATCAAGGGACGCAAGGTGCAGGTTGCTTTTGGTCAGATTCTGACGATGGTCGATAAGGATAAGCTCACCGTGGTGTCGAACGCCGAGTACAAGAAGTCGGTTAAACCCGTGCAGCCGCGTACGGTGCTCTCGGTTGATATATCGTCGCGCAAACTGAACTTCCGCGATAGCGTCGATGTGCGCGGTATGCGTGCTGTGGAGGCGCTGGAGGTGGTGCAGGACTTGGTAGATGATGCGCTGATGGTGGGCGTTGGCGGTGTTACAATCCTCCACGGTAAGGGTACAGGAGCCCTGAAGGAGGAGATTCGCCGTTACTTGCGTACCATTCCGCAGGTGGCTTCAGTGGCGGATGAACACGCTGACCGTGGTGGCGCGGGAATCACCGTGGTAAGATTTGATAATAGCTTATAATAGATGAAATACCGTCTTTCGGAAATAGCCCGTATGTGTGGCGGCGAGCTGCGTGGAGTGGATTGCGAGGTGGGTGAGGTTGTCACCGACTCGCGTCGTCAGGCCTTTGGTCAGAGGGCGATGTTTGTGGCGATGCGTGGTAAGAATCACGACTCGCACAACTACATTGCCGATATGTATCGTGTTGGCGTCAGAGCCTTTATGACGGAGCACGAGGTGGCACTTGCCGACGATGCCGGATGCGTGATGGTGGAGAATGCCATTGTGGCGTTGCAGCGTTTGGCAGCCGAGCATAGGGGACGGTTTGAGGGTGTTGTGGTAGGTATCACAGGTTCGAACGGCAAGACGGTGGTGAAGGAGTGGACGGCTCGTTCGTTGCCCGCCGGGGTGAAGCTGATTGCATCGCCGATGAGTTATAACTCGCAGTTGGGTGTGGCGCTGTCGCTGCTGATGATCGAGGGCGACGAGCAGGTGGCACTCATCGAGGCGGGAATATCGCAAAGGGGTGAGATGGCGCGTCTGGAGCAGATGATACGTCCCGATGTGGTGGTCGTAACGTCGATAGGCGACGCTCATCAGGCCAACTTCGAGAGCGTGGAGCAGAAGATTGAGGAGAAATTGCAACTCGCTCGACGTGCGAACAGGGTGGTTTATCACTCATCGTATCCTCTTCTGGCAAAGGCTGTCGAGGCGTTGCCGGTTGAGGTGATAGATGCTGCTGCGGAGCAGGGTGATGAGGAGCACGGTGAGGTGCAACGTATAAACTCACAGTTGGTTAAAGCGCTCTGCCGAGCAATAGGATATGATGATGTGACGTTGGAGAAGATGGAGGTGGCGATGCGCCTTGAGGTCAAGGAGGGAATCGAGGGATCGACAATTATCAACGACTCATATAATTCGGATATAAACTCGTTGGCTCTGGCGCTCGATACGCTCAGCCGCGTGGCGCTCGGTTCGAAAAAGGTGGCTGTGGTGTCGGATATACTGCAGAGCGGAATGGGCGACGAGGAGCTTTATGGCCGCGTGGCGGCGATGATCCATCACGCCGAGGTCGATTTGTTTATTGGCGTGGGGGAGCGAATCTCGGCCTATGCCGATAAGTTCAAGTGTAACAAGCGATTCTACGACTCGACCGAGCAGTTGATGCGCTCGCTCACGTCGGAGGATATTGCAAATAGAACGATTCTGCTCAAGGGTAACCGAGGCTCGCATTTTGAGCGCGTATGTCACTCGCTGGAGCGACGTAGCCACACAACGGTGCTGGAGGTTAACCTCGATGCGATGACTCACAATGTGGGTTACTTCCGTCGTTTCCTGCCGATGGACCACCGCCTGGTGGCGATGGTCAAGGCCCATAGCTACGGAACGGGAGATGTGGAGGTGGCACACCTGATGCAGCATCTGGGCATTAACTACTTGGCAGTGGCATTTGCCGATGAGGGTGTGGCGCTGCGAGAGAAAGGGGTGAGAATGCCCATCGTTGTGCTGAATGCCGATGCGGGAAGTTTCGACCAGATGGTGGCTTATGAGCTTGAGCCGGAGATATACAGCTTCCACTCGCTGGAGGATTTTGTGCGTAGCGTCGAGCGCTACGGCAAGCAGAGCTATCCGATTCACATAAAGCTCGATACGGGTATGCACCGATTGGGTTTTGTGGCCGAGGAGGTGGATGCACTCATCGAGCGGGTGAAGGGTTGTCGAGCTGTGCGTGTGGCGACGATATTTGCGCATCTGGCGTGTGCTGATGAGCCTGAGCAGGATGATTTTACGCGCGAACAGATTGCTTTGTTTGATAAGATGAGTGGCCGTATTGCGAAGGCTCTGCCATACGAGGTGCTGCGACATACGGCCAATTCGGCAGCTATCGAGCGATTCCCTGAGGCGACGTTTGATATGTGTCGTCTGGGACTTGGACTCTACGGCTATGGATATTGCCATAATGACGAGTTGCAGCCCGTCTCAACACTCAAGACACGCATCGTGCAACTGCGTCACCGAGCCGAAGGGGAGACAATCGGTTATGGTCGAAGCGAAAGGCTGGAGCGTGACAGCGTGGTGGCGACGATTCCGATAGGTTATGCCGATGGTCTGGACCGTCATTTGGGAGGTGGCAGATGGTCGATGCGAGTGGCGGGCGAGGTGGCTCCGACTGTAGGTCGCATATGTATGGATAGCTGTATGATAGATGTTACCGATATCGAGGGCGTGAAGGAGGGTGACGAGGTTACAATCTTCTCCGCCGCAAAGGGTAACACGCTGGAGGATATGGCCCGCGTGCTGGGGACAATATCGTACGAAATTATGACCTCGGTGGGGGCACGAGTTAAACGAATTTACGTCAGAGAATAATGGCCGAGAAGGGTATATTATATATGATTCCGTGTCCGATTTCGGACTTAACGCCTGTGTACGATGTTGTGCCCGAGGCAAATCGTCGGGTGATTGACAGCCTGGATTATTTCATCGTCGAGAATGTGCGTTCGGCGCGTCGTTTTCTGTCGAAGGCCGGTATTGCACGCAAGATTGATGAGCTGGAGTTTGTCGAACTTAACGAGCATACGACAGCGGGAGCAGCCGTTGAGGCGATGATCAAACCCATCGTGGCTGGCCGTTCGGCAGGTGTGATCTCGGAGGCGGGAGTGCCGGGCGTGGCCGATCCCGGAGCGTTGGTGGTGGAGGCTTGCCACAGGAAGGGTATTCGCGTGGTACCGCTCGTGGGCCCGTCGTCAATACTGTTGGCGATGATGGCATCGGGACTTAACGGACAGTCCTTTGCATTTAACGGCTATCTGCCCGTAAAGCCGCCCGAGAGAGCAAAAGCGCTCAAGGCGTTGGAGCGCAGAGCGCATCAGGAGCGGCAGTCGCAGATCTTCATCGAGGCGCCGTATCGCAACGTGAAGCTGATGGAGCAGATGTTACAGGTTTGTGCAGCGGAGACGCTTTTGACAGTTGCGTGCGATATTACCTCGCCAGAGGAGTTGATCGTAACGCATAGCGTAGGGCAGTGGAAAAAGGTCGGAGTGCCTGAGATTGCCAAACGACCGACGATATTTATCATCGGATAGGGTTGGGCATACAATTTGCGCCAATAGAGTAGGAAATAATGATAAAACATATAGATATGACAGACGAGAAAGCTAAAGATCAGGAGGTTAAGGAGCAGGAAGGATTTGATGCAGCGGAGGGTTCTGCTGCCTATGATTCGACTGCCTGCGACAATATGGCAGAGGGTGACTCTGCAGATGCTGACAATGTGGCAGACGATACTGCCGACTCATCTGCCGAGCAGCGTGAGCCCTCGCCCGAGGAGGTTATTGCTGTTTGGCGTGATAAGTATATGCGTCTGCAGGCTGAGTTTGATAACTATCGTAAGCGTACGTTGCGCGAGAAGATGGACTTGGTGGCAAGCGGAGGTGCCGATGTGATTAAGTCGATGCTCTCGGTGCTGGACGATATGTATCGTGCGGTGGCGGCCTCGGAGAAGAGCGAGGATATTGCGGCTTTGCGAGAGGGCGAGCGTCTGGTGTTGCAGAAGTTCGAGGAGGCTCTGCGCCAGAAGAATGTAACCGAGATTGAGGCTCAGGGAGTGGAGTTTAACCCCGATTTCCACGAGGCTGTGGCACGTTTCGCTGCGGGTGAGGATAAAAAGGGATTGATTATAGATGTCGTGCAGCGTGGTTATATGCTGGGCGATAAGGTATTGCGCTACGCCAAGGTGGTTGTGGGCGAGTAATGAAGTGAATTTAAGATGTCAGAGAAAAGGGATTATTATGAGGTGTTAGGCGTTGAGCGCAACGCTAATGCCGATGAGATAAAGAAGGCCTATCGTAAGGCCGCCATTAAGTATCACCCCGACAAGAACCCGGGCGATAAGGAGGCTGAGGAGAAGTTCAAGGAGGCTGCCGAGGCGTACGACGTATTGTCGAATCAAGAGAAGCGTGCGCGCTACGATCAGTTTGGTCACGCGGGTATGAGCGGAGCTGCTGGAGGTGGTTTCGGTGGCGGTTTCGGCGGTGGATTCTCGATGGAGGATATATTCTCGCAGTTTGGCGATATCTTCGGAGGACACTTCGGAGGTTTCTCATCGCGCGGAGGTGGTCGCAGAGTAAATCGTGGCTCGGATATTCGCGTTAAGGTGAAGCTCACGCTCGCTGAGATTGCCAACGGTACGACCAAGAAACTGAAAATAAACAAGACAATCGCTTGCGATAAGTGTGGCGGAACGGGAGCAAAGGATTCGTCGTCATACACAACCTGCTCGACCTGTAACGGTACGGGTACGGTGGTCAGAGTGGAGAATACATTCTTTGGCCGTATGCAGACGCAGGGCGTATGCCCCACTTGCGGTGGCGAGGGTAAGATTATCACGGCCAAGTGCGACAAGTGTTCGGGTGAGGGCGTGGTACGCGGCGACGAGGTTGTGGAGATTAAGATTCCTGCCGGCGTAGGCGAGGGTATGGCCGTAACGGTGCAGGGCAAGGGTAATGCGGCACGCCACGGCGGTGTGAATGGCGATCTGCTCGTAATGATTGAGGAGGAGCACAACCCTGAGCTGGTGCGCGATGGAAATGACCTGATTCATAACCTTAACCTTACGGTTACGACCTGCATACTCGGCGGAGAGGTTGAGGTGCCGACAATCGATGGCAAGGCCAAGATTAAGATTGCAGCGGGCACGCACGCAGGTAAGGTGCTGCGCCTAAGGGGCAAGGGATTGCCCGATGTGAATGGTTACGGACGAGGCGATATACTTATCGTGGTGGATATTACCATCCCATCGTCGCTTACCTCAGAGGAGCGTAAGTTGGTGGAGAAGCTCGCCGAGCAACCCCACTTCAAGGCTGCCGAGAGCGTCGAGAATCAGAACATCTTCGAGAGAATGAAGAATTTTTTTAGATAAAACACATTAAAACCGCAATATTATGGGATTTTTCTCACCACACAAGCGACACGCCAACAAGTTCAATTACATCCCGCGATACTACGATCCCGCAAAGGAGGAGCGTGAGCAGCGTCGTGCGGAGCTTCGTGGCGAGCGCCTGGACGACAGCGGCGAGTACACGCCCGGCAAATACATCAAGGCCAAGCGCGAGGCGCGTGAGATGCGTCGTGCGCAGGAGCAAAAGGAGCATCGCGCCGACAAGCGTACGAAGATGTGGACGATGGGTGTAGGCTTGATTCTGATCGCCCTGTTCATCTATATGATTGTTCCGCGTCTGGGTGCGATCTTCGAGTTGGCTACAACGGAGAAGAGTGTGCGCGAGCAGGCTCAGCAGGAGTTGGAGGTCAAGGAGTTTAATCCCTATGCTCCGATTGTGATTGTGCCCAACGACTATGAGGAGGGCGACGAGTTGGAGATCAAGGATATTGAGCTGGAGTAACGTCCGATAAGAAAGCACTAACCCCAAATGGAGAATAAGATACATCTTTTACCCGAAATCGTGGCCAATCAGATTGCGGCCGGCGAGGTGGTGGATAATCCTGCATCGGCCATAAAGGAGATGATGGAGAATTCGATCGACGCCGGAGCGACCTCTTTGACCGTGAATTTCCGTAATGCGGGGTTGGAGCTCATACAGATCATAGATAATGGTTGCGGTATGTCGCCACTCGATGCGCGTATGGCCTTCGATCGCCACGCCACGAGTAAGATACGCAACTTTGACGATGTATATCGTCTGCAGACCTTCGGCTTTCGCGGCGAGGCGCTGGCCTCGATTGCGGCAGTGGCGCAGGTTGAGTTGCGCACGCGCCGATCGGAGGATGAGGTGGGTACGGAGACAATCGTAAATGGCGGAGAGTTCATCTCGCAACGCCCGACGATGTGTCCCGTAGGATCGCAGTTTATGGTGCGCAACCTCTTCTATACGGCCCCTGCACGCCGTAAGTTCAACAGCGACCGCTCGAAGATGGTGACCGAGATAAAGAAGGTATTCCGTCAGGTGGCGCTGTGCAATCCGGCGGTGAGGTGCGAGCTGATGTCGAACGATATGCCTATCATAACGCTTGAGGCGGGATCGCTGCAGGAGCGAATCATAGGTATCGTGGGACGCCATATCAAGACCAATTTGCTGGAGGTGGATGTCGATACCACGATCGTGAAGGTGCAGGGTTATGTGGGACGACCAGCGGCTGCCAAGCAGAAGAATGCTGAGCAGTATCTATTCGTCAACGGGCGATATTTCCGCTCGCCGCAGATATATCGCTCGATAATGAAGGCATATGAGAAACTGATCCCGGAGAAGGACTCGCCATCGTACTTCCTATACCTTACGGTCGAGCCTGAGAGGGTGGATGTGAACGTCTCGCCACACAAGACTGAGGTGCGTTTTGCCGATGCGGAGGAGGTGTGTCAGATAATCTTGGCGGCGGTGCGTAGCACACTCGCCAAAAGTGGAAATGTCTCGATGATGGATTTCGAGAATAGTGTGGCGATAGATATTCCCGTGCTGGGAGATCCTGCGAATCAGGTGTACAGCGAGCCGCGAAGCACTATGGTTGAGGGGTATAACCCGTTTAGCGACAATTATATAGATGCGTCGGCGTCGCAGAAGGATATAGAGGCTGCGTTTGATGATCCGATGCAGCTGTTGGGAGTGAAGTTGCCGAGTGCGAAAAAAAGCCCTGCGAAGCGAGCGTCAGCACCGAGTGAGGCGGTGGATCGTCTGCGCGATGTGGCGTGGTCGGATATGGCCTCGATGGGAGATTTTGCGCTCAGAGAGATTCCTTCGGCAGGACTTGCGCAGATTGAGGTAGAGGATTTTATGCCGAACCCAGTGGCGCAGGCAGAGCCGGTGGAGGAGTATCGAGAGATTACATCATCGGCATTTGAGGCGATAGATATGTCGGCGTTCGGTACGATGGAGGGCGAGAGTTCGTTGGAGTTTATCCCTTCGGCTGTGCAGCAGACAATCGTGCAGACGGAGCAGATGGAATTCTCGGCTGTGATGCCACTTAAAGGTGGATACGCCATAGCGATGGCGGCAGGACGCACGATGATTGTCGATCTGCGTAGAGCAAAGGAGCGACTTTTGTATGATGAGTATATGTCGATGCTTGGCGTGGGTGCGGCTCCGTCGCAACAGCTATTGTTCCCCGAACGATTGGTACTTTCGGTGGAGGATTATGCGCTGCTCAGAGAACACGAGGTGGAGTTTGCCGCGTTGGGTTTTGATATTCGTCTAATGGAGGATTGCGAGGTGGAGCTGTGTGGCATCCCCTCGAGCATTGTGGGCGAGGGTGCGGATACGCTGCTCTACGATCTGTTGCGAGAGGTGGAAACAAGCGGTGATGCGCGGGAGCGTATGCGCGAGGATATGGCCCGAATGATGGCTGTCAGGGCTTCACGTCAAATCACGCGACAGCTGTCGGTGAAGGAGGCAGAGGAGTTGCTGGGACGTTTATGTGCCGCGGAGAACTACTCCTTCTCGCCATCGGGAAAGGCCATTATGGCAGAGCTTACGACCGAGGAACTTAAAGCAAAATTGAATTAACAAAGGGCGCCGGAGGCAAGCGAGGAGGCGGTGGGGCATCAAATCCCTATGCAGCGTGGCGCAGAAAAACGAGAAATATGTACGCATACAGACAGAATATCACCCCGCCGGTGGTGAAAAATCTTATCATAGCTAACTGCGTGGCGCTGTTGGCAACAACGCTCCTGCCCATTGGTGAGGAACTACTGATGCGCTTTGCGCTGTTTAATGTGGAGAGCCCGCTGTTCCATAGCTATCAGCTCTTTACATATATGTTCCTGCACGGCGGTGTGTCGCATCTGTTCTTCAATATGTTCGCGCTGTGGATGTTTGGACGACAGTTGGAGTATGAGCTTGGATCGCAGCGATTCTTCACCTACTATATGGTGTGCGGCGTGGGCGCAGCCCTGCTGCAGATGGGTGTGGGATATGCCGAGTATCAGCACGCTATGGCGGCTGGTGGCTTGCAGGCGGCAATGCAGTACCTCTACACCCCGACGGTGGGTGCTTCGGGTGCGGTGTTCGGATTGTTGCTGGCTTTTGGCGTGTTGCATCCCAACAATATCATAATGCTGATCTTCCCGCCCATTGCGCTTAAGGCGAAGTGGTTTGTGTTGATATATGGTTTGCTGGAGCTATTCTTCGGTCTGTCGGGGTATCAGTCGGGTGTGGCGCACTTCGCCCATCTGGGAGGTATGCTGTGGGGTTTGGGACTGCTCCTATGGTGGCGTAAGCAGCGCAAGATATTCTTCTAAAACGGGTTGCTTGGGGGCGCTATGGCAGACTACTACGGTAAAACTTACTCCTCGTCGCGTCGTACACGACGCAAGCGTTCGGCGGTCGGGAATCTGATCGACGTGGTGATGGGTGCGGTGACATTAGGCATTGTGACGCTCTTCATCCTTACGCTCATCGTGCCGCGACTGGATCCGCGCGAGTATAACGAGCTCTCGACTTTGGGAGTGGTAGCTCCGTTTGTATATATTGCGCAGACGTTGCTGACGCTATACTGGTTTCTGCGCTGGCGACTGTGGATAGCTGTGCCGATGACTATCGTGTCGCTGTGTGGAGTGTTTCAGCTCTCGCTGTTTTATAAGGTAGAGTTGCGAAGAGTATATACCGAACCTAACCTCAGAAAACAATACGACCGCAGCGCGATGAAGGTGCTGACGTACAACGTGCGTAGCTTCATCGATGACGATGGCGAGCGATGCATCGACTCGGTGGCGAAAGTGATAAAGGCGCTCAATCCCGATATTCTCTGCTTGCAGGAGATGGGCTTCAGTGATATTGCCGACTCGTTGTTTGCGCCAATGTACTCGATGCCGAGATCACTCTCGAGAGTGAATCTGAGCCCCGCGATCTACAGCCGTTACCCGATAGTGAGGGCCGGCAGGGTGGATACGTTGATAAACTTTGTGTGGGCCGATGTGGTAATTAAGAATAAGCTCAAGGACGACACGATAAGAATATTCAATTCGCATCTCCATACGACGGCAATTCGTCGCGACGAGAGTCTATTTATCGAGAATCACGACTATTTCGATGACGATAGCCTTTCGCGCGTGCGCAATATGATTAATCGTCTGGCCGAGAATAACAAAGTGCGAGCCGAGCAGGCAGATACGCTCAAGACGATGATTGAGCAGTCGCCGTACCCGACTATCGTGTGCGGAGATTTTAACGATACGCCCGTATCGTACACCTATCGCCGTGTAGGACGGGGACTCAGTGATGCGTTCCGTGAGGTGGGACGAGGATACTCGAATACGTATCGCGGATTCTTCGATATGCTTAGAATTGATTATGTCTTTGCAACCGAGGAGTTTGAGCCGTTGTCGTACGAGGTTGTCGATTCGTGGACGTTGGAGCAGGCGGTAAAGGGCCGAGGGGAGAATGCCGATACGGTGTTGGTGCGTAGGTACGGTAACGGCCTGGAGGCACCATCAAAGGAGCAACTTCGCGAGGCAATGGAGCTACGCGAAGAGGCCGTGGAGGAGGTGGAGCGAGGGGTGAAATACTCGGATCACTACCCTGTGTTTGTGAGATTGAAATTTAATCGTAAAACCAATTAACCCAAATAGTTATGATTCTCGATTCACTTAAAAACAAAGCGCAGTACGCGGCGCTTTATCCGCGTTTTCAGGCGGTGTTCGATTTTATCGATAACAACGATGTGGCATCGCTGCCTTGTGGCCGTCACGACATCGATGGCGACAATATCTTCGTAATGGTGCAGGAGCTGGATCTGCGCGAGGTTAGCGCTGCTCGTCTGGAGTTGCACCGCAAGTATATCGATATTCAGTTGCTGCTCAGCGGTCCGAACGAGATCTTCGGCTGGAGCGAGAAGAAGGATTGCTTGACGGCGGAGACTGAGTTTGACGAGCAGAAGGATATTCAGCTCTTCACGGATATTCCGCAGTGCTTCTACTCGGTAGGCGAGGGACAGTTCTCGATCCTCTTCCCCGAGGATGGTCACGCCCCGATGCTGGGCGAAGGCCACGTTAAGAAGTGTATCTTCAAGGTGGCTTTGTAGGAGGCTGCGTAAGTGTTAAGGCCTTAATGAAAGAGGATGTCCAAGTGTCTTGGGCATCCTCTTTCTCGTTTAACTTTTATTGATCTTACATTATTTTTTCTTCTTGCTCCATAGGTGGACAACCATTCCGAAGTTGATGTCGGCGATATTCAAGCGGAATTGCATCTTCGATGCTTCGCGCGTGCCGACCTTGTTGTTAAGCTCATCGTATTGGCTGATTGAAGCGTATCTAACGCCTCCCAAGCCGATTGATACGGTGGCACATACTGAGGGGAATACATAGACCGCAACACCGGGATTGAAGCCAAGTTCAAACTTCATATTCTCGCTCTTGGTGTATTTGGGAGTCTCGCCCGAACTGTTCAGGAACTCGCCCTTACCCATCTGTGCCGATGCCTCGATCTCGGCAAATAGACCGAAGCGGCCTTTGTTGTCGAGAGAGACGTACGAGCGATGGAAAATCGAGGCAGACATACTATTGTTGATCAACTGTAAGCCCTCGACACTCATCGAAATATCATTCTTCTCGCCCAGATCGAGATTCAGGTTCCCCAAATCGCCATCAATGTACTGATAGCCAAAGCGGACTCCGATGCAGCGATTGTCGCGGTAGAAGTAGCCGATGAAGGGTTTTACGGTGGTTATCGTACCATCGATATTGATATTGTCAAGATATACCAGAATATTTGAATCTTCGCTTGAAAGGGTGCCGTAAGAGGCCGTAGTACCCATTATGACCTCACCCTTGTAACCGAACGGGATGCCTGTATTGATGCCACGATCGATGCGTCGGGCTTTGCGCCCTGATGTGGCTTGCTGAGCGTAAGCCCCTGTGCTGCACAGGAATATAACCAATAGACTTAATATTATACTTAGACTTAATATTATACTTCGTCGCATCATCTTCTCTACAAATAAAAGGATACTCCAACACCGATACTGAGCAGATTGACCTTGAAGGCCATATTGCTCGAGCGTTGGTTGCCCGTTTGAACTTGATTGTGGACCTGCTTTACGTCGGTAAAGTTAATTCCCATAACACCCACATTTACCTCGATGGCAACGTCGTTTGTGGCAAATGCCATCAATCCGGGTGAGATGCCCAGCGAGACAGTGTAGCCCTCCTCGTATGTACCCTTGACGGGCTGGTCGGCAACGAAAATCGACTCGGTACCTCCAGCACCGAGTGAAATCTCGTTGAAGATGGCAAAACGCTTGCTCTTGCCCAGCGGGATGTATTGACGCCAGATGGCAGCTACGGAGTAGGTGTGGCGCACGGTCTTGTAGTTGTTGACGGTGATCTCGGTGCCGGTCTCGTCGTCGCCAAATTTCAGATTGGCACTATCGACCGTCAGGTTCGATCGAGAGTATGTTCCACGCAAACCAAGAGCCATATTGTCGCGGATAGCGTAGGCGATCATCGGACTGCCGCGGAAGGTATATCCTTCAGAGTTGATGCCCTCGATCAGTGCCAGAGAGTAGTTCTCGTTGACGTGTGTCGAGTAGGCAAGGTTGGCACCCATAATCCACGAGCCCTTGGCAACGAATCGGTTCGCCATATTGGTAACACCTCGCTGACTGATCTTTTCGGCTCGGGTGAGGGGGCGGCTTAGGGAGTCGGGTTTGTCAAAGTCTGTTTGTTGGGCAAATATCCACATCGGAAACAGACTTAAAACAATGACACCCCACAATTTTATATGTGTTTTTAAAAGAATCATTATTCATATCTTTGTTCCAGATGCAAATGTAGGAAAAAGTTATACCAATATGGTGAAAATTCAACGAATATCTTGAATTTCATAATGAATAGTAGATGAATGAAATGCCATAAAATTTCCCACTCTTATGAACGTAAATGACTATCTTATACGTGATAAATAAATTCATTATTAAATAATTTTCATTGATTGATTTTTTTTTCTGTGCAACATGAATGTTTCTATTTTTGCATACCTAATATTGCCAATTTAGAAATATGGATATTCGAAAGTATATATTGTTAGTTATTGCAATTGTTCTTTTTGTTGGATGTAATTCTGATAAGGACGAAGGTGGAAAGCGTAATGACAAGGTAAAGGTTTATATCACAGCTTCGCACGATTTGGCGACTCGATCTTCGTTTGAAGATGAGGTTATTGTTGTAGATACAGAGCCTGCGCAATCCACTAATACCCGTACAGAATTGGGACCTGTCGAGAATGAGACCACTTTGGGCGATGAGCAAAAAATATATTGGTCGGAGGATGATTCGTTTGTGATGTGGGCTGCACCAACAGGGACGACTACATATAATCTAGGCTTTAACGCTAAGGTTTTCGAGCGCGATACATACAACTACGATTTTAATACGGCAGATTTCGTTACCGAGTTGGGTAGAGTGATGGATGCATCCCCAAAGTATGATTATTACGCAGCCTATCCAGTTCCTAATGACCCGAATTTTGGGGCGTACGGTACTTCCGTAACTTATAATTTGAAGACTACCCAAAGTGGTGACTACGATCCCGCGATGGACGTGATGTATGCTACCGTAAAGAACGCCAATGCGCTGGTGCCTCGTGATCCCAAGCAGACGGCAACCAATGATAGGGTGTGGGATGAGCCCGAACTGCATTTCAGCCATATGTTGCATACGTTGCGTATATGGGTGCCTGCGGGTAAGAATCTAATGGATAAGCCAATCAAGCGATTGGATATTGTTTTTCCGGGTGATGTTGTGGGAGGTACTTTGTCGTTTAGTGCAGCGAACCCTACACAACCGACGTGGAAAGGCCAAAGCGATCGAGTAACCATAGAATTTGCGGATGGCGATTTGCTCAATGCCGAGGGCCGCTATGTGTGGGTGTATATTAAGCCTGAGAATCTATCGGGACAGATGACGTTCCGTGCTTATGACCAGAACGGAGTGCCGAGCAAGGCGATAACGACAACACTTTCGAATCATAATTTTCAGGCGCAGCATATAACTCCTATAAAACTGACTATTCCACAAAAACTTGAGCCTGTGAGGGTTGAATTCTCGTGCCCCGACAATGCATCGTACCCTAATTTCTTGGGAGAGACGGCAACGGAGATGGTTGTAAAGTCGTGGCCAGCGGGAATTGCGGCTGCCGCAACAAAGTTGTCAGCAACAGACGGAAAGTTTACGGCCGATTTTTATTATGATGGAGGGAATATTCCGGTAAATCAAGATTTGGCAGGGGCAACGATGAGTGCGGGATTTAAGTCGGCGAGTGCCGATGTGAGTGATATTGCATATACGGTAAAAATGCCCGATGTATTAAGTGAAGGACAAAATGTGGGATTAAAATATGCACTGCCGTATCTATTTTTTGAGGATTTTAGAGATGTGGAAAATATTTCAAGTTATGATAATTTTCATAAAAGCAACCCCATATCAGGCTCAAAGGATGCTGTCTCTTTTTTGTCAGGTTGGACAGGAGGACGTATTGGAGCACAGGCCGGCACGGCAATTCGCATAGCTGCTCGTCGTGAGACGGCATTGGCTCAGTATGAGGCGAGGGTTGATTCAGCTCCAATTTCAAATATGAAATCTGGAGTTAGTTCAAAAGTCGGAATCTACTTTAATTACGGTATGGATAGAGAAGAGAGTCTGGGAAATGATGCCGATTTTTCTCAAACCTTATGGCTAAAATATGTTAATGATACAAAGGCTTATAAAAGTGGAGACACGGATGGTCCTGATGTGCATAGTTTTTCAATCGATACAGAAGGTCATAGCTACAGTAATATCCCATTGGATTGTAGTTACTCAATGGATGGATGCCTTAATACTACAAGAATTACTTGGCAAACATTAAGTGAAAGAGGAGGAGGATGGGATAGTGGCTGTTATGGTACATATTGGCTCTATATTGATAATGTAAAAGTTTCAATAGGAGATACGGCCAAGCATACAGATAAGGACTATCGCAGCTTCTTCCCGAATCACGTAAATTAGTGGGCAAAACGAGAAAACGAAAATAATATAACAACAAAAACAATAGAAAATGAAAACAAAGCTAATCAGATTAATTCCTTTGCTGGCGGTGGCGGTGGCGCTATCGGCCTGCAATAGCTTGAAAGATGAGCTGGAATTGTATCAAAAAACGACGGGAAAAATCGCGCTGTCGTGCGATTTGAACAGCTCGTTGAACGATGTAACAACTCGAGCCGAGAGTGGGACGCAGAGAACTTTTGAGTTGCCGCAAGGTTTGGTAAATCAGCTTGTGCCAAGTGGTAAAAACTTAAAAGATGTTGCATCGCTGACTTTGACGGGTACTGTGAGCAAAGATAATACCCAATATAGCAATAGCTGGGCGAGTGTAGCAGCTTACGAGGCGGAAGGCAAAGAGGTAGAGGCCGGAAAGTACAAGGCTGTTGCGGAGATTAAGCCTACGTTGGTCGATGGTGCAGTGCCCGAGGGCAAAGCAACGACGGATAAGCTCTATTTCAAGGGCGAATCGGATAATATCGAGGTTAAAGCTTTTGAAGAGGAAACGGTAGCGATTGTGATGACGTTGGTGAATAGCTGTTTTACGCTTAATGTGACCAAGAATCTGCTCGACTACTATGAGAGTGTTGAGTTTAACATTCATACGGATAAAAATACGTTTAGGTTTACCCCTACGGCTGGAACGAATGGTGCGTGGACATCGGACCTGTATATGGTCAATGCCGGCCAGCCTCTGAAACTCTCGGGAAAGGCCGTGAAGCAGAATGGCACGGAGGTGGAGTTTAAGTTAAATGCTGCTGCAGTTGAGATTAGCGAAGGGGATATCGCTGGGAGCACGCATTACGATATAACGATCGATCACACAACGGCAGGAGCAGGAACACTTGAGATTACGTTCGGTGATAACTACACAACGTACGCGAGTGAGAGCACCGTAGATTTGAATCCAGATGCCGATGAATAAAGAGTAGGAAAAGAGAAAAAATTAAGATATGAAGAAGTTTAGACATTACATTGAGCGATTGCTGCTAATGGTGGCAGCACTTGCGATGGTGGCTTGTAGCGTCGATGAATTGAACGTAATTGAGCCAGAGCCCGAAGTGGGTAAGGAGGGGTATTTGATGCTGTCGTCCCTGAGGATCAATACCGACAATGAAACAGTAGATTTGGGCAAGGAAGATATTACGCGCGATGGAATGCCCACGACGATGAGTATTCCCAATCCGAATAATATTAGTGAGGTTGTGGATAACTATTGGATTGAGGTATATTCGGTTGCAGCCGATGGAGAGGAGACTATCGTTGATATAAATTCGGCGAACGAAGATAATAATGGAATCCATTACAAAGAACTCAAAGAACTTCAAAAGCAGACAGCTACAGGTCAAAATCAGGCAGGAATTCCGTTGGCTCCCGGTAGCTATGTGCTGAAGGCATACAAGACTCAGGGTAAGAAGAACGATATATCGGATGTTATAGCGGATGTGTCGGGAACGACGACTACGGATGACGTTCCTCGAGCTTATTATATGGGAGAGAAGGCGTTTACGGTTGTCTCGGGAGAGGCTGTGTCGGTTAATGTTGAGTGTAAACTTGCCAATATCCTGACGACGGTGGAGCTTGCCGCCGATTTGAAGAAATGGTTTAAGGATACGACAGTGGGTGGCAAGGCTGGCAAAGAGGTTAAAACGACGGTTACGGTAAGCCCTGTGGAGGGCTCGGTGACGGGGGGTAAATACATATTCCCAGCTGATTCGAATCACGGTGTTGAAGATAACTATGGCAAAATTACATCTGGTGGTCCTTTTGTATATTTTAAGGATTTTGCCGCTGCGGCAGGTAGTAATAAGGGTAATACTCTGACAATCGAGCTTGAGGGTAAATACTTCAATGGCTCGGAAAGTGAGATGGCCAATGCTGCCGATAATGATCCAAAGTGGATTGATGTGTCGATGAAGAAGACTCTGACCGATGTGCGAGCTGCGCAGTGGCGACAGATCTCGATTGATATTGATCGTAAGACCACGGGAGATGTGACGTTTGAGATTACAATCAATAGTAATGTTTATGATGATGATATTGATGTGGATGTTGTAACGACGTATGCCTCACTTAATCTCGGAAAAGAAGAGGAGGTTGATGATGTCGGAACAGAGAATCCGAATGCTCCGTCGGTGGTAATTAGAAATGATAGTGACTTGACTTACAATCTAATGGAGTCAATGTTTGATGAATTTGGTAATGTGTCAGGCCATTTAACGGTAGATATTACTCCTACGACGGGATCAACAGTGGCTGCAATTTGGGCTGTTGTTGATGGAACTGATGCTTTGGGCTCGGCATTAGCGTCGGTTGAGGCGTACGAAGATGGTCGCATTGATTTGTTCCCGACAAACGAAGTAAGTACATATTGTCAAGTTATTACGGCAGGTACAGCTGCTCAATTATGCAATGATGCGATGAAGGCATTGAAGAATTATATTGGTGAGCATACGGTGAGTGTATATACCAAGGATAGTGAGGGTCGTCAGAAGCATACCGACATTATCATCAAAGTTGAGGGTAGTGGCACGGCGCCTGTGATTACGGGTCCTACATCGAATTTCTTTGAAACCGTACACCAGCTTACTGCGGATAGATTAGTTGAAGGCTCGACAAATCCGTTTGTCTGCTATGCAAATATTACGTCGTCTGCACCTGGATTTACATCATTTGATGTGGATATTCTTATTCCGGGAATGGGTCAATCTGTAGCAGATATGTTCAATGGAGTTTTGGACGAAGAAACCGATATAGCAACTATTAGTTTGACAGATGTTGATCCAGATTACGTTGAAGCACTACGAGAGGTGACTTTGCTGCCAACAGATAAAAGCACTCTTGAAGGAGAAATGGAAGCTGTATTTGATGTTTCTGGACTTATGGTAGCTTTGTATGGAGTAGTAGAAAAGACTTGTGTCTGTGAATTTACCGTTTCTGTAGGAAATGCTTATGGTACAACCACCAAGACGATTAAGATTAACGTTGTTAAATAGGAAAGCAATGAATAGAATTAAATATATAATACTGGCAGCAGTAGCTATATTGGGTATTGCTTGCCAAAAGGAGCAGGTGATCACTGAGACCGATAATTCGGGATATGTGGATCTGAAAGTTGCGGTAGCATCGCAGACGCGTGCTACGGAGGAGTTTGTGCCTGATAATCTGCGTGTGCGTATATACGATGCGGAAAATCGTCTTATTCGTGTATATACATCGCTCGAGGATCTCGAGGCTCATAACCCGCTTGCGCTGGTTGAGGGAACATATACCGTTAAGGTAGAGGGTGGCGATAAGTCGAGCCCAGCATTTAAGGCTTCGTCGGTTGCTCAAGGCACTGATGTTAAGAAGTTGCTCTACTATACCGGTGAGGAAACGCTGACGGTTGTGGCAGGTCAGACAGCAAAGACTACCGTCAAATGTATGGCGAATAACGTCAAGATGGATGTGGCTATCGCGGCAAAAGCTGATGGTAATGAGAATGACAAGCTCAGCGATATAGTTATCTCTATGGCGGAGATGGAGCTTACATCGAGTATTACCAATCAGGCTACTTTTAATACGGCAGCCAAGGATTTGAATAAGGTAACATTTGGTTCGGCAAGCGCGGGATTTACAGGCTCAGATACGGCTTATCTCCTTTTGGAGGATGTGGAAAGTGGTAAGTCGAAGATTGCTTGGTCGTTGGTAGGAAAACATACGAAAGGTAGTGAGGTAGTTGAGATTGACAAGGTGGGCGAGATTGAAGTTGAGCCCGGAAAGGCGTATAGGATTAATTATACATTCTCGAAGGCTGCCGATGGAACGATGTCTGTTACAATTACGGTGAATCAGACCGCCGAAGGATACGATAATGCGTTTGATTTCAAGCCGCAGCCTGAGTTTGCTTTCCCTGAGGGTAGCTCGTGGAGTGCAAATACTACTAATACCTATGTGGCAGGAACCGAGGTGGGTTTTGTCTGCGAGTCATCGGTAAGTGAGCTTGCAACACTCTCGTATAAGATAGGAAATAAAGAGACTCAGATTTGGTCAGCTACTGCAACTCGATCAGGAGAGACTGAGAATGACTATTTTGGTGTGACGCTTTCGGAGGATAAGAAGACTCTGAATATTACGGCAAAGCAGAAGTTCTTTGAGTTGTTTGGCGGTGGCGATCAGGAGTTTGCGTTCAAGGCTGTCGACGAGGATGGAGGAGATGCAATCTACGATGTTAAGTTTAAGAATCAGGGATTGTTGATTAATAATACAGCAGCCGATTTGTGGGCAAATACGGCGACTTTCAACGGCGTTGTAACAGCTACGGGTAGTCCCAGTGTGAAGGTGCAGTTCCGAAAGAAGGGATATACCGACGGATGGGCCACTACGGGAGCAGGAACGGTTTCGGGAACGAGTGTAACGGGAATGACTTCTGAGGCAGCGTGGATAAAAAAAGAGAATGATTCAGCATACAATAAAAACCATACGGTATATATCCCAGATGTGAACAAGAGCATCTTTGCCAACAATACCTATGAGTGTCAGTTGGTGGTTAATGATGTAGCCTATGGCCCGATTGTGGAGTTTAGTACTACTGGAGGACAGACAATACCTGGTGGTGATTTTGAGGACAAATACAAGTGTTTTAAAAGCGGAGACGGATCAATGTGGGGTAGTGGAAATAACTCTTTAGTGGAATTGTGTAAATATGGGACTTATAATGGTATGGGTGGAGCCCATTGTGCGTATTTAGATGCTGGTGCCCCTACTGATGGCACATTGGCTGCAGGAAATATATTTACAGGGAGTTTTAGTTTTAATATTCCCACTGGAACAGTGTCGTTTGGCGAAAAATATACATATACCGCAAGGCCTTCTGCAATGAGACTAAAAGTATATTATGATATAAAATCTGTAGATAAGGCGAAATATCCTCATGATGATCAAATTAGTATTGGCAAACCTGATCAAGGAAGTATATTTGTGAGTATTGTTAATTGGAGCGATCAACATAAAGTTTCATCAGGAACGTTAAATCCCCCGACTGGCGTATGGTCGCCAGAGAATGGTATAAATGCGGTATCTGAAGGTGAAATTATTGGTTATGGAGTAGTATATCCGACGGGTACAACACCGGGAGGTTCTATGGTAGAGTTGGAAATTCCGATTTATTATTATGACACGGGAACCAAACCAGACGCAAATACAAAATACACTTTGGTAATTTCTGCCGCAACAAGCCGTTACGGAGATTATATGAATGGATGTTCTGAAAGCGTGATGTACGTTGACGACTTCCAGTGGGTTTACTAGAAAGTAGATGATGAACTTGATTAAACGTATAGCGTGGATGGTGATGGGGACGGTGTGTCTCACGGGATGTATTGAGAACACAATCCCCTATCCCGTCGAAGAGTTGGAAATCCTGAGCCTGCGTGGCGAAGGGTTTCGATCGTCGATTGACGTTCAGCGACGCGTGGTGACGCTTACGCTCGACGAGCAGACCGATATCTCGGAGGTGGAGATCACTGAAGTCGAACTGACCGAGGGTGCGGTTGCATCGATGGAGCTCACGGGTGTGTTTGATATGCGTTCGCCGATTGAGGTCAAGCTGTCGTTGTATCAGGACTATATTTGGACGATTAAGGCTGAACAGCACATCGAGCGATATTTCTCGGTGGCGGGGCAGGTAGGACAATCGGAGATCGACGAAAACAATCGCACGGTGAGGGCGTACGTCCCTGAGGGAACGGATTTGACAAACATCCGCGTTACGTCGATTAAACTTGGACCGAAGGAGGTTACGACGATGACTCCATCGATGGAGGAGTTGACGGATTTCCGCTCGGTGAGATATGTCTATTTGAATTATCCTGCGCTGGGTGGCGATTTGGAGCGTTGGCAGATTTATGTGTTAGAGACGGAGGTTTCGGTGCAGATTACGCAGGCTGATGCGTGGGCCAATGTAGCGTGGTTGTACGGTGAGGCAGAAGAGGGCGCTGATGTCGGGTTCCGTTATCGTAAGAGCGGAAGCGAGGAGTGGATTGATGCTGCAAAACCTACAACTTCGGGAGGATCTTTCAAGTCTCGAATTTCGGGATTGGAGGAGCTGACAAGCTATGAGTTTATTGCGTACTCGAACGAGGATCTGTCGGCTGTAGTGGAACTTACAACCGAGAGGGCGTTGCCACTCGAGAACGGAGGCTTTGAACTTTGGTGTAAGAAGAACAACATTGTATATCCATATGCCGATGGCGGCGATCCCTATTGGGGTACGGGAAATGTTGGTGCGAGCATTGTGAATGAGACTCTGACCGAGGGTGTGGCCGATGTGCGACCTGGTTCATCGGGAGAGTTCTCGGCGCGATTGTCGTCGAAGTTTGCGAGCGTATTCGGTATCGGTAAGTTCGCGGCTGGTAACCTGTTCATTGGTTCGTACGTTAAGAATGACGGTACGCACGGTATTGTTAATTTCGGACGTCCGTTTACGGCACGTCCTACGGCTCTGAAGGGTTGGCTGAAGTATAATTGTGGCGCTATTGACCGCATTACTACGCAGCCTCCGGGAGTGGAGATCAAGGAGGGTGATTCGGATATCGGTATGATCTACATCGCTCTGGGAGATTGGGATGCGGCGACGTACGGCGGATCGGATGAGAGTCCCGTTGAGATTGCGACGCGTCGAATTGAGGAGACGGCATTTGATGTCAATGGAGAGGCGGTGATTGCATATGGCGAGATGCCGCTGACGAAGAGTATTGATAATTGGACCGAGTTCACTATTCCGCTCGATTATCGAGCTACGAACCGCGTGCCGACGCATATTATAATCGTATGTTCGGCTTCACGCTATGGAGATTACTTTACGGGTAGTACCAAGAGCGTGTTGTGGTTGGATGATTTTGAACTAGTATATGAGTAATGATAAAGGGCATCTGCGGATGCCCTTTTCTATTATAAAGAAATCTCCTGACGCTCGGGCAGGAGATTTTGTTTTTATTGGAATTTTGTCCTACTTCAGGTACTTATCCAGCCAGCCGAAGAATTCGCGGTTCCAGACAATTGAGTTCTGGGGTTTGAAGACCTGATGGCCCTCGTTCTGGAACTCCACAAGGCGTGAGTCGAGGCCCTTGAGGCGGGCGGCGGTGAAGGCCTGCAAAGACTGGGTGTAGGGGATGCGGAAGTCGTACTCGCCCGTGATGATCATAATGGGGGTATCCCAGCGATCGACGAACTTGTGGGGAGAGTTGGCGTATGAGCGCTGTGCGATGGCGTTCGACTTATCCCAATAGTTGCCGCCGTAGTCGTGGTTGATGAAGAAGAGCTCCTCGGTCTCGCCATACATCGACTCGAAGTTGAAGATTCCGCAGTGCGAGATGAAGGCCTTGAAGCGGCCGTCGTGGTTGCCCGCAAGGTAATATACCGAGTAACCGCCATAAGATGCACCTACGCAACCCAGATGGTCGGTGTCGCACCAAGGCTCCTTCGATACGGCATCGATAGCGGCCAGATAGTCCTGGATGTTCTGTCCGGCGTAGTCGCCTGAGATCTGCTCACGCCACTCCGAGCCGAATGATGGGCAACCGCGGCGGTTGGGGGCAACGACAACGTAGCCCTGAGAGGCCATCAGCTGGAAGTTCCAGCGGTAGCTCCAGCCCTGCGATACGACGCTCTGGGGACCTCCCTCGCAGTAGAGTAGGGTGGGGTACTTCTTCGTGGGGTCGAAATCGGGCGGCAGGATAACCCAAGTGAGCATCTCCTTGCCGTCGGTGGTCTTGATCCAGCGCTTCTCGACCTGGCCCATCTTCACGTTGTCGTAGACGTGGGCGTTGATGTTAGATAGCTGCTTAAGGGCGCCATCTGCGAGGTTAGCCTCGTAGAGCTCCTTGTCGCGGCTGATGGTCATAAGCGTGGTGAGGCACTTCTCGCCTGCGATGCTCATCGTTGCGATGTCGTGGTCGCCAGAGGTGATAACCTCAACCTTTGCGTCGTTTACTCCAACCTTGCAAATCTGCTGTGTGCCCTCGATAGCTGAGAGGAAGTAGAGGGTTGAGTTGTCCTTCCAGATCACGTTTGAGGCGCTGTGGTCGAAGTCGGGCGTAAGCTCCTGCATCTGCTCCGTTGCGATGTCGAACACGAAGAGGCGGTCCTTGTCAGACTCGTAGCCTGGTGTAGCCATCGAGCAGAAGGCAATCTGCTTATCGTCGGGTGACCATACGGGGTAGCGGTCGTAGCCTACGAACTCCATAATGCGCATACCTCGGTTGGTCTTAATCTTATTGATATTGAGCGTTGAGCCATCCTCGGTGTTGTAGATGAAGATGTCAGAGTCGGTCGAGATGGCATACTCCGCGCCCGTCAGGGGTTTGCAGGTGTATGCGAGCTTCTTGCCGTCGTTGCTCCACGCGATCTCCGCGACATCGAAATAGGGCGCCAGCGGAGCATCCCAAGCGGCATCAGCACCGAGGATGTCCTTGTCGTTGGCGGTGCCTGAAGCTGTAAGATCGGCAACGAAGATGTGGCTATACTCACCCTCATCCCAATAGTTCCAGTGGCGCACCATCAGATCGTCGTAGATGCGGGCCTCGGACTTGTCCATATCCTTGTGAACGTCTGAAGATTTGATATCGGCAGCGTGCACCTTCTTGATGTAGAAGATCTTATCGCCCGAGGGAGCGATGCCGTAGCCCTCGACGCCACCCTCAACAGAGGTGAGCTGCTTTGCGGCTGAGCCATCGGCGCGCATCTCCCACACCTGATTTGAGCCTCCGCGAGCCGAGGTGAAGTAGATCTTGCTGCCGTCGGCACTCCACTGTGCCTCGGCGTTGCTCGATGAGTTGTCGGTAAGGGCGGTCTCGGTGCCCGTTGCCATATCGCGGACGTAAATCTGCGTAAGGCCACGGTTCTCGGCCATATTGTAGCGTGTTACGGTGTAGAGCGCCGTCTTGCCATCGGGCGAGAGTACGGCCGAGCCGATGCGTCCCATTTTCCACATTACGTCGGGAGTGAAGCGGGCTGCAGCAATCTCTTCGGTCGAGAGTTGATTGTCGATATTAAGCGCTGATGAAGGCTCCTTGGGAGCGCACGATGAGAGCGCCAATGCTGTAATAGCCATAATAAAGGTTAATTTTTTCATAGATTCTATTCGAGGTTTAACATCAATTCACTATTTTTGCTTAATCAAATTGCAAAGCAATGCAACCTACTGCCAATTACTATACCCACAGCGAGCACGAAATAGGCATCCCCGTAGAGGCGGATGGCTCGATTCGCGTATGGTTTGCTGATCGAGAGCTGCTCTTTGCGACAGAGCCCCGCGAGGGGTATTATGTGGTGTCGGCCGAGGTTGAAGTGCCACTTGCAAGAGCGAAGGTAATCACTTTTTTAGAAACTTACAACTCGGTTGAGATTTTAAGCCCGGAGCCTCAGTCTTCGTTTGAGGCATTTGCCCGCCAGATGAAGTGGGTGGAGGCTGCTGGTGGAGTGGTGGAGAGCGATCGGGGCGATGTGGTGATGATCAGTCGCAATGGCCGTTGGGATCTGCCCAAAGGACACCGCGAAGAGGGAGAGAGCTTTGCCGAGTGTGCCGCACGCGAGGCCGAGGAGGAGACGGGTGTGAAGGTGGCCGAGGTGGGACGACTGCTCGTGACGACACTTCACGCGTATAATATATATGGTGAGTGGGAGCTGAAGCTGACAGCGTGGTATGTTATGCGTGCCCTGAGCCGACATCTTACGCCTCAACGCGAGGAGGGGATTGTAAGGGCTGAGTGGGTGGCGCCCGAAAGGATCGAGGAGCAAATAAAAAACTCGTTCCCGACAATTAAAAAGGTATTTTCGGCGTTCTCGGTATAGGAGGCTAAAGCCGGAAGGCTGATTAAAGTTAAAAACGAAGCACTATGGTAAAAATATTATGGGTTGATGACGAGGTGGAGTTGTTGAAGCCTCACGTCCTGTTCCTTCAGGGGAAGGGGTATGCGGTGGATACCTGCAACAATGGTTACGATGCCATCGATATGGCGCGTGCAACGGCGTACGACCTGATAATCCTCGACGAGATGATGCCCGGAATGACGGGATTGGAGACGCTGCCTCTGATCAAGGAGCAACGCCCGACGACGCCCGTGATTATGGTTACGAAGAGCGAGGAGGAGAACATTATGGATAAGGCCGTAGGCTCGAAGATTGCCGACTACATCATCAAGCCCGTAAATCCCAATCAGGTGTTGCTCTCGATAAAGAAGAATGTCCACTCGCAGCAGCTGGTCACGGAGCAGACGACAGCCGATTATCGTGCCGAGTTCGGGCGAATCTCGGCGATGTGTCAGGGGGCTTCGACCTTCGAGGCGTGGTGTGCGCTGTATCGCAAGATCACCAATTGGGAGATCGAGCTTGCGGGGTCGATGGATCAGAGCGTGAAGGAGATTCTGGTGTATCAGAAGAGCGAGGCCAATCAGGAGTTCTGCAAGTTTGTGCGCCGCAATTACTATAATTGGATCAACAAACGGGTCGATGATGGAGAGATTCCCATTATGTCGCACACGCTGATGCGTAAGAAGATACTGCCCGTGGTGGATGAGAATACGAAGACAACGCTGTTGCTGATTGATAATTTCCGTTACGATCAGTGGCGTGCCATCAGCTCGCTGTTGCGCGGATATTACGATGTGGATGTTGATGACTTCTACTGTGCTATCCTGCCCACGGCGACGCAGTATGCCCGAAATGCGATTTTTGCAGGTCTGATGCCGCTGGCGATCGACAAGATGATGCCCGACAAGTGGCTCAATGACAATGAGGAGGGGGGTAAGAATCAGTACGAGGAGGATTTTCTCGCACGACAGCTCAAGATGGCGGGCAAGGATTACCGCTGGACGTTCGATAAGTTGGTGCGCCCCGAGGCGGGTAGGAAGCTCATTGACAATATTCGCCGCGTGTATGATGCCGACTTCTCGGTTATCATCTACAATTTCCTTGACATCCTCTCACACGCCCGAACAGAGACCGACATTATCCGCGAATTGACCGAAGACGAGGCTTCGTTCCGCTCGCTCACGCGCTCGTGGTTCGAGCACTCGGATCTGTATGAGATGTTGAAGATGCTCTCCGAGCAGGGACACACGGTAATCATTACGTCGGATCACGGAACGATTCGCGTGGATAACCCCGTAAAGGTTACGGGCGATAGGGAGACCTCGCCTAACCTGCGATACAAGACGGGTCGCAACCTGCAATACAACGCCCGCGAGGTGTATGAGGTGACGCGTCCGGAGGATATTCAGCTGCCGAGGATAAATCTCTCGTCGAGCTATATCTTTGCCTACAACTCCGACTTTTTGGTCTATAACAACGACGCAAATAAGTTTATACGTTACTACAAAAATACTTTCCAGCACGGCGGAATCTCGATGGAGGAGATGCTCGTGCCCTACATTGTACTTAAACCCAAAGGAAACTGATTATGAAAAGAATAGAGATTGACTCGCTCTCGGAGCTGGAGCGTGTGGCCGAAGAGATCCTCTCGTCGATAGGCGAGCGTCGCGTGGTTTTGTTGCGTGGCGGTATGGGTGCGGGAAAGACCACGCTCGTGAGTCGCATTGCCTCTAAGCTCGGGGCGGAGGATACAGTGACGAGCCCTACCTTCGCGCTGGTAAACCAATATGAGGGGCGCGAGGGCACGATTTACCACTTCGACTTCTATCGCATCAACCGCGTGGAGGAGGTGTTCGATCTTGGCTACGAGGAGTATTTCTACTCGGGCGAGCTGTGCTTTGTCGAGTGGCCCGAGATGGTGGAGGGGTTGCTGCCCGATGATGCTATGCAGGTGAGAATCACCGTAGGCGACGACCAGAAGCGAATATTTGAGATAGAGTAGGCGAAAAAAGCTATAAAACAGATTCTTATTTGCAGGAATCTGTTTTTTTGTTTATTTTTGCCCCTTGCGTAAATATCTAAAGTGGATAATTGAGTGAAGAAAACTATGAATAAGATTAAGAGTTTGATTTTGATGCTCGTCGCAATGCTGACCCTGCAGTCGGCATCGGCGCAGATGCAGCTTTTCGACCCCGTTTCGTGGTCAACATCGGTTGAGCAGGTGGGCGACGGAGAGTATCGCATTGACTTTAAGGCAACAATCGAGCAGGGGTGGCACCTCTACGACCTCGGCCCATACGAGGGTGGCCCGTTGGCAACGACGTTTACTTTCGATCCCATTGTGGGATATGAGCTGGTAGGAGAGGTTGAGCCCAACCGCGAGTCGGTACGCCAGATGGACGAGATCTTCGAGATGGAGATTGGCCATTATGAGGGCGAGGTAGTATTCTCGCAGCGAGTGAAGGCTCCCCAGGGTGCTACGGTGCAGTGCTCGGTAGAGTGGCAGGCTTGCAGCGACCAGTGCGTGAATGGCGATAAGGATTTTTCTATCAAGGTGGGCAATCCCGCAGCTGCAGCTGAGGTGGATATTGAGCAGAGTGTGGCCGATGCTAACGCTGTAACGAAGGGTGGCTCGATCTGGAGCTTTATCCTCAGTGCAATCGGTTGGGCGCTTATAGCGCTGCTTACGCCCTGCGTATTCCCAATGATTCCGATGACCGTGTCGTTCTTCCTCAAGGGTTCGGGTAGCGTGGCTCGCGGTCGCTTCCGCGCGTTGATGTATGGTCTGTTTATTGTGGTGCTGTACACCGTGCCTATCGCAGTGATTATTCTGCTGACGTGGCTACTGGGTGGCGATGCCGTTACGGCCGATATCTTTAACTGGCTATCGACACACTGGCTTCCCAATATCCTCTTCTTTGTGGTGTTTATGGTCTTTGCGGCGTCGTTCTTCGGTGCTTTCGAGATTGTGTTGCCAGAGAAGCTGGTGAATAATAGCGATGCAAAGGCCGATAAGGGAGGCCTAGTGGGTATCTTCTTTATGGCACTGACGCTGGTTCTGGTGTCGTTCTCTTGTACTGGCCCGATTATCGGCTCGGCTCTGATCCAATCGACCTCGGGCGAGGTGTGGACTCCGATTCTGACGATGTTGGCGTTCTCGGTGGTATTCGCCCTGCCCTTTACTCTGTTTGCGCTGTTCCCGTCGTGGCTCAAGCAGCTGCCCAAGAGTGGTGGCTGGCTCAACTCGGTGAAGGTCGTTCTGGGTTTTGTGGAGTTGGCACTCGGTTTGAAGTTCCTCAGCGTAGCTGACCAGACCTATCACTGGGGATTGCTCGACCGTGAGGTATATCTGGCGTTGTGGATTGCGATCTTCTCGCTGCTGGGATTGTACCTGCTCGGCAAGATCCAGTTCAAGCACGATAGCGATATGCCTTATCTTTCGGTAACACGTTTGGTGTTGGCTATTGTGGCATTTTCGTTCGTAGTATATATGCTGCCCGGTATGTGGGGCGCACCGTTGAAGGCTCTATCGGGCTATCTGCCGCCGATTCAGACCCAGGATTTCGTGATGGGCTCAGGCTCTGCTGTTGCGGCCGAGGCTGCGACTCCTACGTCGGGGGTTAAGTATGGCGATGTGCTGGAGTTGCCGCACGACCTCGATGGCTTCTTCGATCTGGAGGAGGCTGAGGCGTACGCCAAGCAGGTGGGTAAGCCGCTGTTCATCGACTTCACGGGTCACGGTTGCGTGAACTGCCGCGAGATGGAGGTCCGCGTATGGTCGGACCCCAGGGTGCTGGATATTCTGCGCAACGAGTATGTTATTGTGGCACTCTATGCTGACGATAAATTGAAGGTGGATGAGGCTGATTGGGTGACTACCGATGCAGGTAAGGTGCTCAAGACGCTGGGTAAGATCAATTCGTACTATGCGCTGAAGACGTACGGCGTGAATGCGCAGCCCTACTACGTTCTGCAGGGCAACGAGGGAGTGCCGATGGTGACGCCTCGCGGATATGATCTCGACGTGCAGGGCTTTATCGACTTTTTGCAGAGTGGCGTAGAGGCTTACAAGGCCGGAAAGTAAAAAATGTAGATTATGGGACTGGAAAAATATACATCTAAGCAACAGCAGATTCTGAAACCCGCTGAGCGAATCTTCCCCTTCATCAGTCGTTTCGATATGCTCACCCCCGCACTTCAGGACAAGGTGGAGGAGTGGACGGCAACGGAGGATACCTGCTCGTTCAAGGTTAAGGGCTTCAAGGTGGCGTTGCGCATCGTGGAGCGCGAGGAGAATAAACATATCAAGATTGCGGCTGACGAGGAGAATGGCGTGCCGGTGGATTTCTCGTTCTGGATCCAGATGCAGCCCGCCGATGTGGCCGATACGCGAATCCGTATGGTGCTGCACGCCGAACTCAATATGATGATGAAGATGATGATCGGCTCGAAAATTCAGGGTGGATTGGACAAGGCGGTCGAGGGTTTGGCTATGGCGTTTAACCAAATACCGTAGTGAGGAAGAACTAATTTGGTGTTTTGTGCCCACAATCTAAGCGATGGGTGGGATTTGTGAAAAAAAACTCACTTTTAGTTTGTTAATCATTAAAAATGTAGTACATTTGCAAACCCAAAGAAAATTAAATGTTAAATACTAAATAAATAATTACTATGACTAAGGCTGATATCGTTAATGAGATTGCCAAGAGTACTGGCGCCGAGAAGGTTTTGGTGCAGACTATCGTAGAGGCTTTTATGGAGAATGTTCGCAATTCTCTGATCGAGAATAACAATGTTTATCTTCGTGGTTTTGGTTCGTTCATCATCAAGAAGCGTGCTACAAAGGTTGCTCGTAACATCTCGAAGAACACCACCATCACCATTCCCGAGCACAACATTCCCGCTTTCAAGCCTGCAAAGAGTTTCGTAGCTAAGGTGAAATAATTAACCAATTAAAATATTTAGAACAATGCCAAACGGAAAGAAGCACAAGCGTCATAAGATGGCTACGCACAAGCGTAAGAAGCGTCTTCGTAAGAATCGTCATAAGAAGAAGTAATTCGGACGGTTTTTCAAAACTGCGTTAGCAAGTAGGTAAGAATGAAAGGTAAAGGGTATTTTGTCTAACGCCCTTTACCTTTACCTATTTTTATATATTATTTACAATGAATCGAGAGTTAGTAATAAACGTAACCCCAGCCGAGATCACAATTGCCCTATGCGAGGACAAAGTGCTGGTCGAGCTGAACAAGGAGCAGTGCCAGACGGGATTTGCCGTGGGCGACATCTACTTGGGTAAGGTGCGTAAGATTATGCCGGGACTGAATGCCGCCTTTGTCAATATCGGACACGAGAAGGATGCATTCATTCACTATCTCGATTTGGGAAGTCAATTCCGCTCGTTGCAGAGACTCGTCGACAGTCGCCAGCCGGGACGTCGAGGAGTAAAGGTGGAGACGATGAAACTCGAACCCGACATCGAGAAGTCGGGCAAGTTGGCCACCTACCTCGAGCCTGGCCAAATAGTGATGGTGCAGGTGGCCAAGGAGGCCATCTCGACCAAAGGACCGCGCCTGACGGCTGATCTGTCGCTGGCGGGTCGCAACGTGGTGCTGGTGCCATTCAGCAACAAAATATCAATCTCGCAGAAGATTCGTTCGAACGAGACAAAGAAACGTCTGCGCCGTATTGCTGCAGAGGTACTTCCCAAAAATTTCGGCGTTATCATACGCACAGCAGCTGCCGAGGCACAGGATGCCGACATCGAGCAAGATATCCTTTCGCTCATCGAGCGTTGGAACAAGGCTGTGGGAAACATCCGCAAAAATCAGGCTCCCGCTCTGCTGATGAGCGAGATGGGTAGAGCCAATACCATAATCCGCGATTCGCTCAACTCGACCTTCTCGCAAATTACGGTCGATGACGAGGCGATGTATCGCGAGATTAAAAACTACATCAAAATAATCGACCCCCAGTTGGAGAAGATCGTTAAGTTGTACCGAGGTACGGTGCCCATCTTCGACAACTTCGACATATCGAAACAGATCAAGTCGCTCTTTGCCAAGTATGTTTCGCTCAAGCGCGGAGCATACCTGATCATAGAGCATACCGAGGCGATGAACGTCATCGACGTGAATTCGGGTAATCGCACCCGAGCCGAGGAGAACCAGGAAGAGACGGCAATGACGGTCAACCTGGCCGCTGCAGCCGAGATCGCACGTCAGTTACGCCTGCGCGATTTGGGCGGAATTGTGATCATCGACTTTATCGACCTGCACAAGGCGCAGAACCGCCAGACGCTGTATGAGGAGATGAAGAAGCTGATGGCCTCGGATAAGGCCAAGCATACGATACTGCCGCTCACGAAGTTCGGCCTTATGCAGATCACGCGCCAGCGTGTGCGCCCCGTAGCGGTGCAGGATGTGACGGATGTCTGCCCGACGTGTAACGGCACGGGCCGCATAGAGCCTACGGTGCTGCTCGATCGCAAGATCGAGAACCAGATACAGTTCCTCGCAGCGGATCGAGGCGTGAAGCATATCACGCTGCACGTCAGTCCTTATGTGGCATCGTTCCTGTGTGATGGAGTGTGGTCGCTGCGTCGCCGCTGGATGTGGCGATATAAGGTGCGACTGAAGGTCGTGGCCGACCAGAGTCTGGGTATGGTTGATGTCCGTTACCTTGATAAGTCGGGGGCTTCGTTGATTGAACCATAGCGGAGAAGGGAGATAGCGAGAGGAAGAATGAGAGAGCCCTAAGGGGTATTGAGAGAAAAAACTCTGCATTTTGGAGAGTATAGATAATATTTTGCAACGTGTTGAGGGGGCGAAGACCTTCTCTCAGTTGGTAAAGGAACATAGAAAAAAGAGCGTCACCGTCCATCTCGAGAATTTGGTCGGCGGGGCTCTTTCGCTCTATTCGGCGGCGCTGGTGCGTAGAGTGGGAGGGGTGCATATATTCGTAGCGGAGGATCGTGACTCGGCTGCATATATGCTCAACGACTTCTATGCTCTGCTCGACGAGGAACGTGTTCATTTCTTCCCTACATCGTACAAGAAATCAATCATCTACGGCAAGGAGGATGCGCAGGGAGTTGTGCAACGTACGAATGCGCTGAATGCTCTGAGGCACAATCGCGACGGATATGTGGTCGTGTGCACCTATCCCGATGCACTGGCCGAGCGTGTGGCCGATGAGGGGTCGCTCGCCGAGCGCAGTATCCGCCTAAGGGTGGGTGATCGGGTGGTGATTGCCGAGTTGGAGGAGCAGCTTGTCGAGCGCGGCTTCCAGCAGGTGGATTTTGTCTATGAGCCGGGGCAGTATTCGTTGCGTGGAGGTATTGTCGATGTATTCTCATACTCGGAGAGCCGACCCTTCCGTCTCGACTTCTTTGGTGACGAGATTGACTCGATACGCCGATTTAATATATCGAGTCAGCTCTCGCACGATAAGACCGACGAGGTGGAGATAGTTCCCAATATGAACTCGACAGACGTGGAGAAGGTTTCGCTGGTGCGCTTCGCGGGTGATGCGACCTGCTGGTTCTACGATGCGGATTTTGTGCTGAAGCGGGTGAACGACCTGAGGCGTCGTCTGCTGGGGGAGATGGAGGAGCCGTCGAAGATAGATACACTTATGACCAGCCGCAACGGACTTCTGAAGGATATGGCCGAGGGGCGGATGTTCCTGCTGCGCGACAACCTGAAGGAGCGAGTGGCAGATGTGACGGTCACATTCTCGACTACGCCGCAACCCAAGTTCAATAAGAATTTTGAGGTGCTGGCCGACGATCTGTCGGATTCGATGTTGCGAGGGTATAAAAGCTACATCCTCTCCGAGAGCAAGGCGCAGATTGAGCGTCTGGGAAATATATTTCACCAGATGGGGCGCCGCAATATCGAGTTTGAGTCGGTGCCGGTGACACTGCACGAGGGTTTTGTAGATAACGCACTGAAGATTTGTCTCTATACCGATCATCAGATTTTCGATCGCTACCGTCGCTACCGTATCAACGGCGAGATCAAACGCGACGAGCAGATGACCGTAGCGGAGCTTAATGCGCTGAAGATGGGAGACTATGTGGTGCATATCGACCACGGCGTGGGACGCTTCGGAGGACTGGTGAAGATCAATGAAAACGGCAAGGTACACGAGGCCATAAAGCTGGTTTACAAGGATAACGACGTGTTGTTCGTAAATGTCCACTCGTTGCACCGCATCTCGCGCTATAAGAGTGGCGAAGGCGAGCCTCCGAAGATCTACAAGCTTGGAAACGGAGCCTGGCAGAAGCTCAAGACCGCTACGAAGAAGGCTGTTAAGGATATTTCGCGCGAGCTCATTGCCCTGTACGCCAAACGAAAGTCGAGCCCGGGATTTGCATTCTCTGTGGATAGTTATCTGCAGAGCGAGATGGAGGCTTCGTTCCAGTGGGAGGAGACGCCCGATCAGCAGGCGGCAATAGCGGCTGTGAAGAAGGATATGGAGTCGGCACGTCCGATGGATCGACTGGTGTGTGGCGATGTGGGCTTCGGTAAGACCGAGGTGGCTATACGCGCAGCGTTCAAGGCGGCGGTCGATGGCAAGCAGGTGGCGGTGCTGGTGCCCACTACGATTTTGGCGCTGCAACACTACCGCTCGTTTATGGAGCGATTGAGGGATTTCCCGGTACGCATCGAGTATCTGAATCGCTCGAAAACGGCCAAGCAGACGCGCGAGATAGCGGCCGATCTGGAGGCGGGAAAGATTGATATTCTGATTGGCACACATAAGATTTTGGGTAAGCAGATTAAGTTCAAGGATCTGGGCCTGCTTATCATCGACGAGGAGCAGAAGTTCGGCGTTGCGGCAAAGGAGAAGCTCACGCAACTGAGTGTTAATGTCGATACGCTCACGCTCACGGCAACGCCCATTCCGCGAACGTTGCAGTTCTCGCTGATGGGATCGCGCGATTTGTCCGTCATCTCGACCGCGCCACCAAACCGTCAGCCTATCCTGACCGAGTCGCACACCTTCTCCGAGGATATAATCCGCGATGCCATTGAGGAGGAGCTCTCGCGCGGCGGACAGGTCTATTTTGTGAATAACCGCGTGGAGGATCTGCCGACGCTGCAGGGTATGATTACGCGCATCTGCCCCAAGGCGCGTGTGGCCATAGGACACGGCAAGATGCCATCGGAGCAGCTGGAGCGACTCATTATGGACTTTATCTATGGCGAGTTTGATGTGCTGGTGGCAACTACTATCGTGGAGAGCGGTATAGATATTCCTAATGCCAATACGATAATCATCAATAATGCTCACTACTACGGTTTGAGTGATTTGCATCAGTTGCGCGGTCGTGTGGGACGAAGCAATCGCAAGGCCTACTGCTATCTGATTACGCCGCCCGATGAGCTGCTTACGGAGGATGCACGCCGTCGTCTGCGAGCCATCGAGGAGTTCTCGGATTTGGGCTCGGGATTCAATATTGCGATGCAGGATTTGGATATTCGCGGTGCGGGTAATCTGTTGGGAGCCGAACAGAGCGGATTTATTGCCGACATAGGTTTTGAGACCTATCAAAAGATTATGCGTCAGGCTATTGCCGAGCTTCGTGCCGAGGGTCTCGATGTAGAGGGATTGAGCGACGAGGAGGCTCAGACCGTCAAGGCGGAGGCATACATCGAGGATTCGCATATCGAGATCGATATGCTGGCCGAGCTGCCCGACTCGTACGTTCGTCAGCCTGCCGAGAAGCTGCGACTCTATCGCGAGCTGGACTCAATACACCGCGAGGAGGATTTGGTGGCCTTCGAGAGCCGCCTTGTCGACCGTTTCGGTGCGCTGCCTGAGGCGGCTGTGGAGTTGCTTAATGTAGTAAGACTGCGCTGGGAGGCGGTGCGATTGGGTATGGAACGCGTGAAGGTGAAGAACGGGCTTATGATCGTTCACTTTGTGGGCGAGCAGAATTCGCCATACTACCGAAGCGACGTGTTTATGGATATGTTGCGAAAAATTACCGCCGAGCCCGACCGTTTTGTGCTCAAGCAGCACAATAATCGCCTGGCAATGACCGTTAGAAGAGTAAAGAATGTAGCCCAGGCGGTGGCCGTATTGCGTAACCTGTAAAAACTGTTGGTAGGATGAATCTTGTGGTCGATATAGGTAACTCGTTGATTAAGACGGCGGTGATGGATGGTGGCGAGGCTATCGATGTGCGTCGCTATGAGGCTCTTGATCCTGGAGCGGTGAAGGCTATCGTCGGGGAGTATCCCTCGCTCGAGCGCGCCATTGTCGCATCGACGGGGCAGAGTACTGCTCACGCGGCCGAACTGTTGCGTAGTGCGGGGTTGCGAGTGCTGGAGATGTCGCATTCGACGGCGGTGCCTATCGGTAATGACTACCATACGCCCCAGACGCTTGGCGTGGATCGCCTGGCGGCGGCTGTTGGAGCCGTTTGCGTGATGGGTTGCCGGGATTGCGTGATTGTAGATTTCGGAACAGCCATAACGATAGATTTGGTCGTGGGCGGAGTCTTTCGCGGAGGTAACATTTCGCCCGGTGTGCGTACCCGTTTTCGTGCTTTGCACGACTACACGGAGCGACTGCCAGAATGCGAGCCTACGCAGGAACAATTAATAGTCGGAAAATCGACTCGCGAAGCCATCGAACAGGGGGTGATGCAGGGCATAACCAACGAAATTGAGGGCTATATTCGGAGTTTTATGCAATCCAATGCAAAATTATCGTTAATTTTTACGGGTGGAGATGCAAAATACTTTGTTAAAAGAATTAAAAATGCGATATTTGCAAAATGTGATTTGGTATTTTGTGGATTGAACACAATTTTGGAGTACAATGCAAGCACTGAAGAAGATATTTTTTAATACCATAATAGCCCTCGCGTTGCTTTTGCCTATGGGCGCGGTGGCACAAAATTTAGCAAGTAGCGTTAATACATATTCACCCTACTCGATGTACGGAATGGGTGAGTTGGCAATAAAGGGAAATACCATACAGCGCGCTTTGGGTGGAGTAGGTGTTGCAATGTGGTCGAATACGATGGCCAATGCGTTGAATCCCGCAGCATTTGCGATTACTCCCCAGCAGGCTTTCCTGTTTAACTTCGGTCTTGAGGGCGGTCACTTCCGCAATAAGCAGACCAAGTACGGAGCAACAAACCGCACGGTTGAAACGGCTTACAACTCGATCAATATACACGACATCGCCTTCCAGATGCCTTTGGCTAAGGGCCTTGGTTTGGGCTTCAGCCTGACACCCTATAGCCACGTGGGCTACAATATGTACAACGACGACACCTCGTCGGATATTGTCGGTACGGTGGGTAACGTGCGCTACAACTACATGGGCGATGGCGACGTTACGGAGGTGAAGGCAGGTATTGGTTGGATGCCTTTCTCGGGTTTCTCGATAGGTGTTGCTGCAATCTACTACTGGGGTAACATCGAGCGTAGCTACAGCGCCAGTCCGCAGGTGATTACCGGTAGCGGTGAGTACTCGACTACGACGGGAATCGATACCTACGATGTGTCGCGTTTTAAGGCGCAGGTAGGTATGATGTGGAACCTGATTTACAAGGATACCCGCATCTGGACCATCGGTGCAACGTATGATTTGGGCGGTGCGCTTGAACCGGGACTTGTGAAGTATGTATATGTTGACAATCTGCTCGCATCGGTGGTGCGTGAGGAGAACGACAGCGCTCTGCCGCTTCGACTGCCCCATCAGTTGACGGTAGGTACGTTCTATCAGACGATGAAGTTCCGCCTCGGCGTAGATTACGTCTACCAGAACTGGGGTAGCGAGAACTCTGACTACCTGGAGAGTGGTGGCCACGGCGTACACGTTGCATATACCGATACGCATACTATAAAGGCTGGATTGGAGTTTGTGCCTCGTGCGTCGGATGTAGGTAATTATTTTAACCGTATTGCATACCGTATTGGTGCACGCGTGGGTGATTACTATCAGACCTTTGGCGGAAGCCGAGTTGCGCAGTATGCCGTAACGGCAGGTTTGGGACTCCCGATCCGATTGTTCGGTCGCTCGGCGATCAATGTGGGTTTCGAGTATGGTATTCGTAGGCCAGAGAGTAGCACTATTCCGGTTGGTAACACAACGGCTGGTATGGTCAAGCAGCAGTACTACAAGTTCTCGCTCGGATTCTCGCTCTTCGGAGAGGATCGTTGGTTTGTGCGTTACAAGTATGATTAATGAGAAAGTGAATACGAAAAATATAATTAACTAATAACTCTTATAAACCTTTAGATTACAATGAAAAGTTTGAAACTGATTTTGGTTGCCGCATTTGCCGTTATCGGATTCTCGGCAATGGCACAGGTGAATTACGATGATCCCCGTTATGCTGTTTGGGGAAACGACGCTGAGACCCGCAAGGCTAATATGCTTGCTAACCAGTTCTTGGGCGAGGCTGTTAACAACAAGGAGTACAAGGTCGCAGCTGGTTATTTGAAGCAGCTCCTGGAGCAGGCTCCTAAGGCAGCTCAGGGTATCTACACCAATGGTATCAAACTCTACAAGAACCAGATCGCTACGGCTAAGACCGACGAGGAGCGTACAATGTACATCGACTCATTGCTCTACGTTTATGACGTACGTCTGCAGGCTTTTGCTAACCACGCTCGCTACGGTAAGGCTTATATCCTCGATCGCAAGGCTCGTGAGTATCTCACCTACAAGCCCGAGGATCGTGAGGGTGTACGCAACATCTTCAACGAGGCTATCACTGCTTCACAGGAGAAGACCGGTAAGTATGACCTGGATCTGGTAACTATCTACTTCACCAACGTATGTGAGGACTACAAGAACGATGCCGTAGATGCAACTTTGGTTATCTCGGAGTACGACCGTTTCAGCCCCGCTTTTGATGGCGCTGAGGGTGATGCTGCCGAGTTGAAGAACACCTTCGACACCGCTTTCGGTGCAAGTGGTGCTGCAAGCTGCGAGAACCTCGAGTCATTGTTCTCAAAGAAGTTGGCTGACAACCCCAACGATGAGGCTCTGCTTGGTCAGGCTGTATCGTTGATGTCACGCGCTAACTGCGACAGCGACTTCTTCTTCGCAACCGCTGAGAAGCACTATTCAATCAAGCCCTCTTCAGAGACCGCTTTGTTCCTTGCTCAGGGCTTCCAGAATCGTAGCGAGTTCGATAAGGCTATGAAGTATTTGAACGAGGCTTTGGCTGCTGAGACTGTAGCTGCTGAGCGCGAGAAACTCTACGTTCGTATTGGTCTTATCAGCATCCAGAGCGGTAACCACTCTGACGCGATGAACGCCGCTAAGGAGATCAAGGCTATCAACGCTGAGAACGGTTATGCTCCCTACATTATGGGTCAGTGCTATGCAGCTTCGGCTAACAGCGAGTTCGCTGGTCAGGCTTGCTACTGGGCTGCTTACGATGCAATGAGCCAGGCTGCTGAGTTGCTCGCTTCTGAGCCCGCAATCCAGGAGGCTGCTAAGAAGATGGCAAGCGCTTATCGCTCATCATTCCCCACCAAGGAGGAGTGCTTCTTCAATGAGGTTTCTGAGGGTGCTCGTTACACCGTAACCCGTGGCTTCGCAAGCGGCGTTAGCACTACTGTTCGTTACAGATAATTTCTGAGATGAATATACATTCGCTTAGACGATATTTAGCGGTAGCACTCCCTGTGTTGGGGAGTGCTATCTTGCTATTCTCGTGTGAGTCGAAAAAAGAGGAGGTGGTGGAGGTATCGACCGAGACGATGATGACCGAGTATAGTGAAAATCTCTCGATTACGATGTCGGAGAATGGCGTCAAGTCCTACCACTTCGAGACTCCTCTGATGGAAGGCTACGGTGTGGCGCGAGATCCATACCGTGAGTTCCGCAAGGGTATCAAAATCACACTCTTCGATGAGAATGATCCGTCGAAGGTGTCGGCCGTGCTGACGGCCAACTACGCGATCTTCTACGAGGATCGTAAACTATGGGAGGCCAAGGGTAACGTCGAGGCGGAGAATGTCGATGGACGTAAGCTCTACACCTCGCAGCTCTTCTGGAATCAGGCTACGCACAGAATCTACTCGAACGTCGATTCGAAGATTGTCGATGGCGATGAGGTATATAATTGCGAAGGCTTTGAGAGCGACGAGGCGATGAAGGATTGGACCTACCGTAAGCTCAAGGGTGTGACCTACGTCAGCGATGAGGCGTTAGAGAGCGATGGCTCGCAGAGCGACTCGCTGAAGAGTGCCCCAAAGGGTGAGGCAACGCCTGCCGCAAAGCGTGAGAATGCAAGTGGTAATGCCCGTCAAAAGGTGAGCGGTAATCGCCAACGAGAGTTGGAGATGAACCCTGCGCGCGTCAATCAGCGATTGGGGCCTGAGAGTGATAACAATGTGCAGCGAATGTGGCGAAGATCTGCTGCGTCGCTCGGTGATAAATAGTTTGAATGATGGATTCGGCGAGTTTGATTAACTCCATTATAATAATATGTATAATGCTGCTTATGTCGGCATTCTTCTCGGGAATGGAGATTGCATTCCTGAGCAAGAACCGTCTGCGCGAGGAGATCGACCGCAAGCAGAGTCCTGTGTTCGACTTTATAGCTCAACTCTTTGAGCGTAACTCGGGGCAGTATATAACCACCATCCTGGTTGGTAATAACATCTGCCTTGTCGTCTACTCACTCTATATGTCGCTGATGCTGCGTATGGTGGCCTCGGTCGTGGGGTGGGAGAGTATGGCATCGGAGGGATCGGTGCTGCTCGAGACAATCATATCGACGGTGGTGATTCTATTCTGTGGAGAGTTTTTGCCAAAGTCGATTTTTAAGAATAATGCCAATTTCTACTATAAGTTTTTCTCGCCCGTAATCTACTTTTTCTATCTGATACTCTATCCGATAGCAATCCTGACAACGCTCATATCGTACGGCATTCTGCGTCTGTTTGGCCGAAAACGCAGCGGGGAGGAGATGAATTATACGTTCAACCGCGAGGATCTGGTCGAGCTGGTCGATAGCGAGGCCATCGAACCACAGCAGGAGGACGAGGAGGAGATCAGACTTTTTCAGAATGCGCTGGATTTTGCCGACCTGAGGGTGCGCGACTGTATGATCTCGCGCGTGGATGTCGAGGCGGTAGATATAAATATCTCAATCGAGGATCTCACGCAGCGATTCGTCGAGACCAAGTATTCGCGTATCTTCGTGTGGCGCGAGTCGATCGATTCGATTGTGGGATATGTCAATTCGAAGAGTCTGTTTAACAAGCCCACGACCGTCGAGGAGGTTGTCATCGAGGTCGATTATGTGGCTGAGACACTGCCTCTGCAGACACTGTTGCAGAACTTCATCAAGCGTAAATCGAGCATAGCTGTTGTCGTTGACGAGTTTGGCGGCACGGCGGGTATCATTTCGATGGAGGATGTTCTGGAACAGATATTTGGCGAGATTGAGGACGAGCACGATGTGAGCGAAGAGGTGGAGAAACAGGTGGGCGAGGATGAATTTGTATTCTCGTGCCGTCTGGAGGTGGACTACCTGAATGAACGCTATGGGCTTGATATTGAGGAGAGTGAGGAGTATGATACGTTGGCAGGTTACATTATCAATGCCTACGAGGGTATTCCTACGTCGGGAACAATTGTAACAACTGACAAACTCGAAATCAAGGTGCTCAGAACCACGCGAACACGTTTGGAATTGGCGCGTGTGAAAAAGAGATAACAAAAAAACACTCAATAATATGGCCATTAAGAATAATTTTACTATCTTTGGTGGCTCAAAATAGAATAATACGAGTGGGCCGGATTGAAGCGGATCGGCGTGCAGTGCGGGTTGACGTGTGAAAAGCGCGATTGATGTGTGCGAAGTGCGGATTGGCGTGTGGAAAATGAGGATTGGCTTGTGCGAAGTGCGGGTTGGTTTATGCGGTCGGGCTCTTTGGAAAGAATTAACGAAGTATAACAAATAAATTCTATGGTAACTCTAAATTCATTAAGAACGAAGTATGGTGTCATCGTGTCGGTTGTAATCATCCTGGCACTGTTGGCATTCATTATCTCTTTGGGCCCCGAGATGGGCTTTGGTAATAACGATCCCAAGGTGGGCGTTATCAATGGCGATAAGATCAACTACACGGAGTATCTGAACGAGTATGAGACTATCAAGACCTACAGCGGTATGACCGAGTCTACCGAGGAGGAGTCTAACTCGTTGGCTACTGCAACGTGGCAGTCGCTCATCGGTAAGCACCTGCTCACCCCCGGTTTTAGCAAGATCGGTATCGAGGTATCTGACGCTGAGCGTATGTCGATGATCAGCGGCGAGCATCTCTCATCAGTATTCTACAATATGTTTGCTGACCCCCAGACGGGCGAGTACAACGTGGAGACCATCACCGCATATCTCCAGCAGATCAGCGCTAACCCCGAGTCACAGGCTATGTGGTCGTTCATCAACTCACAGGCTGCTCTGGATCGTACGTTGGCAAAGTACCTGGGTCTGGTAAAGGCTGGTGTATATGTGAATAAGCTTGAGGTTGCCGAGGGTGTTACCGCATCTAACGAGAGCCGCAAGGGTCGTTTGGTAGCTCTGCCTTACTCTACCGTTGCTGATACGGAGGTAAGCGTAAGCGATGCTGATATCCAGAACTACTACAACGCTCACAAGGAGAACTACACCAAGCTCCCCAGCCGTTCGATCTCTTACGTTGTGTTCGACGTTGAGCCTACCGACAACGATATGCTTGAGATCGAGAAGAAGGCACAGACTATGGGTCAGGAGTTTGCTGCGGCAGAGGATGTTCGCGCATTCGTTCGCAAGAATATGGGTGCAATTGCGGCGACCTATGTAAATGCAGCTCAGTTGGCTGAGGATGAGGCTGTTTTGCTCGATGGCGAGCAGTATGGTCCCGTGTTGAAGGCTAACGAGTGGGTTATGTCGCGTGCTATCGATACCAAGATGGCTCCCGATTCAGTTGATTTGAGCCACATCGTATTGGATCCCACGCAGGCAGCTTTGGCTGACAGCCTCTACACCGCACTTAAGGGTGGTGCCGACTTCGCAGCTGCTGCTCAGCAGCACTCGGCTTACGCAGCTACAGCTCAGGATGGTGGTAAGTTGGGCGTTATGCCTTTCTCTGCTCTGAACCCCGAGTTGGCTGAGCCTTTGGCATCGGCTAAGCGTGGCGACGTAGTGAAGGTAACTTTGGCAGGTTCGATCCAGCTCCTTAAGGTTAACAGCGTGGGCGCTGCTAAGAAGCACGTTTTGGTTGGTACGATTAATCTCCCCGTTGAGGCATCATCGACTACTCGTCGCGATGTTCACAACGTTGCCAGCATCTTCTCTGTTGATGGCAAGGGTTCACTCGATAAGTTCAACGAGGCTGCTACGGCTGCCGCTGTAACTCCCCGTGTAGCAACTATTTCACAGGGCGATCGTTCGATTTTGGGTCTCGCAAGCTCACGCGAGATTATTCACTGGGCTCACGCAGCGAAGGTGGAGGAGATCTCGGAGATTTTCACCATTGGCAACTCTTATGTTGTGGCTATGTTGACCGGTATCGACAACTCGGAGTACACTCCCTTGCAGCAGGTTAGCTCGTCAATCGCACAGACTTTGACTCGCGACAAGAAGTACGAGGTGCTGAAGGCTAAGTTGGCTGGCTCGTCAATCGACCAGATCGCATCAAGCAACGGCGTTGAGGTTGTAGCTTTCGACAATGTGAAGATGAATGACTACAGCGTGGCATCGCTCGTAATGGAGCCCCGCGTAGCTGGCGCAATCGCACACACCGCACAGACCGGTGCTGTATCTGCACCCGTGAAGGGCTACTCTAACGCAGTGGTATTCGTAGTTGACGAGATCACCAAGAGCGAGGTTCAGACTGCCGAGGCAGAGAAGGTTCGTCTGCAGGCAAGCAGCGAGAACGTAGCATCGCAGATGTCGGTTGCTGCATTGCAGTCAATCGCTGAGATCGAGGATCTGCGTGGTCAGTACTTCTAATAGACAGCACGAAGTATAGATAAACGGTCTGCCCGACTTTCGAGTTGGGCAGACTTTTTTTATGCCGTTTTTATGCCGTCGCGCGTGGGAAAGATATTTTTCCGTATAAATATAGGTGTCATCTGCCTAAAAATAACTATTTTTGTAGGGTTATACGAGTATAAACAAATAAGATATATATAATGGCTTTACAATGCGGTATTGTTGGTCTGCCCAATGTGGGTAAATCGACACTTTTCAACTGCCTGTCGAATGCAAAGGCGCAGGCTGCAAATTTCCCTTTCTGTACAATCGAGCCCAACGTGGGCGTTATCACCGTGCCCGATGAGCGTCTGGTCAAGCTGGCTGAGATTGACAATCCGAAGAAGGTGATCCCCACGACGATCGAGATTGTCGATATTGCGGGCCTTGTGAAGGGTGCATCGAAGGGTGAGGGATTGGGAAATAAGTTCCTCGGTAATATCCGTAACACCAATGCGATTATCCACGTTCTGCGTTGCTTCGAGAATAGCAATATCACGCATGTTGATGGAACGGTGGACCCCGTGCGCGATAAGGGTATCATCGATACAGAGTTGCAGCTCAAGGATTTGGAGACCGTGGAGAACAATATCGGTAAGTGCCAGAAGCAGGCCGTAGCGGGTGATAAGAACGCCAAGCGTAAGTACGATCTGCTGGTGCAGTTCAAGGAGGCACTGGAGCAGGGTCGCTCGGCACGTACGGTTGAGACCGACAAGGAGGAGCGCAAGTTGGTGGCTGATTTGAACCTTTTGACCGATAAGCCCGTGCTCTACGTCTGCAACGTCGATGAGGCATCGGCCGTGACGGGTAATGCTCACACCGAGGCTGTGAAGGCTGCCATCGCCGACGAGAATGCCGAGATGTTGATCGTTGCGGCGGCTACGGAGGCTGATATCGCAGAGTTGGAGGATTACGAGGAGCGTCAGATGTTCCTGCAGGATATGGGTCTCGAGGAGTCGGGCGTGGCGCGACTGATCAAGGCGGCATACAAGTTGCTCAACCTTCAGACATTCTTCACCACGGGTGCTGACGAGAGCCGTGCGTGGACCTTTGTTAAGGGTATGAAGGCGCCGCAGACGGCAGGTATCATCCACACCGACTTTGAGCGCGGATTCATTCGGGCCGTGGTTATCAAATATGACGATTATGTTGTGCTCGGCTCGGAGAAGGCTTGCCGTGATGTGGGTAAGATTGGTATCGAGGGTAAGGAGTACATCGTGCAGGATGGTGATATTATGCACTTCCTCTTCAATGTGTAAAACATTTGCCTTGTGCGCTATAGGCGGTTAAGAGAGGAGTATTGATTTCAAAGCAGTAAAACTATAAATTAACAATTTATGGAGATTTGGAGAAAGTTCCAGATTGCGGCGGGCGTTTGTGCCGCAGTGGCTGTTGCGCTGACTATTGCAACGCTCAATCTTAATAATCTTGTATATTGGACAATGTGGGCGTGGACCATCACATTGTGGTTTCTGCTGTTTTTGTGGCCTATGCCTGTGATTGAGCGCAACAAGAAGAATCACCAGATTGCGATGGCGTTGTTTTTCCTGTTGGCGGTTTTGGTGGCAGTAAGTGTTAATACCTGGTTGCAGGGCGAGTGGCCGGCTACTCACGGATTTAGTCGTGCTATGTTGGTCTATTCTGCGGTCTATTTCGTTGTGGCACTTGTGTTTGCAGCTTGGTTGAAGATAAAAGAGAAGAAAAATAAATAAGAAACAAAAAAATAAAATTATGTCAAGAGAAGTTCGTGTGCGTTTTGCTCCGTCGCCTACGGGGCCCCTTCATATGGGTGGTGTGCGTACAGCACTTTATAACTATTTGTTTGCACGTCGTCACGGTGGTAAGATGATTCTTCGTATCGAGGATACCGACTCGCAGCGCTTCGTGCCCGGAGCGGAGGAGTATATCATCGAGTCGCTGAAGTGGTGCGGCATCGAGATCGACGAGGGTGTTGGCGTTGGCGGACCCCACGCTCCCTATCGTCAGAGCGAGCGCAAGGAGATTTATCTCAAGTATGCAAAGCAGCTCGTTGAGGCTGGCTGGGCATACTATGCATTTGATACGGCGGAGGAGTTGGATGCGTTGCGTAAGGAGGCTGAGGCTGCAGGTCAGACCTTTGCCTACAACTACACCGTTCGTGAGAAGTTGCCTACATCGTTGAGCCTCTCGCAGGAGGAGGTTGAGGAGCGTATAGCTCGCGGCGATATATGGGTTGTGCGTTTTAAGATGCCTGAGAATGAGATTGTCGAGATGGATGACCTGATTCGCGGCCACGTCAAGGTGAACACCTCGACGCTGGATGATAAGGTGCTCTACAAGAGTGCTGACCAGTTGCCGACATATCACTTGGCAAACATCGTCGATGACCACCTGATGGAGATCTCTCACGTTATTCGTGGCGAGGAGTGGTTGCCCTCGTTGCCGTTGCACTATCTGCTGTATCGTGCCTTCGGCTGGACCGATACGCAGCCGCAGTTTGCTCACCTGCCCCTGCTGCTGAAGCCTACGGGTGGTGGTAAGCTCTCAAAGCGCGATGGCGACAAGATGGGTTTCCCCGTATTCCCCCTGTTCTGGACTTCGCCTACGGGTGAGACTGCGCACGGCTATCGTGAGGATGGCTACTTTGCCGAGGCATTCGTAAATATGTTGGCTCTGCTGGGTTGGAATCCCGGAACGGAGCAGGAGCTCTTCACGATGCAGGAGTTGATTGATTCATTCTCGTTGGACCGCGTGTCGAAGGCTGGCGCACGTTTCCAGCCCGATAAGGCTAAGTGGTTCAATGCGCAGTATATGCACCACAAGACTGATGCTGAGTTGGCCGAGTTGTTCCAGCCTATCCTGCGTGCGAATGGCGTGGAGACCTCGGATGAGTTGGCTGGTAAGGCGGCTGGCATTATGAAGGAGCGCGCGTCGTTCATTACCGATTTGTGGGATTTGACCTCGTATTTCTTCGTAGCTCCCACGCAGTATGAGGAGAAGCAGATGAAGAAGTATTGGAAGGGCGAGAATCCTGCACGTCTGAAGGAAGTGCGTGAGGTGTTGGCCTCAATCGACGACTTCTCGCTGGAGAATACCGAGGCTGTTGTGGGTGCTTGGATTCAGGAGAAGGGCTACGGTATGGGCCAGATTATGAATACGTTGCGCTTGGCATTGGTGGGCGCTGGCAAGGGCCCGGGTATGTACGACGTGACGGCATTCATCGGTAAGGAGGAGTGCTTGAAGCGAATTGATTATATCCTCGAAAACCTTAAACCTTTGGAGTAATGGAGATTCTGCAGCATATTTGGGGAGCTACGCCCGAGGGCGAGGCTATCGTAATCTATACCCTGCGTAATGATAACGGTTGCGAGGTGCAGGTATGTAACATTGGAGCAGCGATTGTGTCGGTTAAATCACCCGACCGCGATGGCAACATTGACGATATCGTGCTTGGTTACAAGGATCCGATGAGCTACTTCGGCGATGGCGCAGCAAGCGGCAAGAGTGTTGGCCGAGTGGCTAACCGTATCGCGCGAGGTAAGATGACAATCGAGGGCGTGGAGTATTCGCTCGAGATTAACAATGGCCCTAACCACCTGCACGGAGGCTCAAAGGGTTTTGCTAACCAGCTCTGGGAGAGCCGTGTGGAGACCAATCGTGTGGTATTCTCGCGCGTATCGCCCGATGGTGAGCAGAACTATCCCGGTGAGTTGTATGTCGAGGTGGGTTACTACTTTGGTGAGGACAATGCGCTGGAGATTACCTTCGCCGCAAAGAGTGACAAGACCACGGTGGTGAACCTCACGAACCACACATACTGGAACCTCGCAGGCGAGGGTAGCGGCAAGGATATTCTTGACCACGAGTTGCATCTTAACTGCTCGCGTGTGCTGGAGATGGATTCAACACAGATTCCGACGGGCGAGTATCTCGACGTGAAGGGTACGCCGCAGGATTTTACCCAGTGGCGTAAGTTTGGCGAGGAGTTGCTTTCGGAGTTCAACCATATGAAGGATTTTAAGGGTTATGACCACTTCTTCGTGCTCGATGGCTGGAAACCCAACATCTTGAGTGAGGTGGGAGAATTGCGTTGTGAGGCTACAGGCCGCAAAGTGGAGATTCTTTCGTCGCAGGCAGGAGCGATGGTCTATACGGGCAATTGGCTTGAGGGTGGATGTCCCATTACGAAGTCGGGTAGCCGTTACAAGGACTATGCTGGCGTGGCGATCGAGTGCCAGAACTATCCCAACGCAGTGAACGAGCCTTCGTTCCCGACGGTGGTGCTCCAGGCGGGCGAAATGTATTGCCAGAAGATTGTTTTCAAACTCGGAACATTTTAGTTAAAACATTATGGAAGAAAAAGATATAGAGTTTTTGGCGTCGTTTGCCGAGAAGTTGGAGAAGACCCTGGTCGATCAGTGTACGGCCGATCAGCTGCTCGACGGCAAGATCCTCGAGGTGGAGGAGCTGGACGAGAAGTGGCGAACATCGGCTCCCGAATATATGGTTGCAGCCGTTCCGCAGATTGCCGAGTATCCTGCTGCAGCTATTGCGTGGGCCTGCTATGTCGGTATGGGTGCTGCCGTTCTGTGGGATAAGTCGTGGGGCGATTACAAGGACGTTGAGGATTGGTACACGCTGATGGCCAAGCCTCGCGGATTCGATTGTCTGGACGAGTATGTGATTGAGTGTTTGGTCGGTTACAAACTCGATAGCGAGGAGAATAAGAAGTTGGAGGCTGCGATCCGTAAGGCTGCCAACACCGCTCAGACGATGATTCGCAAGGAGGGTATCGAGCCGCAGAGCGTGATGGCTTTCCACTTGTTTGCTCGCGTTGTAAAGGTATTCTTCCGTCTTGGCGTGTCGCTCGAGTTGCGCCATTTGGGTTACAAGTATGTCAAGGTAAATCTTGACGTGCAGGGCGAGGCTCCGCTTTCGTAGGGACTGCCCAGATCACCACAAGGATGGCGGATGGTGAATATTTATTCCGCAAATATGCATATTTGTTGCTATTCTGGGAATTGTTATGTTGCGCATTCGGAATAAATTGCTATATTTGCACTATAACGAGTTAAGTATGACAACAATCAACACCATCCACCTTCATATCATATCTTGCGAAAGATAGGGTAGGTCGTGGTGTATGGCGTAGAAGATTTCATATATAAGGCTTACCCGTAGGGTGAGCCTTTTTTGATGGAGTGTAAACAAAAAAATCGAGAGTATGCTAAGAATTGCAATACAGACTAAAGGACGATTGAATGAGCAGAGTATGGAGCTGCTCCACGAGATAGGCATTGATGTTGATGCGGCGAAACGTAAATTCCTCTCCAAGGCGGCAAATTTTCCCATCGAGGTGTTGTATTTGCGAGATGACGACATTCCACAGGTGGTGGCAAATGGAACGGCAACGCTGGGAATCGTTGGCCTAAACGAGGTGGCTGAGCGTGGGTGCGATGTCGAGGTAGTTACGAAACTCGGCTTTGGTGGTTGTCGCATATCGTTGGCTATTCCCAAGGGCGAGGAGTACACGGGGGTGGAGTATTTCGAGGGCAAGCGAATTGCGACTTCCTACCCTGCCATCCTCAAACGTTTTCTCGATGAGAAGGGGGTCCAGGCCGAGATGGAGGTGATCACAGGCTCGGTGGAGATTGCCCCGACGGCGGGCATTGCCGATGCGATTTTCGATATTGTTTCGTCGGGTGGAACGCTCGTGACGAACGGATTGAAGGAGGTCGAGCGCGTCTTCGAGTCGGAGGCGGTGCTCATCGCCAACCGTAATCTCTCGGCTGAGGACCGCGAGTTGCTCGACGAGTTGTTGTTCCGTATCGAGTCCGAGCGCGTGAGCCGTGGCAAGAAATATCTGCTGATGAATATCCCCACCTCGTCGCTCGATGAGGCGGTGAAGATTCTGCCTGCGATGCGTAGCCCGACCGTGATGCCGTTGGCGGCTGAGGGTTGGTGTTCGCTCCACTCGGTGGTTGATGCGGCCGATTTGTGGGATAAGGTGCGCCAGCTCAAGGCTATAGGTGCCGAGGGTATTCTGGTGCTTACGTTGGACAAGATAATTCCGTAGCCGAGATGAAGATATACGAAAATCCAGCAGTAGAGCAGTGGCCGTCGCTGTGTCGTCGTGCCGAGCAGGATAACTCGCTTATCCGTGATCGTGTTGAGGCGATTGTTGAGCGTGTTCGCACGGAGGGTGATGGTGCCTTGTACTCTTTGGCCAAGCAGATTGATGGCATCGAGCTTGCCTCACTTGCGGTGTCGGCAGATGAGTTTATGCAAGCCGAGCAGAGGGTGAGTGACGAGGTAAAGGCCGCTATCGAGGTGGCTGCACGAAATATCGAGACTTTCCACCGTGCCCAGCTTCCCGGGGGAGTTGATTTGCAGACGCAGGAGGGGGTTAGATGTGTGCAGCGTGCCGTGGCGATTCGCCGCGTAGGACTCTATATCCCTGGTGGTACGGCGCCACTCTTCTCGACCGTACTGATGCTGGCCTTGCCGGCACGTATTGCGGGTTGCGGGAAGGTTATACTCTGTACTCCCACTAACCGCGAGGGCAGGGTCGCTGCTGAGGTATTGTATGCGGCACGTCGTTGCGGGGTGGAGCAGGTATTTAAGGTGGGCGGAGCGCAGGCTGTGGCGGCGATGGCTTACGGCACGGAGTCGGTGCCGAAGGTCGATAAGATTTTTGGCCCGGGAAACCGCTATGTAACTCTTGCCAAGCAGATGGTGGCGGCGCATAACACATCGATCGATATGCCGGCAGGCCCTTCGGAGGTGATGGTGATGGCCGATGAATCGGCCGATGCGGCTTTTGTGGCGGCAGATATGCTCTCGCAGGCTGAGCACGGGCGTGATAGTCAGGCTATTGTGGTTTGCAGCTCAAGGCCTATTGCCGAGGCTGTGGCCGAGGAGGTAGAGCGTCAGCGAGCATTGCTCTCGAGGGAGGAGTATGTTGCTGAATCGCTGGTCAATAGCCGTACGGTGGTATTCGATAGCCGTGAGCAGATGATAGCCTTTGCCGAGGAGTATGCGGCCGAGCATCTTATAATCTCGATGCGCGATGCGTGGGACGTGGCCGAGCAGATTTCGTCGGCTGGAAGCATCTTTATAGGCAACTACTCGCCCGAGAGTGCGGGCGACTACGCTTCGGGTACGAACCATACTTTACCCACATCTGGTTGGGCGCACTCGTGCAGCGGCGTGAATATCGACAGTTTTATGCGTAAGATGACAATTCAGGAGCTCTCGGTGGAGGGACTGAAGGCTCTTGCGCCCACCATAGAGGCGATGGCCGAGGCCGAGGGTTTGGAGGCTCACGCGGCGGCTGTTAGGATTAGAATCGAAAAATGTTAGGTTATGAAGGATATTGATAAATTGGTGCGCCCCTGCGTAGCGTCACTTACGCCATATTCGACAGCGCGTGACGAGTATAAGGGGGAGTTGGGGGTCTTTCTCGATGCCAACGAGAGCCCCTACGAGAACGGTTATAATCGCTATCCCGACCCTCATCAGCGAGCACTCAAGGAGCAGATTGCGATGATTAAGGGCATCGAGGCGGAGAATATCTTTATCGGCAACGGCAGTGATGAGGCGATTGATCTCATCTTCCGTGTCTTTTGCGAGCCGAGGCTGGATAATGTGGTGGCCATCGCACCGAGCTACGGGATGTATAAGGTGGCGGCGGCCATTAACGACGTGGAGATGCGCGAGGTGACGCTCGGCGAGGACTTTGAGTTGGATGTCGAGGCTATGATGGCGGTCGTAGATTCACGCACGAAGGCGATTTTTCTCTGCTCGCCCAACAACCCGACTGGTAATCTGCTGCGACGCGAGGATGTGATGCGTCTTGTGAAGGAGTGTCGGGCGATGGTTGTGGTGGATGAGGCCTATATCGACTTTGCCGAGACCGAGAGCCTGAAGAGTGAGATAGCTGAAAACAGGAATCTTATCGTCCTGCAGACGATGTCGAAGGCGTGGGCAATGGCGGGCCTTAGAGTAGGATTGGCGTTGGCCGACAGGAGGGTTGTTGAACTCTTTTCGCAGGTGAAATATCCCTACAATATCAATGTTGCGACGATGAGTATTGTTGGTGAATTACTCGCAAAGGGTGTTGAGGCCGAGGTGGAGCAGATCAAGGCGCAGCGCTCGGTAGTAGCTGAGGCTTTGAGCCGATTTTCGTTCGTTGAGAGAATCTATCCGAGCGATGCTAACTTTCTGTTGGTCAAGGTGGCGGATGCCGATGCGGTGTATTGTTATCTGATTGAACAGGGAATTATCGTCCGCAATCGTAACCGTGTGAAGGGTTGCGAGGGGTGTCTGCGTATTACCATTGGCACCGCAGAGGAGAATGTTGAATTGATAAAATCACTGAAGAGATATGAAGAAAGTATTGTTCGTTGATCGTGACGGAACTATTCTGGTCGAGCCGCCAGAGGATTATCAGGTCGATTCGTTGGAGAAGCTGGAGTTTGTCGCGGGTGCAATTTCGGGAATGAAGTCGCTCTCGGAGCTTGATTACGAGCTGGTGCTGGCATCGAATCAGGATGGTTTGGGCACGGAGGCCTTTCCCGAGGAGACCTTCTGGCCCGCGCACACCAAGATGCTGCGCACGCTGGCTGGCGAGGGTGTATTCTTCGATGACCAGCTTATCGATCCGACCTTCCCGCAGGAGAATGCGCCAACGCGCAAGCCCGGGGTGGGGATGTTCGTGAAGTATCTCGAGGGTGAGTATGATATGGCATCGTCTTACGTCATTGGCGACCGTGCAACGGATGTTGAGTTGGCCTACAATCTCGGTGCGAAGGCTATCCTGCTGCAACCGAAGGATGTGGGCGAGAAGATGCTCTGCGGAAAGCACTTTGCCGAGGCCTGCGTGAAGATTACACCGCGCTGGTCGGAGGTGGCGGAGTTTCTGCGCCGCACGGATAGGGTGGCGGTCGTTGAGCGAAAGACCTCGGAGACAGATATTCGCATCGAGATAGATTTGGATGGCGGAGGGGAGTCGCAGGTGGATACAGGCCTTAAATTCTTCGACCATATGTTGTGGCAGCTGCCGCACCACGCTGGGGTGTCGCTCAAGGCGGTGTGTAGAGGCGATTTGGAGGTGGATGAGCACCACACGATCGAGGATGTGGCAATCGCACTTGGTGAGGCTATTTTGCAGGCGTTGGGTTTGAAGCGAGGTATTGACCGCTATGGATTTGTGCTGCCGATGGATGAGTGTCGCGCGATGGTGCTGATCGACTTCGGTGGCAGGGCCGATTTTGTGTGGGATGTTGAATTCACGCGAGAGAAGGTTGGCGATGTGCCGACGGAGATGTTCAAGCACTTCTTCAAATCGTTGTGTGTGGCTATGCGCTGCAATCTGCACATCGAGGCGCGAGGCGAGAACAACCACCACCTCATCGAGGGTGTGTTCAAGGCCTTTGCGCGTGCGCTTAAGATGGCTATCCGCCGCGATGTGTTCAAGTATGATTTACCCTCAAGCAAAGGAGTTTTATGATTGCGATTATAGATTATAAGATGGGTAACCTCCGCTCGGTTGAGAATGCCTTGAAGCGTCTGGGTGCAGAGTTCTGCGTAACGGCCGATCCTGTGGTTATTCGCTTGGCCGATAGGGTACTTCTGCCTGGCGTGGGCAATGCTGCCGAGGCGATGGAGAATCTGCGGAAGGCGGGTTTAGTGGAGGTCATTCGCTCGTTGCGTCGTCCCGTGCTGGGAATATGTGTGGGTATGCAAGTGATGTGTCGTCATAGCGAGGAGGGAGATGTGGAGTGCCTCAATATCTTCGATGCGAGGGTGAAGCGTTTTGTGCCGGCTCCCGATGTCAAGGTGCCGCATATGGGGTGGAATAGGATTGGTAACCTCGAGAGCAAACTCTTCAAGGGGCTTGACGGAGGCAGTTACGTCTATTTCGTACACTCGTATTATCCCGAGCTCTGCCCCGACACGATTGCTACGTCGCATCACGGCGTGATGTTCAGCGCGGCGCTGAAATACGAAAACTTTTACGGCACGCAGTTCCATCCCGAGAAGAGTGGCGATGTGGGTGAGCGTATAATCGAAAATTTCCTGAAATTATGAGTCGGATAGAGATAATTCCAGCTATTGATATAATCGAGGGTCGTACGGTGCGTCTTTCACAGGGCGACTACTCGCGCACGAAGGTCTATGATGCGAGCCCCATCGATATGGCCAAGCGTTATGCCGATTGCGGCATAAGACGTATCCACGTTGTCGATTTGGATGGGGCGAAATCTTCGTCGCCGAAGAATCTGCGCACGCTCGAGCAGATGGCTGTCGGAGCAAATGTCGAGATCGAGTGGGGTGGCGGAATCAAGAGCGAGGAGTCGCTGCGTGCGCTATTCGACTACGGAGCTACCTATGCCATCGTGGGTAGCGTGGCGGCGCGTGAGCCGATGCTCTTTGCCGAGTGGCTGGTACGCTTTGGTGGAGATAGGATGGTGCTTGGAGCCGATGTGCGCGATGGAAAAGTCTCTGTCAATGGTTGGCAGGAGGACTTGGCCGTTACGATTGAGGAGTTGGTTGATGGCTTTCTTGGGCAGGGCTTGAGTCAGGTTGTATGCACCGATATTACGCGCGACGGAATGTTGCAGGGCCCCGCGGACGAGTTGTATGTCGGTCTGCAGGAGCGTTATCCTGCGGTGGATTTCACGGTCTCGGGCGGTATAGGCTCGATGGCGGATGTGGAGCGTCTGAGCGAGCGAGGGCTGCGCAAAGTTATTGTCGGTAAGGCCATATATGAGAATCGTATAACGTTAAAGGATATTGAGCAATGGTTGCTAAACGTATAATCCCCTGCCTCGATGTAAAGGAGGGACGCACGGTCAAGGGCGTTAATTTTGTCGATTTGCGCGATGTGGGCGATGCTGTTGAGCTGGGTGAGTACTATGCTCGTTGCGGAGCCGATGAGTTGGTCTATCTCGATATCAGCGCCACGCGCGAGGGACGCAACACCTTCACTCAGCTGGTCGAGCGCATCTCCGATAGAATAAATATCCCCTTCACGGTGGGTGGTGGCATCTGCTCGATTGACGATGCTGCGCGACTGCTCGATGCGGGGGCTGACAAGATCTCGATTAACTCGGCAGCGATTGCAAATCCTTCGCTTATCGATGCCATAGCCTCGCGCTACGGAAGCCAGTTTGTGGTGGTGGCTATCGATGCCCGATGTGGCGAGAATGGCGTTTGGCGAGCCACGACACACGGTGGCAGCCGACCGACCGATAAGGAGCTCTTTGCGTGGGCGCGTGAGGCTGAGGAGCGTGGTGCTGGAGAGATTCTTTTCACCTCGATGAATCACGACGGTACGCGCTCGGGCTATCCTTGTGAGACCTTTGCCCGACTGGCCGATGTGCTTTCGATACCCATCATCGCTTCGGGTGGTGCCGGCTCGGTAGAGGATATTGCGCGTGTGCTCAGCGAAGGACGTGCCGATGCAGCTTTGGCTGCAAGTATCTTCCACTTCGGCGAGATTACGGTGGGAGATTTGAAACAGGAGTTGAAACGATTAAATATTGATGTGAGATGTTGAGATTCGATGACTTTAATCTCGAGAAGTGCGCTGACGGCTTATTGCCCGTAATCGTGCAGGATGCGGCCACGCTCAAGGTGCTGATGCTGGGGTATATGAACTGCGAGGCTTTCGATAAGACCGTGGCAGAGGGGCGCGTTACATTCTTTTCGCGTACGCGCTCGACGCTATGGACTAAGGGCGAAACGAGCGGTAACTACCTGCTCGTAAAGGATATGTATGTCGATTGCGATGGCGATACACTGCTCGTTAAAGCCGAGCCCATCGGCCCAACGTGCCATCGTGGTACGACGAGCTGCTTCGATACTCCCCAGAGCGAGGGCTTTATCCGCCATTTGCAGCAGGTCGTACAGCAGCGCCACCGCGATATGCCCGAGGGATCTTATACTACTAAACTCTTTATCAAGGGTGTGAAGAAGATTGCTCAGAAGGTAGGCGAGGAGGCTGTAGAGAGTGTTGTGGAGGCTGTGGATGGCAATCGCGACCGCTTTATCTACGAGGCTTCGGATATGATCTACCACCTGCTGGTGCTGATGGAGCAGATGGGTTGCTCGATAGAGGATATGGAGCGCGAACTCGCACTGCGTCATAAATAGGCCGCAGTGACGACAAATAAAACAAAAAAGGTGTCGAATATTCGACACCTTTTTCTCTTCGCGGAAGGAGGGGGATTCGAACCCCCGGTACCCTAATCGAGTACGTCAGTTTAGCAAACTGGTGGTTTCAGCCACTCACCCATCCTTCCTGACCGAACAACTTTTGAAGTATTTCTCCAAAAGAGTGGTGCAAATGTAGGCAAAAAAAACTATTGTGCAAAATATCGGTCGGGAATTTTTCTCTTTTTTCGATAATTGTCCCCTTTTCGCCTCTGCCAAAGGGCTGATTGCGAGATTTTGATGGCGGTGGATAATGTGAAGTTATGGCAGTGTATGGGTCTGAACTGCGCAGATGGAGTAATTTTGTGCATAAAATGCCCAAGTTTGAGAAATTATCAATATCTTTGTATTATGCGTGGCCATTGCGGGTCGCGATGATGCACCTCGACAGGCGTGGTCTGCGGGCGCCGAATCGGAAGAATGGATAGAAATATCAAATAACCTAAAACTGATAAAACAATGAAAAACCAACGTCTAATGTCGCTCGACACGCTTCGAGGCTTTGATATGTTTTTTATTATGGGCCTTTCGGGACTCATCGTCTCGCTCTGCGCCTTGTGGCCCAACCCCGTGACCAATGAGATCGCTCGTCAGATGGGTCACGTCGATTGGAACGGTCTGTGCCACCACGACACCATCTTCCCGCTCTTCCTCTTCTTGGCGGGTGTGTCGTTCCCATTCTCGCTGGCCAAGCAGCGCGAGAATGGTGCTACGAAGGGACAGATCTATGGAAAGATCTTCCGCCGTGCGGCGATACTCATCTTCTTGGGTATGGTCTATAACGGCCTGCTCAAACTCGACTTTGAGAATCTGCGCGTGGCGAGCGTTTTGGCGCGTATCGGTCTTGCGTGGATGGGTGCTGCGATTCTCTTTATCAACTTCGGCGTACGCACCCGTGCGTGGATCGCAGGCGTTATCTTGGTTGGATATGCTCTTTTGAGCAAGTTTGTAGGTGCGCCCGATGTGCCAGGAGCAGATCCTCTCTCAATGGAGGGCTCGTTGGTCGGTTGGGTTGACCGTCTGCTTATGCCCGGCCGCTTGATTTACGATCACGGTCGTTTCGATCCCGAGGGCTTGCTTTCGGCTGTGCCGGCTGTGGTGACGGCTATGTTCGGTATGTTTACCGGCGAGCTGATTCGTCTGCCCGAGGAGAAGATGTCGGGTAATCGCAAGACGATGTGGATGGTTGTGGCAGCTGTCGTGCTGGCACTTGTGGCTATTCTGGGCGACGGTTTCGTCCCCGTAAATAAGAAGCTATGGTCAAGTACTTTTGTATGTGCCGTAGGTTCATATTCGCTCTTTATGATGGCGTTGTTCTACTATTTGATCGACGTTCGCGGCTGGCAGAAGTGGACGCTGGTCTTCCGCGTTGTGGGTATGAACTCTATTACCATCTATCTGGCACAGCAAATCATTAACTTCGGCGGCATCTCGCGCTACTTCTTGGGTGGTGTTGCAGGTCTCTGCTCGGAGCCCTGGGCTGAGGTTATCAACGATGCGGGATTTGTCGTAGTGTGCTGGCTCTTCCTCTACTTCCTCTATCGAAAGAAGATCTTCTTGAAGGTGTAGCTTGGCCGATTTTCAATATATTAATTTTGAGGAAGTTAATAAAACGTAAGAAGATATGAAAAGAGTTGTATATGCGTGCGCACTCTTCGCTGTGGTTATCTGTTCGGGTCTTCAGGCCTCGGCGCAGAAGCGGGTGAAGGACTCCAAGACAACGTATGCGCAGGAGGTGTTGCAACCTTATGTGGATAACGGACAGTTGTCGGGTGCTATCAGTGTGTTCTACAAGGATGGCGTGCAGGAGGTCAGTTGTGTGGGTTATGCCGACGTGGAGGCAAAGCGTCCCATTAAGCTGGATAATGTCTTTATGCAGTGCTCGCAGACCAAAGGCTTTTGCGGTGTGACAATCGCCAAATTGGTGGAAGAGGGCAAAATTTCTCTCGACGATCCCGTTTCTAAATATCTGCCCGAGTTTAAGGAGCTATGGGTTGAGGTGTCGAACGAGAATGGCGTGAAGACTCTCCACAAGGCTAAGAACGAACTCACCATCCGTATGGTGCTTAACCACACCGGAGGTTTCCCATTTGAGGCCAGCGTAAAGCGTAACGATGTTCGTGGCGGAGGATGGAGCGGTGGCGCACCCCTGCGTCAGGTGGCTGCCGTAGCGGCTGATTCGCCCATTATGTTTGAGCCCGGAACGAGCGTCTTGTACTCTAATACAGGCATCGACATCGGTGCAGCAATCGTAGAGGTGGTTACGGGTATGAAGTGGGAGGATTATCTCAAGCGCGAGGTGTTGGATCCTTTGGGAATGAAATCAACCTGGTTTTGGCCAACGGATAAGCAGCTCAAAAAGAAGGTTGAGCTCTATGAGTTCAAGGATGGAGCCCCCGCCGAGTGGGTTGAGGAGATGGCCTGGCAGCAGCGTCCATACAACGATTCTCACGTCTTTGCATCGGCTGGTGCGGGCTTGTGGACAACGGCATTGGATCAGCTGAAATTCTATAAGATGTTGATGAATTTGGGCGTGGGCGACAATGGTGTGCGTATCCTGAAGGAGCAGACCGTGAAGTCTATCCTTGCTCGCTCGACTCGTTCGGAGGGTATGGAGGGTTACTCTCTTGGCCTGAATGCCCCCGTTGTGGATACCGAGGATGCTTGGTTTGGTCACGGTGGTGCGTGGGGAACTAACTGCGTTGTGAATTGGCATAAAAAGCAGTTGAAGCTGTGGGTGATACAGAGCGCTGGAGGCCCTCAGCCCTGGAATGCTAAGGTGAATGAGGCTGCCGAGAAATTCTTTGCTCAGCCGTTCGATTCATCTGGCGTGGATGCATACACGGGCAGAATCGGAGCGAGTAGATAATAAAGCTTTATCAAACAGCAATAGGGGAGACATCGAACGGTGTCTTCCCTATTTTTTTCGCCGAATAAGAGATTGGCAAAAATGGAGAAATACCATATCGATTGGTAAGTATTTTGTTGTGGAAATAATTCTATTACGGCTTAATTATTAATTATTTTTTGTACTTTTGCAGATTATAACCGCATATTATGGCTGAGAAAGATAAAGAGATATTAGATAACATTGATGGCGAATACAAATATGGCTTCACCACCGACATCGAGACCGAGACCATCGGTCGAGGTCTTAACGAGGATGTGATACGCCTTATTTCTGAGAAGAAGCAGGAGCCTGAGTGGATGCTGGAGCGCCGCTTGAAGGCTTTTCGCCATTGGCAGGGTATGAAGCTCCCGACGTGGGCTCATCTCGATATCCCAGAGATTGATTTTCAGGATATAATCTATTACGCTGCCCCCAAGCAGCGTAAGTCGGGTACGATGGACGACATCGATCCCGAGCTTAAACGTACGTTCGACAAGTTGGGTATTCCCCTCGAGGAGCAGCTTGCCCTGGCGGGCTTTGCCGTCGATGCTGTGATGGACTCTGTGTCGGTTAAGACCACATTTCGCGAGACTCTGGCCCAGAAGGGTATCATCTTCTGCTCGATATCGGAGGCTATCCGCGAGTATCCCGAACTTGTGAAGAAGTATCTCGGAACAGTCGTTCCCCATACCGACAACTACTATGCCGCACTAAACGCAGCCGTCTTCTCCGATGGCTCGTTCTGCTATATCCCCAAGGGTGTTCGCTGCCCGATGGAGCTCTCGACCTACTTCCGCATCAATGCCGAGGGTACGGGTCAATTTGAGCGTACGTTGCTCGTAGCGGATGAGGGCGCTTATGTGAGCTATCTGGAGGGTTGCACAGCCCCGCGTCGTGATGAGAATCAGTTGCACGCCGCCGTTGTTGAGATCATCGTGGAGAAGGATGCCGAGGTGAAGTACTCGACCGTGCAGAACTGGTATCCGGGTGATAAGGATGGAAAGGGCGGAATCTATAACTTCGTAACCAAGCGCGGTCTTTGCCGCGAGGGGGCGCATCTGTCGTGGACGCAGGTGGAGACCGGCTCGGCCATAACGTGGAAGTATCCGAGCTGCGTGCTGCTGGGCGATAACTCGGTGGGAGAGTTCTACTCCGTTGCGATGACCAACAACTTCCAGCAGGCAGATACCGGAACGAAGATGATTCACATCGGCCGCAATACGCGTAGCCGCATCGTCTCGAAGGGTATCTCGGCAGGTCGTAGCCAGAACGCCTATCGTGGATTGGTGCGCGTGGCGAAGGGTGCGGAGAATGCCCGCAACTACTCGCAGTGCGATTCGCTCTTGATTGGCGACAGGTGTGGTGCACACACCTTCCCCGAGATTGATTCTCGAAATCCGTCAGCTGTGATTGAACACGAGGCAACCACATCGAAGATTTCGGAGGACCAGCTCTTCTACTGCAATCAGCGTGGCCTCTCAACCGAGGATGCCGTAGGTTTGATTGTCAATGGCTATGCCCGCGAGGTGCTGTCGAAGCTGCCAATGGAGTTTGCTGTTGAGGCGCAGAAGTTGCTTGCTATCAGCCTTGAAGGCTCGGTGGGTTAATGAAAAATGAAGAATAAAAACGTAAAAGATATGTTAAGTGTAAAGAATTTGTATGCCTCGGTGGGCGATAAGCAGATACTTCGCGGTATCAACCTCGAGGTGCGTGCCGGCGAGGTACACGCCATAATGGGCCCCAACGGTTCGGGTAAGAGTACCTTCGCATCGGTACTGGCCGGTAACGAGAAGTTCACCGTGACGGAGGGCTCGGTGGAGTTTATGGGGCAAAATCTGCTCGAAAAGTCGATCGAGGATCGCGCTCGTATGGGCCTCTTCCTCGGTTTCCAGTATCCCGTTGAGATTCCGGGTGTGACGATGGCCAACTTTATGAAGATTGCGGTCAACGAGCAGCGAAAGTTCCGTGGCGAAGAGCCGCTCACGGCGGGCGAGTTTCTGCGCCTGATGCGAGAGAAGAGTGCCGTAGTGGAGCTGGACTCGAAGCTCACGAGCCGTGCCGTGAATGAGGGTTTCTCGGGCGGAGAGAAGAAGAAGAACGAGATCTTCCAGATGGCGATGCTTGAGCCTAAGTTGGCTGTGCTGGACGAGACCGACTCGGGCCTCGATATCGACGCTCTGCGCATCGTTGCTACGGGCGTGACGAAGTTGCACACCCCCGAGAACGCAACCATCGTAATTACCCACTATCAGCGTCTGCTGGATTATATCGTGCCCGACTACGTTCACGTTCTCTACAAGGGACAGATCATCCACTCGGGTGATAAGTCGTTGGCGCTGAAGCTCGAGAAGGAGGGTTACGATTGGCTTATTAACCAATATGAGAAGTAACAATGACGCTAATCGAATATTTTAATTCACGAGGCTTGCGTGCCAATACGGGGATGTGTACCCTGGGCGATGGCAACGATTGGGAGGTGGCAATCAACCCAGAGAAGGTTGAGCGCACCGTTCGAGGTCGTCAGCGTCTGATTGTGGTGCACTCGGCGGCAAATACGGCCAAGATGCACTTCGACCTGTGTGAGGGCGCATCGCTCAGCCTTGTCGAGCTCTTCACGTCAGAGTGCTCTGCGGAGTGCACAATCAGCCAGCAGTCCGATAGCCGATGTGATGTGGTGAGCGTGAGCGTGGCAGGATCGGTGGCCGACTATGCGATTAACCTGGATGGGCAGGGAGCTGATAACCGTCTTCGTTCTGTCTATATCGCCGGCGGAGAGGAGCATACACGCCTTAATCTGCGCGTAAATCACAATGTGTCCGACTGCACCAGCGACTCGCTTGTCAAGGGCGTTGCGGGTGGTCACTCCACGGGTGAGTTCCACGGGATGGTGTATGTGGCCGAGGATGCGCAGCGTACCGATGCGCGTCAGACCAACCGAAACATAGAGATTGGTCCCGATGCTAAGATCATCACCAAGCCGCAGCTGGAGATCTATGCCGACGATGTGAAGTGTTCGCACGGTGCAACGGTTGGACAGATGGATAGCGAGGCGATAATGTATATGCGTCAGCGCGGATTGAGCGAGCAGCAGGCTCGTCGTATCCAGATCGAAGGCTTCGTAAACGATATTGTTATGCAGGCGGGCGAGATCGGCAGTTACCTTGCCGACGAGCTTACCCGAAAACTTGAGAATTTGTAGTATGGACTTTTCGACGATACGCAACGATTTCCCGATTTTGGAGCGCGAGGTGAACGGTAAGCCGCTCATCTACCTCGATAGTGGCGCTACGGCACAGAAGCCGCGTCGCGTTGTCGAGTGCATCGAGCGTATCTACCTAAGTCAGAATGCCAATATCCACCGAGGTGTACACCGTCTTTCGGAGGAGGCCACTGAACTTTACGAGCAGGCTCGTGAGCGTGTTCGCAGTTTTATCGGTGCAGCCGAGCGTGAGGAGGTGATCTTTACGGCAGGAGCGACGGCCTCGATAAATACCGTGGCCTATGCGTGGAGCGAGAGGTTCCTGCACGAGGGCGATAACATCCTAATCAGCGAGATGGAGCACCACTCCAACATCGTGCCGTGGCAGCTGGTAGCCCAGCGTCGTGGGGCCGAGATTCGTCTCTTGCCTTTCGATGATGAGGGCCGTCTTCGTACTGAACTTTTGGACGAACTGCTCGACGAGCGCACCCGAATGGTTGCCATAACGCAGGCCTCAAATACCATCGCTACACGTCCCGACCTTAAGCTGATCATCGCAAAGGCCCACGCAGTCGGAGCGCACGTTATGGTCGATGGTTGTCAGGGAGTGGTACACGGTGGAGTGAACGTTGCGGAGCTGGATTGCGATTTCTACGCCTTCTCAGGTCATAAGCTCTATGGCCCGACGGGTATCGGCGTGTTGTACGGAAGGCGCGAGCTGCTGGAGCAGATGCCACCGTTCTTGTGTGGTGGGGATATGGTTGACCGAGTGTCGTTCGCAAAGACAACATACGCCCCCTTGCCTCTTAAATATGAGGCAGGTACGGCCAACTACGTCGGAGCTATCGGCCTCGGTGAGGCAGTGGAGTATCTCAATGGGCTGGATCTGAAGGCTGTTGAGGCTCACGAGCGCGAGCTTACGCGCTACGCCGAGGAGCAGCTGATGGAAATAGATGGCCTTAGGATTTATGGCCGCACGGAGGATAAGTGTTCTATCATCTCGTTTAATGTCGAGGGTGTGCACCACTACGACCTCGGAATGATTCTCGATAAGTTAGGCATTGCCATTCGCACGGGACAGCATTGTGCCGAGCCGGTGATGGCGCATTACGGTATAACGGGTATGTGCCGAGCTTCGATTGCGATGTACAATACGCGTGAGGAGATGGATGCTCTGGTCGCAGGTGTTAGGCGTGCGGCGAGAATGTTAAGATAGATTTTTCAGCAAATTAAGAAACCAAACTTACGAAGAGATATGTTCATAGTGCTTGAAGGTGTTGACGGATCGGGCAAATCGACTCAGATTGCCAATCTGCAAGCTATGCTCTCGGAGCAGGGTATTGCAACGGAGTATCTTCACTTCCCGCGTTTCGATGCCCCCTACTTCGGTGATCTGATCGCCCGCTTTCTGCGTGGTGAGCTGGGTAGCGTGGAGCAGGTCGATCCCTACATCGTGGCTATGTTGTACGCAGGTGATAGACACGATGCAGCTCAGATGATTCGTGGATGGCTTGATGAGGGCAAGGTGGTGATCTGCGACCGCTATGTCTATTCAAACATAGGCTACCAATGTGCCAAGGTCGGGAATGAGGCCGAGCGCGAGCGTCTGCGTGAGTGGATCTTGTCGTTGGAGTATGACTACTTCTCAATCCCCCGTCCCGACGTATCTCTGTTTCTGGATGTGCCCGAGGCCTTCACAGAGCGTAAGCTCAAGCAGGAGGTGCGCGAGGGAGATGATAGAGCCTATCTTCACGGCAAGAAGGATATTCACGAGCAGTCGATGGAGTTGCAGCGACGTGTGCGTCAGGTCTATCTGGATGCGGCCGTGTATGATGAGCGTATGCACGTTATCGATTGCTGCGACGCGGAGTTAAATATGGCTGCTCCCGAAGAGATATTCGCAAAGATAAAGACAATTGTAAATCAATATATTAACCCTGCTGAGTAATGGTTTCGCCTCGATTGAATAGAGCTGCCAATATCTGCCGTATTATCGTCGGATTGACCTTCGTCTTCTCGGGTTTCGTGAAGGCTGTCGATCCCTGGGGCACGGCCCTCAAGGTGAATGAGTATCTCTCGATCTACGGCATCGAGCAGTTGCAGCCGCTGAGTATGATCTTCTCGATCTGGCTTTGCGGCGCGGAGCTGATGATGGGATTGATGCTCACCTTCAAGGTGCGTACGCGACTGATCTCGATTTTTGCGCTTGTGTCGATGACCTTCTTTACGGTGCTGACCTTCCTTAGCGCAACGTGGATTCCTGTTGAGGATTGTGGTTGCTTTGGCGACGCACTGAAGCTCACGCCGTGGGAGACATTCCTGAAGAATCTGATTATCCTGCCGATGGTTGTTGTGGTGTGGTATCGCCACCGCAAGCAACGTATCTTGGATTTTCGCCGTTGGGAGATTGTCGCTACCATCACATTCTGTACCATTGCTATGGGCGTCGGAACATACTGCTACTTCAACCTGCCGCTGATCGATTTTCTGCCCTACGATGAGGGATCAAATATCTACGCAATGATTGCTGTCCAGCACGATACGGGTAGTGAGGAGATGTCGGAGGAGGAGTATGTCCTCATCTATCGTAACCGCCAGACGGGCGAGGTGCGCGAGTTCTCGATCGACGATAAGGAGTGGCAGGACGAGAGTCGCTGGGAGTGGGTAGAGACACGTGTCGATAATGAGGCCCCTGCTGTGCAGACGCTCGTGAGCGAGTTTACCATCACGGATCCTGAGGGCGATGTTACACGCGATTTGCTCACCCGTTCGGGTTATGTCTATATGATCTGCGTGACGGAGCTTGATGATGTGAACGAGAAGTGCGCCGAGCGCCTGCGCCGAGTTGTCGACCACGCTATCGAGACCGAGGGTTTGGTTGTATGTCTTACGCCGCAGCCTCTACGAGAGGTTACTCACCATTCATTTGCCGAAAGCGATCCCGTGCGTTGCTATAATATCGACGCTACGGTTATGAAGACTATGTTGCGAGCTAAGAATGGCCTGGTGGTACTGAAGGATGGCGTTATCGAGAAGAAGTACAACTGCCGCAATATCGACTTTTAATAGGGGCGAGAAGAGTAGATAGAAGAATGGGGGAGAGTAGATCCCATATAATTTTGGTATAGAAATTGACCTTTGCACGGCGAAGGTCAATTTTTTTTGCTATGTACAAACAAATTCTACTCTGCGTGGCTATCGCTCTGTGTGCCTCGTGCCGTCAAGGCGAGAATAAAACCGACACTCCTCCACGCCCCGTGAAGGTTGTAATGGCCGAGGCGTTGGGATATGTCGATCGAGATTTTGCGGGTATGGCTACGGCTGATGATGCCGTGAATATGGCATTTAAGCTCTCGGGACAGGTGCTCTCGGTAGATGTCTCGAAGGGCGATTATGTGCGCCGTGACGAGCTGCTGGCGAGCCTCGACCCGCGCGATGTGGAGTTGCAGGTAGCATCGGATCGCTCGCAGTTTGAGCGTGCCCGCTCGCAGGCGGAGCGTATGAAGCGACTGCTCGACCACGAGGCCGTATCGCAGCAGGAGTACGAGGCTGCCCAGACTGCACTTGTGCAGGCTCGCTCGGCGTATGAGAACTCAGCCGACCTACTCTCGCAGACCAAACTGCGTGCTCCGTTTGCAGGCGTTATTGAGCGGACGTATGTCGATGCCTATGAGCGTGTGCAGTCGGGGCAGACCATTCTGCGATTAGTCAATCCCATCAGTACCACCGTAGAATTTACTATGCCCGAGCGGAGTATGGCGCTGCTCTCGGATTCGCTCACGCGCTTCTATGTTGTCTTTGATAACTATCCCGATCGGCGTTTTGCGGCACGGCTGCACACCTACGCCAAGACCGCATCCGATGCCTCGGGCTTCCCCGTTTCGCTAAAGATTGATAAGGACGAGAGTGCTCCCTATCGCATCTCTCCGGGTATGACCTGCCAGGTTACGTTGCAGGCGGCCGATAGCTCGTCGAGCGAGTTGGTGCTGCCGTTGACGGCGGTGTATGCTCCTGCGGAAGTGGGAGAGTATGTATGGGTTGTGGGTAGCGACGATAGGGTGGAGCGTCGAGCGGTTGTGCTGGGCGATGTTGTTGGGCGCGATAGAGTGGTGGTGCTCTCGGGCGTGAAAGAGGGTGAGCGAGTGGTCTCGGCTGGGGTGTATCGGCTACAGGAGGGTGAGCGGGTGAAAATCTTAAATCGTTAATCCTATGTCTATTACTGAGTTTTTCCTGCGGCGGCGAGCCATTCTGTGGTTTCTTCTTACGCTCTTTGTGGTGGGTGGCGTGTGGGCCTTTACCAAGATGGGGAAGAAGGAGGATTCGACCTTCGTTATCAAGTCGGCTGTCGTGATGTGCCCCTATGCGGGCGCTACGCCCTACGAGGTTGAGCAACTCGTCTCGGAGCCTGTGGCGCGTGAGTTGCAGACAGTGAGGCGTGTTAAGAAGGTTACGTCGGAGTCCTACTACGGACTATCGAAGATTATGGTCGAGCTGGAATCGGGTACGCGCTCCGACGTGATTCCGCAACTGTGGGACGAGCTGCGACGCAAGGCGATGAATATCTCCTCGCAGCTGCCCGAGGGGGCGGGCCCGATTCAGGTGAATGACGATTTTGGCGATGTGTATGGTCTTTACTTCGCTCTGGTGGCTGACGATGGGTTTGAGTGGGATGAGATACGCGATTGGGCACAACGTATTAAGACCGAGGTGGTAACGATCGACGGTGTGCAGAAGGTTGCTTTGCAGGGCGAGCAGCAGCCCGTAGTGAATATCTACATCACGCGATCTGTGTTGGCCAACTTCTCCATCACACCCGAGATGATTATTTCGGCCATTGCGCAGCAGAACTCCATAGTGAGCACGGGCGAGATTGCGGCTGGCCAGATGCGGGTGCGAATCCTTGAGCCAGGCGTATATTCTACGATTGATGATATTGCAAATCAGCTGCTTATCGCCTCCGATGGGCGGCAGTTCCGATTAGGCGATGTGGCTCGCATCGAGCAGGAGTACTCGACCGAGCCGTCGGTCATTGTGCGTGTCGATGGGCGACGTGCTGTCGGCGTGGGGGTCTCGACCGAGGCGGAGGCCGATGTGGTGAGCCTCGGCGAGGGGGTGCGCGAGGTGCTGCAACGGCTTCAGGCGCAGATGCCCGTCGGGATGGAGGTGGTAACGCTCTATCCAGAGGATCAGATTGCCCGCGAGGCCAACTTCTCGTTTATGCTCAATCTGTTGGAGTCGGTGGCTATCGTTGTAGTAATCATTATGTTGGCTATGGGGCGGCGGAGTGGAGTGCTCATTGGTCTCTCGCTCATCTTTACCATTGGCGGCACTATGCTTATGATGTATGCGTTGGGCGAGGGGATCAACCGCACCTCGCTGGCGGGATTTATCATCGCTATGGGTATGCTGGTCGATAACGCCATCGTCGTGGTGGATAATGCTGAGAAGGCTCGCCTGAGGGGCGTGCCGCTCGGAGAAGCACTCGTCGAGGCAGCCGATAGGCCGAAGTGGGCGCTGCTCGGGGCGACGCTCATAGCCGTTTTTTCGTTCCTGCCGCTATATCTTGCACCCTCGTCGGTGGCTGAGATCGTAAAGCCTCTGTTCGTGGTTGTTGCGCTGTCGCTGCTGCTTAGCTGGGCTTTGGCGCTGAGTCAAGTGCCTATGTTTGGACTGTTTATGTTGAAAAACGGGGCGGTTGAGAGTGGCGAGAGTCGTGCGGCGGTGTTCGATCGTCTGCTCGGCTGGGCGCTCGGGCATAGGTGGACGGTTGTGGCGATAGTGGTGGTGATGTTCGTGGGGTCAATGGTGGCGATGCGGATGATGCCGCAGAACTTCTTTCCGAAGCTCGATAAACCCTACTTCCGTGCCGATGTGATTCTGCCCGAGGGGTACGATATTTTTGCTACGGAGCAGCGGCTTGAGCAGATGAGCGAGTGGCTGCTCGGGCAGCCCGAGGTCGAGAGGGTATCGACGACGGCGGGATCTACCCCCTTGCGTTACTATCTGGCGAGCGGGAGTGTGTCGCTTAGACCCAACTTCGGAAACCTGCTCGTCGAGGTCGATTCTGAGCACTCGACGGAGCTCGTAAAGAGCCGTTTTGATGAGTATGTGGCCGAGGAATATCCCGATGTGTGGCTGCGATCGTCACTCTTTAAGCTATCGCCCGTGCCCGATGCTACGATCGAGATAGGTTTTGTCGGAAATGATGTGGATACGCTTCTGCAACTGACCCATCAGGTTGAGCAGATTATGCGCGAGCGGCCCGATGCCGACAACGTGCGCAACAGCTGGGGCAATCGCATCCCGACGTGGCTACCCGTCTATTCGCAGACCAAGGGGCAGCGTATAGGTGTGGGGCGCAGCTCAATGGCGCAGTGGATTACGCTTGCCACCGAGGGGTTTCGGATGGGTACGTTCCGTCGTGGCGATGAGCATATCCCGATTCTAATGAAGGACGAGGATTTCAATGACTACAACCTTTCCAACCTGCAATCTATGCCCATCTTCTCGCAAAGCGGCAAGGTCTATTCGTTAGAGCAGGCGACCTCGCGCTTCGATTTCGACTACCGCACGGGTGTGGTGAAGCAGCTCAACCGGAGGCGGGTGATGAAGGCGCAGTGCGATCCTCGCTCGGGAGTTAATACCCAGAGGCTTTATGAGCAGATTCTCAGCGAGGTGGAGCGACGTGTTGTCATCCCCGAGGGTTACGAGCTCAAGATCTTTGGTGAGCAGGAGTCGCAGAAGGAGTCTAATGAGGCGCTGGGGGAGTATATGCCGCTTACGCTGGTGCTGATTTTTGTGGTTTTGCTACTGTTATTCAATAATTTCCGCGATCCTGTGATTATCCTTCTGATGCTGCCGCTCATATTCATCGGCGTTGTGGTGGGGTTACTCGTGACAGCCAATCAGTTCGATTTCTTCTCTCTGTTGGGACTGCTCGGATTGGTGGGAATGAATGTCAAGAATGCCGTTATATTAGTCTCCACAATTGACGAGGAGCGGGCATTGGGTGCCAGGGCGTACGATGCCCTGTGTCGGGCGGCAAGGGGGCGATTGGTGCCCGTCTGCGTGGCCTCGGGAACGACCATTCTTGCGTTGGTGCCGCTGCTCTTTGATTCGCTCTTTGCGAGTATGGCCGCCACGATTATGGGCGGGCTGATGGTGGCGACGGTGCTGACGATGGTGGTGTTGCCCGTTGTATATGCCCTCTTTTACGGAATTAAACCTTCAACAGAATAACCTATGCGAATAGTTTTGTTATCTCTTATTCTCTGGCTTCCCACCTTTGTGCGGGCGCAGATAACCCTGCAGGCCTACCGCGACAGCGTCTATCTGCGGAGTACCCGAATCGATTATGCCTCAGCCGAGCTCGACCGCTCTCAGTCGGAGCTTGGGCGTGCCAAGAGGGGCTTCCTCCCTTCGCTCTCGGCAGCGGGATCGTTTACGACGGATTTGCGTCACACCTCGGTGGGCGAGCGTTGGGGCTTCGCTCTTCAGCCGCGTGTGGAGCAGACGATATATGCAGGTGGCGCACTGCGAGCTGCCTATCGCAGGGCACAGACGCAGGCCGAGTCGAGTAGCGAGGGGCTGCGGCAGACGTGGCTTGAGGTGCGTTATGAGGCCGATGTGGCCTATTGGACTTTGTCGGCTATGCAGCTATATGTGGCCTCTACGGAGGAGTATGTGTCCATTGTTTCGTCACTCTATGATGTTGTCAATGAGCGCTATCGCGAGGGGTATGTAGCCAAGAGCGATGTGTTGCAGGTCGAGGCGCGACTGAGTGAAGCGCGTTATGCCCTCATTGAGATTCGCAACGATTACGACGTGGCTCAACACCGATTCTACAACCTGCTGGGCGAGGAGCAGACATCGCAAGGCGGGGTGGAGCTGGGTAACTCAATCCTTGATTCGATGGCTATGCCCGAGCGTGTTGGGGTGGAGGAGTTGCTGTTAAGACGGCCCGATGTGGTGCGTTCGGAACTCTCGGTTGGGATTGCCGAGCAGGGTGTGAAGGTGGCTAAATCGGCTTTTAATCCCCGTTTGACGGCCTCGATAGGCTCTTCGTGGCAAACCTACTCGCCGAATGCGGGTGGAAGGACCTATCTTGATGGGGCGCTTGTGGTGGGTGTTAGCGTGCCGATATTTCATTGGCGTGAGCGACGTTATGCGACATCTTCGGCTGAGGCCGTAGTGCGAGCGGCAGAGGCTGATTTGAGTCAAGCGAGGCGTGATGCGACACTCGAGGAGGCTGATAGCTGGAGCGATCTGACGAGCAGCCGTTCGCAGATTCGCTCGTCGCTGCACAATCTGGCCATTGCCAGCGAGAACCTCTCAATCAGCACCTACTCCTATCGTGAGGGGCAGGCGACGGTTTTGGACGTGTTGCAGGCGCAGATAAGCTGGATTCAGATCTATACTAATGCCATAACGGCGCGGTTCAACTACGCCGTAGCCTTGTCCGAGTATATGCGTCTCACGGCGCAGCAATAAATTGAAGTTGTCTAACAAGGTGATTTTTGCGTTAAGTTCCTTTTGGTTGCTACGCTCGGCAAAGTGAGCAAGCTCCCTCTGCCCTCGCTTAAACGCAACCTTACGCTTGCCTTCAAAATCCTCACATACGCCAAAGTATGCTGCGGTTTCTCAGTCTTCGCAAGCCTTAAAATCCCTCTTGTTATACAACTCCCAACAGAAAGGCTGTCGCAACACAACTTGTTGGACAGCCCTCTTTGAGTTGTTACACCTTTGTTGTTTCGGTGCTGACGATTGCTATCTGGTGCGACACGGGGGCGATATAGCCCAACATCGCAACCATTCCGCAGGCATACTCCTGTGCGTGGTTGATGGCCTGGCTTATGGCTTGTTGCTCGCTGAGTGTGTGGCACTCGACGTTGTACGAAAGGCGGAAACTGCGAAAGAGGCTGCTCGCCTGCAGCTTCTCCGTGTCGAGCGTACCCTCGGCAGTGATCTCCATTGTCTTGGGAGAGATGTTCTCCTTGCCGAGAATACCCATCACCGTCAGGCCCGCACATTGGGCCGCGGCGTAGAGTAGTAATGCTTTGGGATTCAGGTCGTCGGCTCGGGCCGTGCCAGGCAGACGGAAACGACCGTTGCGAAGCGTGAGAGTAACTTTTTGTGTGTTGTTCATCGTGAAAAATTTATGATTCTCGAATTTTGTTCAGCCCCACCCACTATCGGGCAGGATGCTTCGGAGCACATATAGGCTCAAAAGCACAATAATGTGATGACAATAATCGTTCCTTTGTTGTGCAATTTGAGGTAAAATGGTTACCTTTGTCCTATATAAACAGCCTATAATATGCGAAGAAAAATATTTCTATTTTCGTTGCTCATTCTCTCGTTGAGTCTGCCTGCGGCGAAGGCCCAGGTGCGGACTGCGGATGAGGCTCTGAAACGTGCTGTGTCGCTCTGCGACTATGGCCATTGGATCGAAGCTCGTCAGGAGTTGCTGCGTCTGCGCGAGAAGCTCTCGTCGGTGGAGGATCGGGAGCAGATTGAGCGTGTGGATTACTACCTTGCCTTGTGTGAGGATGAGCTCCAGATAGAGAGTGCCGAGGCACGCCTACGACGTTTCCTGGCCGAGAATGGCGGCTCGTCGTATGCCAACGATGTGCAGTATGCACTGGGCGACCACTACTGTATGCTTGGCGATGATGCTATGGCCGAGAGAGAGCTGGCAAAGGTCGATTACAATATGCTTTCGCCCCAGCAGCGCGACCGATACGACCTGCGTATGGGATATATGGCATTTATGCGAGGCGACTACGATGAGTCGGAGCGTTACTTCTCGCGAATCGTCCCCAGCAGCGAGTATGCCGACCACGCCACCTACTACAAATCCTATATGGCCTACGCCCGAGGCGAGCTTGCCGAGGCACGTCGAGGCTTTGAGTCGCTCCGTGAGAGCCGCATCTATGCCGATTTGATGCCCTTCTACGTTATGCAGATCGACTTCAAGGGCGGTGACTACCGTGCCGTGGTGGCAAGTGGCGATGAGCTGATGCAACGTACCACGCCCGAGCAGACGCTCCAGATCAACCGTATGATGGCCGAGTCGTGGTTCCAGCTTCAGGACTATCAGGCAGCGGTGAAGTATCTCCGTGCTTATCGATCGGCCGGAGGTGAGATGGGGCGCGTGGAGAACTACATTATGGGTTACGCGCTCTACCGTCAGGCGCTCTATGCGGAGGCTCTGCCGCACCTGCGTGAGGCTTGCGGAAAGGATGATTTGCTCACGCAGAATGCGTCGTACCATCTGGCCGACTGCTACTTGCGAGCTAACGATAAGACAAACGCAATGCACTCGTTTGCAATGGCTTCGAGTGCGGCTTTCGATAAGGCTATTGCCGAGGATGCTCTGTTCAACTACGGTAAGTTGCAGTACGAGTTGGGCGGTGGCCACTTCAACGAGGCCATCAACGTGCTGAGCCGATATATGGCCCTCTACCCGCGTAGTGAGCGTCTGGCCGAGGTGCGTAAGCTGCTCGTTGCGGCCTACTACAATTCGCACAACTATGCCGAGGCTTACGACGCCATCAAGAGTATGCCCGAACCCGATGGGGAGGTGCTGCTGGCGTTGCAGAAGATAGCTTACTTCAATGGCTTGGAGGCCTATGCCGAAGGCGATTTGCAGCGTGCCGAGGGCTCGCTCGCGGAGTCACTCTCGGTCGGCTCTAACGCCCAGTATTCGGCCCTGGCGTCGTTCTGGCTGGGTGAGATTGCCTACTCGAAGGGCGATAGCGGTGTGGCGTTGCAGCGCTACCGCAACTACGTCGCCCGTGCTCCGCGCAGTAGTCGGGAGTATGCTATGGCGCTCTATAATATGGGTTATTGCTACTTCAACAGTGGCGATATGGCGGCCGCAGGCAAGGCCTTCGATGACTATCTGGCTGTGCGCTCCACGCGCGATGGTTACTTTGCCGATGCCCTTTCGCGCCGAGGCGATGCCTATTATGCGGAGCGTGAGTTCGAGCGTGCCGTAGAGTGCTACAACCGTGCTATGGCGGTCGATGTGCCGCAGCGTTACTATGCCGAGTATCAGCGAGCCATAACGCTCGGCGTGCAGAATCGCCGTCAGGATAAGATTGCAGCCCTCAGCTCAATCGTGAGTGCCGACAGGGGAGATTATGTGGATGATGCGACCTATGAATTGGGCCGAACATATATAGCCGAGGAGAACTACTCGGAGGGTGTGCGTGTGCTGGAACAGTTTGTGGAGCAGTACCCCAACTCGACCTTTGCGGCAGATGCTTTGTCTAACTTGGGATTGGCGTATATGAATCTGGGTCAGCGCGATAAGGCTCTTGAGTACTACGACCGTGTGGTGAGCCTCTCGCCGCAGTCGCCGCAGTCGAAGGGTGCACTCGATGGAATTCGCGACATCTATATGGCTCAGGGCGATGCCGACGGCTACTTCAACTATGCCGAGCGCCGTGGCGTGGAGACCAACCTGAGCGAGATGACGCGCGACTCGATGTCGTATGCAGCGGCGCAGAAACTCTACCTCGACGGCAAGACACGGGAGGCTTCGCAGAGTCTGCAGAACTATATTCGCAACTACCCGAAGGGATATTACCGTCAGGATGCTCTCTTCTTCCTGGGCGACTGTCAGGTGCGCGAGGGCGAGGATGATGCGGCCATAAAGACTCTCTCGGAGCTCGCTGCGATGGGTAAGACGCAGTACTCGGAGCGAGTGCTCGATAAGCTCTCGACGATGTGTTACGAGCGTGAGCGATATGCGGAGGCTGCCGTAGCCTACCGCCAGCTCTACGATGAGGCCTCGACCGAGGCGGCCAAGACCAATGCTGCTACGGGATATGTAGCCTCGACTTTGAAGGTGGCCGACGATGAGAAGATGGTTGCGATGGCCGATGAGGTGGAGCGTATGAGCGCAGTGAGCGACGTGGCACGTCGCAAGGCCCGCTATGCAAAGGCCTCGGTGCTGGATCGTAGGGGCGACGCGGGTGCGGCGATGGCGATCTACAAGACGCTCGCGGCGGAGACTCGCTCGGCAGAGGGTGCTGAGGCGCGTTACCGCCTGATAAAGGCCGAGTTCGAGGCCAAGAACTACGACCGAGCCGAGAATATGGTCTATGAGTTCTCGGATAGCAACACCCCGCAGAACTATTGGCTGGCCAAGGCCTTCATCCTGCTGGGCGATATCTATATGGCGCGTGAGGATGCGTTCCAGGCTCGTGCCACCTATCAGAGTGTTGTTGATGGCTACTCGCCCGCCGACGATGGTATCGTCGATGAGGCCAAGGCTAAAATTGCTAAAATGGAGTAATGATGAGAAGAGTACTTTATATATTGCTGGCGGCTGTGGTCCTGCCCCTGAGTGCCGTGGCGCAGGTGTCGAAGCAGGTCGAGGTGTCGAAGGATTACACCCCTAGCGTGAGCACGGCACAGAAGATGGCCATCGTGCCCGATATGACCGATACGGTGAAGATGCGCCCCGACATAGATTATTCGATCGAGCCACGCACGTTCCAGACTTCGCTCTTGACCGAGAACTTCAAGCCTGCGACAATAACCTACTGGGACTACTACCGTGCCCGACCTCTGTATGTGCGTCTGGCCTCGGGTGCGCCGCTGGCCAGCGAGGCTGATGTATATGTGTCGGCTTTCAATAAGGATCGTGGCTACGCTATGGCCTACATTAACCATTGGGGCGACTACCGCAACCGCATCAATATGGCGGGTGAGAAGGTTACCGACAAAACGACTGAGATGAGCAACCGCGTGGGTGGCCGTGCAGGTCTGTTCGTGGGACGTCATACGTTGGAGCTCGATTTGGGTGCCGACCAGCAGATTCGCCACCGCTATCCCACAACGGGCGCAGCCATCCGCTTTGGCAGGGTGGACGCTCGACTGCGCTTTGGCGACGATTTTGTCGATCTGAGCCGCTGGAACTTTAACCTTGAGGTCGGGGGAGGCTATTTCCTCGATGGTGTGAATGTGAGCGACTTCAACCAGTCGGACCTCTCGGCACGAGTGGCACTTGGCAAGATGGTGGGCGGACGACACCTGCTGCGTCTGCACGCCGAGTACGATGGCGACTTTGGATACAAGGCGCTGAAGAATTACCGTAACAACACCTTTATGGCGGGGGCGCGCTATGGCCTGAGCAGCGAGCGTTTTGAGTTCCTCGTGGGTGCCGATTACTACTACGACGATGTGAAGTTGTCGACCTCGTCGCCACACCATATTTTCCCCTATCTGCGTATGACGTGGAAGCGTCCCACAACGAGATTTGTCCCCTATGTCGAGGTGGATGGAGGTCTGAAGCACAACGACTTTGCTACTCTCATCTACCGTAATCCCTTCCTGCGTGCATCGGGCGTTGTGGCTGAGGCGTTGCCCAAGCTGGCCAATGAGTCGGTGTATAACGGACGTGTGGGCTTTGGCGGAGTGTTGGGAGGTATCTTTTCCTACAACCTCTCGGCCGAGTTGTCGCTTGCCGAGGATCACGCCTACTGGTACAACTACGGTGCGGAGTACTACTTAGCCGAGGCTTATCAGCACTCGTTGCATATCGACCTAAGTGCCAAACTGCGTCCCATCGGCTGGTTTGAGGCCGAGCTGACGGCAGGGGCTTATGCGTGGGAGAACTACGACGATTATTACAGCTCGCGTCCCTCGTTCGAGGCGGAGCTGGCGTTGCGATATACGGGCCGCAAGGTAAAGGCGGGCGTGAATGTCGGCTATCGCGGTGCGATAAATTGGATGACGCTCACGGACGTTGAGGGTGAGTCACCCGTGCTGCACAAGGTGCAAACCGATGGTACGTTCTTGCTCGGTGCCGAGGTGGAGTGGCGTATCAACGATCGTTGGGGAGTTTATGCCGAGGGCCGCAACCTTGCGGGTAGCAACATCTATGAGTGGCTATGTTACTACACCGACTCGCCGCAGGGGTTGCTGGGTGTGAAGTTTTCGTTTTAGCAGACCTAAGGTCTGTTTTGTAACCGCCTGCTATCCTCGCATCGGAAGGTTGTGGGCGGCAGATGATGCAATGCAAAATTCAAATTCACATAGATGCTAACGAAGTATCAGTCAGGCAATATGATGTGAAAATGTGGAATGACGTAATTTTGAATTTTGCATTAAAAGAAGAGGTTGCCCCGCAGGACAACCTTTTTTCTTATCTTCTAAAACATCGCCCGGAACTCCTCGAGAGGCATCTTCTCCACTTCGCAGCGACCTATTGAGGTGGGCCAGACGATGTAGATGTCGTCGCCTTCGCTCTTTTTGTCTTTGCTTACGGCCTTGAGCAGAGTGCGCATCTCAACGGGTGGCTCAAGCGCAAATCCTGCACGTTGCAACAACCCTACGATACGCTCACCATCGCCTGCCGAGAGCTTTCCGCAACGTGCGGCAGCCTCGGTGATGAGCTTAAGACCGACGGCTACAGCCTCGCCGTGATTCATCTTTGATGATGATTTCTCGATGGCGTGAGCCAAGGTGTGTCCGAGGTTGAGTTTGCGCCTGTCGCCCGTCTCGCGCTCGTCGCGCTCAACGATGTAGGCCTTGACGCTGATGGCACGATAGACTATCTGCTGTAGTAGGCTCTTATCCTCCTTTAGAGTGTCAAAATCGGCCCCCTCGAGGCGCTCAAACAGCTCGCTGTCGGCAATCACAGCCGACTTGATAACCTCCGCAAGTCCCGTGCGAAACTCCCTCTGGGGCAGGGTGCGGAGCATATCGACATCGCAGATGACAAAGCGTGGCTGGGTGAACGTGCCCACCATATTCTTATACCCATCCACATTCACGCCATTCTTGCCGCCCACGCTGGCATCGACCTGCCCAAGCAGCGTCGTAGAGATAAATCCAAACTCCAAACCTCGCATATAGGTCGAGGCGGCAAAGCCCGCAACGTCGGTTACGATGCCTCCGCCGATGGCAAGGATGAAGGTAGATCGATCGACTTTAAGTTCGATCAGGCGGCGATAGATCAAATCGAGCGTCAGCAGCGTCTTGTTGGTCTCGCCCTGACCGATGAGGATGTGGTCGTAGCGGCCGATCAGAGAGGGGTAGTAGCGGTCGATGTTGGCATCCGACACCACCACAATACGCCTCGGCGGGAGCAGGCGCTCCAGCTCAACTCCCACATCGCCAACCACTACGCGGCTGCGATCCTTGATGTTAATCTCATAATTCATATCTCTCGCACCTTGAATAGTAGAGCAAAAATAGCACATTTTAACGAAATTTATTAACTTTGCAGGGTTAATTTCAATTACTATGCAAAAACTTCGCAACATTGCTATCATCGCCCACGTCGATCACGGAAAGACGACGCTGGTCGATAAGATGATCGTTGCCGGACACCTGTTGCGTGGCGACAACAACACGGGAGACCTCATTATGGATAACAACGACCTGGAGCGCGAGCGCGGTATCACGATCCTGTCGAAGAACGTCTCTGTACAATATAAGGACTATAAAATCAATATTATAGACACCCCGGGCCACGCCGACTTCGGTGGCGAGGTGGAGCGCGTGCTCAATATGTGCGATGGCGTGTTGCTGCTCGTGGATGCCTTCGAGGGCACTATGCCGCAGACTCGCTTCGTGCTGCAAAAGGCACTCTCGCTGGGTAAGAAACCCATCGTGGTGGTAAATAAGGTGGATAAACCTAACTGCCGCCCTGAGGTGGTGAATGAGCAGGTCTTCGACCTGATGTTCTCGCTCGGCGCCACGGAGGAGCAGCTCGACTACAAGACCATCTACGGCTCGGCCAAGCAGGGCTGGATGTCGCACCTGTGGAACGAGCCTACCGATTCGATTGCACCCCTGCTGGACGCCATCATCGACGAGATTCCTGCGCCCGAGGTGGTGGAGGGTACGCCCCAGATGCTTATCACCTCGCTCGAGTATTCGCCCTACGTCGGACGTATCGCTGTGGGTAAACTCACGCGTGGCGAACTGCGTACGGGACAGAACGTGACACTGGCAAAGCGTGATGGCGAGACGCTCATCAAGACTCGCATCAAGGAGCTGATGGTGTTCGACGGCCTGGGAAAGTCGAAGGTCGAGCGAGTGGAGTGCGGCGAGATTTGCGCCATTGTGGGTATCGAGGGTTTTGAGATTGGCGACACGATTTGCGACTACGAGAACCCCGAACCTCTGCCGCCGATTGCTATCGACGAGCCGACGATGTCGATGCTCTTCACGATCAATAACTCACCCTTCTTTGGCCGCGATGGAAAGTTCGTGACCTCACGCCACCTGAAGGAGCGTCTGGACCGCGAGCTGGAGCGCAACCTCGCGTTGCGTGTTGAGCCGGGACAGAATGCCGACTCGTTCATCGTCTATGGACGTGGCGTGTTGCACCTCTCGGTGCTGGTGGAGACGATGCGCCGCGAGGGTTATGAGTTGCAGGTGGGTCAGCCCAAGGTTATCATCAAGGAGATTGATGGCGTAAAGTGCGAGCCTGTGGAGGAGATGACCGTCGATTGCCCCGACGAGTGCGCCGGCACGGTGATCGAGATGGTGACCAAACGCAAGGGTATGCTTACGAATATGGAGTCGGACGGCGAGCGCACACGACTGGAGTTCGAGGTGCCCTCACGCGGTATCATTGGCTTGCGTTCGAATATGCTCACCGCTACGGCGGGCGAGGCTATTATGACGCACCGTCTGCGCGGTTTCGAGCCGTGGATGGGTGATATCGAGATGCGTACTAATGGTTCGCTCATCGCCTCGGAGACGGGTACGGCCTACGCCTACTCGATTGACAAACTGCAGGATCGTGGCCGTTTCTTCATCGCCCCGATGGATGAGGTCTATTGTGGCCAGGTGGTGGGCGAGAGTACCCGCCAGGGCGACATTACAATCAACGTCACCAAGGCCAAGCAGCTTACCAATATGCGTGCCTCGGGAGCCGATGATAAGGCAGTAATCGTGCCGCCCAAGGTATTCTCACTGGAGGAGGCGCTGGAGTACATCAAGGCCGACGAGTATGTTGAGGTTACGCCCCACTCGATGCGCTTGAGGAAGATTCTGCTCTCGGAGGTAGATCGCAAGCGTGCAGCAAAGCAGGAATAAATTATAAAACTATATAAAGATGGAGAAAATAGGTATCGCCTGCGACCACGCGGGCTACGAAATGAAGGAGTTTTTGGTAGGTTACCTCTCGTCGAAGGGTTTCGATGTTGTCGATTTCGGTACCCACTCGGAGGAGAGCATCGACTATCCCGACTTTGGCCACGCTCTGGCGGCGGCTATCGAGGCGGGCGAAATGGATCGCGGTGTGGGCCTCTGCGGCTCTGGCGAGGGTATGGCAATGACGCTGAACAAGCATCAGGGCATCCGCGCAGGATTGTGCTGGAACGACACTGTGGCTGAACTTATCCGCCAGCATAACAACGCCAACGTGGTGGTTCTGCCCGCACGTTTCATCTCTAACGACGAGGCTATGGCCATCGTCGAGAAGTTCCTTGTAACCCCCTTCGAGGGTGGTCGTCACGAGGCTCGTGTGGCGAAGATTGCTTGCAAATAATCCCGCGCTATGTATCGAGATAACCAGCTATATGTTGCCCACTGCTCGTCGGGTCCGCTGCACCTTATTGGAAAGATGGCCTCGCGCCACGGACTGATAGCGGGTGCTACGGGTACGGGTAAGACCGTCACGTTGCAGGTGTTGGCTGAGACCTTCTCTCAGGCGGGCGTGCCCTGCTTTATGGCCGATATGAAAGGCGACCTGTCGGGTATCTCGCAGACGGGACGTTTGAGCGGCTTCATCGAGAAGCGCTGCGCGGAGTTCGGTATCGACCCCTCGTCGTTGCAGTTTAAGGGCTGCCCCGTGCGTCTGTTCGACGTCTATGGTCGCAAGGGCCACCCGATGCGCACGACGGTGCAGATGATGGGTTCGATGTTGCTCTCGCGCCTGCTTGATTTGAACGACACGCAGTCGGGCGTACTTGCGCTCACGTTCCGCATCGCGGAGGATGAGCAGTTGCCCCTGGTCGATATGAAGGATCTGCGCCTTATGCTCGATTATGTGGCCAAGAACGCGGATCGCTACTCGACAACCTACGGCAATGTCTCGTCGGCCACCATTGGCGCCATACAGCGTTCGCTCTTAACGCTTGCCGATGAGGGTGGTGAGGAGTTTTTCGGCGAGCCAGCCTTCGACATCTACGACCTGATGCAGACCGAGGGAGGACGTGGTGTGATGAGCGTCCTGGCGGCTGATGAGCTGATGCTCAGGCCCAAGCTCTACTCTACGTTTTTGATGTGGCTGCTCACGTCGATATATGAGAAGATGCCCGAGGTGGGTGAGGTCGAGTTGCCGCGTATGGTCTTCTTCTTCGACGAGGCTCATATGCTCTTTAAGGATACCTCGCGTGCGCTGAGGGATAAGATTGAGCAGATCGTGCGACTCATTCGTTCGAAGGGTGTTGGTATCTACTTCATCACGCAGTCGCCATCAGACCTTCCCGAGGCTATCTTGGGACAGTGTGGTAATCGTGTGCAGCACGCGCTGCGTGCATTTACGCCTAAGGATCAGGCTGCTGTGAAGGCTGCCGCTGAGACTTTCCGTCCCAATCCTGCATTCTCGACCGAGCGCGAGATTCTGGAGCTGGGTACGGGTGAGGCGTTGGTATCGCTGCTCGATGAGAAGGGTGCACCCTCGATGGTGGAGCGTGCGAAGATTCTCTTTCCGATGAGTCAGATTGGCGCTATCACCGATGAACAGCGTGCGGAATTGATATCCTCATCGCGTCTGGCGGGTAAGTATGATGAGGCTGTGGATCGTGAGTCGGCATTCGAGAAGATTGTTAAGCAGCGCGAGGCTGAGGCTGCTGAGGCCGCCAAGGCAAAGGCTGCAGAGGCTGAGGCAGAGGAGCGCGAGCGTGCGGCTAAGGCCGAGACCAAGGGTAGTCGTTCGTCGAGCACGAAGAAGAGTGTTCTGGCGACGGTACTCGGCACGGCAGTAACCTACTTCGCCAAGACTCTTGCCACGCAGATGGCCCGCAAAATCACGGGTGGTACCATCCGTACTACGACCAAAAAGAAAACTACCAAGCGCAAGAAATAAAAATTCAAAATGAGGCTGAGTCGCCCACAACGTCAATAGGAGAATAGCCGGCTGAGCCGTCCACCACGTTCGATATAGGGAATAGCAGGCAGTTGAGAAATAGCCGTTACGACTGAATTTTGCATTAAAAAAAGGTGTCCCTGAAGGACACCTTTTTTCTTTAGAAATCTACCGCAGGGATGTCTAACATCTCCGATGGCGCTGTGCCGGGCATAATCAGCTCGTCGTCCGTATAGCCGAACGTACGCAGGTAGTCATTCATAAACGACAGAATATCATCGCGTTGAGCATACGCCGCCAAGTAGTACAGCTCCATCAGACTATCCATCTTCTCCTCGATAATCGAGCTTACCAATGCCGCCTGCATATTGTCAAACTGCAGGTAGTACTCGATGTACTCGATGAGCGTGTCGAGGTAGTCGTTCAGAAGCTTGTCGCCCTTCTCCCACTCCTCGATCGAGTAGTAACCCTCGATGAAGGGGTAGGTGTTCGAGTCCGAGTAACGGAGCTTCGACGTGGGTAGCACCTCCAAACCCTTATCCAGCATCTCCAACGCCTTCTCGCGCTCACCCTCGCGGGCCAGCTGCTTGGCCAGACGTGCAAAACCCTCGCGGGCGCGTGATGCACCTATATTATATTGCGTGAAGTGATCCACCAGAACATCCTCGTCGGCCAGGTTGCCGTAGCGGAAGGTGTCCTTCATCAGCGGATAGACTACGTCGGTGTCGATGCGACCAATGTCCCACGCCGAGCGATAGGGCGTAAGGATGGGCACTAGACGGTATGAGTAGCCATCAAACTGCAGGTAGTCGAGTAGGCCAAAGTCCTGAAGGATATATACCTGCGTGAAGCAGATGGGGCGATTCCAGTCGAAGTTGGCCAATAGGTCGAGCATCATCATCTCGCTCTTGTCTATGCGCTGCTTGCGCTCCGAGATGTTGATATATACAGTATCGACCATCAGGTCGCGGTCCTCCTCCTTGACGATTCCCGAACGGATGGCATTCTCCTTATTGACGGGTATTGCGATGCGACGTGCAGGGATGTAGTCGATCAGCGTACCATCCACCAGCGGTAGCTTCGTAGCCTCATCCTCGCGTGCGATGAAATCTATCAACTCCTTGATATCTACCACGCGATCAACTCTCTCACGCACGGGCAGAGCGTCGTTGACGAAGGTGTATTTGCTGCTTGGCAGCGAGAAGGGAACGGGTGCAGCGTCGTTGGCCGCGGTCTTCATCTCGTCGATGTACCACTCGCCACCCAGGTAGCTCGAGTTCATAATCCTAACGTCGGTACGCACGCCATCGACCTCCTGATTGAACCACAGCGGGAAGGTGTCGTTGTCGCCATAGTTGATCACGATGGCATTCTCGGGCAGTGATTGCAGGTAGTTCCAGCCGATGTCGCGTGCCATCTCACGGCCCGAACGGTCGTGGTCGTCCCAGTTCTGAGTAGCTAAAACCGCAGGCACGCTGAGGCTCATCACCGTAGCCGCCACAGCCGCCGCACGCAGGCGATTCTTGCCCAGCGCCACAGCGAACATATCGTATAGGGCCAACACTCCGAGTCCAATCCAGATAGAGAAGGCGTAGAACGAACCCGCATAGACGTAGTCGCGCTCACGGGGCTCGCCGGGGCTGGTGTTGAAATAGACCACCAGAGCCACGCCCATCATAATGAATAGCCACATCACAACGGTAAAGTTGCGCTGGTCGCGGTTGAGCTGGTAGATAAGTCCCAGTAATCCCAATAGGAAGGGCAGGAAGAAGTAGGTGTTGCGAGCAGGGTTCTCGGCCATCTCGCGCGGAAGACCACTCTGCGGGCCGAGGTAGAGCTCGTCAAGCCACTTTATACCCGAGAGCCAATTACCGTGGGCAATGGTGTTCTCGTCGGCCTGTATATCGTCCTGACGACCTACGAAGTTCCAGAGGAAGTAGCGCCAGTACATATAGTTGAGCTGGTAGGTGAAGAAGTAGTAGAGATTCTCGCCGAACGTAGGCTCCACGAAGTTCTCTCCCGTCACCGAATCATACACCGTGCGACCAAAATCCAGCACCTCGCCACGCATCACGCGTCCCTGCTCGTCGAGCAGAGGCTCACCCGCCTCGTCTCGCAGAACATCCATCTTGGTGCGGTAGGCCGCCCACGGCTTGTATGCCGCCTCGCCCTTGGTGTGGTTCCACAGGCGGGGGAACAGATGCAGAAACTCCGAGGGGTAGGTGTAGTCGGTAAGCACCGTAGCCGACTCGTAACGCTTGGTTTCGCTGTTGTAGAAGTATTGAGTCTCCTCCACTACGTCGTCAACGGGTGTCGAGTAGTAGGGGCCGTAGAGCAAAGGACGGTTGCCATATTGGTCGCGGTTCAGAACCGACAGCAGCGCGTGAGGGTTGTTTGGGTTGTTGCTGTTCATCGGGGGATTTACCGATGCGCGGATGGTGACCGTGGCGTACGACGAGAAACCGATGAGAATCATCGTTGTCGAGAGCAGCAGCAGATTCCAGCCTCGCTTGCCGGCACGATGAGTGCGGAAGATACCGTAGAAGAGTGCGGCAAACAGCGCCAGAGCAAATACCACAATACCCGAATTAACGGGCAGACCCAGCGTATTCACAAAGAAGAGATCGACCATCGCACCGATATACACGGTGTAGGGGATGATTATGCCGTTGATAAAGCCGAGGATAAGCAGCGACGCAAGAGTTGCGTAGCCCACGCCTTTCAAAGTAATCTGCTTGTAACGACGGAAGTAGTAGATGAACACCAGTGCGGGGATGGTGAGTAGGTTCAGGATGTGGATACCTATCGAGAGTCCCATCAGGTAGGCAATCAGCACAATCCAGCGCGACGAGTGCGGCTCATCGGCCTGCTCCTCCCACTTGAGCATTAGCCACACCACCAGCGCCGTAAACATTGACGACTGGGCATACACCTCGCCCTCGACAGCTGAGAACCAAAACGTATCGGTGAAGGTGTAGGCCAAAGCTCCCACCGCACCAGCAGCCAGCGCGGCTAACTTACCCGACTCGCTGAACTCGCCATCGCGAGTGAGCATACGGCGTGCAAGGTGCGTGATTGTCCAGAATAGGAAGAGGATGCAGAATGCACTGCATATGCAGTTCATCGCATTGACCATATGCGGAACGTAGTGTGTCGAGGGTGCGAGCATCGTCGCCAGACGCGCCAGCAACATAAAGAGCGGTGCTCCGGGCGGGTGTCCTACCTCCAGTTTGTACGATGTAGCGATAAACTCGGCGCAGTCCCACAGGCTCGACGAGGGCTCCATCGTCAGTAGATATGTAAGGGCTGCGACGGCAAATACCGACCAGCCTACAATTCTATCCCAGCGTTTGAAATTCATAATGGTGTCAATTAGAAATAATTCGCAAAGGTAATCAATAATTTTTACTCGTCAAATCGCTTACTCGGCATCGACGGGAAAGTGTACCTCGTTGATGACCTTGCCTTCTGCGATGCGGATCCAGGTGTGGATAGCGTCCGATCCCTCCGTCAGCTCAATCACTCGTGCGCCATTGCCGCCCGGGATGTCGTGATAGACCGTTGCGCCACCCGTGTAGCGACCGTAACCGAGCAGAATGCCGTTCCAATCCACCACATAGTCATTGACGTGGTCGTGGCCAACGAATACGCCCTTCACGTCGCCCGCCTCGAGCATCGCCGTAGCCAAGCCAGTATTTACCTCGGGGGCGCAGGCCATCTCCTTGCGAGTGCCGACCATATAGATGTTCTGGTTCTGCGTAGCCTCGCGGTACTCGGGCAGTGGAATGTGGAAGAATGCCAACGCTGTCAGCGGCTTGCCGCCATTGGCTGCGGTGAATGAGCGGCTGCGGTTGATGTACCATTGCACCTGATCGTGCTTGATCCAGTCGTAGCCCTTCACACGCTCGATGGGCGAGTATGAGTTGCTGTCGAAGATGTAGATAACGGCTGCATCCTTGTCGCTCTTTGAGGATTTGATCGAGAGCGTATAGTTGGTCTGGCCTGAGATTCCTTCGGTCGTAGAGGTCAGGTTGCCACGCTTCTTCGAGATGTAGCCCGACAGCTCGGCACGCGTCATATCCTGCTCATCGTCGTGATTTCCCCACGTCACAGCAAAAGGAATACCACGCTCAACAACGGGCTCCAGAGCCTTGTCCAACGCCTTGGCGGCAGGCTTTGCGAAGATCACATCTCCCGTAAATACCACCAGGTCGGGACGCTCGGCATCCAGCACCTCTCGCATACGCTCGCCCGCGATGTCCGAGTCGGGGTTGCCGTAGATCCAATGTATGTCGGTGAATTGTACGATCTTAAACTTCTTCTCGTTGTTGAATCGAAGCGTTGAGGTCTGTGCCCAGAGCGATGTGGTGCACATAAGGGTTGCCATCACCACGCAGGCAAGGCGTAAAAAGTTTCTCATATCTTATCTGTTTTTATTTTTGCCAAAAGTGATTCTATCGGGCAAAGTTAATAAATTAACGCCAAATATCTAAAGATATTTCCTCGGAAGGTATAATTTGGGCGTAATAGGGTAATTTTCGTTGTGGTGTTTCGCTTTTCGCCGAAAATTACCTAATTTTGTAGAAAATATTATAACTATGGATTCTAAACTCTTTTTATACAATACGCTCACTCGCCGCAAGGAGGCCTTTGAGCCCCTCAATGAAGGTCGCGTTGGAATGTACGTCTGCGGTCCTACCGTTTATGGCGATCCCCACTTGGGTCACGCACGCCCATCTATTACCTTCGATTTGATGTTCCGCTACCTGAAGGCTTTGGGCTACAAGGTGCGCTACGTCCGCAACATCACGGACGTGGGCCATTTGGAACACGATGCCGACGAGGGTGAGGATAAGATTGCAAAGAAGGCACGCCTGGAGCAGCTGGAGCCTATGGAGGTGGCGCACTACTATACCGAGCGCTACCACCGTGCTATGGAGCAGCTTAACGTGCAGACTCCCTCGATTGAGCCCCACGCATCGGGCCATATCATCGAGCAGATTGATTTCGTGAAGCGCATCTTCGAGGCTGGTTATGCCTACGAGTCAAACGGCTCGGTCTATTTCGACGTTGAGAAGTACAACAAGGATTATCATTACGGCAAGCTCTCGGGCCGCAACCTGGAGGATATCGTGGCCAACACGCGCGATCTGGATGGTCAGAGCGATAAGCGCAACTCGTTCGACTTCGCGCTGTGGAAGAAGGCTTCGCCCGAGCATATTATGCGTTGGCCCTCGCCTTGGTCAGATGGCTTCCCCGGATGGCATATGGAGTGTTCGGCTATGTCGTGCAAGTATCTTGGCGAGCAGTTCGATATCCACGGTGGCGGTATGGATTTGATGTTCCCCCACCACGAGTGCGAGATTGCGCAGGCTACAGCAGCATTGGGTAAGGATTCGGCACGCTATTGGGTACACAACAATATGATTACTATCGATGGCCAGAAGATGGGTAAGTCGTACGGCAACTTCATCACTATGGAGGAGCTCTTCAACGGCACACATCCCAAGCTGGAGCAGGCGTACTCGCCGATGACCATCCGATTCTTTATTCTTCAGGCTCACTACCGCTCGACGCTCGACTTCTCGAATGCCGCTCTGCAGGCCGCCGAGAAGGGCTTTGATCGCCTGATGAAGGGCGTGGAGACGCTGGGTAAGCTGAAGGCTTCTGCCACTACGTCGGAGGGTATTGCTGTGGCCGAGCTTGAGAAGCGTTGTGCCGAGGCGATGAACGACGACTTGAACTCGCCGATGGTTATCTCGGCTCTGTTTGACTATGTTCGCTTCATCAACCAGATTGCTGAGGGTCAGGCTGCTATCTCGGAGGCCGATCTGCAGGAGCTGCGTCGCATCTACAACCTCTACGTATTTGATATTCTCGGCCTGCGTAACGAGAAGCAGGAGAGTGCCGCAGGTGGTGGCGATATGCTCGCAAAGGTTGTCGATATGATTCTTGCCGTGCGTCAGGACGCCAAGGCCAATAAGGATTGGGCTACCTCGGACAAGATTCGCAACGAGCTCACCGCCATCGGTATCCGCGTTAAGGATCGCAAAGACGGCGTTGATTGGGAGATCGAATAAAACTCCTTCTGATTGGCTCTTTTGGCGTCTGGCTTGATTTCGGGTTGCTCACATACGCTTTAGGTATGCTCCGCACCCTCAATCTGCGACCAGCCTCAAAATAGCTCAATCATAAGAAGTTTTAAGGGAGTAAGAATTTTAAGAGAGAGAGATTATGGCAGAGGAGAAGAAACCCATTAAGCAAGGTCAATATTTGTCTATTGGATTGGCGCTTGGCTTGATGGTGGGCATTGCTATGGATAACATCCCGATTGGCCTTTGTATCGGAGTTGCACTTGGTGCGGCGTATGGGGGCCATTATAAAAATAAGAACAAGGATAAAGAAGAAAAATAATAACTTCTAAAGAGTTTTGGCCCTGTACCTGAGGAGCGTAGCGACCAAAGTCCCCTGCCTGAGGCGGGGGATTTAGGGGGTGGGTCAGAAATTGCAGATGCGGCCACGGGCCGCAAGGTATGCCAGCGAGAGCGAACATACGTTAAATAATACAGAATATCCAAATGATAACAGACGACCAAATTAAAGAGGCTATAAGACGACAGGATTCGTTGGGGAGGTGTCTTTGACATCGCTCAGCGACGTATAGACCTGCAAAACGAAGAGGAGAAGACCCAGGACCCTGATTTTTGGAGCGATGCCGATGTGGCTCAGAAGCAACTGCGCAAGGTGGCATCCATCAAGTCGTGGGTTGAGGATTATGATGCTGTGTGCAAGGCTGTTGAAGAGTTGCAACTGATGCCCGAATTCGTGGCTGCCGAGCTCTCGACCGAGGCCGAGATGGAGGAGCAGTATGCCCATACGATGGAGCTTATCGAGGCTCTCGAATTGCGCAATATGCTTCGCTCGGAGGAGGATAAGATGAGCGCCATTATGGATATCAACGCCGGCGCTGGCGGCACGGAGGCACTCGATTGGGCCTCGATGTTGCTGCGTATGTACACCCGATGGTGCGATGCTCACGGCTATAAGTACCGTATGATGGATTACCAGGCGGGCGACGAGGTGGGCGTGAAATCCTGCACGCTGCAGATCGACGGCGACTACGCCTACGGCTACCTCAAGAGCGAGAATGGTGTGCATCGTATGGTGCGTCTTTCGCCCTTCAATGCCAACAACAAACGCCAGACCACGTTTGCCTCGGTATTTGTTACGCCGGCCGTCGATGATTCGATCGAGATTGTGATCAACCCGTCGGATTATGAGTGGGACACCTTCCGCTCGAGTGGTGCGGGAGGCCAGAATGTGAATAAGGTTGAGACGGCTGTTCGCCTGCGCTACCACGGCAAGGACCCCGATACGGGTGAGGCGGTGGAGTTTCTTATCGAGAATAGCGAGACGCGCTCGCAGCTTGACAACCGCAACAACGCTATGCGCATCCTGCGCTCGAAGCTCTATCAGCGAGAGCTGGAGAAACGTATGGCAACGCAGCAGGCTTTGGAGGCTACCAAGAAACGTATCGAGTGGGGTTCGCAGATTCGCTCCTATGTCTTCGACGACCGTCGCGTGAAGGATCATCGCACGGGCTATCAGACCTCGGCCGTTGAGGCTGTGATGGATGGCGATCTGGATGGATTTATCAAAGAGTATCTAATGCAAACTGGCGGAGCCGAAAGTGTATAGTATGAGGCTTTTGGCATCAAAAAAATCAAATAGTGAAACACATTCTTTTAATACTTTTTTCTCTCATCTGCCTTTCGTGCGAGGCGACAGCTGAGTCCACACGGATTGTTGTAGGTGCGGAGCGTACGGCGGAGTACCTGCCAAAGTTAGAGGGCAAGCGCGTAGCCGTTTTGGCCAACCACACTGCGATGGTGGGCGAGGAGCATTTGGTGGATATGCTGGTTAGAGAGAGGGTAAACTTAATTGGAATATTCTCTCCCGAGCACGGTTTTCGTGGTGGCGCCGATGCGGGCGAACACGTCAAAAGTTCGGTCGATGAGCGTACGGGCATCCCCATCTGGTCGCTCTACGATGGCGATATGCAACGCCCCTCGGATGAGAAGATGGGTATGTTCGATGTGCTGCTCATCGATATGCAGGATGTGGGCCTAAGATTCTACACCTACTACATCTCGATGATTCGTATGATTGATGCCTGTGCCGACTTTTCGCGCAAGGTTATCGTATTGGACCGTCCCAATCCTAACGGAATGTATGTCGATGGACCGATTCTGGATATGAAGCATAAGTCGGGTGTGGGAGCATTGCCGATCCCCGTTGTTCACGGTCTTACGATGGGCGAGATTGCGCTGATGGCGCAGGGCGAGGGTTGGTCGGAAAAGTGCGACGTTGAGGTGGTTGCGTGCGATGGATATACTCACCAGAGCCGCTATCAGATACCCATTGCTCCGTCGCCAAATCTGCCCACGCAGCACTCGATTTATCTCTATCCTTCGACCTGCCTGTTCGAGGGTACGGTCTGCTCGTTGGGACGCGGTACGGAGGCACCGTTCGAGATTTATGGTCATCCGTCGTACAAAGGCTCTGATTTCGAATTTACCCCTCGCAGTGTGGCTGGTGCGAAGAATCCACCACTGAAGGATCAGAAGTGTTATGGCGTTGATTTGCGCGGCATAGATGAAGAGGCTGTGATTGCAGCTGGTTTTAATCTTGAGTATGTGATTGATGCCTATCGTAATCTTGGCCTCGGTGAGAAGTTCTTTACGCGGGCGTTCCTGCTATTGACGGGTGTGGATTACATCAAGGAGATGATTATTGCAGGCCACTCGGCCGATGAGATTCGCGCACGCTGGCAGGAGGATGTGGAACAGTTTAAGGTTCTACGAAGAAAATATCTTTTATATAAGGAGTAGAAGAAGGGCTGCCCGATTAAGGACAGCCCTTTATCTTTACCAGCACTCGATATTGTCGTTATCGGCAAACTCCTTCACGGCTCGTTTGTCGAATACGGGATCTTTGCCTTCGCGCTTCTGTCGGCGGTAATCATCCAGCAGCAGCAACGCCTGTCGACCAAGCAACACCAGCGCTACGATGTTGCAGAGCGTCATAAGGCCCATCGTCAAATCGGCCAGGCTCCACACCATCTTTAGACTCATCATAGCACCACTCATAACCATTGCACCCACGATGATACGATAGATATTGAGCACGCTACGCGACGAAGTGATGAAGCGCACGTTGGCCTCGCCGTAGTAGTAGTTGCCGAAGATCGAACTAAAGGCGAAGAAGAATATCGCCACAGCCACGAAGATGCGTCCCGTCACTCCGATTTGGCTCGTCAGCGCCTCCTGCGTGAGTCTTACGCCATCCAGCTCGCCACCTAACTCTACGCCACTTGCAAGGATGATAAATGCCGTACAAGAGCATATCACCAGCGTGTCGGAGAATACACCCAAGGTCTGGATAAGGCCCTGCTTTACAGGGTGCGAGGTCGAGGCCGTAGCAGCTGCGTTGGGGGCCGATCCCATACCCGCCTCGTTGCTGAACAGACCGCGTTTTATGCCTTGCATTACGGCAGCTCCCATTCCTCCACCAACTATCTGCTCCACGCCGAAAGCGCTGTTGAGGATGGTCTTAAGCACCTCGGGTAGCGATCCGATATTCATCGCCACAACGACAAATGCCAGCAGAATATATCCTACGGCCATCACAGGCACAACTACCGAGCTGACCTTGGCGATACGCTGTATTCCGCCGAAGATGATTATCAGTGTCGATATGGTAATCGCAATACCGATGTAGAGCCGGTCGATTCCAAAGGCGTTCTCCACAGCCTCGCACAGCGTATTGCTCTGCACGGTGTTAAAGGCGAAGCCAAATGTTACGATCGTCAGCACGCTGAACAGAATAGCCATCGGTCGGCACTTTATGCCGAGTTCGATGTAGTAGGCTGGACCGCCGATATATGAGTCTGCCGAGCGGCGCTTATAGAGCTGCGCCAATGTGCTCTCAACGAAAGCGTTGGCAGCACCTAACAGCGCAATGATCCACATCCAGAAGACAGCTCCAGGGCCACCTACAGCGATAGCCGTAGCCACACCTGCCAGATTACCCGTTCCGACACGGCTCGCCAGCGAGACCACAAAGGCCTGAAAGGGCGAGATATGCTTGACACCTTCGTCGCGGTGGCGTTCGTTGGAATTTACCAATTGGCGGAACATCTCACCAATCATACGGAACTGCACAAAGCCGCTGCGCAGGGTGAAGTAGGCGGCGCAGAGCAGTAGCGCGGCAATCATAATATAGCTCCACAGCAGGTCATTGGCGCTGTCGATAATCTGTTGCAGACTCTCCATAGTGTTGGATTTTTATCGTTTTTTAAGGTTTATCATATTCATCACTCCATCGATGAATGTCATCGGGTGGGTGGGCGCACCGGGCAACCACAGATCGACTTTGTAGCGGTCGAGGAACTGACGATTGACGGCACGACTCTCGGCGTACAATCCGCCCGAGATTGCCTCTGAGCCGCATACAATTACTACCTTCGGGTCGGGAATCGAGTGGTAGCAAATGTCGAGAGCCTCGGCCATATTCTGCGAAATGGGGCCCGTTATGACCACACCGTCGGCGTGGCGTGGCGAAGCCACGAACTCCACTCCATAACGACCGAAGTCGAAGTTCACGTTACCCGTAGCGTTGAGCTCCATCTCCACCGAGGCATCACCTCCGGCCGATACCTGACGAAGTTTTAACGCGCGCGAGAATAGTTTTGGTATTTCCGCACGGACATTTTCGTGGCAGAAGTCGACAGCCTCGTCGCCGGGCTTTACGATGAGTGCCTCGCGCGAGGTAGAACCAATCTTGTAGTCGTTGGTGAAACGGATATTCTTCGGGGCACGCAGGGCGCACTCGCCGCAGAACAGGCAGCGTCCCAGATCGAGCGTGAAAGGGTTTGCCGAGATCGCCCCCGTCGGGCAGATCTTCGCCGCAGCCTCCACGTCGGCCATATCCGCGCTTGGTGTCAGGACGGGGCGACCGCGAAACTCCTCGGTCAGATTGACTGCATTCAGGTCGGGGATATACTGCCAGCCGTGGCTACGTAGTACCTTTATCTTTGGTAGTATCATATCGTTGTTTTTTAGCGGCTAAAGGTCGTGGCCGCAGTATGACAGATTAAAACTCTTATTGCAAATCGGGAAATCCGAGATTCCCTCGCCACGCACAGCCAGCGCCAGCGCCAACCAGTTATGTACGCTGGGGTCTTTGATCTTGTAGGTCGTAATTGCGCCCTCGGCGTCGGTCAGCGCAACGTGGCATATCTCGCCTCGCCAACCCTCCACCAGCGAGAAAGCCAGCGAGCGGGCTTTGAGAGGCGATGAGTAATCGGGACGGCTGATCTCCGTGGGCTTGTAACCATCGAGCAAAGTAATGATGTAGTCGGCCGACTGCAACACCTCGTCGCAGCGCATCTTAAGGCGTGCCATCACATCGCCATCGTGCTGGACGACCATCTTATGTTGCAAGCGGGTGTATGCTCCGAAGGGGTGTGAGAGGCGCACGTCGCGTCCCACGCCACTTGCTCGGGCGGCCATACCTACGCCTCCGATGCGAGCCATCTCCGCCTTGGGTACGATGCCGCACTGCTCAAAACGCGAGAGCAGCGAGGGCGACGAGGCAATATCCTCCGCAACCTCGTTATAGCGGCGGCGAATCTCCTTTACGTTCTCTGCAATCATCTGTATCTTCTCTTGCGTGAGGGGTTTATTTGTTCCCGCAGGGCGTATCAAACCCTTGCCGAAACGGTTGCCGCACCACGCCTGTGTGGTGTTGATGGTCATCGTACGCAGTGCCTCGCAGGCTACCTGTCCGAGCTGATAACCTACATCCATCGACAACGCTCCCGTGTCGGCAATGTGCATCGCCATACGCTCCAACTCCAGCGCTACGGTGCGCTCCGTTGAGAGTGCTTCCGACGCTGTGCCGAGACCGAGCTTCTCCACCGTCGTGCAGTAGGCCGTCGAGTGCGCTATGGCACTATCGCCCGCGATGGACTCCGCAAGCAAGGTCTGTCGCAGACGGTTCTGCGTTGCGGCGAACTCGTGCTCCACGCCTCGGTGCTGGTAGCCCAACGCAATCTCCAGATGCAGCACATTCTCGCCGTTGCAGATAAATCGGAATGCTCCCGGCTCGATGATACCCGCGTGAATCGGGCCTACGTTCACCTCGTGCAACGAATCGCCCTCGATCGTGTAGAAGGGGTAGTTGTCGATATTTGAGTTGCGGTTGCGGCGGTCGAACGAAAAGCGCAGAGGCTTGCACCACGGCATCGAATCGAACTCGACGTTATACAGCTCCGCAATCTCTCGCTCGTAGGGGTGCAGTGCAGGGTGCAGTGCCGTGAGCGATGGCAGCGCTACATCGTCGTAGTACTCCATTCGGAATGACGAGATCATCACTCGATGCTCCTCATCGTCGGCGAGCAGCAGATAGAAACGCAGAGCCTCGCCATCGGGCACGGCGAAGTAGTGTACGACGTGGTAGCGTCGTTGCTTGAGTCGCTCGCTGAGATCCTCGTACAGAGCAGCGTATCCCGCATCGGGCACGTTGTCCAGCTCCACCGAGGCGGCAAGGTTATCGGTAGTGTAGTATATCATAACTTAGAATGTTACAATTTTATCAATTAAATCTCTCAGCATCTCAGGCTGCCACAATCCAAGCACGATTGCCGCCACGATCAGCGAGAGGGCGCTGTGCGACAGTCGGCGATTGATCTTCGTGAGGTGCAACTCGTCTTGATTGGGCTGGTAGCAGAGCTTAATGACGCGGAAGCAGATCGAATAGACCACAACGCATAGCAGCAACACCATTGTCGCCAGCAACAGCCAATTGCCACCCGCGATGGCCTGCTTGAAGATCATCAGCTCCGAGATAAAGAGCGGCGAAGGGGGGAAGGCCAGCACCACAACCATACCTACCAAGAGTCCGATAGCACCCACTTTGTTAATATTGATGTAGTCGCCGATTCGGTTGATACGATAGCCGTTATATATCTGACGCACAACGGCAATCTGCAGGAACAGACTGCTCTTGATGAGCGTGTGGCATACGACGTGGAACAACGCCGCCCATACGCCGATACCACCCACGCCGAGGCCGATGGCCACGATACCCATATTCTCAACGGTTGAGTACGAGAGGAAGCGCTTGTAGTTATTCGTGCGGCGCAGGAACAACGCTCCCACACCCAGACTAAGCACTCCGACGAGCAGGATGACGTGTCGCACCCACTCGAAGATGGGCGTCTCGGCGAAGAGTCGATAGACGCGGAAGATAGCCAAGAATCCAGCATTCACCAGCGCCGTTGAGATGATGGCCGAGGCGGGTGCCGGGGCAGCAAAGTTGGCATCGACACCGATGGTGTAGAGGGGGAAGATCTCCATCTTACAGCTATATCCCGTGATGATCAGCAGGAATGCAACTTTCAGGTAGAGCGGATTTCCGTTGGCGATAAGCTGTTGCATATCGATGTAGCTCAGCGAGTTGTTTGATGCTGCAGCCGAGAGCAGCAGGATTCCGAGGTAGGCGATGGCGATACCCGTCGAGCAGACGAACAGATACTTCCACGTCGCCTCGAGTGTCGCCTCCGAGTGTCGGTGGTAGATGATACCTGCGGCGCATAGCGTCGTGGTCTCGAGCAGAATCCACGTCACGGCGATGTTGTCGGCAAAATATACACCCGTGATGGCGGTTATGAGCAACATCAGCAGGGCGAAATACTTTCTGTAATCCTCGATTCGGTCATCCTTCAGGTACTCCTGCGAGTGGATCAAAACGAACGTCGCCACAACGGCCAGCAGGGCGTAGAAGAGCGTTCCCAACTCATCGAAGGTAAAGAATCCGCCCGACGAAGTGAGGTATGCTCCACCAAACCACAATGTTGCGGCAAAGAGGGTGTGAACGGCCATATAGAGGCCGCAGAGGATGTGAACCACCTTTCGGCTCTTGGCAAAGAAGCTCGCAGCGCTTATTGCCAGCCATATTGCGAAGAATATATAAATCATAGCCTTTAGTCCTTAACGTGGGTTAATGAATCGCTGTCGTTGGTGTGGATCTGGTCATCGACCTTGGTCATAAACAGACCGAGCATCAGCACCGACATCAAAATATCGAGCATAATGGCAGCATTGATCAGCATAGGCATCTCCACACCGATAGCCATCGAGAAGAGGAATACGCCGTTCTCGATAACAAGGAACCCGACCATATGCGAGAAGATTCTCGAGCGCATCACAATCAGAATCAATCCGCTAAGCAGGGCATACAACGCTACGCCGAAGAAGATCATATGCACCGACGAGTCGGCAACGTAGTAGGTCGTAATGGCACTCACCACCAGAGCCAGGAACGAGAGCATCAGTGAGTTAAACTGCGATTTTCCCGACGAGTTCACCCGGTTGATATGTGTTTGACGAATCACGCGCATAAGGATTGCGGGGACGATCAGCGCCTTGAAAATCAGCGTCTCGAGGATAATGAACGAGAGTTCCAGCCAATCGAGCGTATGCAATCTGAGCAGGGCAATACCCAGCAACAACCAGCCCTGACAGGCGATGATTGAGGCATAGTTGCGGAAACGCTCAACGATCGAGATGTAGATGAGTGTTATGATGTATAATATAATGAGCGAAAGTAACATACCTTAAATATTAATATCCAACTGCAACAGATAACCGATGAAGAATATCAGCGCTGCAAGGGCCGAAATCGTTACGATGAATGTGGTGTTGCGCACCAGCTTGTTGCGTGCCTGCGTCGACTCCACAACTCCCACCGACAGACCCGTGAGCAGGATTGCCAGTGGTACGGCAACCCACCAATGGAAGCAGCAGGTCGCTACGATAGCGTTGGCTGCAATCATCGAGAAGCAGGCTGTCTTGATCCAGCCGGCAATGTGGATCATACCCATATCAATACCGCTGTAATCGAGGCACATAACCTCGTGAATCATCGTCAGCTCGAGGTGTGTGCGCGGATCATCCACCGGCACGCGGCCCGACTCGACGAAGGTGATCTTGACGAAGAGATATGCCGTCAGCATCATCACGATCGTTAGATGCAGGTTAAACGACTGCTCGCTCTCAAAAATGTCGGCAAACGACGTGTAGCCGCAGAACATTGCCAGCGTAGCAAAGCCAATCATCAGCGCAGGCTCGATGAGCGCTCCGTAGAGAGCCTCTCTCGCAGCACCCATACCCTCGAATGATGAACCCGTATCCATCGCTGCCAGAATTATCGCCACGCGAGCTAAAGCCAACGTGTAGGCGAAGCAGATCACATCACCTTCGAACGAAATCAGGGGGTAGAGATCGGCAACGGGAATCATAAGCATAGCCACGATGGCCGCTCCGAGATATACGGCAGGCGCAATGCGGAACAGCGCCGTTGTGGTGGTCGAATAGACCGTACCCTTGCGCAGCAGCAGAGAGACGTTGCGAACGTGCTGCATAAATGGCAGACCTTTTCGTCCCGCCAGCAGGGCGCGTGTGCGGTTGATTACTCCCGGGATGGCGATGGCAACCACAATCATCAGAATTGTATTAAGCAGAATTCCCATACGCTATATTAAATTAAGGAGTGAAAGAACAAATATCGCAACCAGGAAGAGCAGCGCGAAGAGGATGTAGTGGTTGATCTTTCCCGTTCGCAGCTTCATTATGCGCTTGTTGATTATGTGCAGCAACTCAACCCACCACTCGGCCAGCAGACGGTCGATCTTGTCCTTGTGGCGTACGTTGTAGTTGTGTGTCGAGGGGAATATCTCGCTCTTGCCGACGGCACGACCCTCGACAGTGTTCTGCGTGAAGGTCGTAGCAATCGATTCCAACCCCTCGGCAAACGACTCGCCCGTATATTGCATACGGATGTTGGGCGAGGTGAAGCCGCAGCCCCACGTTGGGCCCTTCTCAACGGTGCGTGAGCTTTGTGCGCGGCTCTTGATGACGTAGAGCAGCGCAATAACTATAAGTATGAGCAGTGCCGTCAGCGACAATCGGCTCAGGGCCGATGCGGCGTAGTAGTCGATGAAGATCGCATCGGCACCCGTAAGCGCACATACGGTTCGCTCGACGATGCGGATGGCATATTGCGGGAAAAGACCAATCATAATCATTCCCGCCGCGGGGATTCCCATAGCGGCAATGCGCAGACTATCCACCTCCTCAGACTCGGCAACGTGGTGGTCGCGTGGCGAGCCGAGGAAGACCGTGCCGTAGAGCTTCGTAAAGGCCAAAACAGCAATACCTCCAATCAGTGCCAGAGCCAGGATACCTCCGGCTGCGTAGAGCGTATTCACGCCATCGCGCACGCTGTCCAGCATACCTAAATATATCAGGAACTCGCTCACAAAACCATTCATCGGTGGCAGGGCGCAGATAGCAACCGTAGCCATCAGGAACAGAATAGCCGTCACGGGCATATATTTGGCTACGCCACCGAAGCGATCGAGCAGCGTCGTGTGCATCTGCGAGTAGATGTTACCAGCACCGAAGAATAGCAGCGACTTAAAGAGAGAGTGGTTGATCGTGTGCATCAGTGCACCACACATTGCCAGCATCGCCACCCCCGTATGGCCCGTAGCCGTCGAGAGCGTTGCAATGCCCAGGCCGATGAAGATCACGCCTACGTTCTCGATACTCGAGTATGCCAGGAGTCGTTTCACGTCGTTCTGCACGGCGGCCAGGATCACACCCCACAGGCCCGTTACGATACCCGCCGTGAGGATCACAACGCCCGCCGTATGAATCTGCTCCATTACGGTCATCTGGCTCACGACGCGAATAACGCCATACACACCCGTCTTGATCATCACACCCGACATTAAGGCCGATACGTGCGACGGAGCAGCTGGGTGAGCCTCAGGCAGCCAGACGTGCATCGGGAAGAGTCCCGCCTTCATACCAAAGCCGAGAAGGAACAAGATGAAGATTCCCGTATTTGTACCCTCGGCGAAGCATCTGCCCAGAGCCGAGAACGAAGCACTGCCCGTTGCATCCTCGGCACCGACAAATCCCGCCACGAGGAAGATAAATCCGACGTGCATCATCACCAGATAGGCCAGCGCTGCACGCAACACCTCGGGACGCTCGGCATCGAACAGAATCAAGATGAACGAGGCGATGGTCATCAACTCCCACGCAAAGAGGAAGAGGAAACCGCCATCGGCCATTACAACGAGCATCATCGAAACCACGAGTAGCACGAGTGCCGTGTAGTGGAGCGAGATGTGTGCTGAAGATTTTTTACCGAGGTAGTGGGCCAGATAGCCGCGCGAGTAGAGCGTGGTCGCAATGCCCGCTACACCGATGATGAGCAGGAATATGGCCGAGAGCGAGTCTATAGCAAGCGCTCCCGTATCCACCACCGAATGAATCGACGATGCCACCTGAATGGCATCGCCACCTGCGAGTGTCGCAATCGAGGGTACGGCCACCGCGAGGGCTGCCACCACGATTGCTGCAAACGAAACCCACACCTTGGCTCGCAGGGGCGAAAGGAATATCGCCGCCACAAGCAGAGCAAGGGCTATGAGCAGATATAGATAAAACATTGTTAAAAAAATAAAAATTAACCTACTTCCGTTACTCCTTGTCGGGATTTATGAGATGCCGATAAGGATTGAGCATTAAAGTCCGTTGATTGTCGCCACCATTATGGTTGCTGCTACGGCTGCGGTCTCCGTACGAAGACGCTGATTGCCGAGCGAGATGGACTCAAAACCGTTTTCGAGCGCAAAATTAATCTCTTCGGGCGAAAAATCACCTTCGGGGCCGATTAAAATTAAAATATTTTCATTTTTTTTAATAATTGTGGGCAGATACTCCCTCTTTTCAAACGTGGGATCGCAGTGAGCAATGAATTTCTGCCCCTCGAAAGGACGGGTGATGATCTCACGCAGAGGCGTCAAATCCTCCAAAATAGGGTGATATGCCTTCAGCGACTGCTTCACAGCCGAGGTGATGACGCGCAGCTCCCTCTCGTGCTTGATGGCGCGGCGCTCGCTGTGGTCGCTCTCGATGGGAATAATGCGGCTAACGCCCACCTCAGTGGCCTTTTCGAGGAACCACTCGAAGCGGTCGATGTTCTTCGTCGGCGCTACGGCCATCGTCAGCGAGTAGGGTAGCGGTTCATAATCGCTCTGGGTCGAAACCACCTCGACGGTGCAGTGGTGCTGGTGTGCCTCGACGATACGGCAGAGGTGCATATTTCCCCGTCCGTCGGTGATGTGCAGGCTGTCGCCCACGCCCAGACGCAGTACTCTGACGCAGTGTTTTGACTCCTCGTCGCTGAGCGTGTAGAGGGGCGGTGTGATATCAGGTGCGTAAAATAGTTGCATAACTTCGTGTTAAATATTACCTTTGCAAAGGTATTAATATAAATTTAAGTAATGAAACGCTTTTCACGTTTATTCGCATTTGCGGTGATAATTCTCTTTATCGCCTCGTGCAGCAAGCGTAAAGAGGTCGGTGACAACCCCTTCTTCGAGCCCGTGTGGGAGACTCCATACGGCGCTCCGCCCTTCGATCGCATTGTGCCCGAGCACTACGGACCCGCCTTCGAGCGTGGTATGTCGTTGCAGAACGAGGAGATTGCGGCCATTGTCGATAATGTCGATGAGCCCACATTCGAGAATGTTATCCTTGCTTACGATAACTCCGGTGAGCTGCTTACGCGTGTTGCCTCGGTCTTTGGTATGATCGCCTCGGCCGACACGAATGAGCAGATTCAGGCGCTTGAGGCAGAGATATATCCCCGTCTGGCAATTCACGACGATGCCATCGCAATGAACGACCGCCTCTTCGAGAAGATCCGTTCGGTGTATGATCGTCGCCACGCGCTCAATCTTGATGCGGAGCAGATGCGCCTGACGGAGAAGGTTTACAACGATTTCGTTCGCTCTGGAGCATTGCTCTCGCAGGATGATAAGGCAAATCTCAAGCAGATCAACGAGCAGCTCTCGGCCCTCAGTGTTCAGTTCAGCTCAAATCTGTTGGCGGCAACCAACGCCTACGAGCTTCTGACCGAGGCCAAGCAGCTGACGGGTGTGCCTGCCATTGTGCGCGATGTGGCGCGTCAGGCGGCTAAGGATCGCGGCTACGGTGACGATAAGTTCCTCTTTACGTTGCAGCGTCCGAGTATGACTTCGCTCCTGACCTACGCCCGCGACCGCGCCTTGCGCGAGGAGATCTTCAAGGCATACCTTGCGTTGTGCAATGACGGCGGTGAGTGGGATAACAACGCGATTATCGCACAGATTGCCAACCTGCGTTACGAGAAGGCTCGCCTGTTAGGTTACGACTCTTACGCCCACTATGTTACCTCTGATGAGATGGCCTCTACGCCCGAGGCGGTGTATGCTCTGCTGGACGAGATCTGGACTCCCGCGTTGGATCGAGCCGACGATGAACTCAGACGTATGCAGCGTCAGTTCCGCCGTGACGAGGGCCGCGACGTAGAGTTTGCGGCGTGGGATTGGTGGTACTATGCCGAGAAGGTAAGAATATCGGATTACAACATCGAGGAGAGCGATATCCGTGAATACCTCTCGCTTGAGAATGTCAAGGGTGGTATCTTCTTCCTCTGCAATCGACTTTATGGCATTACGATACGCCCCTTGAAGGCCCCCGTATATCACAGTGAGTGTGAGGTCTATGAGGTGATCGACAACAACGATCAGCCCCTCGGAGCGCTCTACCTGGATCTCCATCCGCGCGATGGCAAGGAGGGCGGCGCGTGGTGCGGAACCTTTGTCGATCAGACGTATAAGGATGGCGAGCGTGTATTGCCCGTTGTGAGCATCGTGGCTAATTTCACCCGCCCTGCGGGTAGCACTCCGGCGTTGCTGACGCTGGACGAGGTGGAGACCTTCTTCCACGAGTTCGGTCACGCTCTGCACTCACTCTTTGCCGATGTCGAGTATCGCGGACTGGGCGGCGTCGAGGGCGACTTTGTCGAACTCCCCTCGCAGATTATGGAGAATTGGGCCTTCGCTCCCGATATGCTCAAGCACTACGCCGTACACTACCGCAAGGGCGATGTTATGCCCGAGATTCTGATCGAGCGCATCAATCGCAGCAAGCAGTTTAACGAGGGCTTCAACACTACCGAGCTGGTGGCCGCGGCGCTCTCGGATATGGATATTCACTCGCGCCAGAGTGCCGACCTTAGCGACGTTGCGGCTTTCGAGCGTGAGGCTCTGGTCGAGAAGCGCGGCCTTATCCCGCAGATTGAGCCTCGCTATCACTATCCCATCTTCAGCCACATCTTCGATGGCGGCTATGCCGCAGGCTACTACTTCTACATCTGGGCCGAGGTGCTTGATAAGGATGCCTTCCAGGCATTTGTCGAGAGTGGCGATCTGTTCGACAAGGTTACGGCCGAGCGTTTCCGCCGCGAGATTCTTTCGCGTGGTGGCGAGAGGGACGGTATGGATATGTATCGCGCATTCCGAGGTGACGATCCCGACAAGCAGGCTATGCTCATTGCTCGCGGATTGGCCGTGGCGGAGGAGATTGTCGAGGAGGAGCCGGAACAGATTGTGGATATTCCCCGTGTCGATACCCGCGAGGCTGCACGTCAGCGTGCCGAGCGTTCGCGTCGTGAGCGCGAGGCGGCACGTCTTCAGGCCGAGGCCGATTCGTTGGCGGCGGCGGAGAACCCAACAGAAAGTAATTAAGAAACCATATAACATTTGTAACGATGAAAAAACTTTTATTTATTATGACTTTCAGTGCATTGATGGCAGGCTGCGGGGGCGACGAAATGCCCGTTGCTGTCCTTCCCGAGATTGACACCTCAAATCCTCTGTTGGCCGAGTGGACTACCCCTCACGCCACACCTCCCTTTAACGATATAAAGATCGAGCATTACGAGCCCGCTATCGAGACGGCCATCGCCGTATCGCGTGCCGAGATCGATGCCATCGTGAATAACCCTGCCGAGCCTACGTTCAAGAATACGATCGTGGCTATGGAGCGTCAGGGTGCGTTGCTGAATCGTATTATGGGTCTGTTCTACAACCTGCGCGAGGCTGACACTTCAGACGAGATGGATGCAATCGCTCTGCGTGTTCAACCCAAGCTTACAGCGTTGAGCAATGACGTGTCGCTCAATCCCCAGCTCTTCGAGCGTGTTAAGACTGTCTATGAGGGTTCGCGTCGCGGTTTGTCGAATGTCGATGTGAAGTTGCTGGAGGATACCTACAAGAGCTTCTCGCGTTCAGGTGCAGCACTTGCTGACGATAAGAAGGAGGAGTATCGTAAGTACTCATCGGAGCTCTCGGAGGCAACGCTGATTTTCGGTCAGAATGCACTCGCTGCAACCAACGCCTTTGCAATCAACATCACTAATCCCGCTCAGGTAGCCGAGCTTCCCGACTTCGTTAAGGAGGGTTTGGCAGCCGAGGCTAAGGCTCGTGGTGAGAAGGGTTGGACCGTAACGCTCAAGGCGCCGAGCTATGGTCCCTTTATGACCTATTCGTCACAGCGTGATATCAAGGAGAAACTCTATCGCGCCTACAACTCACGCGCACTCGGCGGTGAGTTCGATAACACGCAGATCATCCGTAATATCACTACGTTGCGTATGAAGATTGCTAACTTGTTGGGCTACAATACTCACGCCGACTTTACCCTGGAGGAGCGTATGGCCGAGAGCGCCGATAATGTAAATTCATTCCTCGCGGAGCTTCGCACCTCGACTCTTGAGTATGGCCGCAAGGACTACTCGATGATTAACGAGTACGCACAGTCGAAGGGTCACAAGGGTGATGTAATGCCCTGGGATTGGGCTTACTACACAGAGAAGTATAAGTCTGAGAAGTATGCTATCGACGATGAGCAGGTGAAGCCCTACCTTCAGCTCGATAACGTAATCAAAGGTGTATTCCTGCTGGCTGAGAAGCTCTACGGCATCACCTTCACTCCTGCTGAGAATATTCAGGTATATCATCCCGATGTTAAGGCTTACGAGGTGTACGATAAGAAGGAGCTTTTGGCTGTCCTCTACCTCGACTTCTTCCCCCGTGCGTCGAAGAGCTCAGGTGCTTGGATGACCGAGTTCCGCGGTGCGAAGATTGTCGATGGCGTGGAGACTCGCCCCTTGGTATCGCTCGTAATGAACTTCACCAAGCCTACCGAGACCACACCCTCGCTTCTTACCTTCGATGAGTTCACTACTTTCCTTCACGAGTTCGGTCACGCGCTGCACGGAATGTTGGGACGTGGCGAGTATGAGTCGTTGAATGGTACGAGCGTTTACCGCGACTTCGTTGAGCTTCCCTCACAGATTATGGAGAATTGGGCTACCGAGAAGGAGTACCTCGATATGTGGGCTGTTCACTACCAGACGGGCGAGGCTATCCCCGCCGAGCTGGTTGAGAAGATCGTGGCAGCGAAGAACTACCTTGCTGCATACAGCAACTTGCGTCAGCTCTCATTCGGTATGTCCGATATGGCTTGGCACACTCTGACCACACCCTACGAGGGCGAGATCGAGCCCTTCGAGGTTGAGGCTATGGCTCCCGTGCAGATTACACCCGTTGTTGAGGGTACGGCTATGGGCCCCGCCTTTACTCATATCTTCTCTGGCGGTTATGCGGCTGGTTACTACGGCTATAAGTGGGCCGAGGTGTTGGCTGCCGATGCATATTCGCTCTTTAAGGAGAAGGGTATTTTCGACAAGAAGACCGCCTCATCGTTCCGCCGTCTGCTCGAGCAGGGTGGCCAGCGTCATCCTATGGATCTCTATGTCGAGTTCCGTGGCCACAAGCCCGAGACGCAGGCATTGGTTGAGTCTATGGGCCTGAAATAATCAAGAAAAACAACGGATATGAAGAATATAATGAAAACCATCCTCCTTGCTGCCGCAGTGCTTTGCTCGGTATCGGCCTCAGCACAGCGTACCAGCGGTAATCCTCTCTTCGAGGGCGACTATGCCGATCCCGAGGGTATCGTATTCGGCAAGACCTATTGGATCTATCCCACCTTCTCGGCCGCCTTCGACGACCAGTTGCATTTCGACTGCTTCTCGTCGAAGGATCTGGTGAAGTGGACCAAGCACCCCCGCATCATCGACGCTACCGAGATCAAGTGGCTGCGTCGTGCCTTGTGGGCCCCTGCTGCTATTGAAAAGGATGGTAAGTACTACCTCTTCTTCGGTGCTAACGACGTTCACGAGGGCGAGATTGGCGGTATCGGCGTGGCCGTTGCGGATAATCCTGCCGGCCCGTTCAAGGATCTGCTCGGCAAGCCTTTAATTGGCGAGATTGTCAATGGCGCACAGCCCATCGACCAGTATGTTTTCCGCGATAAGGATGGCACTCACTATATGTATTATGGTGGCTGGCGCCATTGTAACGTGGTGAAATTGGCCGACGATTTCAAGAGTATTGTCCCCTTCCCCGATGGTGAGATGTATAAGGAGGTAACGCCCGAGAACTATGTCGAGGGCCCCTTTATGTTCATCCGCGATGGCAAGTACTACTTTATGTGGTCGGAGGGTGGCTGGACAGGCCCCAACTATAAGGTTGCCTACGCTATTTCGGACTCTCCCTTCGGGCCGTTTGTTCGCAAGGATGTGATTCTGCAACAGGACGATAAGGTCGCTCGCGGTGCGGGCCACCACTCGGTTGTTCACAACCCCCGCAGTGGCAAGTATTACATCATCTACCACCGCCGCCCGATCGACTCCGAAAAGCGCGATAACCGCGTCACCTGCATCGAGGAGCTTCATTTCGATGCGGAGGGCAACATTCTCCCCGTCGTTATGACTCACGAGGGCGTTAAGAAGGATCGCTTGTAGTCGGTTATTATAGTGTGATTTGCGGAGTATTCCCCGAGTGGGAATACTCCGTTTTTTTGTCACATTGCGACTTTTAGAGATCTATTACTTATTTATATGGGTATGGTTAGCCGTAGTTTCCGATTTTTGTAGTATATTTGTTGGAAAATATTTTGTTATGAAGAGTTTTATTTTGGCAATGATCATATCGCTGGCCGCTGTTTCGTGCGGCTCGCAACCCAAGTCGGTAGCCTTGGCGCAACACGTCACGCAACCTACGCAATACACCTTCCGCGTGAAGGCCGAATATCCCCACCTCAGAACGAGCTATACGCAGGGCCTGCAGTTCATCGATGGCGAGCTGTGGGAGGGCACGGGCGAGTGGGGAGAGTCGGTGCTGCAGAAGATCGACCTAAAGAGCGGCAAGGCCGAGGTTCTGGCCCGCCTGCCGCAGACCGAGTTTGGCGAGGGTATAACAGTGCTTGGCGATAAGGTTTTTCAGCTCACCTGGACAAATAATACGGCCCACATCTACGACCGCAGTGGCCGACTGCTGAGCAATGCCCGTTATGCGGGCGAGGGTTGGGGGCTTACGTCCGATGGCGAGAAACTCTATATGTCGAACGGCACATCCACTATCTACCGCATCAACCCAGCAACGTTCTCGCGCGAGAGCAAGATGACGGTAACGCTGCGTGGCGCACCGCTCGAGATGATCAACGAGCTGGAGTGGATCGACGGCAAGATATGGGCAAATGTCTATACCACCGACCAGATCGTAATCATCAACCCCAAGACGGGCGTTGTCGAGGGCGTTATCGACCTTGCGGGCCTGCAGAAGGAGGAGGACACGTTTGCCGATACGGATGTGCTGAACGGTATTGCTTACGATGCCGCAACGGGAAGAATCCTGCTCACGGGTAAGCGCTGGAATAAAATTTACGAGATCGAGATTGTAAAACAATAGAGAGATGAATCTGGAACAACTGTTTGCAAAAAATATATTGGTATTGGATGGCGCCATTGGCACTATGCTTCTCAGTCGTGGTGCGCAGGGCGCATTGGAGATGCTCAATGTTCTCTCGCCTGAGGCTGTTGAGTCGCTGCACGAGGAGTACCTCGAGGCGGGAGCCGATATAATCACAACGAATACCACCTGCGCCGATGCGCTGTGCCTCGCCGAGCGTGGCCTTCAGGAGCGCTCTTACGAGCTTGCGCGTGCGGGTGCGGAACTTGCACGTCGCGCAGCCGATAAGTATTCTACCTCGGAGCATCCTCGCTATGTGGCGGGATCTGTAGGCCCTACCACGCGTAACCTCACGCTTGCCAACGACACTACGCCCGAGGTTGTGGCTGAGGCTTATGCGGATGTTGTTCGAGGCCTTAATGATGGCGGTGTGGATATGTTTTTGGTGGAGTCGGTGATGGATGCCAAGAACGCCACCATCGCCATCGAGCAGTGTCAAGCTATCGCTCCCGAGAAGCCGATCGTTCTCTCGGCCGTGCTCTCTCGCATCGAGGGACGTGTGGCCAGCGGAGCTACGATAGCCAAGTTTGTGGAGGATCTGCCTATGGATAAACTTGCAGCCATCGGCTTCAACTGCACAAATGGCGTTAAGCCCATTGTGGCGGCTGTGCGTCAGCTTTCATCGCTCACGTCGCTGCCCATCGTGGCTTATCCTGCGGCTGGTCAGCCTAAGGTGGCGGCCAACCACTTTGCCAAGGAGATGGAGCAGATGTGCCGAGCCTCGGAACTTAATATTGTCGGTGGCTGTTGTGGTACCACACCCCAATATACGGCTCTTTTGAAGAAGATGGCCTTGCGCTGGCGTCCTCGTAAGATAGTAAAGAAATAAAACCGAAGCCTATGAATACAATAGATTTTCGTCGTCATCTGCATCGCAACCCCGAGCCTGCGCTCGCCGAGCAGGCGACTATGGCTTTTATATCGGAGCAGTTGGATGCTCTTTCGATTGAACATTGTCCTATAGCGCGAACGGGTATTCTGGCCCGCATCGAGGGCCGACGCGGTAATGCGAAGCGTTGTGTTGTGTTGCGTGCCACGATTGGTGCCGACTCTGTGAGCGAGCTTACGGGAGCGGAGTGGGCCTCGCAGCAGCAGGGGGTGATGCATAGCTATGGGGGCGACTGCAACGCAGCGGTGGTGTTTGGAGTGCTCAAGCGCCTTCAGGCAAATAGAGATTTCGAGGGTACGTTGCTCGCGCTGTTTCAGCCGGGCGGTGGTGACTGCGTGGAGGGTGCAAAGGCCGTTCTCGCGGAGAATCCCTTTGTCGACTATGATGTGGCGGCGGTTGTGGCACAGTGCCTCGATTCCGATCTTGAGGTTGGACGGCTGGGCTTCTTCCCGGGTAAGTTTATCCCCTCGCTCGATCGTATGCGCTTTGAGGTTAAGGGCGAGAACTCTGTCGTGGCGGCTGCCGATCTGATCTTGCGTCTCGATGCGCTGCGAAGCGATGTTAGCGCAGTTGCAACGTGCAGCGTAAGAACGTGCGGCGATGAGGATTGCTCTCCCGAGCGAGTGACGATAGAGGGCACGATGAGGGTTCTTAACGAGGGTTTGCGCTCGCGCCTGAAGGAGATGATTGCTCACGCGGCCGAGGAGATTGATTATAAGTATGATGTTGAGATAGATACTGATATTGTGGATTGTGTGCCGTGCGTCGATAACAACACGCACCTGAGCTACGAAGCTATGCTCCTGGCCGATAGCCTCGGCTTCGAGGTGGAGGATCTGGAGGAGCGAACGTCGATCGACGACTTCGGTTGCTATGCGCAGCGCTATCCCTCGCTGCTCTATTCGGTAGGCGTTGGTCGTGAGTCGGGCGTAGTTGGCTCGGCGCTGTTCCTGCCCGATGAGCGGGCGCTGGAGGTCGGCGAGGAGTTTATGACAGAATTGGCATTAAGTATTTTGAATAAATAGAATGAAACAGGCAGGAAAACGTGGCTCACGTCGTGGAGCCGATAAGGTTGATTCGAAGAGCGTTCGCTCGTCGTTTATCGTAAATATGTTCCGTGAGTTTCCCGAACGTGTCTTCACGCTCAAACAGCTGGTGGCAATGTCGGGTGGCAACTCGAAGGAGGCTCGATATATGGTGCGCGATGTAGTGGATGCGCTTGTTGCCGAGGGCTTCGTTGATTGCCACGGCCGCGACAAGTATCAGCTCTCGATGGCACAACTTCCCCACTATGAGGGTACGGTCAATATGGTCGCCTCGGGTGCGGCGTACGTTATTGTCGAGGAGCTGGAGAGTGATATCTATGTCCATCAGCGCAACGTGAACTTCGCTCTTGAGGGTGACCGCGTGGAGGTTGTCCTGCAGCGTCAGCCATCTCGCGAGGGCGACAACCCCGAGGGCGCTATCGTGCGTGTGCTGGAGCGTAGTGATAAACGCTATGTCGGCATTGCCGAGGTGAGTCGTTCGGCTATCTTCGTAAGGCCCGATGCACGTCGCCTGCCGATGGATGTCTTCTTCCCGCGTAAGGATTATCCCGAGGTTAAGGATGGCGATAAGGTTGTCTTCCGCATCGAGCAGTGGCACGAGGGACTGCGCTCGCCGCGTGGCGTTATTGTCGATGTGCTTGGTCAGGCTGGTGATAATGATACTGAGATGCACGCTATCCTTGCCGAGTTCGATCTCCCTTATCAGTTCGATCCCGATATCGAGGAGGCTGCTGCCGCAATCGATGGCACTATTTCGGAGCAGGAGTACGCTTCGCGCCGTGATTTCCGCGATGTAACCACCTTCACTATCGACCCTGCCGATGCCAAGGATTTCGATGATGCTCTCTCAATCCGCAAGGTCGAGGATGGCATCTGGGAGGTTGGCGTTCATATTGCCGATGTTACGCACTATATTCGTCCCGAGTCGGTACTTGATTGCGAGGCGCGTGATCGCGGAACGTCGGTCTATCTGGTCGATCGCACTGTGCCGATGCTGCCCGAACGTCTCTGTAACGAGCTCTGCTCATTGCGCCCCAATGAGGAGAAACTCTGTTTCTCGGCAGTCTTTAAGCTCAACGAGAATGCCGAGATACTTGACGAGTGGTTTGGTCGTACGGTTATCTACTCCGACCGTCGCTTCACCTACGCCGAGGCGCAGGCCCGCATTGAGACGGGTGTGGGCGACTATGCCGAGGAGATTATGGTGCTCAATACGTTGGCTCAGACGATGCGTCAGCAGCGTTTCAAGGATGGAGCTATCAGCTTCGAGCGCGAGGAGTTCAAGTTCATCCTCGACGAGAAGGGCAAGCCGCTGGGTGTATATACCAAGGAGCAGAAGGAGTCGAATCAGCTTATCGAGGAGTTTATGCTCTTGGCCAACCGCAAGGTTGCCGAGTATTGTAGCTTCCGCGAGGAGAATGGCCGCCGCGTGCAGCGCACGATGATCTACCGTGTGCACGACGAGCCTAACGAGGAGAAGCTCACACGTTTCCGTGATTTTGTACTGCGCTTTGGCTATCAGTTCCGCGCATCGAAGGGACGTGCTGTTGCGAAGGCCATCAATAAACTTGTCACTTCAATCAAGGGTCGTCCCGAGCAGAATGCTATCTCGACTCTGGCTGTCAGAAGTATGTCCAAGGCGCTCTATACAACCGACAATACGGGCCATTATGGTTTGGCCTTCAAATACTATACACACTTCACATCGCCCATCCGTCGCTATCCCGATATGATGGTGCATCGTCTGTTGGCGCGTTATCTGGCTGAAGGCAAGTCAGCTGATAAGGCTAAGCTGGAGGCGCAGTGTGTCTATGCCACCGAGCGCGAGATTGTGGCCTCGGAGGCCGAGCGCGCTTCGATCAAATACAAGATGGTGGAGTTTATGCAGGACAAGGTGGGCCAGATGTTCAAGGGTACAGTGTCGGGAATGAGCGAGTGGGGTATCTACGTCGAGCTTATCGACACCCATATCGAAGGTATGGCCTATCTGCGTGATATCGATGGCGATTACTATATGTATGACGAGGCTCGCTTCGAGGTTGTGGGCCGTGCATCGGGTCGCCGCATCGCTTTTGGCGAGGAGGTGTGGATCCGTGTCAAGGGTGTCGATATGCGCCGTCGTATCATCGATTTTGAACTCATCATCTCAAATAAGAAACGATGATGCGAGGCGAGGAGATTTTTTCAAAGGCGCGTGATCGCGCCACGCTCTCGCAAGAGGAGGCCTATTGGCTCTGGGACGAGGCTCCTTTGGAGCAGTTGGCTGCCGTTGCCGACGAGGTGCGCCGTCAGGTTGTTCCCGACGAGAGTGTTGTGACGTGGCAGATTGACCGCAATGTCAATATCACCAACGTCTGCATCTCGGGCTGTAAGTTCTGCAACTTCCATTGTAAACCCCATCAATCGGAGAGGGCCTTCATCACCACCATTGAGGAGTATCGCCAGAAGATTGATCGTATGCTGGAACTCGGTGGCGATCAGTTGCTTCTGCAAGGCGGTCTGCACCCCAAGCTCGGAATTGAGTTTTACGAGGAGCTCTTCTCGGAGCTCAAGCGATTGTACCCTGCCGTGCGACTTCACGCACTCGGTGCGCCCGAGGTTGCGCATATTGCCCGCATCAGCAATCTCTCGACTCGCCAAACTCTGGAGCGATTGGTCGCAGCAGGCCTTGACTCGTTGCCCGGCGCCGGTGCCGAGATTTTGGACGAGGGTGTTCGCCGCGCCATCTCGCCCGCCAAGCCGAGCGCGCAGGAGTGGCTGGATGTTATGCACGAGGCGCACCAGATGAATCTTCCTACCTCGGCCACGATGATGTATGGCCACGTCGAGACACCCCATCAGCGCATCGACCATCTTCTCGCAATTCGTGATCTGCAGGCCCATTGTCCCGAAGGAAATTGGGGTTTCATAGCCTTCATCCCGTGGATTTTCCGCTCGACGGGTACGCGCCTTGAGCAGGAGGGCGTACGATCGCACTTTTCGCCACTGGAGTATATCCGCATTATTGCTGTCAGTCGTTTGATACTTAATAATATACGCAATGTTCAAGCCTCGTGGCTTACTGTCGGCAAGGCAACGGCGCAGGTGGCGCTGCATAGCGGTGCGAACGATATGGGTTCGATAATGATTGAGGAGAATGTAGTTTCGAGTGCCGGAGCGAATAATCAGTTCGATGCCGAGGGTATCCAGCGAGCCATCCGTGAGGCAGGATTTACTCCCCGTTTGCGTGATCAGCTCTACCAGCCGAGGGAGTGGAAGGGGTAGAAAAAACGCTGTCGAGTAATAAATTTGCTTCAAGAGCGTGTTAATTAATTAAAATTAATTACCTTTGCACTCCGAAAATGAGACTTTGAAAAGAAAAATCGAATAAACAGATAGAAAATTATGAAAATTACAAGAGAACAGCGTGAGGTAGGTACCTCGGTTTTGAAGGTTGTCGTAGGCGAGGCTGATTACGGCGAGGCAGTTGATAAGGCACTGCGTGAGTACAAGCGTAAGGTGAATGTTCCCGGATTCCGTCCCGGTATGGTTCCTATGGGCGTTGTACGCAAGATGTACGGTAAGGGCGTTGTAGCCGAGCAGGCTTACAAGTTGGCCTCTAACTCAGTATTCGAGTATCTGCAGAAGGAGAATATCGACTACGTTGGCGATGTTATCCCCTCTGAGGAGCAGGGCGACTTCGATTTCGACAACAACACCGAGCACGAGTTTATGTTTGAGATCGGTGAGGCTCCCAAGATCGAGATGGAGCTCACGAAGGATGACAAGCTCACCTACAACAAGATCAAGGTTGAGGCAGAGATCTTCGAGGCTTACAAGGACAACTACCTGCGTCGCTACGGCCGCTTGGTAGATGTTGAGAAGGTTGAGAAGGACGAGGCTCTGACCGTAACGCTCGACAATGGCGATATGCGCATCGAGGGCGCTTACCTCGGTTTGATCTCGATGAGCGACGATGAGCGTAAGCCTTTCGAGGGTAAGAAGGTAGGCGACACAATGGAGATCGACGTAAACGAGGTTTACAAGTCGGCTTCACAGCGTGCTTCAATCCTTCAGGTTAAGGAGGATGAGTTGGAGACAATCAACCCCAAGTTCACCGCTGAGATTACGCAGATCCGTCAGTTCGCTAACCCCGAGCTTAACGAGGAGTTCTTCAAGATGGCTTTCCCCGATGGCAAGATCACTTCGGAGGCCGAGCTCGATAAGTATCTCAACGACGAGGTTGAGATGGAGATGGGTCGTGAGGCTGACTACCTGTTCACCATCCGCGTTCGCAACTTCCTGATGGAGAAGGCTGCGCTGCAGATGCCTGAGGCATTCCTCAAGCGTTGGCTCTATACGATCAACGAGGGCAAGTTCTCAATGGAGGATATCGAGAAGGATTTCGATGCATTCCTCAAGATGTTCACCTGGAACTACATCCAGAAGCATTTCATCCAGACCTACGAGCTGACCGTTTCTCCCGAGGAGATCGAGGCTGAGGCTAAGGAGTTTGCTAAGGCACAGTTTGCACAGTACGGTATGCCTTCAGCACCCGAGGAGATGATCACAAACTTCTCTAAGCAGATCCTTGAGAATAAGGAGCAGGCACAGAAGATCTACGAGAAACTCTACGAGTTGAAGGTTGTAGAGTACGTTAAGTCGAAGATCAAGGTGACCAACAAGTCTGTAACCTCTGAGGAGTTCGCTAAGCTGGCTCAGGAGATGTAATAGCCACAACGCTGGCGGCCGGGCCTATATATAAATAGGTGTTTAGGTCGTAAAAGTGTTAAAATACTCAAAATTTGGACTCTGGGCTTAATGTTTGCAGAGTCCAAATTTTGGTTTATTTACTCGTAGCTGTTCGATTGCGAAAGGTGCGCGGGAAATAAGAAAAAACTTACTCACAATATGAACGAATTTGAAAAATTTGCTCGTGGTCACTACGGCATAAGCAGCCTTAAGTTGCACGACTTTAACTCAATTCAGGCGGCTTACGTCTCGCCTACGATTATCGAGGAGCGTCAGTTGAATGTCGCTACGATGGATGTCTTTTCGCGTCTGATGATGGATCGCATCATCTTCCTCGGAGCGCCCATCTACGACGATGCTGCCAATATCATTCAGGCGCAGCTGCTCTTCCTGGAGTCGGTAGATCCCACAAAGGATATTCAGATCTACATCAACTCGCCCGGCGGATCTGTCTCAGCGGGTTTGGGTATCTACGATACGATGCAGCTCATCTCGTGCGACGTGGCTACTATCTGTACGGGCCTTGCCGCTTCGATGGGAGCGGTGCTGCTGACGGCAGGTGCTGCGGGTAAGCGTTCGGCGTTGCCTCACTCGCGCATTATGATCCATCAGCCACTGGGCGGTGCGCAGGGCCAGGCGTCGGATATCGAGATTACGGCACGCGAGATCATCAAGACCAAGCACGAACTTTATGAGATTCTCTCGTCACACTCGGGTGTTGATATCGCTAAGATCGAGCAGGATGCTGACCGCGACTACTGGATGAGTGCCGCCGAGGCTAAGGAGTATGGCTTGATTGATGAGGTGCTGGGTAAGCGAATCAAATAAAAGAATTATGGCACAGAAATATAAAGGCGGGGCTCACACAGGCGAGGATTGCTGCTCGTTCTGTGGGGCCAAGCGTAGCGACGTTGCGCTGATGTTTCAGGGCACGGGCGGAGTAAATATATGCAACAACTGCGTTGAGCGCGGTTACCAGATGCTTGTCGAGAGCGAACTTGTCGAGTCGGCCCGCAAGAAGAAGGGGGCTAAGTTCAAGATGGAGGAGCTGTTGAAGCCCGACCAGATCAAAGCTGTTCTGGATGAGTATGTTATCGGTCAGCACGATGCCAAGCGATATATGTCGGTGGCGGTATATAACCACTACAAGCGCATTATGAGCCGCGCGAAGGGCCCTGTTGGTGATGTGGAGATTGATAAGTCTAACATCGTTTTGGTAGGTCCGACAGGTACGGGAAAGACCTTGATGGCCCGCACCATTGCGCGCGTTCTGAATGTCCCCTTCACCATTGTCGATGCAACGGTCTTGACCGAGGCGGGATATGTTGGCGAGGATGTTGAGAGTATCCTCTCGCGCCTTCTGCAGGTTGCCGACTACGATGTCGATGCAGCCGAGCGCGGTATTGTCTTTATCGACGAGGTTGATAAGATTGCCCGCAAGAGCGACAATCCGAGCATCACACGCGACGTGTCGGGTGAGGGTGTGCAGCAGGCTCTGCTGAAGATTCTGGAGGGTACGACCGTGAACGTCCCACCGCAGGGCGGCCGCAAGCACCCCGACCAGAAGTTCATTCAGGTCAATACGAAAGATATCCTCTTCATCTGTGGCGGAGCGTTCGATGGCATCGAGAAGAAGATTGCCCAGCGACTCAATACCCGTGCCATTGGTTACGGTGTGCAGAGTGCATCATCGATCGACCGTGACAACCTGATGAAGTACATTATGCCGCAGGACTTGCGCTCGTTCGGTCTTATCCCCGAGCTGGTGGGTCGTCTGCCCGTTTTGACCTATATGCAGCCACTCTCGCGCGAGGCTCTGCGTTCGATTTTGACCGAGCCTAAGAATGCCATCATCAAGCAGTATGAGCGTCTGATTGCGATGGATGGCGTTGAGCTAAAGTTCGAGGACGAGGTGCTGGACTATATCGTTGCTAAGGCCGACGAGTATAAGCTCGGAGCGCGCGGTCTGCGCTCGATTTGCGAGGCTATTATGACCGATGCGATGTACGAGATCCCCTCTTCGGGGCTTACTCAGTTCACCGTAACGCTTGATTATGCGAAAAAGAAGTTGGATGGTGCAAATTTTTTGGAGCTTAAACAAGTAAGTTGAGATAATTATATTATCTTTGTGAAGAAGGAAAAACGAATCTAAAAAAATATGTTTGCTAACTCAAAACTCAATAAAGCAGCCGATAATATCCGTATTTTGGCTGCTGCTATGGTAGAAAAAGCTAAGTCGGGTCATCCCGGAGGCGCTATGGGCGGTGCCGATTTCATCAATGTTCTCTACACCGAATTTATGCGATTCGATCCCGAGAACCCTGCCTATCCCTTCCGCGACCGTTTCTTCCTCGATCCGGGCCATATGTCGCCGATGCTCTATTCGGTGCTGATGCTCTCGGGTTTCTACACGATGGACGATCTGAAGAACTTCCGTCAGTGGGGTAGCCGTACCCCCGGCCATCCCGAGGTAGATATTATGCACGGTGTCGAGAACACCTCAGGCCCTCTGGGTCAGGGCCACGCTATGGCCGTAGGTGCTGCTATCGCTGAGCGCTTTATGGTTGCTCGTTTTGGCGAGTGGATGGCGCACAAGACATACTCGTTCATCTCGGACGGTGCCGTGCAGGAGGAGATCTCGCAGGGTGTAGGTCGTGTTGCTGGTCACCTGGGCCTTGCTAACCTGATTATGTACTACGATGCCAACAACGTACAGCTCTCTACCAAGGTTGATGAGATTGATACCGAGGATGTTGCGGCTAAGTATCGTGCGTGGAATTGGCACGTTATCGAGATCGATGGCCACAATGTCGATCAGATTCGCGCGGCTCTCACCGAGGCTAATGCCCAGACCGAGAAGCCTACGTTGATCATCGGTCGCACGACTATGGCTAAGGGCGCTATGGGTGCCAATGGCGAGAGTTTCGAGGGCAAGGTTTCGACCCACGGCCAGCCTCTCTCGGGTGCAGGAGCTGATTTGGCTGCTACGGTACGCAACCTGGGTGGCGATGCTGAGGATCCCTTCAAGCTCTTCAACGAGACTGCCGAGATCTACGACACGCGTCGTTGCGAGCTTCGCACTTGGGCTGCCGAGCGTCGTAAGGTTGAGGCCGAGTGGCGCGCCGAGAACAAGGAGTTGGCACTTAAACTGAATCGTTTCCTTTCGGGCGAGATTCCCGAGATTGACTATAACAAGGTTGAGGTTAAACCCGATACTGCTACGCGTGTAGCTTCGGCTACGATGCTTGGCGTATATGCCGATCAGGTTGAGAATATGATCGTTGCGTCGGCCGACTTGAGTAACTCGGATCGTACCGATGGCTTCCTCAATAAGACCAAGGCCTTCGAGAAGGGCGACTTTAGCGGTAAGTTCTTCCAGGCAGGTGTTGCCGAGCTTACGATGGCCTGCATTATGAACGGTATGGCACTGCACGGTGGTGTTATTCCTGCTTGTGGTACGTTCTTCGTATTCTCTGATTATATGAAGCCCGCAATCCGTATGTCGGCTCTGATGCGTCTGAAGGTTATCTACGTTTGGTCGCACGACTCGTTCCGTGTGGGTGAGGATGGTCCTACCCATCAGCCTATCGAGCAGGAGATGCAGATCCGCCTTATGGAGCAGGTACACAACCATCAGGGCGAGCGCTCGATGGTAGTGCTTCGTCCCGCCGATGCCGAGGAGACAGCTGTGGCTTGGCAGTATGCTATGGCCGAGAAGCGTCCCGTTGCGATGATTCTTTCGCGCCAGAATGTCAAGTCGCTGCCAGCACTTAAGAGCAGCCGTCAGGAGGAGGCAAAGCAGGCCGTTAAGGGTGCATATATCGTGATGGATTCAGCAAAAGCTCAGGTTGTTATGTTGGCTTCAGGCTCGGAGGTTTCGACTTTGACCGATGGCGCCGAGTTGCTGCAGAAGGAGGGTATCCCCGTACGCGTGGTGAGCGTCCCGAGCGAGGGCTTGTTCCGCGATCAGCCTAAGTCATATCAGGAGAGTGTCCTGCCTAAGGATATCGTGCGTTACGGTATGACCTCTGGTCTGTCGATCAACCTGCGTGGATTGGTTGGCGAGAATGGCAAGATTCACGGTTGCGATCACTTCGGTTATTCGGCTCCGTTCAAGGTTCTGGATGAGAAATTCGGATACAATGGACAGACCGTATACGAAGAGGTTAAGGCCTTGCTGAATAAATAGATAAGCGAGCGAGCGGGTCGATAACGATCCGCTCGTTATGTATAAAATACTAATGCAGACTTTATCCCGATGGCAGACAAAATTACATTAAACGACAAGGTCTTTCGTGTGATGATTTCGGCCGAGCAGATCGAGGCAGCTGTCGATCGCGTAGCCGCTTCGCTCAATGAGCGTTATGCAGGTCGCACCCCTATTTTCTTGGGTGTCTTGAGTGGTTCGTTCCTATTCTTGAGCGACCTTGTACGTAAGACAACCTTCGATAGCCAAATCTCTTTCGTGAAGATCTCTTCATACCAGGGTACCGAATCGACCGGAGAGGTGAAGCAGCAGCTTGGTGTCGACTTTGATATCGAGGGTCGCGATATTATCATCGTTGAAGATATCATCGAGACGGGCCATAGTATGAACTATCTGCTTGATTATCTGCGCAGCAAGAATCCTGCGAGCATAACTATTTGTACGCTCTTCTTTAAGCCCGATAAGTTCCTCTATGAGTATGATGTTGACTATGTGGCACTCTCTATCGGTAACGAATTTATCGTGGGTTACGGTTTGGATTACAATCAATTAGGACGAAATTTGAAGGATATATATGTCATTGACGAATAACGAGATGCTCGATGGCGGCCGTCGTTTGCCGCTTGTCGAGGACTTCTATACTATTCAGGGTGAGGGTTTTCACGCTGGCAAGCCCGCTTACTTCATCCGCCTGGGCGGATGTGATGTGGGTTGTCGTTGGTGTGATGCCAAATATACCTGGAACCCGAAGGTTTATCCCCCGGTCGATGTCGATGTTGTCGTTGCGAGAGCTAAGGCTTGCGAGGCACAGGCTATCGTGATTACGGGCGGTGAGCCGTTGCTCTACCCTTTGGATGTGCTCACCTCGCGCCTTCGCGATGAGGGTCTTGAGATCTTCCTTGAGACTTCAGGTACTCATCCTTTCAGTGGCGAGTTCGATTGGGTGTGTCTATCGCCCAAGCGCCAGCAACCACCTCTGGCCGAGGCTTTTGGCCGTGCACACGAACTAAAGGTGATAATCCAGACCGAGGAGGATTTCGCGTGGGCCGAGGAGAATGCTCGCCGTGTGGGCCGTTATTGTCGTCTCTATTTGCAGCCCGAGTGGAGTGCTTTTGAGAAGATTATGCCTCTTATGGTAGAATATGCCAAAGCGCATCCCAAATGGTCAATCTCTATCCAGACGCATAAGTTTATGCATATTCCCTAATGGATCGCTCGAAGATAACAAAACGTGTGTGGCAATGCCTGACAGCTGCAGTGTTTATTTACACGGCTGTTGTCATTGTGCGCAATCTGATCACCATCGTTCGCGTCAATTACCGCATCAGCGAGATGGAGGATCAGCGCGATCTGTATCAGGCGCGAATCACGGAGGATAGCACGATGCTTGAGCATCTGAAATATGATGAATATTTGGAGCAGTACGCGCGCGAGAAATTCCATATGCAGCGCCCGAATGAATATATATACATTATTGAAGAGTAAAATAAAATCCCTCTGCGACATAGCGTAGAGGGATTTATTTTGTGTGAGAATGGGTCTATAATATATTGCTCATCATTGGGAATATATGCAGCAACGCCTCCACAACCTGATTGCGGTTGGCATCCTCGCGTAGCACGATCAGCACCGTATTATCGCCCGCAATCGTACCCAAAATAGCGGGGCAGTCGATGTTGTCGATCGGTACCGAGATAGCGCTTGCGTAACCCGACTTGGTCTTCAGAACACCCAGATTTCCCGAGAAGGTAAGGCTTGTGATGTTATCCGAGATGTTGGATGATATGTTTGATTCGTGCTGAGCCGCGTTGGGTAGCACATAAATATACCCTTTATTCTTGTGCGGCACCTTTGCCACATTCATAAACTTCAGGTCGCGTGATAGCGTACTCTGTGTAATCTTTATTCCGCACTCGTCGAGCCGGGCAATCAGCTCTTCCTGCGAGCCTATCATCTCACTGCGGATGATTTTACGAATTGTTGCAAGTCGTTGAGTCTTCTGATTCATTGTGTAGTGTATATGGTTTTCGGTCTCCATTTCCGAACGGAAAGTTTATGCGGAAATGTCATAATTATACGAAATTACTGCATATTTCCCGATTTTGCAAGTTTGATCTTCCTTTTTTTCTTCTCTGGACAATTTTTTCCCCAACGGAGTGATAATTTGTCGAGATAAAATATAGATTTATATTCGCTTGGATTGAATAAATATTCGCTATCTATGCCGTTATGCGGATATTTTCTAATATATATAAATATATATCTCGAATTGTTTGCATATTGCGGAATAATATGCAATCTTTGCACCCGCTGAAAATAATAACTAAAAAATAATAAATTTTTATCGTAATGAAGATCGATGTAATGGTCGCAAATGAGAGCCATCTGTGTTTCGTAACGCAGATTAACGATGCGATCGACGAAGCTGCCAAACAGCGTGGAACGGGTATCGCCCGTCGTACCGACGAATATATCGCCGATAAGATAAATTCAGGTAAGGCTATCATTGCCGTAAATCGTAACGAGTTCGTAGGATTCTGCTACATCGAGTCGTGGGGCCACGACGAGTTTGTTGCCAATTCGGGACTAATCGTTCGTCCGCAGTACCGCGGTATGGGCGTGGCGAAGCGCATCAAGCAGGCAGCTTTTGAGCTCTCGCGCAAGCGTTTCCCCAATGCCAAGCTCTTCGGTCTGACTACCGGCGAGGCCGTGATGCGCATCAACACCGAGCTGGGTTACGAGCCCGTAACCTTCGCCAAGCTCACCGACGATGAGGCTTTCTGGGCAGGTTGCCAGTCGTGCGTCAATTACGATGTGTTGCAGCGTACAAATATGACCAAGTGCCTCTGCACGGGTATGATCTACGATCCCGAGAAGGTTGCCAAGCGTAAGGCTGCCGAGGAGGCTGCAAAGGCCGAGGCTGCCAAGAAGAAGTCGTTCTGGAGTCGTCTGTTTGGTAAATAGCGTTTGAAATAAAAAAGAGAAGATATGAAGAAAGTTGTATTGGCTTATAGTGGAGGTTTAGATACCTCGTTTTGTGTAATGTATCTGACCAAGGAGCTTGGTTATGAAGTATATACCGCTCTTGCTAACACGGGCGGTTTCTCGGCCGAGGAGCTGGAGGCTGTAGAGAAGCGCGCCTATGCTCTGGGAGCGAAGAAGCACGTTAATATTGACGTTACGGCCGACTACTACGGCAAGTGTATCAAGTATATGGTTATGGGTAACGTCCTGCGTAATAAGACCTATCCCATCTCGGTGAGTTCGGAGCGTACGTTCCAGGCTCTGGCTATTGTGAATTATGCTAACTCTATCGGTGCCGATGCCATCGCTCACGGCTCTACGGGTGCGGGTAACGATCAGGTACGTTTTGATTTGACGTTCGAGGTATTCGCTCCGCAGGTTGAGATTATCACCCCCACGCGCGATATGAAGCTCACTCGTGAGTACGAGATCAACTATCTTAAGGAGAATGGCTTCGAGGCCGATTTCACGAAGATGGCCTACTCGATCAACAAGGGCGTTTGGGGCACATCGGTAGGCGGCAAGGAGACCCTCTGCTCGGCAACCAATCTACCCGATGAGGCCTACCCTTCGCAGCTTCAGAAGGAGGGCACCGAGTCGCTCGAGATTGAGTTCAAGAATGGCGAGGTTGTAGGCGTCAATGGCGAGGCTCTGTCGGGCGTTGCCGCTATCAATAAGCTGGAGGCCATAGGCTCGGCTTGGGCCATCGGCCGCGATACTCACGTTGGCGATACGCTGGTGGGTATCAAGGGCCGCGTAGGCTTCGAGGCTGCTGCGCCGATGATGATTATCAAGGCACACGAGCTTCTGGAGAAGCACACCCTCACCAAGTGGCAGCAGTATTGGAAGGACCAGCTCGGAACCTGGTACGGAATGTTTATGCACGAGGCTATGTACTCGGGGCCCGTTATGCGCGACATTGAGAAGTTCCTCGAGAGCAGCCAGCGCAACGTTTCGGGTAAGGTGTTCCTTACGCTTCGTCCCTATACCTTTACGCTGGTCGGTATCGAGTCGGATCACGACTTGATGAACGCGAAGTTTGCCGAGTATGGCGAGATGAACAATGCGTGGACGGCCGACGATGTTAAGGGCTTCACGAAGATTACCTCAATGCCTCTTAAGATTTATCACGCAGTAAACCCCGACGAAGAGTAATGATTAGAGTAGCAATAGCAGGCGGCGCGGGCTATACCGCGGGCGAGTTGATTCGTATCCTGATTAACCACCCCTCGGCCGAGCTTAAGTATATCCAGAGTTCGTCGCACGCAGGCGAGCCTATCCACTCCGTGCATAGCGATCTGCTTTATAGCGATCTGTGCTTCTCGGATATTGACTTCACGGATATTGACGTGCTCTTTATCTGTATGGGCCACGGCAACTCGGCTAAGTTCCTGGAGGAGAACCCCGTTCCCGCTGATGTGAAGATTATCGACCTTAGCAACGACTTCCGCCTCAAGGCCGATGCCGGCGAGTTTGTCTATGGCGCACCTGAGCTTAACCGCGAGAAGATTTGCGCAGCTCGTTGCGTAGCCAACCCGGGTTGCTTCGCCACCTCGATTAACCTTGCGCTGATTCCGCTGGCTGCTGCAGGTATCCTGCCCGAGGATGTAACCGTTACGGGCATTACGGGCTCAACGGGCGCAGGTCAGAAGCCAACGAACGACACGCACTTTAGCAACCGCTCGGCCAATCTGTCTAACTATAAGGTCTTCACGCACCAGCATTTGGGCGAGATCGGTGAGACGGTTGTGGCTGCGGGTGGATCCGTTACGACCGACATCGCGTTTGTCCCCGTTCGCGGATGCCATACGCGCGGTATTATGAGCGACGTGGTTGTCCGCTTGGACGAGGATTTGGAGCGCATTACGGAGATATTCAAGTCATACTACGCTTCACATCCTTTCGTTTGCGTGAGCGATAAGCCCGTATATATGAAGCAGGTGGTAAACACCAATTACTGCTTCCTCTCGCTTCAGAAGCAGGGCCGCAAACTACTCATCACCTCGGTCATCGACAACCTCACCAAGGGTGCTTCGGGCCAGGCTGTGCAGTATATGAATCTTATGTTCGGCCTTGATGAGATGGAGGGCCTGCGCCTTAAGGCAAATTATTTCTAAACGCGAAGAACAATGAAACTTTTTGATGTATATTCACTCCTCGATATGGAGCCTGTCAAGGCTTCGGGAGCTTACCTTTGGGATAAGCGTGGCGATGAGTACCTCGACTTCTATGGCGGCCACGCCGTGATATCGATTGGCCACTCTCACCCCCATTATGTCGAGAAGATATCGGACCAGCTCTCTAAAATCGGCTTCTACTCCAATGCCGTCATCAATGGCTTGCAGCAGGAGTTTGCTGAGAAGTTGGGCCCCTTGTCGGGTTATCCCGACTACGAACTCTTCCTTTGCAATAGCGGTGCAGAGGCTAACGAGAATGCCGTTAAGCTGGCCTCATTTACGACGGGCCGCTCGCGTATCCTGGCTATGCACAGCGCCTTTCACGGTCGCACAAGTATGGCCGTAGCACTGTCGGATAACCCTGCTATTCAGGCACCTGCCAACAGGACCGAGAATGTAACCTTCATCGACCTTAACGATGCGGAGGCCCTCGAACGCGAGCTTCACACGGAGCAGTATGCTGCCGTTATCATCGAGCCTATTCAGGGCGTAGGCGGTATTCGTATGGCGTCGGACGAGTTCCTGCTGATGGCTCGCACGCTGTGTGACAAGACTGGAACGCTGCTTATTATGGACGAGGTGCAGTCGGGTTATGGCCGCAGCGGAAAGTTCTTTGCCCACCAGTGGTCAGGCGTTAAGGCTGATATCGTTTCGATGGCAAAGGGTATTGCCAACGGCTTCCCTGTCGGAGCAATCATCATTTCTCCCTCAATTCCCGCCAAGAAGGGTATGCTCGGAACGACGTTCGGAGGTAGCCATCTTGCTTGTGCAGCAGCAATAGCTGTGGCCGATGTGATAAAGGATGAGGCTTTGGTCGAGAATGCTCGCCTGATGGGCGATAAGATTATCGAGGGTATTCGCGGCACGAGCGGTATCAAGGATATCCGTGGTCGTGGTCTTATGATTGGCATCGACCTGAGTGTCCCGCAGACTGAGTTCCGCAAGGTCTTGCGCGAGAAATATCATATTATGACGGGTTTGACGGGCCAGTTTACTCTTCGTCTGTTACCCCCGCTGGTGATTGGCGAAAAGGAGGTAGATCGCTTTGTTGAGGCCTTCCGTGCAACGGCCGCCGAGTTGGGAATGTAGTTGGCAATGTATTGTTAATCAATAGCTAATGAAGATAAAAGTTATTAAGATTGGCGGCAAGCTAATCGAAAACAGTGACATTCTCGCTTCGCTTTGCGACAATCTTTCGTCGCTTGGCGAGGCGTTCGTCTTGGTACACGGTGGCGGTGTTATGGGCTCGCAGTTGGCCGAGCAGCTGGGTGTCGAGGTCAAGATGCACGAGGGACGTCGAATCACCGACTCGGCAACGCTCGACATCGCAGTTATGGCCTACGCCGGCCTTGCCAATAAGCGCGTAGTCGCCGCTCTGCAGGCTCGCGGAGTTAATGCCTGCGGTCTGTCGGGTTGTGATATGGCGGTCGTGAAGTCGCATCGCCGTCCCGTCAAGGATATCGATTGGGGATTCGTGGGCGATGTCGATGAGGTTAATGCCGACGTATTGTCGCTTCTGCTCGATAATGGCGCTATCCCCGTGGTGTCACCCATTACTTTCTCACCCTCGGGCGAATTGCTCAATACCAACGCCGATAGCGTAGCTTCGGCCGTAGCTATGGGTTTGGCTCGCAAGTACGAGGTGGAGCTGGTATTTACGCTCGATAAGGCTGGTGTTCTGCTGGATGTTAATGACGATTCATCGCTCATTCCGACCATTACTCCCCAGCTGTATACGGAACTTCGTGCTGAGGAGAAGATTCATTCGGGAATGATTCCCAAGATTGATAATGCCTATAAAACCATTGCTGCAGGTGTAAAATCTGTCCGCATCACTTCGCCCGACAACCTGACGGGCGGAACTATCGTAATCGAGTAATGAAGTTAGAACAAGCCATAGACCTTCTTAAAACCCTTATTGCCACACCTTCAATCAGCCGCGACGAGGCTGCTGCTTCCGCTGTCGTGGAGGCGGAGTTTCGGCGTTGGGGCTTTTGTCCGCAGCGTGTTGGCAATAATGTATGGGCCGAGGCGTGGGCGCACGATGAGTCTAAACCGACCATCCTGCTTGATGCCCACCTCGATACGGTGAAGCCTAATGCGGTCTGGGTGCGTGATCCCTTTACTCCGACCTTCGAGGGCGAGAGCCTGTATGGTTTGGGAAGCAATGACACGGGAGGCTCGTTGGTGGCATTGTTCCATACCTTTGTTCACCTCTCCAGAACGGAGCAGCCCTACAACCTAATTATGCTCGCTTCGGCCGAGGAGGAGGTTACGGGTGTGGGTGGCGTAAGAGCCGTATTGCCGCTGTTGCCGCCTATCGATTTTGCAGTTGTCGGAGAGCCTACATCGATGCAACCAGCCGTTGCCGAGAAGGGTTTGTTAGTACTGGATTGTCTCTCGCACGGTCGTTCGGGCCACGCAGCACGAGAGGAGGGCGATAATGCTATCTATAAGGCATTGAAGGATATAGAGTGGTTCCGCACTCATCGTTTCGAGCGCGTTTCACCACTGCTCGGCCCCGTTAAGATGACCGTTACGGGCATCAATGCCGGCACGCAACATAACGTAATTCCCGCCGAGTGCAGTTTTATGGTAGATGTGAGGGTGAACGAGTGTTACCAGAATGTGGAACTGTTGGAGGAGATTTGCCGTAGTGTCGAGTGTGATGTAAAGGCGCGCTCTACGCATCTTAACTCTTCGGCAATCGCAACAGACCATCCTGCCGTCGAGCGACTCATTCGTATGGGAGCCGTACCTTTTGGCTCGCCTACGATGTCGAATCAGGCGGTTATGCCCTTCCCGACGCTGAAGCTTGGACCGGGTGATAGTGCTCGCTCGCATACGGCCGATGAGTATATCCTGCTCGGCGAAATAGAGCAGGCTACGACAACGTATTATGCACTTTTGGATAATTTGAAAATAGAAAAACAATAACGATATGAAACTTTGGGATAAAGGTTACTCAACAGATAAATTTGTCGAGGAGTTCACCGTCGGTCGCGACCGCGAGCTGGATCTCTACTTGGCTGAGGCTGATGTGCTTGGCAATATGGCGCATATGAAGATGCTTCATTCTATTGGTCTTCTTACGCAGGAGGATCACGACGCTCTTGCCGACGGCCTTAAGAAGATTCATCAGCTGGTGCTCTCGGGCGATTTTCTGATTGAGGAGGGTGTCGAGGATGTCCACTCGCAGGTGGAGTTTCTCCTCACTGAGATGTGTGGCGATGCCGGCAAACGTATTCATACGGGCCGTTCGCGTAATGATCAGGTGATGGTCGATCTGAAGCTCTTCTCGCGTAGTGCCCTTATCTCATTGCAACAGAGTGTCGAAGGCCTCTTCAACGTGCTGTTGTCGAAGGCCGAGGAGTATAAGGATGTGCTTCTGCCTGGCTATACCCATCAGCAGGTCGCAATGCCCTCGTCGTTCGGTATGTGGCTAAGTGCCTATGCTGAGGGCTTGGCCGACGATTTGTTGCTCCTGCGTGCCGCTTACGACCTTGTCAATACCAATCCTTTGGGCTCAGGCGCAGGCTATGGCTCGTCGGTGCCCTTGAATCGCACGATGACAACCCGTCTTCTCGGTTTTGAGGATCTGGCCTACAACTCGGTCTATGCGCAGATGCAGCGTGGCAAGACCGAGCGCACCGTTCTGACTGCAATAGCCGCCATTGCAGCCACTATTGGTCGCCTTGCGCAGGATGTCTGCCTCTACTCTTGTGCGAACTTCGGATTTGTCAAGTTGCCCGATGCTTTTACGACGGGCTCAAGCATTATGCCCCACAAGAAGAATCCCGATATCTTTGAACTTTCGCGAGCCAAGTGCAACCGTCTGCAGGCTCTGCCGATGGAGGTTACACTCATCGCAACCAATCTTCCGTCGGGCTACTTCCGCGATATGCAGCTTACCAAGGAGATATATGTTCCTGCGTTCAAGGAACTCAGCGATGTTGTGCGTATGGTGGGTGAGGGAATATCGCAGATGTGGATTAACCGCGACATTCTCTCTAACGATATTTACAAGTATCTCTTTACCGTAGAGGATGTTAACGACGCCGTAGCCAAGGGCGTCCCCTTCCGTGATGCCTACCGTGAGGTGGGTATGCGCGTTCACGAGGGACGTTACGAGCACGATGGCCGCGAGCTTCACCACACGCACGAGGGTAGCATTGGCAACCTCTGTCTTGATGCCATTGCTCGCAAATTCGAGCGTCACAAATTTGATTTCACAGCAACACTCGTGGCTGAGCAGGAGTTGATGAAGTAGTGGGCGAGTTCGGGTTTATAGCAAAGATTGCGGAGCTTTTCGCCTCTGTTGATCACCACGGCTGGGAGGCTATCGGTGACGACTGTACCGTCCTGCCTTTGGGTGACGAGGCGTTGGTCATAACGACCGATATGCTTATCGAGGAGGTTCACTTCCTGCGCGATAAGATTACGCCCGAGGAGCTGGGGCGCAAGGCGTTGTCCGTAAATCTGAGCGATATTGCCGCTATGGGTGTTCGCCCTGTGGCGACACTTCTCTCTGTTGCTCTGCCAAAGGATGCGACCGATGAGTGGGCCGAGCGATTTACGGCGGGCTATCACGCTCTCTCCGAGGAGTATAGTGTGGCCCTTGTCGGTGGTGATACCACATCCTCGAAAGATGGAATCTCTATAAATGTTGTTGCTATTGGTCGTGGCCCGCTATCTAACATCAAACGTCGTTCGGCAGCCTGTGTGGGCGATGTAGTCTATGTCGGTGGCAAGTTGGGTGCTTCGGCCAGAGGCCTAAAGGATATTCTTGAGGGCAAAGAAGATACGCCTAACGTAGCAGTGCATCGTAATCCGCAGGCGCAAGTAACAGAAGGTGAGTGGTTAGGATCGCGCGCGGAGGTACGCGCTATGATGGATCTCTCGGATGGTCTTGCTTCCGATCTATGCCATATCCTGCGCGCCTCAAAGTGCGGTGCCGAGCTGTATGCCGAGCAGATTCCAGCTGTCGATGGTGACATCGAGTCGGCCGTGGCGGGTGGCGAGGATTATAAGTTGCTATTTACCGTTAAGGAGGATGCGGCCGCTGAACTTGAGAGCGATTTCCTTTCGCATTTTGGCCGTCCAATCTATCGCGTTGGTCGCATCGTAGAGTCCGACAGCCACACCATCCGCTGGTTCAACGCGGGCGTGGAGTTCTCACCCGACTGGAAGGGATTTACTCACTTTTAGCCTTTGCGGCTTGATAATGAACCTTTTGCTACATCTATTGCTGTGCGGAAGCTCTCTAATCTAAAGAGTAATCCGCCAATTCCATAGGCCGCAACACCCACAACTATCTTTGTCGCAAGTCGCGCCCCTGTACTCCACTCGGTGGCATACTCTCCCGCCAACATCACCGTGACATACATCGCTGCCGTAAGCAATATAATCGGTGCAATACTCTTTACTATTCGCCACAGCGTCAGTGTGGAGTATCGCAGCGAGGGAATCATATTGAGCAACATTTCACACGCTGCAGCAATGCCCAATCCCCACGCAACAGCCATCACGCTATGCGGAATAGTTACAACGAGTATTATTGTCCAGATAATGCGCTTTACCACCTCCAGACGAAGGATTGTGGCTCCATTACTCTTGACTTTAAGGATGTTATAGCATATGAGCGATAGCGGCGTGAAGAATCCACCAATGCACAAAACCCTAAAATAGGGTATGGCAGGATGCCAATCCGACTTGAGCAGCAGATGATAAAAATCCTCCGCCGTAGCAATCAGCCCCGCCATTATGGGGAACATTATCGCTGCCGTGAGCATTATCACCGTTCGATAACTCTCTGCAAATTTCTGCTCCTCGTCCTTGATTCGCGCCAGCGCAGGATACGTAACACTCTGTATCGACTGCGATACGGAGTAGGGCATATTTACCAATTTCTGCGCCTGATTGAAGTGTCCGAGCGCATCGCCCGAATAGATTTTACCGATGAATAGTTGCGAGATGTTGTTATAAATCGAGGTGATAATGTCTGTCAGCATCAGCCTAAGGCTGAATGGAGCCATCTCGCCAAGTGCACCTTTGGTCTCCGCCTTTCGGGGGCGCCATTCGCTGCGCCACCAGAGCATCACAGACTTCGTGGCTATTGCGCTCACTCGCTGTCCAACCAGTGCCCAAATGCCCAACCCCGCAATGGCCATCGCAATGGCTATCGCGCCACTGATGAGGATTGAGAGGAAGGTCATTGTCGAAAGCTCCGCGAAGCGCAATTCGCGTATCATTCGCGTGTTCTGAATTACGCCTATAGCGTTGAGCGGCAGCATCAGAAACATCACTGGCGCTACTTTGGCCAGTAAGGGCCAGCCGTAGTAATCTGCCACATAGGGCGCTATGGCCGTCAGCAGCAGATAGAGCAGAATGGATGTGATGATATTAAAACGAAAAACCGCAAGGTAATCGCCCTCCGTGGGGGCAGCCTTGCGTATCAGTGCCTGCGAGAATCCACTATCGACCACCACCTGTGCCAGAGCAACAAAAATGGCCAGCACCGCAATGATGCCCATATCCAACGGCATTATACGGTTGGCCACTACAATACTCACAACGGCCTGTAGTACCGCCGAGCCAGCCTTCTCGGCTATGCTCCACGCCACACCCGAAGCCACGCGCTTTGTGAGTTTGCCCTGCTCCGACATACTTTATCCCAGCAATGACTCTACGCCCAGACGGTACGAATCGAGCCCAAAACCCATTATCGAGCCCTTGGCAACGGGAGCAATCATCGATGTGTGCCTGAACTCCTCGCGTGCCAGAATCGACGAGATATGTACCTCCACAACGGGTGTCGCAACGGCCGATATGGCGTCGCGCAACGCTACGGATGTGTGCGTATAACCTCCTGCGTTGAGTACAATGCCATCGTAACAGCCTACGCTCGAATGGATTGCGTTAATCAGCTCGCCCTCGATGTTCGACTGGAAATAATCGAACTCGGCTCGACCTTCATATCGCTCAGCAAGCGTTGCGGTGTACTCCTCGAAGGTCGTTGTGCCGTAAATCTCCACGTCGCGCTTACCCTGCAGATTGAGGTTTGGGCCGTTGAGTATGAGAATTTTCTTCATTGTCTAATAATTTTTTGCCTCGATCTGTCCCGCCAGCACTCTTATGGCGTTCATCGCCAACGACTGAAGCTCATTCTCGCCGGGGTAGATCTCGATCGGCGCAATGAAACGGCAGTAGTCACTGATTCGGTCGGTAACCAATCGGCTGTGTGCAATACCACCTGTCAGCAGGATCGCATCCACCTCGCCACGCATCGCCGCCGCCATCTGACCGATATGCTTTATGATGCCGTAAATCATCGTATCAAGCGCCAATTCAGCCTCCTTGTCGCCATTTGCTGCACGCTGTGGAATCTCGATCAGCGAACTCGATCCCGTCAGCGATACCAAGCCACCCTTGCCGACGATCAGTGCTCGCGCTTCGGCGTGGCTGTAACGTCCTGAGTAGCAGAGGTCGATAAGTGCGCCTGCAGGTATTGTTCCTGCACGTTCGGGAGCGATCGGACCCTCACCATCGAGCGCATTGTTGCAGTCGATAGTGCGTCCCTTCTGGTGTGCCGCTATCGAGATGCCGCCACCCATATGCACTACGATTAGATTGAGATCCTCGTATCGGCGACCAATCTCGTCAGCATAGCGTCGTGCCGTAGCCTTCTGGTTCAGGGCGTGCCATATCGAGCGACCGCGAATCTCCTTGATTCCCGTAACCTTCGCCATCTCCAGGCGCTCGTCCACCACGATCGGGTCGGCTATGTATGCCTTCACATCGCACATCGATGCGATCTCCGAGGCGAGTATTGCACCCAGATTTGATGCGTGCTGCGGGGTACAGCTGCGAAGCTCCTCGATCATCTGCTCATTGACCTCATAGACTCCGCTCTGCAGAGGCTCACGAGGCGATAGCAACCCTCCTCGGCCTATGACGGCCGAGAGAGAGTTAATATCTATGTTGTTCTCTGCCAACGTCTTGAGAATTATATCACGACGCCACTGGTACTGATCGAATACGGCTTTAAATTGTGCCAGCTCTTCGGTCGAGTGTTGCAACGATAGCTCCACTTCGGGCTCCATTCCACGATATATTGCTATTTTTGTCGAGGTCGATCCGGGGTTGATCACCAGCACCAAATATTTGCTCACAGCATCGGCATCGAGGCGTGAACCTTCGGGATTTGCTCCCGCGCAATTGTTATTGTAGCTCATTCTCAGGTTGGCTATTTGGGTGTTTAACTGTTGTTTAGCGTGCTGCAAGACAAGCCAGCGCAATTGAATACTTCTTCGTCAGAGCCGTGTCACCGCGTGATGTCAGTACGCACGGTACCTTTGTACCCATAACCATCGCAGCCAACTCTGAGCCACCAATGTGTGTAGCGGCCTTGAAGAATACGTTAGCCGACTCGATGTTGGGGAAGAGCAGGCAGTCGGGATCGCCCGCTACGCTTGAGCCTGTAACCTTCTTGTGCTCGGCAACCTCCTTGTAAAGAGCTACGTCCAACGACAGAGGACCATCCACAATCACCTTACCCAGCTGACCGCGGTCGCCCATCTTTGCCAGAATAGCGCCCTCGGTAGATGAGGGAACGCTGGGCAATACCTGCTCCGAAGCTGAGATGCACGCAACCTTGGGAGTCTCCACGCCAAGGATCTTAGCAGTCTGTGCCAAGTAACCGATCAGCTTCTGCTTCTGCTTGAAGTCGGGTGCGGGAATTACAGCAACGTCCGAAACTGAAAGCAGCTTTTCGCGGCCCTTCATCTCGATCACAGCAACGTGACTCAGTACGCCCTTCGGAGGGAACAGGCCAGCCTCCTTGTTCAGGATGCCGCGCATATACTTGTCGGTCGAAACCAAACCCTTCATCAGAACGTCGGCCTGACCATTTACAACAGCCTGTACGGCCAGCTTAACGCACGTTACGTCGCTGGGCTCGTGTACGATGTTGAACACCGACGAGTCGATGCCAAGCTCTGCGCAAGCCTGCTCGATGGTAGCCTTGTCGCCAAAAAGTGTAGCCTCTACCAAACCCTCTTTCCAAGCGTTGTAAACGGCCTCAATTGTGTGTGTATCCTGTCCGTAAGCAACAGCCAAACGCTTTCTACCGCGTGCTACGGCAGCTGCTACGATCTCATCCAAACGTGTAATCATATCTCTTTTTGTTTTTAGGTTTTTATTAAAGATTTTTTGTAAGGTTGTAGGTGTCGGTTGCGATTACCAGCTCCTCGTTCGTAGCGATAACGGCTACCTTCACCTTTGACTCCTCGGTTGAGATGATGGTATTCGTACCACGAGTAACGTCGTTTACAGCATCGTTGAGCTCGATACCCATAAACTCCATATTGCGGCAAACGTAGCGACGCAGGTCGGCCGAGTTCTCGCCCACACCTCCGGTGAAGATTACCAGATCAACACCACCCATCTCGGCAGCATACTCTCCGACAAACTTCTTCACACGGTTGTAATACATATCGCGAGCTACGATAGCCTTCTCGTTGCCGGCATCATACGCAGCGTCGATGTCGCGCATATCGCTCGAGAGGCCCGTCATACCCATCACGCCCGACTTCTTGTTCATCATAGCGTTGAGCTCGGCGTACGACATACCCTCATTCTCGCCAATGTAAGTAATTGCGCTGGCATCTACCTGGCCGCAACGTGTACCCATCACCAGACCATCGAGCGGTGAGAATCCCATCGAGGTGTCGAACGACTTGCCGTTCAGCACAGCCGTAACCGATCCGCCATTACCGATGTGGCAGGTTACGATCTTCGAGTTCTCCAGATCCAGACCGACCAGCTCGGCACCTACCTTTGCAACATACTTGTGGCTCGTGCCGTGGAAGCCGTACTTGCGTACGCGATACTTCTCATAGTACTCCGTAGGCAGGGCGTAGAGGTAGTTGATAGCGGGGATTGACTGGTGGAACGAGGTGTCGAAAACAGCCACCTGAGGAATACCGGGCAGCACCTTCTCGATCGAAAGTACACCTTCCAGGTTAGCGGGGTTGTGCAACGGAGCGATCTCGAACAGTGAGCGGATGTTTGCCTTCGCCTCGTCGTCAACCACTACACTCGACTTGAAGAACTCGCCTCCGTGAGCCACGCGATGACCTACGGCCTTCACCTCGTGCAGGTCGCTGATGACGCCGTGCGTGGGATCGGTCAGCGCCTCCAGTACCATACTGATACCCGTTGTGTGGTCTGCGATGGGTTTTACGACCTCAAACTTATCCTTGCCCGTAGGCTTGTGAGTAAGGCTTCCCTCGGGAAGACCGATGCGATCGACCAAACCTTTGGCCAACAGTGCGTTGCTCTGCTCGTTGATGTCAATCACTTGATACTTGATCGACGATGAGCCGCAATTAAGAACTAATACGATCATAGTTTTTTGATATTTATATATTTTTAGTGTTTTGTCGAAAGAAATTTTGCACACCAAAGATACAAAATAAAGTGGTACAATAAGCCAAAAAAAGGCGAAAAAACTAATTTTCGCCCTTTTTTATTCTATATAAACAATTTCGGTACCACGTTCGAGTGTCAATCTTGTATGCCACCCCCTGCACCCCTGCTGCTATGCGATTACTCCTGCTCGGTGTTGTAGAGGATGATGCGCTCGATAGCTCGCTGGCACACCTCGCAGAACTGCGTTGCCACGTTGTCGCGCATACGACAGATTACTGCCGGACGATACATCCCCTTGGTCATATATCCGCCACCCTCATACACGCCGATGGTGTAGTTCTCCTGACGCTCCTTCGTGGGCTGCGAGGGAATCTCCACGCCCTCGGCCACCATATCCTTCCACTTCGACTCGAAATCTACCATCGTGGTGATATTCTGCTCCCAGGGCTCATAGCCGAGCTTGTAGGTTCCGTCGGTATGGTCGGCGTGCTCGTAGAAATACTCGTCGGCCAAAGCTCCGAACGAGTGGCCAAATTCGTGTACCACAACGGGCTTGAACATCGGGTTGTGAGCCGTCGTGAGAGTGTACGAATTGTAGATTCCGCCACCGCCGTAGGTGTCTGTATTTGCCAGAATGATAAGATGTTCGTAGTCAATTCCCGCCAGTGCATCGTGAATCGAGTGTACGCTGTTGGTGGTTAGGTAGCGCGGCGAGTAGAAGGTCATAAAATTTGAGTTCAGCGCCGTCTCGCGCCACTGGTCATCCTGCGGCACACTCACGTCGCTCTGCTTCGAGGGAACCTTCACTGCCACCACGTTGAACTTTGCCTTATGCTGCGCGAAGGGCTCATAATTGAATATCTCCTCGCAGGCCGTGCGTGCATCCGTCATAAAGGTCTCCATCTCTTCGGCCGTATATCCTTCGGCTACGATAGCCACGTCGATGCACTCCTCGGCCGAACCGCTGCGAAGCAGATACTCGTGCGGCTGCGGCGAGCGTGAATCCATATTGCGTATGAGCTTGTCGTCGGGCGTAACTTTATGGCGTAGCGAAGCCTGCTTCTCGCCCTCGTTGCTCAGTAGCGTAATCTCTACGAAAACCTCCTTTTTGGGAAATGGGACAAGGAACGTTGCTTCGAAGCTCTTTGTAACCTCTTTGGCCTCGTCTGTCACCAGCCACTCCTGAAAAAGACTTGAGAATGCGTTTCTGTACAGCACCTCTCCGCTCTCTATATCAATTACCTTTATATCTCCATTGCCTCTGACAGGCACTTTGCTAAGATTAACCCTGCGGCCTGCCCAGCCCTTCTCCGATGCCAATTCATCGAGTGCCACGATCTGCTGCTCGGCATTGCCCACAAAGTGGTAATCTATACGAAGTGTCTTATTGTGGAAGTGCGTGGAAAAATCCTGAGCCTCGGCTGCGATAGCCACAGCGAGCCCCAACATCAGTAAAAAAAATCTCTTCATAATGCCGTTTACTCCTTTTGGGCCTCCTCATATTTATATCCCACACCCTTCACCGTCACGATGTGCTCCTCGCCGATTTTCTGGCGCAGCTTGCGGATGTGAACGTCAATGGTGCGGTCACCCACGACCACTTTGTTGCCCCATACGTTGGCGTAAATCTCCTCGCGCGTAAAGAGCTTTCCGGGCTGCGAGTGCAACAGCTCGAGCAGCGCAAACTCCTTGCGTGGCAGGACAATTGTCTGCTCACCCTTGTGTACCTGGAAATGCTCGCGGTCGATGACGATCTGGTCGCTCTGCTCGACGGGCTTGATGCGCTTGAGGATGGCCTGCACACGACTACGCAGGATATTCATCTTGATGGGTTTGTTGATGTAGTCGTCAGCTCCAGCGTCGTATCCCTGCAACTGTGTCTCCTCGCTGCCGATAGCAGAGAGGAAGACAATCATTACATTTTTCAGTGCTGGTGAGCGTCGCAGAGCCTTGCACGTCTCGATGCCGTCGAGCACGGGCATCATCATATCGAGCAGAATCAAATGAGGCTTAATGCGCAGTGCCTCCTGCAAACCTTCAGCACCGTTCGATGCTGTATAGACCTCGTATCCGTCGCGAGTGAGGTTGTATTTCACGAATTCCAGAATATCGTCCTCGTCGTCGATGAGTAGTATGCGGTATCCCATAATCAAAAATAATTTTCTACAAATATACAAAATTACCGCAATAAAAAAGGATAATGATCGGATAAATTTCTTATATTTGCACATCTATATACTTATGTATTGCGTCTAACGCTAAAACAACCAAAGTGATGGCTACTGATAAAATTTTCAATTCGACTCCCGTGGAGTCTGTCGGCTCGGCCGAAGATGTGCTTAATGTAACTGCTGTGGAGGAGGCTACGGCTGAGGTTCAGCCTGCTCCCCAAACCGATTTGGATGCAGCCGCAGAGGCGGTTGCTGCCGATTTTGCCGAGGAGGATGCCGCATTGGCTGCCGAGCAGGCTGGTCTTGCCATCGAGGGCGAGACGGCCGAGGAGGAGGCTGCTGCCGACATCGATCGTGGCGATGTGAACGGCAAGAGCAAGCAGGAGCTTGTCGATATGTTCGCCGAGAAGATCGCCAGCGAGCCCGTACAGACCTTGCGCAAGAGTGTCGAGGCCATCAAGATCGCTTTCTACAAACTGCATCGTGCTGAGGTCGATGCCGCTCGCAAGGCTTTCGAGGCTGCCGAGCCCGAGAAGGAGTTTGTGCCCGCACCCGATGCATTGGAGATACGCCTGAAGGATCTTTTCAAGGAGTATCGCCGTCGTCGCGATGAGTATATCGCCAATCTGGACAATATCAAGGAGGAGAACCTCAAGCTTAAGCTCTCGATTATCGACGAGCTCAAGGAGCTTGTCAATTCCGATGAGACGCTCAACAACTCTTTCGCCAAGTTCCGCGAGTTGCAGCAGCGTTGGAAGGATACGGGCCCCGTACCCCAGACCAAGGTTAAGGATCTGTGGGAGACCTACAATCTCCACGTCGAGAATTTCTATAATTTCATCAAGATAAACAAGGAGCTGCGCGATCTGGATCTGAAGAAGAACTACGAGCAGAAGATGCAGCTCTGCGAGCAGGCTGAGGCTCTGCTTTTGGAGCCTTCGATCGTTGATGCGTTCCACAAGTTGCAAAAGCTGCACGATGAGTGGCGCGAGACAGGTCCCGTAGCCAACGAGCATAAGGAGTCGTTGTGGGAGCGTTTCAAGGCCGCTTCGAGTCGCATCAATAAGCAGCACCAGGAGTATTTCGATTCAATCAAGCAGGAGCAGCTGAAGAATCTCGAGCTTAAGTCGGAGCTCTGCGCCAAGACCGAGGCACTGGCCGAGCAGCCATACACCACACGCAAGGAGTGGAACAAGGCAAGCGAGCGCCTTATCGAGATTCAGAAGGTGTGGCGCACCATCGGTTTCGCTCCGAAGAAGGATAACACCCGCATCTACGAGCGTTTCCGTACGGCTTGCGACCGTTTCTTCGAGACCAAGCGCAACTTCTACGCAGGCGTCAAGAGTGAGATGGAGCATAACCTGGCTCTCAAGCAGGAGATCTGTGAGGCTGCCGAGGCTCTGCAGTCGAGCGAGGATTGGAAGCACGCCACCGAGCAGATCATCGCCCTCCAGGCCAAGTGGAAGGAGGTCGGTGCAGTATCGCGTCGCTATTCGGATCAGGTGTGGAAGCGTTTCCGTGCCGCTTGCGACAACTTCTTCGAGCGTAAGTCGCAGCACTTTGCCGGTATCGAGGGTGAGCACGAGGCTAACCTGAGAAAGAAGCTGGCTCTGATTGATGAGATGGCAGCTGCCGACATCGCTACGGGCGGTTACGATATGATTAAGGAATTCCAGCGTCGCTGGAGCGAGATCGGCTATGTGCCCATCAAGCAGAAGGATGCTGTGCAGAAGAAATATAAGGCGGCAGTTGATCAACTCTTCAGCGTGCTGCGTGGTTCGGAGCGCGACCGTTCAATGAATCGCTTCAAAGAGCGTCTGCAGGGAATGAAGGGCGCCGGCGATAAGCGCCTGAAGAGCGAGCGTGAGCGCCTTTATAATAAAGTACGCCAGATGGAGCAGGATATAGCCCTTCTGGAGAACAACATTGGTTTCTTCTCAAAGTCGAAGAATGCCGAGTCGATGATTGCCGACATTCGCGAGAAGATCGCCAAGTCGAAGCGCGAGCTGCAGGACACCATCGAGAAGATTCGCCTGATCGATACACGTTCGGCTGAGCAGAGCAAAGAGTAACAATAACATACTATCGAGTACGCAGGTCGGACTCGCGGCCTTGGTCGCGGGCCCGACCGTTGCGGTGAAATAGGCGATATCGTTTGAATTGAATTTTAAGATTTTTTTAAGATATATAAATTATGAAACTCAGTAAACCAAAGTACATCTTCGTTACGGGAGGTGTAGCCTCATCATTGGGCAAGGGTGTCATCTCGGCATCTGTTGCGCGCCTTTTGCAGGCACGCGGTTATTCGGTAACTGTACAGAAGTTTGATCCCTATATCAATGCCGATCCGGGTCGTTTGAATCCCTACGAGCACGGTGAGAGCTACGTTACGGAGGATGGTACGGAGTGTGACCTCGATTTGGGCCACTATGAGCGTTTCACCTCAATCACCACCACGACCAACAACACCGTCACTACGGGTAAGATATATAAGAGCATCCTCGAGAAGGAGAGCCGCGGCGAGTATCTCGGCAAGACCGTTCAGGTCGTTCCCCACATTACCGATGAGATCAAGCGTCGCATTCAGCTTTTGGGTGCTACCAAGAAGTACGATGTGATCATCTCGGAGATCGGTGGTACGGTGGGTGACATCGAGTCGTTGCCCTATATCGAGTCGGTGCGTCAGTTGCGTAATGAGCTGGGCTACCAGAACTCTGTCCTGATTCACCTCGCGTGGGTTCCCTATATGGCCGTTGCGAGCGAGCATAAGACCAAGCCTACGCAGCACTCAGTAAAGGAGTTGCAGGCCGAGGGTATCCAGCCCGATATTCTGGTGCTTCGCGCTGAGCATCCCCTGCCCGACGATGTACGTCGCAAGGTTGCTCTGTTCTGTAACGTAACACCCGATGCCGTTGTTGAGTCGATCGATAAGCCTACGATCTATGAGGTCCCCTTGAGTATGCACGCTCAGCATCTTGACGATGTTATCCTCTCTAAGTTTGGCATCCAGGATGATGGCGAGCCCGATCTCGAGTCGTGGAGTGAGTTTGTCGAGAAGATCAAGCACCCCAAGCAGACCGTTCACGTCGCTTTGGTTGGCAAATATACCGAGCTTCCCGATGCATATAAGTCTATCAACGAGTCGTTCATCCACGCTGGTGCGGCTCACTCAGCCAAGGTTAAGGTGCACTATATCAGCGCCGAAGAACTCAACGCTTCCAATGCTAAGGAGTTGCTCGGCGATATGTCGGGCGTGTTCGTAGCTCCTGGCTCAGGTCCTCGCGGTATCGAGGGCAAGATTGAGGCTGTGCGCTATGCGCGTGAGAACAACGTACCCTTCTTTGGTGTTTGTCTGGGTATGCAGAGTGCTGTTATCGAGTTTGCACGCAACGTGTTGGGCATCAGCGATGCTCACTCTTCAGAGATGGACACCAAGACCAAGAATGCCGTTATCGACATTATGGAGGAGCAGAAGAAGGTTACCGCCAAGGGCGGCACGATGCGTCTGGGCGGCTACCAGTGTTCGCTCAAGGCTGGCTCTAAGGCTGCCGAGGCCTATGGTAGTGACTCGATCGTTGAGCGCCATCGCCACCGTTATGAGTTCAATAGCGCTTACCAGTCGCAGTTCGAGCAGGCTGGTATGGTCGTGACGGGAACCAATCCCGAGACAGGCCTCGTAGAGGTTGTTGAGTTGCAGGGCCACCCCTGGTTCGTAGGTGTGCAGTTCAACCCCGAGTACCATAGCCGCGTGTCAAACCCCGCTCCTCTGTTCGTAGCCTTCGTAGGTGCGGCGCTGGAGTACCAGAAGCAGAATCAGAAAGCCGAGATGGCCGAGTAATTAATAATTAAAACCAAGAAATGGATAAGAAAACAATCATTGGAGTTGTCCTTATGTCGCTGATTTTCATCGGTTATGTAGTGTATAACTCCAAGCAGCAGTCAGAATATCAAGCATATCTGAACGAGGTGCAGGCCCAGGAGCAGGCCCTCGCCGAGGCTGAGGCAGCGGCCCAGCCCACCACCGAATCAACCTCGGTAACTGAAACAGTTGAGGCTGTAATCGATCAGGCAACCGCGATGTACGGCGAGCAGTTGGTAGCTGCAAAGGCGGCTGCGGAGCAGAGCGTAGTGATGAAGAACGACTATCTGACGGTAGATTTCACCACGCGCGGAGCGAAGATGCAGAAGGTCGTTCTGGCTGAGTACACCAAGTATGCGCCCAAGGATGAGCGTACCGAGAAGATCGTTTTGTTCGATCCCGAGACGGCCCAGTTCGATATGGAGTTCTATATCAAGCGTGGCCTTAACAACGTGAAGGTCAACACTTCGGAGTATGTCTTTAACTCGGAGGGCGTTCGCCGCGAGGGCGATCGTCAGGTGCTGACGATGAGTCTGGAGGTTGCGCCTGGAGCGAAACTCAAGTATGAGTATGTACTCTACGATGAGAAGAACCCCTCACGTGACTACCTTATCGACTTCAACATCAAGATGGAGAATCTCTCGCCCATTATGGCGCAGCAGTCGTCGCTGGGACTTATGTGGAGCAACCGCACATTCCAGAACGAGCGTAGCTATAAGACCGAGAATATGTACACCACGCTTTCGTACCGTCTGCCCGGTGAGGACGATGTCGAGGATTTGGGTATGAGCGAGAGCAGCGTTGATGAGCAGTTGCAGAGCGAGATTAATTGGGTGGCTTTCCGCCAGCAGTATTTCTCGCAGGCCTTTATCGCGCACGGCAACTTCGCCTATGCTGATATGAGCTTCACCACCGAGGAGGCAGGCTCAGGCTACCTGAAGCACTACACTTCGCGTATGGGCCTGAACTATACCCCTCAGCAGTCGGAGTATAACTTCTCTATCTACTGTGGCCCCAATAAGTATGCCGTTCTGTCGGATGTTGTAGGTCCCGATGGCGAGAGTATCGCTATGGAGCGCCTTATCCCTCTGGGTGGCTGGCTGGTAGGTTGGTTCAACCGCTGGATCGTGATCCCCGTATTCGACTTCCTGCGTAACTACATCTCAAGTTTTGGTATTATCATCTTGATTCTCACCATCTTGGTTAAGCTGCTTATCTTCCCCCTTACCTATAAGAGTTACCTCTCATCGGCTAAGATGCGTGTCATTAAGCCCGAGATGGATGCCCTAAATGAGAAGTATCCCCGTCAGGAGGATGCTATGAAGAAACAGCAGGAGATGATGAATCTTTATAAGAAGGCGGGTATCAACCCTATGGGTGGATGCGTACCTATGTTGATTCAGTTGCCGCTTCTGTGGGCGCTGTTCCGCTTCTTCCCCGTGAGTATCGAGCTTCGCGAGCAGCCTTTCCTCTGGGCTGACGACCTTTCGGCTTACGATAGCGTGCTTAATCTTCCCTTCTCGATTCCCTGGTATGGTGACCATGTCAGCCTCTTCGCGCTGTTGATGTGCCTTACGATGGTCGGCTTCTCATACTTCACCTATCAGCAGCAAGGTACAGCCAACCAGCCCGGTATGGCAGGTATGAAGTTTATGATGGTGTATATGATGCCCGCGATGATGCTCTTCTGGTTCAATGACTATGCGTCAGGACTCTGCTACTACTACCTTGTGTCGCAGATCCTCACTATGATTATTATGACCTCGATGCGTCATTTTGTCGATGACGACAAGATTCGTTATATGATTGAGAAGAACTCTGCCAAGCGTAAGAATAGCAAAAAGTCGCGTTTCCAGCTTCGTTATGAGGAGCTTATGCGCCAGCAGGAGGATATGATGCGTCAGCAGCAGAAGGCCACAGGCAAGCGCAAGTAAGAGAATTTTGCGTTTCACTTTATAAAAAAGGTGTCCCGAGCGAGGACACCTTTTTTATAATATATAGGTAGGGTAGAGTGCAAAACGCCTAACGCTTCCAAATCTTCTTCTCCCCCGTTTCTTCTTAGCCATCTGCCCTTTCTCCACATCCTACCATCCTTCCCCCCCCCCCCCCCCCCCCCCGCCCACCGC
>JAZRQX010000012.1:0-30661 GCA_045650235.1 Alistipes sp. | reverse complement strand
CGCTTTATATCTTGGACTGCGCTTAGGACATCACGGCCCCTCGCTTGCCCACTTGGATTACTCCTCCAACAAAAGCTCCAACATCTTGATTGAAGACTTCGCGATCGGAGTACCGGGGCCGAAGATAGCGGCTGCACCATCCTGATACAACTCATCGTAATCCTGAGCGGGAATTACACCACCCACAACAACGATGATGTCCTCGCGACCCAGCTTCTTCAGCTCGGCGATGATCTGGGGAACCAGTGTGAGGTGACCAGCAGCGAGTGAAGATACACCTACGATGTGTACGTCATTCTCCACAGCCTGCTTAGCAGCCTCCTCGGGAGTCTGGAACAAGGGACCCATATCCACGTCGAAACCAACGTCGGCGTAACCAGTTGCTACAACCTTAGCACCACGGTCGTGACCGTCCTGACCGAGCTTAGCGATCATAATACGGGGCTGGCGACCCTCCTTCTTTGCGAACTCGGCGCACATAGCCTTTGCCTTCTCGAAATCTGCATCCTGCTTCATACCTGATGAATATACTCCAGAGATTGAACGAATAACTGCCTTGTAGCGACCTACAACAACCTCGCAAGCGTCTGAGATCTCGCCCAATGTTGCGCGAACCTTTGCAGCCTCTACTGCGAGCTCCAACAAGTTGCCCTCGCCGGTCTTCACGCACTCGGTGATAGCGGCCAAAGCCTTATCAACGGCAGCCTGATCGCGGTTAGCACGCAACTCCTGAAGACGCTTAACCTGGCTCTCGCGAACTGCGGTGTTATCCACAGCCAAGATATCAATGGGAGCCTCCTTCTCGAGACGGTACTCGTTCAGACCGATGATCTTCTGCTCACCTGAGTCGATACGAGCCTGGGTACGAGCAGCAGCCTCCTCGATACGCATCTTGGGGATACCGGTCTCGATAGCCTTAGCCATACCGCCGAGCTTCTCAACCTCCTCGATGTGAGCCCACGCCTTGTGAGCGATCTCGTTGGTAAGGGCCTCCACATAGTATGAACCTGCCCAGGGATCCACCTGACGGCAGATATCAGTCTCCTCCTGAATGTAGATCTGCGTATTACGAGCAATACGAGCAGAGAAGTCGGTAGGAAGTGCGATAGCCTCGTCCAATGCGTTGGTGTGCAATGACTGAGTGTGACCCAACGCTGCACCCATAGCCTCGATAGCGGTACGAGCTACGTTGTTGAAGGGATCCTGCTCGGTGAGTGACCAACCAGAGGTCTGGCTGTGAGTACGCAATGCCAATGACTTGGGATTCTTAGGCTCGAACTGCTTTACGATCTTAGCCCACAACATACCAGCTGCACGCATTTTTGCGATCTCCATAAAGTGGTTCATACCGATAGCCCAGAAGAATGACAAACGGGGAGCGAACGCATCAACTGACATACCAGCGTTGATACCAGCACGCAAGTACTCCAAACCGTCAGCCAGGGTGTAAGCCAACTCGATATCAGCGGTAGCACCTGCCTCCTGCATATGGTAACCAGAGATAGAGATTGAGTTGAACTTAGGCATATTCTTTGAGGTGTACTCGAAGATGTCGGCAATGATCTTCATCGAGAACTTGGGAGGATAGATATAGGTGTTACGCACCATAAACTCCTTCAAGATATCGTTCTGGATTGTACCAGCCAACTGATCGAGCGTACAGCCCTGCTCCAAACCGGTAACGATGTAGAATGCCAGAACGGGCAATACGGCACCGTTCATAGTCATTGAAACTGACATCTTATCCAAAGGAATACCGTTGAACAGAACCTTCATATCCTCTACCGAGCAGATAGATACACCAGCCTTACCTACGTCACCAACTACGCGGGGGTGGTCAGCGTCGTAACCGCGGTGTGTTGCAAGGTCGAACGCTACTGACAAACCCTTCTGACCAGCAGCAAGGTTACGACGGTAGAATGCGTTAGACTCCTCTGCGGTAGAGAAACCTGCATACTGACGAATGGTCCAGGGACGCATTACGTACATAGTCGAATAGGGACCACGCAGGTTAGGAGCGATACCTGCTGCATAGTTCAGGTGCTCCAGGTTCTCCAAATCCTCAGCCGTGTAGTTAGCCTTAACGGGTATCTGCTCGGCTGTGATCCAAGGCTGATTAGCCTCGGCTGCGGCGGTGCAGCACTGTGCCTGACCGCCTTCGTATGATAAATTTTCGAATTTTACTCTCATTGCTTTGCTTTTTAGATACCCAACTCCTTAAGGTAGAACTTCAGAGTATCGAGTACGTTGCTCTTTACGTTAATGAAATTGGTGATGCCCTGAGCCTCCAACTCTGCAGCGCAAGCGGGAGCACCTGCCACTACGAGGATAGCCTTGCCACCGAGCAGCTCCTTGATCTTGGGAGCAACCTCTGCGTAGTCATCATCCGATGCGCAAACCACTACGATGTCGGCCTTAGCCTCCAGAGCGGCAGCAACACCCTCCTCCAATGAGTGGAAGAATGTGTTATCCTGAACGCGGATACCAGCGCAAGCGAAGAAGTTGCAAGAGAACTGAGCGCGAGCGCGAGCCATTGACAAGCTACCGCAAGTCAGCATAAATGCCTTAGGCTCCTTACCGCTGCGATCAACGTGCATACGCATAGCCTCGAATGCCATAGCACCACGGTAGGGAGTAAGAACGTTCTCACCCTCCTGACGCTTAACAGCGCACTCGCATACGTTCTGGTCGATAACCTCCGTAAAGTTAGGATACTGGTTAGCACCCAAGAGGATCTGACGACGAGTGGTGATGTTCTTATCCTTAGCTGCAGCCGAAGCCTTAACCTTCTCAACTACGAAGCCAGCCTTGAATGCAGCAACGTAGCCACCCTTCTCCTCAACCTCGAGGAAGAGCTTCCACGCCTGCTCGGCGATGTTCTTCGTCAGAGTCTCGATGTAGTATGAACCACCTGCGGGGTCAACAACCTGATCGAAGTGAGACTCGTGCTTCAACAGAAGCTCTACGTTGCGAGCGATACGCTTTGAGAACTCGTTGGGAGCCTCGTAAGAAGCGTTGAAAGGAACAACCTCCAAAGAGTGAACGCCAGCCAAAGTAGCCGACATAGCCTCGGTTGTACCACGCAACATATTTACATAGGGATCATATACGGTCTGGTTCCACATTGATGTTACAGCGTGAACGAACATCTTGCCTGAGCAAGCCTTCTCGGGGTTGTAACCCTTCACGATGTTAGCCCACAACATGCGAGCTGCGCGGAACTTAGCGATCTCCATAAAGTAGTTCGACGTAACGGCGAACTGGAAGCGGATCTTGCGAGCTACCAGGTCAACGGGAAGACCCATCTCGGTGAGCTTCACCAGGTAGTCGTGACCAGCTGCGAGTGAGAATGCCAACTCCTCAACGATGGTTGAACCAGCGTTGCTGAAGATTGAACCTGATACGTTCACAACGCGGATGCGCTTGTAGTCAGCGGTGAGCTTGATAAACTCAGCCACAGCCTCGTAGCAAGCAGTACCCTGCTCGTCGCCACAGCAGTAGATGCCCTTCTGTGAGAGGTCCTTCACGATAGGATCGAATACGAAGTTGATCTTCACATCGTCCTTCTCAAGACCCATCGACTCAACCTTTGCGAGGATCATCTTAGCGGTGGGAACGAAGTTCTTGCCGCTGAAGGTAAGCTCTACAGCGGGGATGCAGATACCCTCCAACAGGGTGTCGATATCCTCAGCCGTTACACTCTCCATCGCGCAGAGGCAGAAGCCAAGCGAATTAACGCCAGAGTTCAGCAGAGCCAAAGCCTCCTCGTTAGCTGCCTTGGGGCACTTTACGCTGATGGTTTGGTGGATAGCCCAGTCGTTGCCGTTGTGCGTACCACGTACATAGGGGAACTCACCGGCCTGAGCACCCAAAAACTCGATGCCTTCGAGATTCTCAGCGCGGTAGTAGGGGCGCACGTTAAATCCCTCGGCAGTTCTCCACACGAGCTTACGCTCGTAGTCAGCACCTTTAAGGTCTGTTGTAATGACTGCTTCCCACTGCTCGGTCGAAACCGCGGGGAATTCAGCGAACAACTTTTCTCTTTCGGTATTAGCCATAATTGTTCGGAAATTTAAATTTTAGTGTATGTGTTTAGTTCTGAAATTAGCTGTTTAGTTTCGATTCGCAATTGAATCACGCAAAGATAACACATTTTATATTAAAAAAGGAATCTTTTGTTAAGATTTTAACACCCGCTCTCCTTTTTTTCGACCGCCTTTATTGTGCCTGGTTTCTTTAGTTATCGCTGCGTTCTTATGTTTTACTTCTTGAATAGAACATTTTGACATGGAATTACTCTTCTTGCTTAATTTGTGTAAAATTCACTCTTTTCTTGATTTTTGCCTAATTTTTCGCCGATTTCTCGGTTCTTAGCGCTTAATTTTCCTGAAAATATAATTTTTTTATGCTGTTTGTTGTAAAAGTAACCTTCGTAAATCGTATTTTGTCGAAAAAATACTATTTTTGTCCTGTGGGTGCAAAGGGGGATAAATAGGATATTTTGCGACAGTTCCCAAACACGTTATTGCATTCCGTGACGCGCGTTAGCACAAACCGCAACCGCGTCACTATCCTCGCCGAGCGCCCGAATGAGAAACCGTAAATTTTACTTTTATGTCATTACGATTCAAAATGGTCGAGGCAGCTCTTAACCACCGAGCTGTCGATGTCGAGGCTCCCAGCGCACGTCCTTCCGATTACTTCGGTTGCAAGGTCTTTGGCCGCACCGTTATGCGCAAGTATCTCGACAAACCCACCTACGAGGCTCTCCTCAACACGATGGACAATGGCACTCCTCTCTCGCTCGATCTGGCCGACAGCGTAGCTGCCGGTATGCGTCAGTGGGCGTTGGATAATGGTGCCGACCACTATACCCACTGGTTCCAGCCCTTGACGGGCGGTACAGCCGAGAAACACGACTCCTTCTCCGATCCCGATGGCAAGGGCCTTGTCATCGAGTCCTTCTCGGGCAAGGTGTTGGCTCAGCAGGAGCCCGACGCATCGTCATTCCCCAACGGCGGTATCCGCAACACCTTTGAGGCTCGTGGCTACTCGGCTTGGGATCCCACTTCGCCCCCCTTTATTGTCGATACCACGCTCTGTATTCCCACCGTCTTTATCGCATATACGGGTGAGGCGCTGGACTATAAGATGCCACTGCTACGCTCAATCGCTGCTGTCGATAAGGCCGCCACGGAGGTGTGCCGCTACTTCGACAAGAGCGTCAATCGCGTCTATACCTATCTGGGCTGGGAGCAGGAGTATTTCCTTGTCGATGAGAGTCTTTGGGCAGTTCGTCCCGACCTTGTCCTCACGGGCCGTACACTTATGGGCCACGAGGCCGCGAAGAATCAGCAGCTGGAGGATCACTACTTTGGCGCTATCCCCGCGCGCGTTATTAACTTTATGAAGGAGCTCGAGTACGAGAGCCTCAAGCTCGGCATCCCCGTCAAGACGCGCCACAACGAGGCCGCCCCGGGGCAGTTCGAGTTGGCTCCCGTCTATGAGGAGGCTAACCTTGCCAACGACCACAACCAGCTCCTGATGACCATTATGGATAAGATTGCCCGTCGCCACCACTTCCGCGTGCTGCTGCACGAGAAGCCTTTCAAGGGTATCAACGGCTCGGGTAAGCATAATAACTGGTCGCTCGGAACAGATACGGGCGTCAATCTCTTCGGCCCGGGCAAGACTCCCTCGGAGAATCTCCAGTTTATCACCTTCCTCGTGAATGTCATCTCGGCCGTTTATAAGCATAATGGCCTGCTGAAGGCCTCGATTATGAGTGCCACGAACATCCACCGCTTAGGTGCAAATGAGGCTCCTCCTGCTATCATCTCAACTTTCCTCGGCTCGCAGATCTCATCCGTGTTGGACAAGCTGGAGCGTAGCACGAGCGACGATGCTATCCGCTTCGATGCCAAGAGCGTGCTGAAGATGAGTGGCGTATCGCAAATCCCCTCAATTTTGCTCGATAATACCGACCGCAACCGTACCTCGCCCTTCGCCTTTACGGGTAATCGCTTCGAGTTCCGCGCTGTAGGCTCGTCGGATAATTGTGCTGAGGCTATGATTACGCTCTGTACTGCCGCTGCCGAGCAGCTCACTGAGTTCAAGCGCGAGGTCGATGCCAAGATTGAGAGTGGCGTGAAGAAGGAGCGTGCCATCTACGAGACGCTGAAGCGTATGATTAAGGAGTGCAAGGTTATCCACTTCGACGGCAATGGCTATTCTGAGGAGTGGCGTCAGGAGGCAGCGCGTCGAGGTCTGGATTGCGAGACTTCGGCACCTCTGCTCTTCGACCGCTATCTCGATCCGGCCAGCATCAAGATGTTTGGCGATATGGGTGTATATAGCAAGGTCGAGGTCGAGGCTCGCACCGAGGTTAAGTGGGAGACCTACACCAAGAAGATCCAGATCGAGGCTCGCGTTTTGGGCGACATCACGATGAATCACATCATCCCCGTTGCCTCGAAGTACGAAACGATCCTGCTCGATAAGGCTTACAAGATGAAGGAGCTGGGACTTAACTACGACTCTGATCTGGAGCTTATCCGCGACATCCAGAGCCACACCTCTGCTATCCAGCGCCTCGTTGGCGAGATGATCGAGGCCCGCAAGGTTGCCAACCGCATCGAGGATCAGCGCACGAAGGCCATCAGCTACCACGATACAGTCGCCATCTTCCTCGACCAGATTCGCGCTCATATTGACCGCCTTGAGGAGATTATCGACGATCAGTTGTGGCCCCTGCCCAAGTACCGCGAACTATTGTTTATGCGATAATTCTACACTAAAAGAGGTTGCCCTTCGGGAGCAACCTCTTTTCTTATTTTATTAGCGTTTCATACAACTTGACAAGCGCCTTGGCACACACCTCGTCCGAGTACCTCTCCTCGGCCATCTTTTGGGCCGCCTCGCGCTTCTTGTCATAGAGAACTCTATCCGATAGAATCTTCTCCAACGCCTCGGCCAATCCCGTAGCGCTCTCATCCCCGTACAACACTCCTCCGTCACCCACAATCTCGGGAAACGACCCTCTGCGCGGCTCTACAACGGGCCTTCCCGTAGCGTACGACTCGCAGATGTAGAGTCCCACGCCCTCGTCAAAACGCAGCGGCACGCTCACCACCGTAACTTCACGATAGAAGCGATGATGTGCCGAGGGGAGATACTCCTCCTCAATAATCACATCCTCCATCACAGGTCGCAGAATATCGTTTACACGCGCCAAAAACTTCTTGTCCGACTCGGTGTTTCCACCGCCGATTCTGAGCTTCAGGTTGGGAATCGTACCCCTTCCCTTCAGCATCACAAACGCCTCGGCCAAGGTATCCAGACCATCCAGATCGTTCATTCGGTAGAAGAAACCGATCGTTGGATTCTCGGGCAGCGCCTCCGTGCGGTACTTATTTATATTAATACCCGGATAGATGACCGTCGGCCTAAGCGCAGGCATCTTCTCCGTTATCAGCTCCTTGTAGTAGTTGCTCGTCGTGAGGAAGGCATCCACCGCCTTAGCACTCTGCGTGATGGCCTCCCACGCCACATCGGCCCACTTGCCCTTGAGCGAGTCGATCCACACCTCCTCGTCCTGCAACGAGCAAACGACGGGCACGCCCAACTCCTGCTTGAGCGGTGTAGCAATGCCGATAAGTAGCGACGACGAGAGATGCACCACATCGGGCCGTCCCTCTCGCTTGATCCACTCGATCATATCTGCCACGTTGCGTTTGAAGGCACCATCCTCGCCCGTAATCATCGACATCGTCATATCCTCCATACCCGCAGCCGAGGTCGTTCCCGACATCGAGGCCGCCAGGCCGAGCATCATCTTCGACGAGGCCAAACGGCTGATCCACTGCGGAATGTTACCCTTGCGGAACATCGCCTGCTCGATGTAGTACGAGACGGCAGGGAAGAAGATCGGCACCCCGTCGGTGGCGTGATCCGTCGGCAGATACAGCGGCATAATCGTAACATCGTGCCCGGCCCTGATCAGCGCCGAAGCCTGCAATGAGTCGCGGAAGCAGTTGCCGCAGTAGAACGAATCGCCCGCGCTGGGGCTTATAATAAGTATCTTCATTTCGGTGTAGTTTTTAAGAAAAATCTCCCGCCACAACCGTTACCAAATCCTCCTCGGCGAGGTATCGCCGCGCGAGCGAACGAATCTCGTTGGCCGATATGGCTCTGATGCGTTCGAGGTTGCGAGCGATCTGAGCATTGTCAAAGCCGCAGAGTATGTTTTCGGTTGTTACGTCGGCAATGCCGAACGGCCCGTCGAGTATTCGCATCATCTCGCCCGCCATAATGTTTTTCACCAGCTGCAACTCCTCGTCGGGCACAAGCTCTTCCCTCAGCCGCTCAATCTCAGCGGCAATCTGTCGCAGAGCCTCGTCTGTTACCTCCACTCCGACCTGTGTCGCTATGGCTAAATATCCAGCCTTCTGGAAGTTCACCATTGCCGAGAATACGCCGTAGGTAAATCCGTTCCTCTCGCGCAGGTTCTGCATCAGGCGCGATCCGAAATATCCACCCAGTAGGGTAGTCAGCACCTGCATCGGTACAAAATCCTCGTGCGAGCGGGGGAACAACATTCGTCCGATGCGTATCGACGATTGCACCGCACCATCGTGCTGCACCCTTCCCGTGTGACGTGTTGCAAAGGACGGAAACACAATTTGCGTAGCCTCACCTGCGCAGGGAATCTGCTCTGCAATGGATGTTATTCGCTCCAGTACCTTGTCGCTGATCTGACCACTGCATACGACGATGCAGTTCTCGGCCGTGTAGCAGCGGCAGTAATGCTCTTCGACGTAGTCGCGGCAGAGGTTGTCGTACTCACTCTCGGGGTACGATATGCCATATGGGTGGCTTTCGCCAAACATTGCGTGGGCAAACTCCTCACGTGCCTTTGTCTCTACTTTGCGTCGCTCGATTGTGAGCTGCTGACGGCGCTTGTCGCAATAAGTTGCCACCTCCGCCTCGGGGAATGTGGGGCGGAGTATCACCTCCTCGATCACCTTTGCCGTCTGCTCAAAGAATTTCGATAGCGTGCAGAAGGTTATGTAGGAGTAGTCGCGGTCGATGTTGATGTCGAAGTACGATCCGTAGTAGTCCAGTCGCTCGGCGATCTGTTGCGATGAGAGATTCTGGCTACCCTCAGCCAGCAGGTTTGCTGTTGCCGATGCTGTGAAGGGGTGGCGCTGCGTAACTGTTCCAGCGTGGAATACGAAAGAGAGTCGCACCACCTCATACTCCGAGCAGTCGATGGCGTAGATCTTCGTCCCGTTCTTGGCTCGATGGCACTCGGCCTCGGGCACCTGAATTGTCGATGGAATTATAAGTGGTGGCTGTCTCATTTTGCTCTGTAAATTAGTGTCGATGAATTCTCCTTGCGGAACGTGCGCTTCGAGAAGTCGGCCACGTCCGTAGCCTGCAGCGAGCGGTAGATCTCCACCTCGCGGTTTATCAGCTCCAGATCGCCAATCATCTCGTAGTAACCCAGATTCATCGCCTTGTTCATCACATTCAACTCGCCGAACAGCGTATTTGCCTCAAATTTGTTCTTCACCTTCTCCACCTCATATTCGGTGATGTTGCCTGCCTTCATATCGTCAATCTCCTCCCATATCGCCGCCTCGGCCTCGGCTTCCGTTGTCGAAGGCAGCAACTGTCCCGTGAAGACAAACATTCCGCGATCCACGTCGCCCGATATGTAGGCATTTGTGCTGGCGAATAGTCGCTTACGCTTTATCAGTCGCTCGTATAGTCGTGCCGAGTCGCCTCCGGCCAGCAGATCCGAAGTCATATCACCGAGGAAGAAGTCGCGCGAGAGTCTGTCGCCCATCTGGAACGCTATGGTTATCGTCGTTGCGGGCACATCACGCTCCACTTCGAGACGGCGAGCCTGTTGCTGCTCGGGTTCTGGCTCGATCGAGGGAATCGCATAAGGACGATCCTCAATCGGTGCAAACCACTTCTCCGCCAAATAGAAAACCCTCTCGGGCTCAATGTCGGCCGAGACGGATAGTATGGCGTTCGATGGATGGTAGAACCGACGGTAGAAGTCGCGTATCTCCTCTACCGAGGCCTTCTCGATATGTTCGGGCGTGAGTCCTATGGTTGCCCAGCGGTAGGGGTGGCTCTTGTAGACCATATCGCGCAAAAGCATATTCTGATCGCCGTATGGCTGATTCAGATAGCGCTGTCGGAACTCCTCGATTACCACTCGTTTCTCCACTTCGATAGCCTCCTGCGAGAGGTCAAGTCCCGTCATACGGTCGCTCTCGAGCCAGAGTGCTGTCTCAATGTTACCGACGGGGAGGGTGATGTAAAAGTCGGTGTAGTCGTTGTTCGTGAAGGCATTATTGTCGCCGCAGGCCATCTGTACGGGCGTGTCGAAGTCGGGCACTTCGTGTGTACCGCGAAACATTAGGTGCTCAAACAGATGAGCCAGTCCCGTTCGATGGGCACTCTCGTTGCGTGCCCCCACCTTGTAGAGCAGATTTACGGCCGCCATCCGCGATGCGCGATCGCGATTTACTATGACCGTAAGTCCGTTGTCAAGTTGTCGTTTATCGTAAGTAATCATCTTCAGTTAATTATAGCTGACTGCGGTCCATCACTCGCCACGCGGGATGCACCTCGTTATTCTGGTGTGCCGCCTTGCGCACCCGCTCGTAGAAGAAGTTGAGTATCGCGTTCGAATCGCCTGCAAATGCGGGATCCTCCATACACTTTTCAAACTCGGCCTTCAGCGCAGGATCTTTTGCCAGCAGCTCGCGGCCCTTCTCCTCCATATATCCCAATCTGATCCAGAACTCATTCGAGGGCTGCAGTACCTGATTGAAAAATCCCCAGTAGACGAGCGATCCGGGTGCCGATGGCTCCAGCAGCCACGCTGCCAAGCGTCCCGAGGGTTGGTTCATATCGATGAGAATACTTCCTGCGGGATACTCCAGCGTCTCGGTCTGCGTAGTGTAGTCGGCCTTCACTACGGGCACTCGACCTTCGCTCTGACGCGGTGAGAATGTAGCTCCGCTGTATCGGTAGGTCTCCACCTCTACGCTCTTCGGCTCCTCAAGGCGTGTGTATTTAATATCGTGCAAATCGAATAGCTCGATCACATCACTCCACTGCGGCATAAAGATGTAAGCCTCAGGTAGCTGCACCGACAAAGTCGCATCATACGAAGTAATCAGTGGCGCCTTCACCGTAATTGGTTTCTCGTAGTTGTGGCGTGTCCAATCAGCGCCCGAGAGGTCGCTCTTCACGGTCTCGCGCTCCCACGCCAGGTAATCAACCATAACGCTATCGCGATTAACCGGACGATAGGCCAAATCCATCGGAGTCTTGCGATACTCGGCCGAGCTGACCACCTTGTCGGCACGCTCTATGGCGGCCATCATATCCTCCTTATTCGCACCGACGATTCTCGCCGAAGCCTTGATAGCCTCGATCGTGCACATCACGCGCTGCTTGTATGGCTTGTAGATATGGTTCTCAAGCAACAGTCCTATGCGGTTGCGAGCCGCAGCATATGCCTCCGAGTAACGTGGATCGAAAATATCGACCGTGATACCCTTCTCGGGTGCATTTGGCACCTTGAACGAAGCGTAGAGGAACATCGGAAAGCCGACCTCTGCCATCTGCTCGTTGAGCTGTTTCTCGAAAACGTCGGTAGTCCAGCGGCGCAAACCCTCCTCCATCATCGTGCCTCGATTCTCGATGGCGTAGGTTGTAACGTATTGGAAGTCGGCACCGTTTGTAACGTGAACGTCGATAAAGAGCTCAGGCATCCAGCGATTATACAGCTTCAGCCACGCGCGCATCTCCGGAGCGTCGGCCTTCAGGAAGTCGCGGTTGAGGTTGAGGAACTGTGCCGTGTTGCGTGTTCCCAGCTCCTCGGGGCCATTCTGGTTGATGCGGTTGGTGGCGCGGAAATCCTCGTGGCCATCGACATTGAATACGGGAATCATCAGAAAACTCACATCGTCGAGCAACTCCACATCCTTGCCGTGCACCACCATATCGCGCAACATAATCATCGACGCATCCTTTCCGTCGGGCTCACCCGAATGTATGCACGACTCAACGAGAATTATAGCGCGTCCCTTGCGACGAATCTCGTCGGGCGAGGTGAGACCATCCTTATCTACAATCACAAGCGCGAGGTCGCGTCCCTGCGCACTTGTGCCGAACGACTCGATGTTTACCATCTTCGAGTAGTCGGCCAATTTGTGGAAGAAGGCCATCGTCTCATCAAAGTGGGGAGTCTTTACGAAGTCGGAGAGCTCGCAATCGGTAACAAACTCCTCGGGCGAGGGCTGGCTCTTGCAACCGAAGCAGAGCGCGAGTGCCAATGCGCAGCAGAATAATAATCTTTTCATCGTTTGGGATTTTTTGTGTTTTATTTTGGCAAAAATATAAATTTTTCTTTATCCACAGCCTTTTTTGATACAATTATAATAGTGTCAGCGGCAATAAACTTTCCGTGCGCGGCCAAATTGCTGACGCTCATTTGGGATAGGGTGCGGGTGAGTGTCAGAATTAACATTTTGGAAACAATTTTGTAATATTTTGTTAAGGATTTCGTAATGATTTAGTAATGCCATTTTTTTGTATCATCCTCCTTTTCTCATTTATCTTTGCAATGTGCTTTTTAGTAGGTGGGGTAAGGCTTTTTTGCTAAAAGCTCCTGTCGAAACAGATAATTGAAACATACCAATATTTAATATTTATGATTTTACAAATTTTTACTTTTCTGGGCTCGTTGGGAATGTTCCTCTACGGAATGAATATGATGAGTTCGGGACTTCAAAAGACCGCCGGCGAGCGTCTTCGTGGGATTCTTGCATCGATGACATCGAGCACCTTCAAGGGTGTGCTTACGGGTCTGGGAATCACCTCCGTGATACAGTCGTCGAGCGCTACGACGGTTATGGTTGTTGGTTTCGTTAATGCAGGTCTTTTGACTCTTATTCAGGCTATCGGCGTGATTATGGGTGCCAACATTGGTACTACCGTCACGGCGTGGCTCGTGTCGTGGCTCGGTTTTAAGGCCGACATCTCTATTTTGGCTATTCCGCTGATGGCATTGGGCTTTGTGTTGAGCATTGCCAAGAGCGAGCGTCGTAAGAATATGAGCGAGTTTGTAATCGGTTTTGCACTGCTCTTCCTCGGTCTTTCGATGATGAAGGATGCGATGCCTGATCTGCGCGAAACGCCTGAGGTGCTGTCGTTTATCACCCGCTGGACCGAGTATGGTTTCGGCTCGGTGCTGATCTTCCTTGCTATAGGCACTATCCTGACGCTTGTGCTTCAGTCGTCGAGTGCTACGATGGCCCTGACACTCATTATGCTCAGTATGGGCTGGATTCCCTTCCAGATGGCTGCGGCAATGGTGCTGGGTGAGAATATCGGAACGACCATCACGGCCAACCTCGCCGCTATGGTCGGCACACCCAATGCCCGCCGAGCAGCTCTGGCGCATACGGTCTTCAATCTCTTCGGAGTCTGCTGGGCACTGATCTTCTTCACTCCATTCCTTAAGCTCGTGGGCTTGATTATCGAGGCCTTTGGTCTGCCTAACCCCCTGACGGTCGATTACAGTGCTGCAAACCTTAGCGAAGCCGATTCTACGGCCGTACTCTACGGAACTTCTATGCTCCACACTCTTTTTAATACCATCAACACTGTCTTGCTGTGCGGATTTACCTCTGCCATTGCTAAACTCGTAACAAGCATAATTAAGGACAAGCCTCAGGCTGAGCAGGGTAAGGAGTCTAAGGTTAAGCTCAAGTTCATCGACGCTGGTCCTATCGGAACTGCCGAGCTGGCTTTCGGTCAGGCATCCAACGAGATTGTCCACTTTGCCGAGATCTCGCGTCGCGGCCTTGCTTATGCCAAGCAGGCTATCCACGCCACTTCGGAGGAGGAGTTTGAGATCTATCGCAACAAATTGGTCAAGTACGAGGAGATTGCCGACAATATCGAGTACGAAATCGCCTCATTCCTGAACGCCCTGCCGAAGGAGAATCTGAGCGATAGTTCGATGCGTGAGTTTAAGTCAATGTTCAAGATCATCAACGAGTTGGAGAGCTTGGGCGACTCTGGCGAGGCCATCAGCCGCATCCTCACTCGCCGCAACTCTCACGGCAAACGCTTCACCGAGCGCAATCTCGAAAATATCGATCAAATGCTCTCACTTTTAGATCGCGCCTACGGTGTTATGATTGCCAACTTGGGCCGAGGCCACATCACGCAGCAGACGCTTCAGGCTGCCATCGATTGCGAGGTGGAGATCAACGAGTTGCGTAACACGCTGCGCGAGGAGGAGCTCACTCACATCGAGCAGGATGGTTCGATCTACCACAGTAGCGTTTATTACCTCGATATTGTCTCGGAAATCGAGCGAATGGGCGATTTTGTGATCAATATTTCACAGGCTATCACCGTAAAAGCGTAAGCGCTCGAAAAATTCTTTGCAATAAATGTTTTTTTTGACCACTCCGTCTTCGGGCAGAGTGGTCATATTTTTGCTAAAAAATATCCCTATCGGAATAGTGTCGTATAGCGATTGTTTGGATGTTAAAATTTTAACACAAAAAAAGTGTGAAAACTTGCCGAAAATTTGTAACTTTGCCAAGATTTCATGGAAACTAATTCCGGGCAACTCTGCTCGGAGCGAAAAACGAAATATTTGAAAACATCAAAATAAACAAAATTGCGTTAATTATGTCAGAGAAGAAATTTATCACTTGTGATGGTAACTACGCAGCAGCTCACATCGCCTACAAATTCTCAGAGGTGGCTGCCATCTATCCCATCACCCCTTCATCGACTATGGCCGAGTACGTTGACGAGTGGGCCGCTCAGGGTATGAAGAATATGTTCGGCGAGACCGTTAAGGTTGTCGAGATGCAGTCAGAGGCTGGTGCCGCAGGTGCTGTTCACGGCTCATTGCAGAGCGGTGCATTGACCACTACCTTCACCGCATCGCAGGGTTTGCTGCTTATGATCCCCAATATGTACAAGATTGCTGGTGAGTTGCTCCCCGGCGTATTCCACGTATCGGCTCGCGCTCTGGCAGCTCAGTCGCTCTCAATCTTTGGCGATCATCAGGACGTTATGGCAACTCGCCAGACCGGTTTTGCTATGTTGGCTACCTCGTCAGTTCAGGAGGTTATGGACCTTGCAGGTGTTGCTCACATCGTAGCACTCAAGGCTCGCATCCCCTTCCTGCACTTCTTCGATGGTTTCCGTACCTCACACGAGATTCAGAAGATCGAGGTTATCGACGATGCATCACTCACCGCAATGCTCGACCGCGACGCTTTGAAGGCATTCCGCGCCGCAGCTTTGAACCCCAACCACCCTGTAACCCGTGGTACTGCACAGAACCCCGATATCTATTTCCAGACTCGTGAGGCTTCTAACAAGTTCTACAACGCTGTTCCCGATATGGTTGCCGAGACTATGGAGAAGATCTCTCAGATCACGGGCCGTTGCTATAAGCCCTTCACCTATTACGGAGCGGAGGATGCCGAGAACATCATCGTAGCTATGGGCTCAGTTACCGAGACCATCAAGGAGACTATCGACTACTTGGCAACGCAGGGAAAGAAGGTTGGTCTTATCACCGTACACCTCTACCGTCCCTTCTCAGAGAAGTACTTCTTCAACGTAGTTCCCTCTACGGTAAAGCGCGTATGCGTTCTTGATCGCACCAAGGAACCCGGCTCAAACGGCGAGCCTTTGTACCTCGACGTAAAGGATATGTTCTTCGGCAAGGAGAATCAGCCTATGGTTATCGGTGGCCGTTATGGTCTCTCTTCAAAGGATACCACCCCCGCTCAGATTATGGCCGTTGTGGAGAACCTCTTCGCTGCAGAGCCTAAGAACCACTTCACGGTAGGTATCAACGACGACGTAACGGGTCTTTCACTTCCCGTAGGCGAGGAGATCGCTCTTGCAAAGGAGGGTACTTTCGAGGCTCTGTTCTTCGGTCTGGGTGCTGACGGTACGGTAGGTGCTAACAAGAACTCAATCAAGATTATCGGTGGTACGACCGATAAGTATTGCCAGGCATACTTCTCTTACGACTCAAAGAAGTCGGGTGGTTACACCTCATCACACTTGCGTTTCGGTGACTCTCCGATCCGCACTCCGTTCCTTGTGACTACTCCCGATTTCGTGGCTTGCCACGTTCCCTCGTATGTAGATAAGTACGACGTGCTGAAGGGCCTGAAGAATGGCGGTTCGTTCCTGCTTAACTCTGTTCACGATGCAGCAACCACTTGCGCCACTCTGCCCGATCATATGAAGGTTTACCTTGCAAAGAACAATATCAACTTCTACATCATCAACGCTACGAAGATCGCAGCCGAGCTTGGTTTGGGCAACCGTACCAACACCATTATGCAGTCTGCATTCTTCAAGATCGCTAACGTGATTCCTTTCGAGAAGGCTGTTGAGGAGATGAAGAAGGCCATCCTGAAGTCTTACGGCAAGAAGGGTGAGGATATCGTAAATATGAACTACGCTGCTGTTGACGCAGGTGGCAACGCCGTTGAGAAGATCGAGGTTCCCGCCGAGTGGGCTTCTATCGAGGTTAAGGCCGCTGCCGCTGCAGTTGATATGTCGCGTCCCGAGTTCGTTCGCAATATCGTTGATCCTATCAACGCTCTTAAGGGTGACGATCTCCCCGTATCGGCATTCAATGGCCGTGAGGATGGAACGTGGGATAACGGTACGGCTGCTTACGAGAAGCGCGGTATCGCTGTTAACGTACCCGAGTGGGATGTAAACAACTGTATCCAGTGTAACCAGTGTGCTTATGTTTGTCCTCACGCTGCTATCCGTCCCTTCCTTGCAACTGAGGAGGAGGCTGCGGCATCAGGCCTTGAGTGGAAGCAGGGCTTGGGCGAGACCAAGACCTATAAGTTCCGTATTCAGGTATCACCTCTGGATTGTACCGGTTGCGGCAACTGCGTTGACGTATGTCCCGCAAAGACCAAGGCTCTTGTTATGAAGCCTCTGGAGTCGCAGATGGCTCAGGCTGAGAATTGGAATGCCGTTACCAAGAACGTAGGTTACAAGCAGGTTGTCGATAAGACCAAGTCAGTTAAGAACCTCCAGTTCGAGCAGCCTTTGTTCGAGTTCTCAGGTGCTTGTGCTGGTTGTGGTGAGACTCCCTATATCAAGACTATCACGCAGCTCTTCGGCGATAAGATGATGGTTGCTAACGCTACAGGTTGTACCTCAATCTACTCTGGTTCAGCTCCCTCTACTCCCTACTGCACCAACTCTAAGGGTCAGGGTCCTGCTTGGGCAAACTCACTCTTCGAGGATAACGCCGAGTTCGGTTTGGGTATGCACGTCGGTGTTGAGAAGTTGCGCGACCGTGTTCAGGCATATATGGAGAAGGCTATCGCCGAGTGTACGGTATGCTCTGAGGAGTTGAAGGCTACGATGAAGGAGTGGATCGAGAATCGCTCTTCATCAGCTAAGTCTGCCGAGGTTTCTGAGCGCTTGATTCCTATGATGGAGGCTTGTGGCTGCGATGCTTGCCAGAAGATTCTCGAGATGAAGGATTGGCTCACCAAGAAGTCGCAGTGGATCATCGGTGGTGACGGTTGGGGTTACGACATCGGTTTCGGTGGTGTAGATCACGTTTTGGCATCTGGTATGGATGTAAACATCTTGGTTGTCGATACCGAGGTTTACTCTAACACCGGTGGTCAGTCATCTAAGTCAACTCCCGTAGGTGCAGTTGCCAAGTTTGCTTCAAGCGGTAAGCGTATCCGCAAGAAGGATCTGGGTGCAATCGCAATGACCTATGGTTATGTATATGTAGCACAGGTTTCAATCGGTGCATCACAGGCTCAGTTGTTTAACGTGCTGAAGGAGGCTGAGGCTTATCCCGGTCCCTCACTTGTTATCGCTTACGCTCCCTGTATCAACCACGGTATCAAGGGCGGTATGACCCGCACCCAGACCGTAGGTAAGCAGGCTGTTGAGTGTGGTTACTGGCATTTGTGGCACTACAATCCCCAGCTCGAGGCTGAGGGTAAGAACCCCTTCGTAATGGATTCTAAGGAGCCCGATTGGACGAAGTTCCGCGACTTCTTGATGAAGGAGGTACGCTACACTTCACTCCAGAAGGCATTCCCTGCTGAGGCTGAGGAGCTCTTCCAGGCAGCTGAGGAGAACGCAAAGTGGCGTTACAACTCATACCAGCGTATGGCTAAGTTGGAGTACTAATCTCTGGATAGCATATCTTCGATAGGGCATCCCCGCGTGGGGTGCCCTATTTTTGTGTGAGAGTGGGAGATTTCTATATTATATATAGGTGTCGACGTGCATAAAAAATCGGCTTAAAAAAACTAATTTTTATTGAAATTCAGTTTGAATTCCCATCTACGTTTTGTATATTTGAATTCGTAAATGTTTAATCAGGATCGGTGCCCGGATAGCGGATTTCGACTCTTAAGCGAAGGCTTAAATCCTCCGATCCATAAAACTGTAAGAGAGATGAAAAAGTTACTTTTGTTGGTTGTGGCGGCCGTGTGTGCCGTAACAGCTTCGGCTCAGGAGCCGGGTGGTATGAATCTTGGTCCTCGTTTGAGTATCTATACCAATACGGGAGATACGGTGTTGGGCGTTGGTGACGTTGGCCGCTATCGTTTCGATAGCAATTGGCGCATCGAGCCCTCTATTACGGCGCTTCTCCATGAAGGTTGCTCGCTCGACATCAGTTGCGATGCTCACTATGTTTTTGATATGGGTGTTGTGCGTGTTTATCCCGCAGCAGGTCTTACCGTTAACGACATCGGCAGGTGGGCTGCTGGTCTGAATCTCGGAGGAGGTATCGATTTCGACGTTGCAAATGTTGTTGAGCTCACCGCTGCGCTGAAGTGGCAGGCTATGTTCGACGATATTCGCCCCAATCCCGTGGTGCTGATGATTGGAGCTAATTTCAACTTCTAATAGCATATTTTCGCTATGGCCGTCCTGTAGTGGACGGCTTTTTTTATGCGATGAATGGTTGCAGACGGCTGAAAATTCGTATATTTGTCAAAATTATATCGATATGAGAATCAAACACATCTTCCTCATTGCCTTTTCGGCATTGATGTTTACGAGTTGCCAGCACCATTTCATCTCCTCGTCGGAGGTCCGCCAATCGGTTCACGAGGCCTTCGAGCAGCGCCGAGCTGTATTTACCGAGGGTGGTGTATTTGATATTTTCGATAGCGAACTAACCGAGGATGAGCGTGGTGCGATGGAGTTCCTCTATTCGTCGATGACCTCATCTGATTTGGGTGATTACGATGGCGAGTTTTTCCTTGCCAACGTGCGCCAGTCATTGCTTGCACGCGAGCAGATGCCGTGGGGTAAGGATGTGCCGGAGGATCTTTTCCGCCACTTTGTACTGCCCATTCGTGTCAACAATGAGCGCCTTGACGAGTTCCGTATGGAGTACTACGATGAGCTGTCGGAGCGCATCAAGGGCCTGTCGCTGCACGATGCCGCGTTGGAGATCAACCATTGGTGCCACGAGAAGGCTACATATGTCCCTACCGACCGCCGCACCTCATCGCCTATGGCCACTATGCTCACGGGCGAGGGCCGTTGTGGCGAGGAGTCAACCTTTACGGTCTCGGCTCTGCGTGCTGTCGGAATCCCCGCACGTCAGGTTTATACGCCCCGCTGGGCACATACTGACAGTAACCACGCTTGGGTTGAGGCGTGGATTGATGGCGAGTGGTACTTTATGGGAGCGTGCGAGCCTGAGCCTGAGCTCAATGTGGCGTGGTTCAATCAGCCTGCCACCCGCGCAATGCTGATGCACACCCGCGTTACGGGCGACTACTCTGGACCCGAGGATGCCATCCAGAAGACCAACTGCTTCACCGAGATCAACGTCATCGACAACTACGCCCCCGTGCGCCACTCCGTAGTTCACGTTGTGGATGCCGACGGCAAGGCTGTCGAGGGTGCTACCGTCGAGTTCCAGATATTCAACTATGGCGAGTTCACCACCGTTGTAACCCTCCCGACCGATGAAAAGGGCGAGGTGTCGCTGCATATGGGTTTGGGCGATATCTTCATCTGGGCCTCGCACGAGGGCCGCTTCGGCTTCGGTAAGCTCTCGGGCGATAGTATTACAGTAAAGCTTGATAAGCGCGATGGTGATTCATTCACCTTCGAGGAGGATATGATGCCACCTGTTCCGGGCGAGATCCCTGTCAATCTTACAGATGAGCAGGTTGCAGCCAATAAGGTGCGCCTCTCGGATGAGGATGCAATCCGTATGGCTTACACCTCAACCTTTATGACAGCCGAAAAGTGTAAGGAGTATTCGCCCCGCGAACAGGCACTGCTGATCGAAGCTATGGGTAATTGGCGCGATGTCAAGGCCTTCATCGATTCGAAGTCGGGCGCCGAGCGCGACCGCGCACTCGCTATGCTCGAGGCCCTTGCCCCGAAGGATCTGCACGATACGAAGTTGGCCGTTCTGGAGGATGCTCTCTCTGCGGTGGAGCCCGCTCAGCTTACCGACACCTACGTTAATTATATCCTCAACCCACGCATCGACTTCGAGTTCCTGCAGCCATATCGCACGGTGATCCGCCAGACGCTTGGTTCCGAGTTGGGAGCTACACCCTCGGCTACGCAGATTATCGAGTGGGTAAAGACTAATATCAAGACCGCGGACGAATACAACCCCATTCAAATCCTCTCAACTCCCGCTGGCGTTTTGCGTCTGCGCCGTGCCGATAGCCTCTCGCGCGAGATTTTCTTTGTTGCAGCGTGTCGTGCGTTCGGTATCGCATCGCGTATGAGCAGTATGAGCGGTATGCCGCAGTATCTGGGCGAGAATGGTTGGGTTGATGTTATGCTCGACGGAGATGTTGCCGAGCGTGAGGCGCGTCGTGGAGCTATCCGAACGATATACGATCCCCGCATCGTTCCGGCGATCCCCACACCTACCTATTATACTCACTGCTCAATCAGTAAAATCGAGAATGGTCGTCTGCGTGCCATCCGTTTCGATAGTAACCTGAAGAATGATTTGGGTGCTACGGCCGACCCAAGCCTTTTGGCCGAGCATATCGAACTCGACGAGGGCCACTACATCCTCACTACGGGCAACCGTATGGCCAGCGGTAAGATCTTGGCGCGTGTGGTAACATTCTCTGTCGAGGAGGGTAAGGTCAAGGATGTAGAGTTGCGCCTGCGCCCTGCTAACGACGAGGTGGGCGTAATTGGCTCGATGGATGCCGAGATGCGTTACTTGCCCGAGGGTGCCGAGATGGAGACCTCGTTGCTCTCCACTACGGGCCGAGGCTACTTCCTTGTAGCGGTTATGGGAACGAGCGATGAGCCTACCAACCACGCTTCACGCGGTTTGGCCTCTATTGCTGGGGAACTTAAGCAGTGGGGACGCCCTATCGTGCTGCTTAACTCGTCGAAGGAGGATGCCGCTAAGTATAACCGCTCGATGCTGGGCGATCTGGAGGCGCACTTTGGAGTCGATGTTGACGATAAGGTTCGCCAGATGCTCTGCTCGGGCTGTAACTCAACGTCGAAAACCCTGCCCGTCATTGCTCTTTGCGACACGTTCGGTCGCGTGGTTTACTTCTCGCAGGGTTATAACACCTCGCTTGCCGAGCAGCTAAAGAGTGTTATTCACAAGCTCTGATACCACCTCCCGAGCCGAGTGGCGTATGATTCCCTCGCGGTCGGGGTAGGCAGCAAACGAAACGTCGGCGCCACGATAGGCGCAATCGATAAGATTGACGGCGGCTGTGGAGTGAAACTCCGTGGCCGCTGTTTTTTGCTCGATGAGTGCCACGTTCGATGGGTTTATTCCTGCTCCGGGCATTATTATGATGCGCCCAGCAGCCTGTCCAACGAGCCGCGCAATGAGCTCTGCGCCCTCTGCTGCCGTAGGCTTCTGTCCCGATGTGAGCAGTCGGTCACACCCTAACGCAATGATCTGCTCCAATGCCTCCGTAGGCTTGCGACACACGTCGAAGGCTCTGTGGAATGTTACCGACATATCCCCTGCGGCCTCCATCATCTGACGGCAGGCGGCAACGTCTATATCGCCCTCGGTGGTCAGCGCTCCTATCACTACTCCGTGCAAACCCATTCGTCGGCAGGTCTCGATGTCGCGGCACATTGCATCGACCTCCGCCTCCGAATAGCAGAATCCGCCCTCACGCGGACGTATCAGCACGTTTATATCTATCTCCAGCCCAGCATCGACGATTGCCCTAATCACACCTAAACTCGGCGTTACGCCACCGCAGGTTATGGCTGAGCAAAGCTCTATTCTGCGGGCGCCCCCCGCCTCGGCCTCGCGAGCTTCGTCGAGCGAGGAGCAACAAACTTCTATTGTACGCATCGAAAAAAGTTTTTAATCAATGTAAAGTTATCAATTTTGTTTGATATTTCTCGCTTGATGAGTTGAAATTAACTAACTTTGTAGCCATATGACACAAGTAAGAGCAAAAAAAGCGCTTGGCCAGCACTTCCTGACCGACCTAAATATCGCCCGCAAGATATGTTTCTCGCTGTCGGGCGGAACAGCCGATGCCCCCTGTAAGGTGTTGGAGGTGGGTTGTGGTATGGGTGTGCTCACGCAGTTCCTTCTTCAGCGCGATGATATCATAACCTACGGTGCCGAAATCGACTCCGAGAGTGTTGTTTATCTTCACGAACACTATCCCGATTTTACGCCCCGCCTTATCGAGGGCGACTTCCTGAAGATGAACCTGCGCGAGCGATTTGGCAACGAGGTACGCGTTATCGGCAATTTCCCGTATAATATTTCTTCGCAGATTTTCTTCAAGGTTATCGAGAACCGCGATATCGTTCCCGAGTGTGTGGGTATGATCCAGCGCGAGGTGGCCGTCCGTATCGCCGAGCCTCCCGGTTCGCGCGAGTATGGCATCCTGAGCGTTCTGTTGCAGGCGTGGTACGACATCGAGTATCTCTTCACCGTTGGTGAGAAGGTCTTCAATCCGCCCCCGAAGGTCAAGTCTGCTGTCATCCGCCTTACACGCAACGCAACCGAGCATCTGGGCTGCGATGAGGCGCTCTTCGTTAAGGTCGTTAAGGCCTCGTTTGGCCAACGCCGTAAGATGATTCGCAACTCGCTTCGTTCGGTCTTTGGTGACTTCGGAGGTGCCGAGCATCGTTTCTTCACCCAGCGAGCTGAGCAGTTGTCGGTTGCCGATTTTGTTGAACTCACAAATTGGGTTGCCGAGCATATAGCATAATATTCAGAAATATATGCAAAAAAGTCTCTTTGAGGAGAACAACATAACGAATTTATTCATATATTTGCATTACAAACATTTATCTTGAATGATGCAGCAGGTACATAACTATTGGTGGTGGCGCTCGTTGGACTATTAGAACAATGGCGTTGAAATCGTATGTGTGTACACCCGAATAATCAAAAAATAAGAAAACCATTGTTCGCTACGGAACGATGGTTTTTCTGTTGTGCTGCAGCGATTGAGTTGAGATATAAATAAAAAGATAAGATTATGAGTACAAAGAAATTTATCTTGCCTGAGAGTGAGATGCCCACAGCGTGGTATAACATCGTGGCCGATATGCCTACGAAACCTATGCCGTGCCTCGACCCTCAGACCAAGCAGCCCGTTACGTTTGAGTCGATGTCGCGCATTTTCGGTGAGGAGCTGGTGCGTCAGGAGCTCTCAACCGAGCGTTTTATCGAGATTCCCGAGGAGGTTCAGGAGCTATATAAGATTTGGCGTCCTACGCCCGTCGTTCGCGCCCGCAACCTTGAGCGTATGCTCGACACCCCCGCTAAGATTTATTTCAAGAACGAGGGTACCTCTCCCGCAGGTTCTCATAAGCCCAATACTGCCTTCCCGCAGGCCTACTACAATGCCAAGCAGGGCATCAAGTATCTGGCTACGGAGACTGGTGGTGGCCAGTGGGGTAGCGCTATTTCGCTTGCGTGCCAGTACTTCAATATCGACCTGCGTGTCTATATGGTAAAGGTGAGCTGCCAGCAGAAGCCCTACCGTAAGCTCTTGATGAATGCGTGGGGCGCAAACGTGATTCCCTCACCGAGCGATACAACCCGCTTTGGCCGCAATGTGTTGGCCGAGGACCCAGATTGCGGAGGTAACTTGGGTATGGCAATCTCGGAGGCTGTCGAGAGCGCGCTGGACCACGGCGAGGATACCCGTTACTGTCTGGGAAGTGTTATGAATCACGTTCTTATGCACCAGACCATCATTGGCGAGGAGGCCATCAAGCAGATGGAGATGGCGGGCGATGAGCCTGATGTTGTAATTGGTTGCTTTGGTGGTGGTTCTAACTTCGCAGGTATCGGTTTCCCATTCATTCGCCGTAATCTGACCGAGGGCAAGAAGACTCGTGTCGTTGCGGTAGAGCCCGCATCGTGCCCTAAACTCACTCGTGGAGAGTTCCAGTACGACTATGGCGATACGGCTGGTATGACACCTATGATGCCGATGTACACCCTCGGCCATACCTTCAACCCCTCGAGCATTCACGCCGGAGGTCTGCGTTACCACGGTGCTGGTCCTATCGTGAGCCAGCTCTATAAGGATGGCTTGATGGAGGCGCAGTCGGTTCAGCAGCTTGAGACCTTCTCTGCAGGTATGATGTTCGCCAATAGCGAGGGTATCATCCCCGCTCCTGAGTCTTGCCACGCCATTGCTGTTGCTGTTCGTGAGGCAATGCAGGCCAAGGAGGAGGGCCGCGAAAAGACTATTCTTTTCAACCTTTCGGGCCACGGTATGATCGACCTTTACGCCTTCGAGCAGTACTTCGCCAACAACCTCATTGATCACGAGTTGCCGCAGGAGGAGATCTGCCGTGCGGTTGATCGACTCGAGAAGATCATTAAGTAAATAGTGATTTCATATAATAAGAAGGCCTGTCCGACCACTGCGGTTGGACAGGCCTTTTTTATTGTGATTTGCTTTTTGCTACTCCATTGGGAAGATTCTTACGTCGGTCACTCCCTCCAGCTCTCGCTTCAGACGCTCGATGTCGGTAACCTCCTCAACCTCACCATAGTGATATGGGTAGAAAATCTTCGGACGAATAGCCTTTATGGCTTCAATCGCCTGATCGACAGTCATTGTATAGGGCTGATTGACGGGCAGCAGCGCCACGTCAATATCCTTTAGCGCACACATCTCGGGCGTCAGCTCCGTGTCGCCTGCGATGTAGATGCGAAGGCCCGTAGCCAACTCCAAAACATAGCCGCAATCCTCGCGTGCCTTGGGGTGGAAATCGGTGTGTCCCTCGGTAGTGTTGTATGCCGCAACAGCCTCTACGATGAGTCCCTCCCACGGCTGAGCCTTGATGCCTGGTTTCATAGCGATAGCCTCGCCGTCGAATACCTCGGCCGAGGTTTGGTCGCAGATGATAAGGCTCTTTGTGGTGGTAATGTCGTCAATCGCAGCGCGATCCAGGTGGTCGTAATGCGAATGTGTCACCAATACAAGATCAGCCTTTGGCAGGCGGGCATACTCGGCGTATTGGAGTACGGGATCGTTGTATATGTGTCGCTCACCAATCTGGATAGCGAACGAAGCGTGCTTGAAGAATGTGAATGTTACGGGATTCTCCTCCTTGTCCATCACCACATCGGTGGGGTAGGCGGGGGCTGGTTTGCCCTTGAAAATCGAGAATATTGACATAGTTATTCGGTTTTAAATATTCATCTCTATTGTTACTTTTTCGGGCTGAGCTGCGGTGTGCCATCACGAGCCCGAATTTAGGCAAAGATAATGATTTATTCGACAATTTCAAATATTCCGTCCCGAGTTCTTAGTGAGGATAAAGTGTTGATAAATTGAGCGTAATTTTTTTGGGGAAAACATCAAAAATGAGTAAATTTGCGAGATTAATATATTTTAACTGCTTACCGTTATGTTGTCGATTTTATACTACATTTTCACCCTTTTGCAGGTTACTTTTTGGTTTATCGTATCAATCATTGTGTTGGCTCTGACCTACCCATTCGATAAGAGCCGTCGCTGGGTGCACGAGTGCTCGCGCTGCATTTGCGCACTCCTGTATGGCGTGCCGCCTTTCATCCGTCGCACGATTGATGGCGTGGAGAATATCGACCCCAAGAAGGCTTATGTGATGGTGATGAACCACAATTCGGGTTTCGACATCTTTGCTGCATACAAGATCCCCCTGAATTTCAGATGGGTATCGAAGCGCGAGGTCTTCCGCGTGCCTTTTATGGGTCCGTTGCTTACGATTCACGGCGATATTCCCATCGAGCGCGGTAATGCCGCAAAGGCTATGGCCAAGGTGTTGCGTCTGGGTAAGTTGTGGATTTCGCGTGGTGCTACGGTTGCTATCTTCCCCGAGGGAACTCGTTCAAAGACAGGCGAAATCAACCGTTTCAAGGCTGGTGCGTTTAACCTCGCGAAAGAGGCTGGCGTGGAAATTCTGCCGGTTGTGATGACGGGAACAAACGAATTTTTCCGCAAAGGCTGGCTGGTGAATTGGCGCAATCGAGTGGCGATAAGAGTGCTGAAGCCTGTCAGCACCGAGGAGGTGGCTGCGAAGGAGGTGGCTGACCTTTCGACCGAGGTGCGTGAGCGTATGGTGCTGGCACTCGAGGAGTTGCGTAAGCAGGTGGCAACGGAAAAGAAGTAAAAATGAGTTGTGACACAAGTTGTCACTTTAGGGTGCTACCTTTGTGGCACAACCCAAACAAGAGATATGGCAAACAATATAAAAAACAACACCTCAACGGTGGCTTATGATGACGATGCGATAAAGACTCTATCGCCGCGCGAACACCTGCGTCTGCGTCCGGGTATGTATATCGGAAAGCTGGGCGACGGCTCGCAGTCGGACGATGGAATATATGTGCTCATTAAGGAGACGGTCGATAACTCGATCGACGAGTTTATTATGGGCGCGGGTAATCGTATCGAGATCACCATCGAGGACAACGTGGTATCGGTGCGCGACTATGGTCGAGGTATTCCCCTCAAGTCGCTGTCGGCAGCCGTGAGCCAGATGAATACTGGTGGTAAGTACGAGGGTGACGCCTTCAAGAAGACCGTCGGATTGAACGGTGTGGGTGTGAAGGCTGTGAATATGCTCTCGAGCGAGTTTACGGCGCGCTCGGTGCGCGATGGCGAGGCACATACAGTCACCTTCGCCAAAGGTCTGGAGCTTACGGACCGTTGGGAGAGTGGCGTGCAGGAGAAGAATGGTACGTTCATCAGCTTCCGTGTCGATGAGGAGATCTTCGGCGAGTACGCCTACAATATGGATTATGTGGAGCAGCTGGTGCGTAACTACACCTACCTGAACCTCGGTCTGAAGATTATTCTCAACGGTCAGGAGTATGTCTCGAAGAATGGATTACTCGATCTAGTGAACGACAATCTCTCGGAGGAGCCGTTGTATCCGCCCATCTACCTCTCGGGTGAGGATATTGACGTTGTGATTACGCACGGAACGGGTTATGGCGAGAGCTACTACTCGTTTGTAAATGGTCAGTACACCCCGCAGGGAGGTACGCATCAGGCAGCATTCCGCGCCTCGGTGGCGAAGGTGGTAAAGGAGTTCTTCAAGAAGGATTACGACCCTTCGGATGTGCGCACGTCGATCATTGCGGCCGTATCGGTGAGGATGAACGATCCCGTATTTGAGTCGCAGACCAAGATCCGCCTCGGATCGAAGGAGATTGCACCGGGCGTGACGATGCAGCAGTTTGTGGGTGATTTCCTCTCGACCAATCTCGATAACTATCTGCACAAGCACCCCGAGACGGCGCAGGTGATGCAGAAGAAGATTGCCGAGAACGAGAAGGCGCGCAAGGCTATCTCGGGTATTCAGAAGAAGGCCCGCGAGGTGGCCAAGAAGGTGGCGGTGAACAACCGTAAGTTGCGCGACTGCAAGGTACACCTTACGGATTCGAAGAATGAGTTGGCTGAGAAGACGATGATTTTCATCACCGAGGGACTCTCGGCGATGGGTCCCATCACGGCCAGCCGCGATGCGATGACGCAGGCGGTATTCTGTCTGCGTGGTAAGCCGCTCAACTGCTATGGTCTAACGAAGAAGGTGGTCTATGAGAATGAGGAGTTCAATCTGTTGCAGTCGGCGCTCAACATCGAGGATGGTTTGGAGAACCTGCGATTCAACAAGGTGATCATCGCAACGGATGCTGATGTGGATGGTATGCACATCCGCCTGCTGATGACTTCGTTCTTCGTGCAGTTCTTCCCAGAATTGATTCGTGCGGGACACCTCTACATCCTGCAGACGCCGCTATTCCGCGTGCGTAACAAGAAAGAGAACTTCTACTGCTACTCGGAGGAGGAGCGTCAGCGAGCTGTTAAGAAGTGTGGCCCGACGGCCGAGATCACGCGATTCAAAGGTCTTGGTGAGATCAATGCCGACGAGTTCAAGGAGCTGATCGGCGAGAAGATACGACTGGACAAGGTGCGCCTTACGAAGGATGATCCTATCTCGGATATGCTGGAGTTCTATATGGGTAAGAACACCTTTGAGCGACAGAACTTTATCGTCAATAACCTACGCATCGAGGAGGATGTCGTGGATGAGTTAATGTAAAAAACAGAAAATCTACCATAGATGGCAGAGCAGAAAGATATAATCGAAGAGCAGCAGGAGCAGTTGCAGCAGGTCGAAGTGAATGAGCAGGAGGCCGCAGATGGCGTGGCCGAGACGACAGAGCAGTCGGCGCAGAGACGCTACGACCGTCTGTTTGGCGATGGAGCGAATGTGAAGAAGCTGACGGGAATGTACCAGAACTGGTTTCTGGATTACGCCTCGTACGTTATTCTGGAGCGTGCGGTGCCTCACATCGAGGATGGTCTGAAACCCGTACAGCGCCGAATACTCCACACGATGAAGTGCTGCGACGATGGACGGTACAACAAAGTGCAGAACATCGTCGGTCAGGCGATGGCGTACCACCCGCACGGCGATGCGTCGATAAAGGATGCGTTGGTGCAGATTGGTCAGAAGGATTTTTTGATCGACACGCAGGGTAACTGGGGTAACATCCTCACGGGCGACGACGCTGCTGCGGGACGATACATCGAGGCGCGACTGTCGAAGTTTGCCCTCGAGGTGGTCTATAACAAGAAGACTACCGAGTGGATGCGTTCGTACGACGGCCGAAACGAGGAGCCTGTGACGCTGCCCATAAAGTTTCCGTTGCTGTTGGCGCAGGGAACCGAGGGTATTGCTGTGGGTTTGGCATCGAAGATCCTGCCGCACAACTTCAACGAGCTGATTGCGGCCTGCATAGCGCATCTGAAGGGGGAGGATTTCCAACTGCTGCCCGACTTCCCGACGGGAGGTTTGATGGACGCGAGCCGATATAATGACGGTCTGCGTGGTGGCGCGGTGAAGGTGCGTGCGAGAATCTCGAAGGTGGATAAGCGTACGTTGGTAATCACCGAGATACCGTTCTCGACAACATCGGAGTCGATCAAAAAGTCGATCATCGAGGCCAACGAGAAGGGTAAGATCAAGATCAAGAAGGTGGATGACCTGACGGCCGACAAGGTGGAGATTGTGGTACACGTTGCCAATGACGAGTCGTCGGATAAGACCATCGATGCGCTCTATGCATTCACTTCGTGTGAGGTGTCGATCTCGCCCAATGCCTGCGTGATTGTCGATGACAAGCCCTGCTTTATGGGTGTGAAGCAGATTCTGCGACACTCGGCAGAGCGCACGCGAGCTCTGCTCGGTCGAGAGTTGGAGATTCGTCTGGGTGAACTAAATGATGCTTGGCACGCGGCTTCGCTCGAGAGAATCTTTATTGAGAATAAGCTATATGAGCTGATCGAGGGCAGACGTACGCCGGAGGAGGCGTATGCGGCCGTAGATAAGGGTTTGGAGCCCTTCAAGAAGTTGCTCCGCCGCGAGGTTACTCTGGAGGATGTGAAGCGACTGACAGAGTTGAAGTTCATCCGTATCTCGCGATTTGATAAGGATAAAAACGATAACGAGATAAAGCGAATCGAGGAGGATATAAAATCGACGCAGTACGATTTGGATCACCTGACCGACTACGCCATTGCATACTATAAGCGCATCAGAGATAAGTACGGAAAGAAGTATGAGCGTCGTACGGAGATTCGTGAGTTTGACACAATCGAGGCGGCGAAGGTGGCTGTGACCAATGCCAAGTTGTATGTCGATCGTGCCGAGGGATTCTTCGGAATTGGCAAGGGAATGAAGGATGCTGAGTATGTGTGCGATTGTAGCGATATTGATGATGTGATCGTGATCCTGAAGGATGGCCGCTATACAATCCGCAAGGTGGCCGACAAGGATTTCTTCGACAAGAACATCCTCTACCTGGGTGTTTTCAAGCGCAACGACGAGCGCACGATATATAACGTACTCTACCGCGATGGACGGGGAGGTGCGATAATGATGAAGCGATGCGCCATCAAGAGTATCACGCGCGACAAGGTGTACGACCTGACGAAGGGTACGCCCAAGAGCGAGATCATATATATGTCGGTTAATCCCAATGGCGAGGCCGAGGTGCTGAAGATATATTTCCGTCCGCGTCCGCGACTGAAGCGAGTTATCACTGACCTTG
>JAZRQX010000011.1:0-50748 GCA_045650235.1 Alistipes sp. | reverse complement strand
GATATTGGATTACAGGAATGGGAGCCACGATAATGTGACTCCCATTTTATGTATTATACAAGGCTAAGTTAATATTGCATCTCTATATTCTGGGATATTCCAAACAACAACAGGCATTGTTGCCCGTGCCATTATCCAGCGTCTGAACTTATCAGCCTTCTCGGAGCGTAAACAAAATGATAAAGCAGTAATCATATCAAGATTATAGAGGCATATTTGTTTGCCGTCTGATGTAGTGTAACATTGACATACCTCTTGCTCATAGAGTATGCTTTGATGAAGTATTGAGCGTATATTGCTTGTGATGGCAGGTGTCATAACTCCGAATAAATCGGCTATGTGATATTTGGATAACCATATGCCATCTTTTGATTGACGAATAGTAACATCGCCATTATCGTGAATTATAATCTTTCCTCTCATAACTACATACAATTAGCAAAACTTCTCTCCACATTACCCATATCTCGCATAATAGAACTATCCAGCACTTTGGCATAGTGTTGTGTCATCTTGATATTTGAGTGACCAAGAATCTTGGCTACATTCTCCATTGACACCTCATTAGCCAGAAACACAACCGTAGCTGCCGTATGCCTAGCAAGGTGTGTGGTAAGGCGTTTGTGGATTCCACATATATCTGCAATCTCTTTTAGATATGCATTCATCTTCTGGTTGCTCGATACGGGTAATAATCGCCCCTTGATTTGGCACTCCCCACAATCGGCATACTTCTCAAGAATAGCCTTAGCACGAGAAATTACGGGGATATTACACATCTGTTTAGTCTTCTGCCGTGCCTTGCGAATCCATAATGAGCCATTATTATCTCTCACAAGATGTTCTGCGCTTAATTGCTCTACATCCGAAAACGCTAATCCTGTCAAGCAACAGAATACAAATACGTCACGCACCTGCTCGAGGCGTTTGACAGAAAAGTTCTTATTCATCAATATATCCAACTCCTCACGAGAGAGGAACTCAATCTCCACCTCATCACGCTTAAACTTTATGCCCGCAAAGGGATCTTTTTTTAGCCATTCGTTAGTGAGTGCTATGCGTACGACCTTCTTTAAGTTTTTCAAATGTTTTAGTGCTGAGTTATTCTGACAGCCAATAGCAGTCTTTAACCAATACTCAAAATTGGTGATAAACTCATTGTTTAATTCAGATAAGGCAACATCCTCTTTGTTATATCGTTGTGTGATAAATTCTTTAAGTCGTCTAATTGATGTATCGAACTTCTCGACGGTAGAAGACGAATAGTCTTTACCTATAAGTGCTCGGCACTTTTCATTATGTTCAGCATATACACCGAGTAGGGTGCGGTGAGATTTATCTCGACCATAAAAACGATCTCTGATGGCTGCGACAGTAACAAGATTTCTTTCTGCTAACAACTCCTGATGAATTTGTAGAATGTTTGTTCGCATATTATTGATATAGTAATTCAACTCTGTGGAGGTCCTGTCTTTACCCTTAGAGCCTTCCTTGGATTGGCACCACTGAGATATAGGAATACTACGCTTAATCATAATCTCTGCATTGGCTCCATTGAGAGTGATACGCATACAAATAGGGGCTTCTCCGTTTTTAAGAAGCTTCTGTCGTTTGATGTAGAATAAAACTCGTAGTGAGTTGCGGCGTGTTAATGCATCCATAATTCAAGCAATTTTAAGTGTTACAAAGGTAATTAACTGCGACCAAATTACATCCATGTAAAACATTGAGAATCATTGAATAGCGTCGCTAATAGTTGGAGTTTTAGGAACTTGAAAAAGTCCAACGATTTTTCCTACTCAGAAGTCCTATAAAACGCCATATTTTGCTTGCGTAGAATAGCAAGAAAAAAGTCCCAAAGTTTTGAACTTCAGGACTTTGCTTTAAATTGCTTTGAATTTTCGCGGTGCGTAGGGGACTCGAACCCCTGACCCCGTGCGTGACAGGCACGTATTCTAACCAGCTGAACTAACGCACCATTGCTGATTGCGAGTGCAAAGGTAGCATAAAAATCTGAATCTGCAAATATTTGGCCCAAAAACCGTGCAAAAAAGTAAAAAAATATATGCAGCGAGAGGTGATGGGCAGATTTTTCATAACTTTAGGGTGTGATAATTTCGAGCAGAAGATGAAGATAGCGAAAATGATATTGTTTGTGTCGGCGGCCTTGGCGTTGGTGGTCGTTGGATACTTCGCTGCGGCATTTGCAGATTCGTTTGCGGCCGCGCAGAGCGTTGAGTCGCCTGCGGAGGGGTTATACACGTTCACTTATAGTGGCGATTATGGTTTTGGTGAGTTCATAGAGCGCGGTGGTGCTTCGTCGGCAGAGGAGATGGCGGGGTATATAACCGAATTTTTGACGCACGGATTTGTGAAAGCGCAGCCCGTGGCGGCGGAGTTCGGGTGCAGCGTGGCGACGGTGGCGGCAGCAGATGGAGGATTCTGGACGGTGAGAAATTTTGATTGGGAGGGGGATTCGGATATGGTTGTGATGCGGACTGTACCGAATGATGGATATGCGTCGGTGGCGGCCTCGAATATAGAATTTTTAGGTTTTGGAGAGGACTATGCGCCGCGGTCGATGATGGAGCGGATGATGCTTTTGGCTGCAATATATGTGCCGTTGGATGGAATGAACGAGATGGGGTTGTGTGTGGCCGACTTGATAGTAGGTGATGGGCAGACGACAAATCAAATGACGGAAAAATTGGATTTGACAACGACCTCGGCGATACGACTGTTGCTCGATCGTGCGGCCGATGTGGAGGAGGCGATCGGGTTGCTCGAGGGGGGTGATATGCACTCGGATATTGGGCGTGCGCACCACTTGGCAATCAGCGATAGCAATGGTCGAAGTGTTGTGGTGGAATGGATTGATGATGAGATGGTTGTAACGGAGTCCGCGGTGTGCACGAATCACTACCTTGCAGGGGCAAGGGCGCGCGATGTTGCGGCGTTGGAGGACTCTTTTGTAAGGTATGATTCTATGGCGGAGGCGATAGGCAGTAGCGGCAGGATGGGTGCCGAGCAGGTAGAGAAGATGATTAAGATGGTGGCGCGGGATGGTACGCGGTGGAGCGCTATATTTGACAGATCGAGGATGGAGGTGAGGTATTATCTGGGAGGAGATTTCGCCACTCCGTACTCTTTCGCGATTGGGAGATAGAAAACAAAAACGAGCTTGAGGGCTCGTTTTTTTATCGCTTGAAAATTGAGAATTGTACACTGCCGTAGCTGCGTAGGCTATGGAAGTTGGGATGTGAAGAGAAGTCCTTACCCTTGGAGTGCTCGAAGATCAGAATGCCATCCTCGCGCAACAGCTCACGCTCGAATACGAGATCGATAACCTGCTCGCTACCTTCAAGGTCGTAAGGAGCATCGGAGAAGATCATATCGAACTGCTTGGCACAACTCTTTAGGTATAGGAAGACGTTGGCCTTGATCGGGTGGAGATTACGAAAACCAAAGCCCTGAGCCGTCTGGCGGATGAAGTTGTAGTGCACGGCGTTGATCTCAACCGATGTGATGGCCTTGACTCCGCGCGAGGCGAACTCGTAGCTGATAGAGCCGGTGCCAGAGAAGAGATCGAGCACCTCCAGCTCCTCGAAGTCGAGCATATTGCCCAGCACGTTGAAAAGGTTCTCCTTAGCAAAGTCGGTTGTGGGGCGTGCGCGAAGATTCTTGGGCGGGTTGATGATTCGTCCTCCGTGTGAACCACTGATAATTCTCATATTATTATATAAGGTATAGGTTTTTCCTTTATTTAATAAAAAGTCCGCCCCGACGATCAGAGCGGACTTTTATTTTTTAGTTCCTTAGGAAAGGAATCTAACACCTCGGCTGAGGATTACTCCCAGTTACCAGCCTCGTTGTTGCTACCCTCCATTGAACCGAACTTCAAACCTGCGTATGCGTTGAAGTTGTTTACACGGTCGTCGATCAGGTTGATAACGTTCTGACGGTAAGCAACGGTGTCAAGGTAGAGCTTGTAAGGAGCACGGCACTCTACAACGGGAACAACTACGTTTGCACCAGTCATAACCTTAGCTGCCTCGAGGATGAACTCAACCTTGTTGTCGGTGAAGGGGATCCAACGAAGATCCTGAATCTCCTGCTTGCTGAGCTTGCGGGGGTTGAAGATGGTATCAACAACGGCGATGTTGTACTGCTCGATGTTCTTCTTACCAGCCTTCTTCAACTGTGCCATAGCAACAGAGTCGTCCTCGTCAACGAGCTTACGCTCCATAGTGAGTGAATCGGTGAGGATGAAGTTGATCAGAGAGTCAAAGTCGCCAGTGAAATACTGATACTTGCTCTTGAAGGCGCGCTCAGCAGCACGGATGTCCTTCAGTTTAACGGTTACAGCGGCATTGCGCTCCTCCAACTGCTGTTCGAAGCTCAGCGGAGTGTAGATCAGGTTGGCAACAATGTAGATCAGTCCAATGATTGCCAGACCGAGAAGAAATTGTATTCCCTTTTTCATTTTTTAGTTATTTGTTATTAAGTTTGTATTCAGTTTCACAATCAAAATTGACGATAAAATGCTTAACACTTATATCGCAGGCCAAATTTACGCAAAAATCTCGTTTGAAACAACATTTAGCCAGAAAAAAGTTATAGAAAAGTTATCTGACTACCTTTCTTCGCCCGATTTCGAGAGAATTTTCGTGTTAAACGGCTATGCGGGCACAGGAAAGACAACGATTTTGTCGGTTTTGGTGGAGGTGTTGGAGGAGATGAATATAAAGTCGGTGTTGCTCGCTCCGACGGGTAGGGCAGCGAAAGTGTTGGCTCGATATTCGGGACGCGAGGCGCAGACGATTCATAAGAGAATTTATCGTGAGCGAACAACAGCCGATTATGAGTCACGCTTTTCGCTAAACCTAAATCGTGAGCGAGGGGCGGTGTTTATCGTCGATGAGGCGTCGATGATTACGGACTCGACTTTCGAGGGGCAGATTTTCGGAAGCGGGTCGCTGTTGGATGATCTTGTGAGATATGTTCGTTCGGGTAAGGAGTGTCGATTGATTATTGTTGGTGACAATGCACAATTGCCGCCCGTGGGTTCGGACTTCAGTCCCGCGTTGGACCCCGAAACGATGAGTCGATATGGAGAGGTTGTGTACGCTTCGATGGATGACGTGGTGCGCCAGCAGGCCGAGTCGGGAATTCTGTTCAACGCCACGATGGTGAGGTGTATGTTGGAGAATAATCTGATCGAAGTGCCTCGATTGGATCTCTCGTTTGAGGATGTGCAGTCGATCTCGGGGGGCGAGGTAATGGAGCTGGTGCAGGATTGTTATGACCGATATGGGCGAGATGAGACGATTGTGATCACGCGATCGAACAAGCGAGCTAATAGATATAATGAAGGTATCCGCAGGTACAATCTCTCGGCCGAGGAGGCCATAGAGAGCGGTGATCAGCTGATGGTAGTGAAGAATAACTATTACTATACGGAGCGTATAGAGAATTGCCCGATGAGTTTTATGGCAAATGGCGATGTGGCGCTGCTGAGACGCATCCGCCGTTTTGAGGATTTCTATGGGTTTCATTTTGCTGAGGCGACGTTGCGATTTCCCGATTACAACGATACGGAGATCGAGTGTAAGATACTGCTCGATACGCTCTCGTCGGAGTCGCCATCGCTAACGCCCACGCAGAGCCGTCAGCTGCTCGATGAGGTGGAGAAGGATTATCTCGACGTAAAGAGTAAGATAAAACGACTGAAAGAGATCAGGGAGAATCCGCACTACAATGCCGTGCAGGTGAAGTTTGCCTACGCCATAACGTGCCACAAGGCGCAGGGCGGCCAGTGGCGGGCTGTATTTGTGGATCGGGCACTGTTTGGTGATGAGCCGATGACGCGCGATATGCTACGATGGTTATATACGGCGCTAACGCGTGCGACGGAGAAACTATATATAGTTAATTTTGACGAGCGATTTTTTGAATAGTCGGCCAAAATAGAGTATCTTTGCTTACTTAAAACCCACGATAAGATGGCAACAAAGAGAAAGTCGCAAAATATGGATATCACGCCCGCAAATGCCGAGACGATGGATCAGTCGGCCGAGAAGGGTGCAAAACGATATGTCGAGACACCGCTGATGAAACAGTATTATCAGATCAAGGCGGTGCATCCCGATGCTATACTTCTGTTCCGTGTGGGCGACTTCTATGAGACCTTCGGAGAGGATGCTATCAAGGCCTCGTCTATTTTGGGTATTACGCTCACGCGACGTGCCAACGGAGCAGCTTCGTATGTCGAGCTGGCTGGCTTCCCTTATCACGCTGTTGATACCTATCTGCCGAAACTGGTGCGCGCAGGTGAGCGCGTGGCTATCTGTGAGCAGTTGGAGGATCCCAAGCTGGTGAAGGGTTTGGTTAAGCGTGGTGTAATAGAATTGGTTACCCCAGGTGTGGTGCTGGGCGATAATATCCTGCCCGAGAAGGAGAATTCGTTTCTCGCGGCGGTATATTTTGGGAGAAAGACGACGGGTGTCGCTTTCCTGGATATTTCGACGGGCGAGTTTTATCTCTCGGAGGGCGATGATCGTTATGTGGATAAGTTGCTCTCGAACTTTGCACCTAAGGAGGTGTTGTATCAGCGAGGTGAGGATCAGCGTTTTGAGCAGGCCTTTGGTTGCCGACACTACACATATCGATTGGATGAGTGGATCTTCTCGTCGGAGCTGAATTACGACAAGCTATGCAAGCAGTTTGCAACACCCTCGCTAAAGGGTTTTGGCGTAGAGGGATTGGATGCAGGAGTGGCTGCAGCAGGAGCGATACTCTATTATCTGGAATTTACGGAACATCGTGATATAGCGCATATTAACTCCATAAAGCGTATTGATCAGCGTGATTCGGTGTGGATCGACCGCTTTACGATCCGTAACCTTGAGCTCTTCTCGTCAAATGCGCAGCAGGCAAAGACAGGTTTTGTGGATGTGATTGACCGTACGCATACCTCGATGGGAGGTCGTATGTTGCGCCGCTGGGTGTCGATGCCCCTGGTGGATGTGGAGCGCATTGGTCGTCGCCACGATGTGGTGGAGGCTGTGATGAAGGATCGTGAGTTGGCGGAGGCTCTAAAGGAGCAACTCTCGTCGATTGGCGATGTGGAGCGTATGGCGGCACGTATAGCGGCGGCGAGGATTCTGCCCAGGGAGTTTGTGCAGTTGGGACAGTCGCTTGCGGCGATGGAGATGACGCGGGCGTTGCTCGAAGGTGGGGACAGTGAGCCTCTGCACGAGATTGCACAGAAGATTGATCCGCTCACGGAGTTGCGCGAGTTGATCACTTCGACAATTTATCCCGATCCCGCTTCGAACCAGATACAGAAGGGCGGAGTGATTGCCGATGGAGTGTCGGCCGAGCTGGATGATCTGCGAAGGGTGGCGATGCGCGGCAAGGAGATTCTGCAGCAGATTCTCGAGCGCGAGAGCGAGGCGACGGGAATACCGTCGCTGAAGATCAGTTACAACAACGTATTTGGATATTATATCGAGGTGCGCAATACGCATCGCGACAAGGTGCCTGAGAACTGGATTCGTAAGCAGACGCTGACGGCAGCCGAGCGATATATTACGGCCGAGTTGAAGGAGTATGAGGAGAAGATTCTCGGTGCGCAGGATAGAATCCTGCAGATCGAGTTGGCGATATACAACAACCTGATTCAGAAGGCTACGGTCTATCTCGGACAGCTACTCGGCGATGCGGCCGTGCTGGCGCGACTGGATTGCTTGCAGAGTTTCGCGCGAATGGCCGTGGAGTGCGGATATGTGCGTCCGACACTTGACAACGGTGCGACGATTGATATTCGAGATGGGCGCCATCCAGTGATCGAGCGACTGCTGGGCGTGGGGCAGGAGTATGTGCCTAACGATGTGTTGCTCAACGATAAGGATCAGCAGGTGATGATGATTACGGGCCCCAATATGTCGGGTAAGTCGGCGTTGTTGCGTCAGACGGCGTTGATAATACTGATGGCGCAGATGGGATCGTTTGTGCCTGCGCGACGGGCGCATATCGGCGTGGTGGATAAGATCTTCACGCGAGTGGGTGCGTCGGATAATATCTCGCAGGGAGAATCGACGTTTATGGTCGAGATGTTGGAGTCGGCGAGTATCCTGAACAACATATCGGATCGAAGCCTGATTCTGCTCGATGAGATTGGTCGTGGAACGAGTACTTACGACGGAATATCGATTGCGTGGGCGATGGTGGAGTATATTCACAACCATCCGAAGGGGCGCGCCAAGACGCTATTTGCGACGCACTATCACGAGCTCAACGAGATGGAGCAGTTGTTCGACAGGGTGAAGAACTACAACGTTTCGGTGCGCGAGGTGGATAATACGATTGTATTCCTGCGTAAGTTGCAGCGTGGCGGTACGGAACACTCGTTCGGTATTCACGTTGCGCGAATGGCGGGTATGCCGCAGACGATCGTGAAGCGCGCTGAACAGATATTGACAAACCTCGAAGCGGTGTATGGCGATAACGATGTGGCGGCGGGTGTGCCGCGCCGACAGAGTAAGCGTCGTCAGCCATCGGCAAAGCAGGTGGCGGAGGTGGCAGAAAAGGGTAGTATGCAGTTGCAGATGTTCCAGCTGGATGATCCTGTGCTGGTGCAGATACGCGACCAAATTAAGGGTTTGGATATAAATTCGCTTACGCCGCTTGAGGCGTTGAATAAACTCAATGAAATTAAGAGGATAACAGGATTATAATAGGAAAGAGTCTTCTTATTTATAACAAAAAGAGCCATCCCCACGTGTGGAATGGCTCTTTTCTATTTTATTGGCACCTTGTTATGCGTCAATATTGGCGTAGTGAGCATTCTTCTCGATGAACTCGCGGCGGGGAGGTACCTCGTCGCCCATAAGCATTGAGAAGATGCGGTCGGCCTCGGCTGCATTCTCGATATTGACCTGGCGCAGGATACGGGTCTCGGGGTTCATTGTGGTGTCCCACAGCTGCTGAGCGTTCATCTCACCAAGACCTTTGTAGCGCTGGATGTGAACACCCTTTGCACCCATCTCCTCGACGATTGAGTCGCGCTCGGCATCGGTCCAGCAGTAGCGCTCGCGGTTGCCCTTCTTAACAAGGTAGAGGGGCGGAGTGGCGATATAGACGTGGCCGTTCTCGATGAGCTCCTTCATCTTGCGGAAGAAGAAGGTGAGCATAAGAGTTGCGATGTGAGCACCATCGACGTCGGCATCGGTCATAATGATGATCTTGTCGTAACGCAACTTCTCGAGATTCAGCGCCTTGCTGTCCTCCTCGGTGCCGATCGACACGCCCAGAGCGATAAACATATTCTTGATCTCCTCGTTCTCCCACATACGGTGCTCCTGAGCCTTCTCGATGTTCAGAATCTTACCACGCAAGGGCATAATAGCCTGGAAGTTACGGTCGCGGCCCTGCTTAGCTGTACCACCTGCAGAGTCTCCCTCGACGAAGAAAATCTCAGCAATCGAGCGGTCGCGGCTTGAACAGTCAGCCAGCTTACCCGGCAGACCTGCACCCGAGAGTACGGTCTTGCGCTGGACGGCAGCGCGGGCATTGTGAGCTGCGTGGCGGGCCGTAGCGGCCAGGATGACCTTCTGAACGATGGTCTTGGCATCGCGGGGGTGCTCCTCGAGGTAGAGTGCCAGAGCAGCGCTTACGGCGCCATTAACGGCGGCAGATACCTCGCTGTTGCCGAGCTTGGTCTTGGTCTGGCCCTCGAACTGAGGCTCGGCGACCTTGACCGATACCACGGCGGTGAGTCCCTCGCGAAAGTCCTCGCCATTGATCTCGAACTTGAGCTTCGAGAGCATACCCGACTCGTCGGCATACTTCTTCAGTGTGCGCGTCAGAGCCATACGGAAGCCCGTGAGGTGGGTACCACCCTCGATGGTGTTGATGTTATTGACGTATGAGTGTACGTTCTCTGAATAAGAGTTGTTATACTGCATAGCAACCTCAACGGGAACGCCATTGTATTCAGTGTCGATATAGATAATCTGTTCGGTCAGGGCCTCGCCGCGTGTCTTGTCGAGGTAGCGAACGAACTCCTGAAGACCATCCTTCGAGTAGAAAGTCTCGTGGAGGGGCTCGCCAGTCTCCTCGTCGGGTTTGCGCTTGTCGGTGAGCGAGAGGTTGATGCCCTTATTAAGGAATGCCAGCTCGCGCAGACGTGTCTGCAGGGTCTCGTACTTGTACTCCGTGACGGTGAAGATCTCGGCATCGGGCTTGAAGGTGATAATCGTACCACGATCGTCGCAATCGCCAACAATCTCCATCTGGGTAGTGGGAACACCCTTGCTGTATGACTGACGATAGATTTTGCCGCCGCGGTGAACCTCCGCAACGAGCAGAGTCGAAAGTGCATTCACACACGATACACCCACACCGTGAAGACCTCCAGAAACCTTGTAGCTACCCTTATCGAACTTACCGCCGGCGTGAAGCACCGTAAGCACAACCTCCAGAGCCGACTTACCCTCCTTCTCGTGGTAGTCGGTGGGGATGCCTCGGCCGTTGTCGCGTACGGTGATCGAGTTGTCCTCGTTGATGGTTACGTCGATGTGAGAGCAGTGGCCGGCCAGCGCCTCGTCGATTGAGTTGTCCACAACCTCGTATACCAGATGGTGCAGACCCTTCTCGCTGATGTCACCGATGTACATCGCAGGGCGCTTACGCACCGCCTCCAGACCCTCCAATACCTGGATATTGGACGCCGAATACTCCTCCTCGTGTGTCTTGACAATTTCTTGTTCTGTGCTCATATTTGTCTTAAATCATTTCCATTTGTTAAAACGTACAAAAATAGGCTTTTTTATCGAGTTTTCCAAATCCAAAATCAAAGATTTTCCCTAAAAAAGTTTGGTCGGAGCGATTAGTCTTGAAAACTTGTTGCTAAGTCGATTTCGGAGATGTGGCCCTTCGAGAACATTATGGTGCGGGCGGGATATTGCTCAATAAGAGCGGTGTTGTGGGTTGACATTACGATGGCGCAGCCCTTCGCGGTGATTTCGCGGAAGAGGCGCATAATGCCATCGGCCGTGACGGGATCGAGATTGCCCGTAGGCTCGTCGGCCAGAATGAGGCGTGGCGAATTCAGCAGTGCGCGGGCGATGACCAGACGCTGCTGCTCGCCGCCTGAGAGTTCGTGGGGCATCTTGTAGGCTTTGGTCTGCAAGCCCACAAGGTTCAGCACTTCGTCGATGCGGCGGCGGATGTCGCTCTCGTTTTTCCACCCTGTGGCACGCATAACGTCGTAGAGATTGTAGAAGACGTTACGGTCGTCGAGCAGACGGTAATCCTGAAAAACGATGCCCATTCGGCGGCGCAGATAGGGGATGTCGGAACGCTTCAAGCGTCGCAAATCCATACCCACGACACGTCCTTCGCCTACAAGGAGTTGTACCTCGGCATATAAAGTTTTGAGTAGGGTACTTTTTCCACTACCAACGCGGCCGATGAAATAGACCATCTCGCCCTCGTTGACGCTCAGATTAACGTCCGAGAGTACCAGCTCATCCTCCTTCTTCAGCTGCTTTGACTCGCCATCGGTATGGTAGATCGAAACGCCGCGAAGCTCTATCACGCTCTTGTTTTTGTCCATAGTTTTCGCCTTTTTCTCTAACTTACAAATATACTTAATTTTTGTGAGAAAATTGCGCTGTGGGGAGTTTTTTTGAGGGTTTGTGGCTATCGGGAGATAACTTTTTTCAAATAAATCATATCGCGCAGCAATTTGCCATCCTCAATGATCGGGTGATCGTAGTTCTGAGTGAAAAAATCGGGCAGCGTGTGAGAGTGTCTGAAACCACAGCTCTTGTAGAAAGATATGGTGTGGGGACTGTCGCCCGTGCCGACGAGTAAAGTGTCGGCTTTGTCGGAGTAGTGGTGGCAGATGAAATCGATCATTGTGCGGCCATAACCTTTGCGCTGGTGGGAGGGCGTGACAGCAAGGTTTTTCAACTCGAAGGTATGGTTGTCTTCGCGTGTCACAACTGCAATTGCAATAGTTATTTGTGATGTGTCAATTAAAGCAAACATTTCGCCACGATCGAGGTAACGATCAATCATCGACTCCTGCTCGTCGCCAAGCAGAAGAAGTGGCATAAAGGCACGTTTGTTGGTCGTGATTTGTTCGATGTGGTAGCGTAGCATATTTGAGATGTTTGTGCAAAGATACGAAAAAAATCCCTCCCAAATAAAGGGAAGGATTTGTAGTGGTGGCGGGGTTAGGGGCCAAAAGGGAGGCGTTATTCTCCATCGTTAGGATGTTTGGCCAAATAGGACTCAATGTATGCCAATGCTATGGTGTGTCTCTCGACGCATTGGGTGTGACCACCAGCCTCGCCTCGAGCCAAGTTGTGCTTCAGATCATTGATCTTAACATTGATTGCTGTTTGGTTGCCCGACTCGCAGATCTGCTCGATATACTCCATATATGGCATTTGCTTGTCGTGCGTAAGCAGTCGTAGTGCAGAAATTACATCGTTTGAGAATCCCTCCTCGATAAGGTCGTCAAAAGTGTATTTCGTATCCTCTACAACATCGTGGAGGAATCCCACGATACGCTCAGTGTCGGTGTTGCCCATCATTCCAACTGCTATTGGGTGGAGGATAGTGGGGTTGCCATCGAAGTCGTAGTCGGCAGCGTGAGCCTTTGATGCGAACTCAATAGCCTTGTCTATGTCAGAGCGAGAGTCATAATCCTCATTCTTTGCGGCACAAGGTAGGAAGGCGTTTTTGTTGCGCTCCGTGTGGACGCGCCACATAACCTCCAACTTCTCTGCTGCCCAGTTGTCGATCAGTTCGCCTGAATGTCCTTGTCGCCAATTGATGTTGGGTAGTTCTCGCTCCAACTCCTCTGTTGTGATAATGTTTGTGCGGTCGGGGTGGAATACCGCTTCAAATTCCATCTGCATATAATAAATTTCTCGGCCCTTCTTTGCCCAATCCTCGCCTTGAGTCGGATCGGAAGTAAATCGGCCTGCTGCAAATACGCCAGTATTGCCCTCGCCAACACGAACCATAAAGAAGCGGTCGCCACAGTGGGCCTCCTTCCAATCGTGTACGCTCCAGTCAAAGTTGCAATCCCAATAGCCATTGTGCCACTCCTCAATATCATCGTTGAGTCGCTGCATCGTGTATGATGAGATGGCAGGATTCCATCTTAAAAGAAATGTGTTGTGATGCGAATCTTGTCGCTTGTTTATTGATAGTTTAATGTTGAATACCATAATTACTCATATTTTTAAAAGTTAAACGCCTCGTTTGCCTCTTTGAGGAATACTACAACTCCTACTTGCTTTTCAGGGTGAGCGTCGAGTGATATGCGCTGAACACGACAATCGAAAATCCTTTCGTAACCCAAATCAAGCAGTTTGCAGATTAGTTCATTCTCGCCACGAGGGATAAAACCAAGTTTGTGTTCGTTGAAATAGATTGCCACAGCGTGAGGATCAAATCGGTTTTCACGCTCACGCACCAATTGGAGTTGTGAGCCTACCTTCAAATCTGCAATGACCATACATCCCTCCCAATAGGTAAATCCTGCAATGTTAAAATTGCCTAAATGTCTGTCAATAGTCTTGTTTTCCATATCGTTTGAATTTTAGTTTATGGTGCAAAGGTAGGGGTGTGGATTGACAACTTGTGTCAATGATATTTTTATCTGCACAAATCATCGAAAAATCCAGTAACGATATATGTGTTATGGGATAAATATATACAACGAGAGTATGGCCACATATTTCTGGTCGCACTTTTTGAAAATCTCTGGTCGCAAAATTGAACGCAAAATATTCAGAACTATATAAAAACAAAAAACTCCTTAATACTTCTGTATTAAGGAGTTGTGAGTCAAAAACAATATTAAAAATATCGCTTTGGTGGAGGCGGCGGGAGTCGAACCCGCGTCCAAACTCGGAACCCGAGGGCTTTCTACACGTTTATTCTGCGATTAATCCTCTTGTGCGGGATGGCCACAGACGACCTGACCCACACCGCAGTCTCTAAAATTTCGCCCGACAGTCGAGACTCCTGCCTGACTATCCCTTAATTGATGATACCCCATATGAGAAGCTGCTAAAGGGCGCTGCAGCCGCCCGGGATACTCGTCTGCAGACCTCCTTGGGCCCGCGGATTAAGCCAATTTTCCTTGAAAATTAGGCAGCGAGTGCATAGCTATTATTGCCATTTGTAGTTTGAGTGTTGCGATTTACGAGACCCCACACAATGCTCGACGTGCTTACGATCAAATTCTGCAAGCTGTCAAAACCGGTCGCCCCCGTTCTGACGATGCAAAAATAGTGAAAATAATTTATTCGACGTAAATAGTGGAGTATTATTTTTTTACGATTGTCTATTGTCTTGTCTGTTAGAAGAATATGTGGAACTGACATCTTTTGTTGTGAGCGGCTATTGCAAAATAGATATAAATTTGTAATTTTGTGATTGGATTTGGTGCTTGCCTGATGTGTGGCAAGTGAAAAGGGAATTAGGTGAGAGTCCTAAACTATCCCGTAGCTGTGAACTCCGCAGTTGTTTCGCAAGTCTTTGACCACTGATTTTTTCGGGAAGGTAGCGAAACTGGAGTAAGTCAGAAGACCTGCCAGATCAATTCGAAGTTGGAAGTACTCGTGGGATAGACTTCCGATGTCGGTATTTTATCATTATTGTTGATTTTTGATTTTGTTCGGGGTGGATTGTGTATCTATTTCCGAATGATTTCTGCTATGACCCGTCTCATTTCGGGTGGGTTGTGGCGATGTTGCGCGGCGGGATGCTTAGAAAATGTGTTGATAATGAGTATTTCGATTTTAGTGTATGTGTGTGATAGTCCCGCCGCGTTTTGGATTTTATGTGGATGAGGTTTTGGCTTGCCGGGACAGTATCCTTATTATATAGTTAAAATTATGACGTGAATAATTCTTAAAATTATTTATTAATTGTATCTTTGCGGTCGGTTAGAAAAATTAGGTTAAAATCTCTTATGCTATGGATTGGTTAGAGTCGCTATTTATGGGTAGCGGAATTGCCCATACGATGCTCGTGCTGTCGCTGGTCATTACGGGCGGTATAATGCTGAGTAAGATCAAGATCGGAGGTATTTCGATAGGTGTTACCTGGATCCTGTTCGCGGGTATTGTGGCTGGTCATTTCGGAATGACGGTCGATGAGAATACGTTGCACTTTATCAAGGAGTTTGGTCTGATACTCTTCGTATTTTCGATCGGTTTGCAGGTGGGCCCGGGATTCTTCTCTTCGTTTAAGGAGGGCGGACTCAGGATGGTGGCCTGTGCAGCGGCTGTGGTTGCGCTGGGTGCTGTGGCGACCTACGTTATACACTTGGTGACCGGAACACCGATGACTACGATGGTGGGTGTGATGTCGGGTGCTGTTACGAATACTCCCGGTCTTGGTGCGGCGCAGCAGGCGTACACCGATCTGATGGGAGAGAACGATCCGACCATTGCGCTGGGATATGCGGTGGCATATCCGTTGGGTGTTGTGGGGGTGATTCTGTCGCTGGTGGCGATCAGATTCCTGACAAGGGTGGATTTTGCCGAGGAGAATGGGGCTCTGGAGGCGATGCGTGCCGAGCAGACCAATGTGGTGCGATTCTCGGTGGAGTTTACAAATGGTGCGTTGGAGGGGCATACGGTGGCGCATCTGCGTGAGCTCGTCAACCGTTCGTTTGTCATCTCGCGTATTATGCACGAGGACGGGGAGATAACCATTGCTGATGCGTCGAGCCGCCTGAAGTTGGGCGAGAAGTTGCGCGTGATCTCATCGCCCGAGGATCAGGAGGCGGTGCTGGCATTCTTGGGTCAGCAGATCGAGATGTCGAAAGAGGAGTGGGGTGCAGGATCGGATTCGCACACGCAGCTCGTATCGCGACGAATTGTGATCACGAAGCCTGAAATCAACGGAAAGAAGTTCTCGGACTTGCGTCTGCGTTCGCGTTACGGAATCAACATTACGCGTGTGAATCGTGCGGGAATTGATCTTATTCCGTATCAGGGTATGGAGCTGCAGATGGGCGACAGAGTGATGGTCGTGGGTAATGAGACGGCTATCGAGCAGGTGGCTGGTGTGCTGGGTAACTCGATGAAGAAACTGCGCGAGCCTCAGTTGCTGACGATTTTCCTCGGCATTGCACTTGGCGTATTGTTTGGATCGATGCCGCTGATGAATATTCCGCAGCCTGTGAAGCTCGGTCTGGCGGGAGGTCCGCTGATTGTGGCGATTCTGATTGGCCGTTTCGGCCCGCATTACGGATTGGTTACATACACCACGATGAGCGCTAATCTGATGTTGCGCGAGGTGGGTTTGGCGATGTTTCTGGCGGGAGTCGGAATTGGTGCCGGCGAGGGATTCGTGGAGGCTATTGTGGGCGGAGGTTATCGCTGGATAGGATATGGATTTATAATTACGGTGTTGCCTATGCTGATTGTAGGATTGTATGCACGACTTAAACTTAAGATGAACTACTACACGCTGATGGGACTATTAGCGGGAAGTTCGACCAATCCGCCTGCGCTCGGATATGCCAACTCTACGGCAGGAAACGATATGCCAGCGTTGGGTTATGCAACGGTATATCCCGTTGTGATGTTTCTCAGAGTGCTGGTAGCGCAGATGTTGATACTGATGGTGATGTAGCGGATACAGAAAATGAGGCTTTCGAGGCCTCATTTTTTGTTTGTATGATATGGGCACGAGGAGTCCTCGCAGCTGCTGCACTTGGCGTATTTGCGGGCACGGTAGCCCCGAACGATGGCTCGAATGAGCCACGCCACAACGGCTGCGCCGATCAAATAGACGATTATCTGCTGAAAATCCATAGAGCAAAGATAGGATTTTTATTCCAATTTTGAATTCCATATTTTCAATTTTGCATTTTACAATCCTTGCCACCCCTCGCCCAATGCCATAACAAGCGTTGAGTAGTTGATGCGCTGCTGGATCATAAGCTCGATGAGCGTAAGTTGCGAGGTGTACCACGTCTGCTCGGTGGAGATGACGTCGAGATAGTTGCTCATTCCGATGCGGTAGAGCTGCTCGGTGAGGTTGGCAATGCGCTTGTTGGCGGCAACATACTCGGCGTAACGCTCCGTCTGACGGTTGGTTGTGGAGATGGCCGTAAGGGCAGATTCGACCTGTTCGAGAGCCTCCAAGACAGTCTGCTCGTATTGGCGCAGCGACTCGTTGTAGGCCGAGCGGGCGATTTGCTCGCGTCGGGAGAGGCGGCCAAACGAAAAGAGGGGTTGAGCGAGAGATCCCGTAGCACTCCAACTCCAGAGATTTTCAGTGAAGAGCTCCTTGAACTTTGCCCCGAAGCGGCCCCCACTACCTGTGAGGGGGATTGATGGGAATCGGTTGCTGCGAGCTGTGCCCACGCCTGCAGCTGCGGCCTCGACAGCGTAGTGGGCCTGCATAATGTCGGGACGAAGTTGCAGAAGATCGGAGGGTAATGCCTCAGGTGGGGCTGAGGGGAGTTCGGCCATCAGAGGGGTGATGGAGGGCTCGGTGTAGGGTATGGGTGCGATGCCGAGAAGGGTGCAGATCGAGAGTTGCGCCTCGTTGCGCGAACGGGTGTATTGCTCAATGTCGGAGGCGGCAACATAGACCAAACTGCGAGCTTGATCGGCGTCGAGACCGGTGGCCATACCATAGTGAAAGAGCGAGTCGATAAGGGCGGCCGACTCTTCGCGTAGGTGGTGGCTGCGGCGTGCGATGGAGAGCGAGAGTTCGCTCTGACGCAGGGTGAAGTAGGCCTTGGCCATTTCGACGGTAAGCGAAAGTTGCACACCACGCAGAGCCCACTCTGAACTGAGAAGTTCGGCCCGAGCCTCGCGCTGTGCGTAACGCAATGCACCGAATAGCGAGAGATCCCACGAGATGGAGGGACCGACGGTGTATTGTTGTTCGGTGCCTGTGGGTGTTGTGTGCTGGAGATTGGCCTCGATATCGAAATTGAGATTTGGCAGGAAGGCTGAGCGAGTTACGGCAATGCTAAGACGTGCCTGCTCGACACGTTCGGCAGCGGCGGCCAAGTCGCGGTTGGCGGCAAGGGCACGGCGTTGGAGGGAGTCGAGTACGGGGTCGTTGTAGATATTCCACCACGCGCCATCGACAGATGTGGTGGCGTGGTCAAGATCGTAGATGTAGCGGTGGGGGATCTCGACATTGGGCTTAGGCAGATGGATGGCGCACGAGGCCATCGCAAGTGCAAGGACGGTAAGTATAGCTCTCATTCTATTTGGTTTTATTGCGGCGACGCTCCTCGAAGCGTGCGAAAAGTCCTACCATATAATATGTTGCGGGGTAGAGGAAGATACCTATAAACGTAGCTGCTAACATTCCTCCGACCAAAGCTACGCCCATAATGTTGCGGGCCGTTGAGTACTCGCCAGAAGCGAAAACCAGGGGCATAACGCCCAAGATAAAGGCCAATGCGGTCATTATGATGGGACGCAGGCGTTCGTTAGCGGCAGAGAGAGCGGCCTCGCCGAGCGAAATGGAGTTGTTGGAGAAGAATTTCTGGTCGGCATACTCTACCACAAGAATTGCGTTCTTGGCTGCCAGACCGATGAGCATAATGAGCGAGATACGCATATAGACATCATTGACAAGATTGGCATCGGCGTGATGGGCAATAGCCATAGTGACCACAGCACCCAGCACGGCAACGGGAACACTCATAAGGATGGCCATCGGCAGAGACCAGCTATTATAGAGGGCCGAGAGAGCCAGAAATACAAATGCCAAGACCAGCAGATAGATCGCGCCCTGACCTCGGGCGGCGTTGGCTTGCTGGTAGGCCATTCCGCTCCACTCGTAGCCGATATCGTCGGGGAGGGTGCGATTGGCAATGGTGGTAATGGCCTTCATCGCATCGCCCGTAGAGGCTTTGGCCGAGGGAGTGGCGGTGAGCGAGATGGACTGGTAGAGGTTGAATTGCGTGATGTACTCGACGCCAACCGTGTCGCGCACGTTGATAAGTGCCGAGATAGGAACGCTCTCTCCCGAGGCATTTGTTACGAAGTAAGAGTCGATTGAGCGGGCATTGAGGCGGTCGTCGGGAGCGGCCTGAATGTAGCTCTGGTAGAGTCGGCCAAAGCGGTTGAAATTACCGATGTAGCTGCCACCTAAGTAGGTCGAGAGCGAGGAGTAGATGTCGGCAAGGGCGACACCCTCGATCATAGCTTGGCGTTTGTCGATGTCGATGCGGCGCTGAGGTACGTCGGCGCGGAACTGCGTGGTGATGGAGGCGATCGCGGGTGATTGGCGGAGGGAGTCCATCAGTCGCTCGGTCTGCTGCAATAGGTAGCCTGTGCCGCGTCCCTCGAGATCCTGCACTTCGAACGTAATGCCCGATGTTACGCCGAGGCCGGGAATGGCGGGCGGAACAAATGCGTAGGAGTCGGCCTCGGGGACAGCTGTGTAGAGCTTCTCTGTAAGGAGGGTGGAGAGCTTCGACGCGGAGAGTTTGCGTTGATGGCTATCCTTCAGAACGACAAATATGACACCGCTCGAGGTTGAGCTTACGCCTGCCATAAGATTGAAGCCTGCGGCCAAAGCGGTGAATTCTACCTCGGGATGAGTGGCGATGACCTGTTCGATGTGTTGCATCGCAGCGGTGGTGGTCGTAAGTGATGAGGCCTCGGGTGTGGATACAAAGACCATCAAGTAGCCCTGATCCTCGTCGGGCAGGAAGCCTGCGGGGAGGGCTCGCCAGCTGATGAAGATAAGCACGAACGTGGCAGCAACGAAGATTGCCGTGCGGGCGACGTGGGGAAGCAGGCGCGCAGTGAACTCGCCGTAGTGAGAGAAGCTGCACTCCAACCAACTGTTGAAGCGTGCGAAAAGTCCCTTGCGTTTGTGCTCCTCACGGCGTAAAAGGATTGAGCAGAGGGCGGGGGAGAGCGTCAGCGCATTGAAGGCAGAGAAGGCGATAGCGGTGGAGATGGTAATCGAGAATTGACGGAAGAGTAGGCCTACGATACCCTCCATAAGTGATACGGGGATGAAGACAGCCAGCAGCACCACTGTGGTGGCGATGATGGGAGAGCTGACGCGGCGCATAGCCTCGCGTGTGGCTTCGCGTGGCTCCATACCGTGTTCGAGATTAACTTTGACAGCCTCGACAACAACGATAGCATCATCGACAACCAATCCGATGGCCAAGACTAACGCAAGAAGTGATATGATGTTGATAGAGAATCCGAGCAGCGGAAAGACCGCAAATGTACCCACGATTGACACAGGTATGGCGACCAACGGGATGATGGTCGAACGCCAATCCTGCAGAAAGAGAAAGATGATGGCGATGACAAGCACAAGGGCGATGATCAGCGTGCGGAAGATGTCGCTGATGCCCGCCTTGATGCTTCGGGTGGAATCGACGATGGTGTGGATCGTAACGCCGTCGGGAAAGCGCTCCTCCATCTGCGAGATGAGAGTCTTCACGCGTGAGCCAACCTCGACGGCATTGCTGCCCGGCTCCTGATAGATGACGATAAGGGTGGAGGGATCGCCGTTGATCTGTGAGCGTACGTTGTAGCTCTGGCTTCCGAGTTCGACCTCGGCGATGTTGCCGAGGCGTATCTCGCCGCCATTCTCGTCGAGGGCAATGATGATGGAGGAGAACTCTTCGGGGGTGGTGATCTGTGGCGGAAGGGTTACGGTGTAGGTGTAGACCGCATCGTCGGTCGAAGGCTCGGCACCGAAACGGCCAGCAGGGTAGATGGCACTCTGCGTGGAGATGGCGTCGAGGACTTGTTGCAGGCTAAGGCCGTAGTAGTGAAGGCGGGCGGGATCAATCCAGATGCGCATAGCGTATTCGCCCGCGCCCATAATGGCGACCTTGCCCACGCCGTTGATCTTCTCGATGCGGTTCTCGAGGTTGATTTGTGCGTAGTTGGAGAGAAACTCATCGTCGTGGCGGCCATCGCTCTGCAGGGCATAGACCATAAGAAAGCCCGTGTCGCTCTTGCGCGTGAGAACGCCCTGCTGCACTACAGCTTCGGGAAGCGAGGAGGTGGCGGCAGAGACGTTGTTCTGGGTGGAGATGGCATCGATGTCGGGCGAGGAGCCTACATCGAAGATGATTTGCATAGCCATAGTGCCGTCGTTGGCACTGGTGGTTTGCATATAGAGCATATCGCTCGTGCCCATAACCTGCTCGGCGATGGGGACGGCAACAGAGTTATTCACAGTGACGGCATCGGCGCCGACGTACGAGGCCGAGACCTGCACGACGGGAGGGGTGATGTCGGGATATTGCTCGATGGCAAGGCGTGAGAGTGAGGCTATGCCAAGAAGGGTCATAGCAATAGCTATGGCCATAGCAAAGATTGGTCGTCGTATGAAGAATTCAGCCATTGTTATTCTGATTTTTGAGGGGTTATACGCATACCCGAGTGGAGTTTGTCTTGGCCTGTGAGGACTACTGTTTCACCCTCGGATATGCCACTCTTTACGATCCAGTTGCGGCCAACGGTTTCGCCCGTCTGAATGGTGCGCTGCTCTACCGTATTGTCGGGTTTTACAACCCATACGGATTCGATGCCCTGCACCTGCTCAACGGCCATCTGCGGAACAAGAACAACCCGCTCGCGCTGACCAAGCCCTACCTCCACGCGGCCATATTCGCCGCCCTTGAGGCGATAGTCGGGGTTGGGAAATTTCACTACGAGCGTGACTGTTCCGCTCGAGGTGGAGATCTGTTGCGCGGTGTAGTCGTAGATGCCTCTGTAGGGATAGATGGAGCCATCGGCCAGTGTGAGGCTGATGTCGGAGAGAAGATCGCGATTTTCGTAGGCAGAACGGTTGCCGGCCTTTTCGAGATAGAGTGAGGTGGGGATCGAAAGGTCTGCCTTAAGGGAGTCGATATTAGAGACTGTTGTGAGGGCCGAGAATTGTGTCGAGGGGCCGACGTAGTCGCCTTCGTGTGCCTTGCTGGCGGCAACGATGCCGTCAATGGGGGAGTAGATGGTGGCGTAGCTCACCTGAAGACGGGCGCTGGCGACCTGCTGACGGGCCGAGCGCACGGAGGCAACGGACGAGTTGTAGGCGGCGGTGTATTGGTCGAGCTGGGAGTCGCTGATGGCGTTCAGACGTGCCAGGGGGATGGCACGATCGTAGTTGTTTTTGGCCTCGAGAGCTTCGGCTTCGGCAGATGAAAGAGCCGCCTGGGCTGCGAGCAGAGAGGTGTTGAGCAGATTGGACTCAATCGTAAATAGCAGATCGCCGCGACGAACGGGCATACCCGACCGATAGGCTATGCGCTCGAGGTAGCCATCGACGCGGGGTTGGATCACTGCATCGTAGTTGCTACGAAGATGAGTAGTGAACGAGTAGCGCATAATAATGGAGTCGGAGGTGGCGGTGGCGACTTCGACTCGGAGTGGGGCGGCTTCAGGCTCACTCTTGTTATGACGACGGCACGATGTCGCAGAAATGGAGGCTGCGAGGAGTGCTGTCACTGCGGCAGATAAACTGATTCGTAACATAGTGAATGATTTGATTATGAAACGAATCGGTCAAAAAATATGCCATCACACACGTTTTGGGGTTTGGGACTATGCCTAGAGGGAAAATAAATTGCGATTTTTGGCTGAAAATTATTTGGTTATTAGAAATTTTCATATATTTGTCAAGGAAACAAACCAATAAAACAATTAGATATGAAAAACTTGGTAGATCAGATTAATGCTCAGATCGAGGTATTCTCGGTTAATGCAGCTGCTCAGGTAGAGAAGAACAACAAGGCTGCGGGTACTCGCGCTCGTAAGGCTGCGTTGGAATTGACGAAGCTCCTCAAGGAGTTCCGTAAGATGTCAGTAGAGGAGGCAAAGAAATAATTTATTAAATCCTTGCTTGAATAATTTAGAGGGCTTCTCCCATAGGGGAGGCCCTCTTTTTTTTGTTGTTAGGCTTTAATGCCTGTTGTAGTTTAGGGGTTGATGCCTGCGAGACGGAAAAGCTCCTGCTGCTCGTTATCGATGCCGATTTCGCGGTCTAATCGAACGGCGTGGTTGTGGTCGTCGAGGTAGAGTCGCGGAGCAGAGTAGTCGAAGTCGGGGCTGACGAGCGAGGCCTTGGTATTAAGGTAGGGTGAATGGATCGAAGCGATGTCGGCCATAGTGTGGAATACGGAGTAGGTCGTGGCAGGAGCTGTGGCGTTGGTTGCGGCGGCCTCTGCCTTGGGTGCAAACGTACTCTTATACTTGGGAGAGAACCACGCGAGCGAGGCGACGTGGAGCTGATGGTAGGTCGTGGTGGGCGAGGAGTGCAGGAAACGACCCTCGTCGGTGTCGAAGAGATCTTCGCCGTGATCGGCGCAGTATAGCATAGCCGAGCAAGCATCCTCGCGCTCGAGAAGAGTGATTAAGTCGTTGAGAACGTGGTCGGTATAGAGGATAGAATTATCGTAGGAGTTGCGGATATACTCGGCATTGCGGCGGCTTATGGCAACATCATCGTCGGGAAGGAACGTGGCTATTTCGCGGGGATAGCGCTGGTGGTAGCTGAAGTGCGAGCCGTAGGTGTGGAGGATGAAGAGGAGTTTGTCGGAGCTGTCGTTATTGATGGCCTCGAGCATAGCATCCACCATTTGGCCGTCGTGGCGGGGAGAGTCGAGATAGATCAAATGGTCGGCATCGTCGGCCAGAAAGTCGATCATAGCTCCCTGTGGGGCTTGGTTGGATATAAAATAGGTCGTGAAACCAGCCTCGTTGAAGAGGGCGGGAAGGCCTGTGCGGCGGAACATCTCATTGTGCTCGGAGGTGTGGACAGACGAGAGCATCAGAGGGACACTCTTATGTGTGGTGTTGCTCTGGGTGGTGATGCCTCGGAAAAGTGCCAGGTCGTTGCGCTTGGAAAGGAGCGGGTTGGTGGGGCGGTTGTAGCCGTAGAGCTGCCAACTAGAGGCGCGTGAGGCCTCGCCGATGACAAGGACGTAGATCTCGCGCTCGGGGACTACGGCTGATCGGTGGGCATCGAAGGAGAAGCCAGCGGATGATTGCTCGTAGTGGTTGATCTTGTGCGATTCGGAGATGGCAAGGCCCATATTGTAGAAGGCATTGACGGGGAAGGTCTCGTCACGCAGCGTGTGAAGTTTCTCATCGGCGGGAATAAGTAAGAAAGTAAGAATTCCTGCAATGAGAGAAACGCCGCCGGCCTTTGCGCAGAGATGTCGCAGAGGAGTAGGAATAATGATTTGGCGGCGCAGATGCTCGGTGGCGAACCACAGTAAAGGGAGATATATTAGGCAGACGGCAATAACCGAGGGGTAGATGTTGCCCAGCAGCTCACCAGCCTCGCCTGGGTTGGTGGTTGTGAGGTTGAGAAACATATCGGTGGCGATGACCGAGTTGCCGAATAGATACGACAGTACAATCTGAAATGCGCTCAAGAATATAAACGGAAATCCCCACCACACCATACGGCCTGAGCGTGAGCTGGCGGCAGAGAAGAGGAGGTAGAATCCGAGTGGCAAAAGAATAGCCGTAATGGCCACAAGCAGTGGGTTGTGCTCGGTGAACGTGAGGATGATGATGGGAATCATCAGGCTCGCTAAGTTCCATATGAGAAGCCACAAGGGGCTGGATATAATCTTCTTTAACATCAAAATGCTTCGTTTACGTTAATTATCACTCCGCTTGAGTGACGGCCAAAGCCGTAGTCGATGCGAAGTGTGGTGCGGTTACCGCTTGCAAGGCGGAGTCCGATGCCGCCATTGGGCAGTATCTGCGAGGCGTCGAAGTCGCTCCAGCGATCGAACAGAGAGCCTGCTCCACCCCATACGCTGATGCCGATAGGGCCGTAGATGGTTTGGCGCAACTCGGCCTGTGCTGTGATCATCTTACGGTCGGTGTAGCGACCAAAGTAGTAGCCGCGCATACGGCTATCGCCACCCGCCGAGGGCCAAAGTAACCAGGGGGTGGAGTGCGACCACATATTGCCATAGAGGTCGAGCGCAAGAACGCCACCACGCCATAGCGTGTGGAAGTAATCGGCTTGAAATGTCCAATGCCACAGGGTTTTGTCGAAGTTGCCTAAAGCCTTGGGACGTACCTCACCGTAGAGGGCTATGCGGTAGCCAGAGGTGGTAGTATGAGTATTGTCGCGGCGATCGTAGTCGGCGCCGATGCCAATGGCGGTGGTGTAAAGCGAACGGAGGGTTTGTCCCGATGCGGCGAGATAGTTCTCGGCTTCAGGAGTGAACTCGGCGGCCTTGCCAAAGTCGAAGTCTGCGCCAGCGCCGATCTTTAGTCCGCCACCGAAGTTATAATAGTAGCGCAGTGAACCATTGACATCGTGGCGCGTGTATTTGGTGCGGGGGTTATTGTCGGCAGCCTCGTAGCCCAAACCCCAGAAGCGGATGGGCAGTGTGCCGCCCGAGATTTGGTATTGAATGTGGTGGCGAGACTCCGTGCCGAAGTAGTTATTACCGATGGCGCGGAGGTTGAAAAAGCCATTTACGGAGACCATAGCTGAGAGTTGCACGTCGTTAGGATTTACCGTTTTGGATGGGTAGATGGCCGTGGCGGCGGCTGTGATGGCAAGGTTGGTCTCCTGAGTGTAGGCAATACCTAAGCGGCCCGTGAGCGAGAGTTGCTCACTCTGTGAGAGTGGTTGAGTGAGAAGATCGCTCAGGCGCTGGCCAAATGTGGGGCGTGAGGCGCGGTCGAGTTGGCGTTGAACGGCCGAGTAGTCGATGGGGTCGTAATGCTGCGTAGAGCGCGTATTGTTCTGTGCCGTAGCGGAAAAAACGGTTGCTACGACAAGAAAAATGAGTGTTATGCAGATGCGCATTGACATTGGTGGCTATCGGTAGGCCTCGATGAATTCGAAGAACTCGTCCTGCTCCTCTTGAGTCAGTTCGCCCTTCTTGCAATAGACCAATTCGCCTGCTTTGTTCACAACTATAAGCACGAACATATTGTTGCAGTCGCCGAGATTCCAGGCGCGCGAAAGAGTGCGGTCGGTGTCGGCGAGGACGATGGCGTTGTTCTTCTCGCAACGCTTGCGCGCCATAGTGCGGACGATGGCGTTGGGGATCATAGTATCCTTGAGGTTAAGTACGCCGAAGCCCTCGATATTGGGGCCTGTGGCGGTGTGGCGGCGCTCCATCTCGTAGGTTAGACCTTCGTTCTGTTTATGCTTGTCGGGGTCGATGTAGAAAAAAATGATATTCCTCTCGCCAAAAAATGGGAGCATGGAAATATTATTGTTTAGATCTTTCAACTCGACGTTATTCACTTTGTAGGGAAGCGGTTGCTCGGTATCGCCTGCGATCTGAGCGTGTGCTGATATGGCCGAGAAGGCAACAAAACATAGTATTATAGCAATCTTTTTCATAGCAGTAGAGTTTGAAAAACGCTGCAAAATTAGTGAAAAAAATGTGGTATGCGACAATTTATCCTAATTAGGCCGATAATTTATGATTTTGGAACATTTTGGCCGATTGAGATTGAGTATCGTCCCCCTCCCGAAATCATAAGTGTGAGGAAGATGCCAGCGTAGATAAATTGCAGCTTGGCGGCATCGGTATAAATTGCGCCTTCGGCCTGAAGAGCGATGTCGAAGAGCGTAACCAGCGATGTGATGAACATCAAGAGTGCCGATAGGCGTGTGCCGATGCCGATGGCAATCATTGCGGCCATCGCGGCCTCGAAAATGATCGACAGAGCGAGTGAGGTGGGGCGATTAAAGTCGAGCAGGGATGGGAAGGTGAGTACCACGTTGTCGTAATTCTGCATCTTGCCGATGATGTGCAGCAACATAACGGCTGCGATGAAGATGCGCAGAAAGAGTATAGCGCGGTCGGTGCGAGTGGGTGGAGTGATGTTGTGTTTCATAGCGAAGCGTGTGGCAAAAAATATTCCAGAGATTTAGGTGGTGTGGGATTTGTCGAATTAAATTGATACCTTTGTGAAAAATGGATGGCGCAATGTGATCCAAAATGTAAACCAAAATATAAGATAAACTTTGTAACACTATGGAAAAGAATACGAAAGAAAAGATATTGTTTGTCTGTCTGGGTAACATCTGCCGATCTCCGGCGGCTGAGGGAGTGATGCGTGCAATGGTTGAACGGGCCGGAGTAGAGGAGCGGTTTGAGCTTGACTCGGCAGGAACATATGGTGGACACGCTGGAGATTTGCCCGACAGTAGAATGCGCTCGGCGGCATCGGCAAGGGGGTATCTTCTGACGCACCGTGCGCGACGCTTCAGGGAGGATGATTACTATGATTTTGACCGCATCATAGTGATGGATGATCGGAATTATGAGGATGTGTCGCGTCTGGCACCCGAGAGAAAATATCTGCAGAAGGTATATCGGTTTGTGGAGTTTTGTCGCCATCATCCACAGTGGAGCTATGTGCCGGATCCCTACTATGAGGGACGCGAGGGCTTTGAGCTGGTGCTTGATCTGTTGGAGGATGGGTGTCAAGGAGTGATTGACGAGGTACTAAATGCACGAAAATAAAATGAGGGTATTCCATCGCGGAGTACCCTCATTTCGGTTTAGGTTGTTTTTCTATTCTGCTTTCGTTCTCTATCCCTTTGAAGGAGTTGAGAATTTGCGGTAGGCGTTGGGGGTGTAGCCCGTTACGCGCTTGAAAGTGGTATAGAAGTGTTCGGTAGATTTGAAACTCAGCATAAAGGCGATCTCCTTGATCGGCTCGTTGGTGTTGGTGAGCAGGTACTGCGCGTGGCGGAGCTTGATCTGCGTGAAATACTTGGCGGGAGGGAATCCCGTGTAGTCGCGGAAGATCTTGCGGAACCACGAGTAGCTGACGTTGAGCTGCTCGGCCAGAGCCTCGAGGTCGATGTTCTGCATAACGCGCTCGTGCATAATCATCTTGGCCTGCTCGACAACTTGGTCGAGACGGTCGGTGGTGATTGCCTCGTTGCGGATAGTGAAGTTGGCAATGCTGAGCATATGTACAACTATGCCGCACAGAAGCTGCTGTGTTGCAGGACGATCCATCGCTGCAACGTCGAGAGCCTGCTGATACAGATCGACCAACTCGCGGTTAAGACCGATGTTGTAGATCTGTTCGTCGCCAGGGAAGAGGGCCTCGATAACCTTTTCGATGGCGGGGCCGCTGAATCCAATGAAGTACTCCTTCCAGCCCGTTTCGTCGGATGGGTGGTAGGTGTGCCATAGGCCCGGACGCAGCAGAATAATTGAGCCTTTGGGTACGGTAAAAGTGCCATTCTCGTTGGAGAATGAGCCTTGTCCTTTGGTGATGTAGAGAAGCTGATATTCACGAAGTACGCGGCCTCGGGCGGGGTCGAACGCATAGCCCTGCGGGTGGTCACTCGCGGGATAGGTGTCGTGGGGCAGTATCTCTTGTGTGCCGACGGTGCTGATAGTACAGCCGTAATCGCGATCAGCACGGCTGGGTATCAGATAGTGAAATTGTTTTTTACTCTCATCCATAAAATTCAAATCTTAGACTTCTATTTAAGTATTTCGGGTAGGAACGAACTGATGATCAGAATAACGATACCCGATATGAGTACAGCAACGGTGCGAGTTGAGCAGCCTCGCCACTCCTTTAATATTATACCCCAGACGTTTGAGAATACAACATTAAGGGCCATAAGGATACACCAGCTGAAGGTCATAAGCGACTCAGAGTCGGAGAGGAAACCCTTGCCAAGGCTCAGCCCAAAGAACTGGCTATACCACAGCACACCGGCCAAAGCGCAGAAGAGCAGGTTGTTGGCCCAGAGTGAAGTAGCGGAGTAGTCGCCGAAGCTCTTGTTGCGGAAGTTCTGGTAGAGGCAGTAGGTAGCGTTGGTTAGAAAACCACCGAGCGTTACCATAAACGTGGCGGGCAGGGTCTTGTAAATGTCGGCCGTAGCATCGCCGAAGTTAAGCGGCTCGCCGAAACCAAGACCGATGTTGAAGCAAGCGCTCATAAAGCCAGCCAGCAGGGCAACCGAAATGCCCTTGGTGAAGTTGAAGTCCTTGACGGCGGCACGCTTCTGCTCCTCGCTCAGCGACTGCGACTTCATATGGCCTGCAAGACCGATGATAGCAATACCAATGAGCGTTACGACAACGCCAATCACGACCGATGCGGTAAGATCGCCCGGACGGCCGAGGAAGAGCGGTGTCAGGATCGTGCCCAAGCCGGCGCAGGTGCCAAGCGCGAGCGACTGACCGAGAGCTACGCCCAAATAGCGCATCGAGAGACCGAAGGTAAGACCTCCTACGCCCCACAGAATGCCGAATAGGGCAGTCAGGGCGCTCTCCTTTGGGTAGGCAGCATAGAGCTCCCAGAGCGAGTGGCCCTCGGGAACGGCGAGCATTGCTCCCGCGATGGGGAAGACAAGCCACGCGAAGACACCTTGGATGAGCCAATAGGACTCCCAGCTCCACTGCTTGATCTTGTTGATGGGAACGTAGCTGCTCGACTGGCAGAAGGCTCCCACGGCGATGATTAATAGGCCGATGATGATCTCCATAGGTTATGCGCGCTTTGATGTTACGTCAGCCTCGTACTTCTCAACCTCGGCGATGTACTCCTCACCTACGGCTACGCCATTCTTCAGGCAGAACATATCCCATACGGCGTTCCAAGGAAGTGACTTGCACTCCTCGAGAAGAGCCAGGCGCTCGAAGCCCTTGCCTTCGGCCTCGTATGAGCGGAGAGTGGTGATGGGCTCCAACAGAGCCTGCAGCAAGCACTTCTGTGTAGCGCGGATACCGATGACGTAGGCACCGATGCGGTTGATCGAAGCATCGAAATAGTCCAAACCGATGTGGGTACGGCCGAGTGCGTCGCAGCGAACGATCTCCTTGGTCAGGTCGAGTGTCTCGTCGTTGATGATCGTAACGTGGTCAGAATCCCAGCGTACGGGGCGGCTGACGTGGAGCATAACCTCGGGGGTGAAGAGAAGCAGTGATGACATCTTATCGGCGATAGACTCGGTGGGGTGGAAGTGGCCCGTGTCGAGCGTAACCATAATGCCCTTCTGTGCGGCGTAGGCGATGTAGAAATCGTTGCTGCCCACGGTATAGCTCTCCAGGCCGATGCCGAATACCTTTGACTCAACAGAGTCGCGCATCCACTCGTACTTCTGCTCCAGGATCTCGTCCAGCGACTGCTTCAGGATGGCGCGGTACTTCATACGGTTGACCGTAATGTCCTTTGAGCCGTCGTGCACCCAGATGTTGAGCATTGCGGGGTCGTTCTGACGCCGTCCCATCTCATCGGCGATGGCGCGACAGCGCTTGGTGTGCTCAACCCAGAATGAGCGGATCTCCTCGTTAGGACTGGCAAGAGTCAAATCCTCGCTCTTGGGGTGAGAGAACGATGTTGAGTTGAAGTCGAGCTTCATACCGTTCTTCTCAGCCCACTGCATCCAGCTCTCGAAGTGCTTGGGCTCGAGCTGATCACGATCAACAGGGCCTGTCTGACGGAAGTCAGCATAGCTGGCGTGGAGGCTTAGACGGTGGCTACCCGGAACCAGCGAGATAACCTTCTCGATATCGGCCTGCAGCTCCTCGATGTTGCGGGCACGACCGGGGTAGTTACCCGTAGCCTGAATACCGCCCGTTAGTGCTCCTGCATCCTCGAAGCCATTTACATCGTCAGCCTGCCAGCAGTGCAGCGAGAGCTGAATCTTCTGAAGAGTCTCCATTGCGGCGTCGGTATCGACACCAATTGCAGCGTAACGCTCCTTGGCGATCTCATACGCCTTTTCGATAAGTTCTTTTTTCATAGTCGTTAAGTAGTTTTATTTTTGGTTTATTACATTTCGCGGTAAAGTGAGAGGAATTTCTCGTATGCGGCACTCCACACTTCGCTCTGCTGAGGCTCGTAGCGGCGACGATCGTCGATCGATGAGCGGATCATCGAGCGCATAGCGTCAATCGAATCGACCACGCCCACCCATTTGGCCTGCATCATCACGTTACCGATGGCGGTGGATTCGGCCGAGCCTGTCTCAACGGGGATGCCGATGGCCGAGGCGGTGAACTGGTTGAGTGTCTCGTTACGCGCACCTCCGCCGATGACGTAGAGTCGGTTGATGGGAGTGGGAGAGAGCTCGCGCATCATCTCCACAACCTGACGGTAGCGCAGGGCCAGCGACTCGAAGATAGAGCGGACGTACTCGCCGATTGACTCGGGTACAGGCTGGTCGGTTGCGCGGCAGTAGTTGGCAATGGCCGTAGTCATTGAGTCGGGGTTGGCGAAGCAATCTGCATCGGGGTTGAAGAGTGAGCGGAAGGACTCTGCCTCGTCGGCAGCGGCGATAAGCTCGCCATAGCTCATCTTGGGCCACTCCTGACGGCAGCGTTCCAAGAGCCACATTCCGCAGATGTTTTTAAGTACGCGGATGGTGCCCTCGATGCCTCCCTCGTTGGTGAAGTTGAGCTGGAAGCTACGCTCGGAGATAATCGGCTCGCGCGACTCGATGCCCATAAGCGACCACGTTCCAGAGCTGAGGTATGCCGAGCACTCGTCCTCCATAGGAACGGCAGCAACGGCTGAGCCCGTATCGTGGCTGGCAACGGCAACAACGGGGACAGCACCGAGGCCCGTGAGTCTCTGCACCTCAGGGGTAAGTGTGCCAATCTGCTGGCCAGGTTGTACCATACGGCCGAAGTTATCGGCCTTGAGGTCGAGAAGTGAGAGGATATCCTCGTCCCAGAGTTTTGTGCGGGGATCGATCATCTGTGCCGTAGAGGCGATTGTATATTCGGTAACGCGCTCGCCTGTGAGTAGGTAGGCAAGTGCATCGGGGATGAACAGAATCTTGTCGGCGGACTCGAGTGCCGAGCAGTGGTTGCGGCGCAGGGTGTCGAGCTGGAAGACCGAATTGAAGTTCATAATCTGGATGCCCGTCTTCTCGTAGAGAGTCTTGCGGGGCATACGCTCGAAAAATATGTCGGGTGCGCCGACGGTGTGGGGATCGCGGTAGCAGTAGGGCAGGCGCAGCAGTGCTCCGTCCTTGCCGAAAAAGGCGAAATCGACGCCCCAAGTGTCAATGCCGATCGACTCGATCTGAACGCCGCGCTCGGCGATAAGGCGCAGGCCCTCCACGACGGAGGTGTAGATGGCGGGCAGATCCCAATGGAAGTGGCCCTGCATCTGGATGATGGGGTCGGCGAAACGGTGAATCTCCTCCATCGAGATTCGGCCATTGTCGATCGTGGCAAGAATCACGCGGCCGCTGGTAGCACCTAAGTCGATGGCTGCGAAATGAAATTTTGACATCGTTATGAAGTATTTAAGGTTTGCGAATTTTGAGCCTTGCGAAAGGCATAATTTGAAGCATAACAAAAATACACTATTAATTTTGATCACGAGCTATATTTATGATTTTAATACTTTGTGTTTTGATATAGATATTTTTTAATAATTATGGCGTTATATTACTGCAAAATGGTCGATATGTAGTTGTGGAAGGGTTGTTTTATCTCGAAAATGTAATTTTCGATAATATATATTATGATAGTATATGGGCGTTGCCACAATATATAAATTTTGTTGTGAGGGCGTGAGTCGGACAAAAAGGTGTATATTTGCATAAAATGTAGCGTTATGCGAAGATTGACAACGATTTGTTTAGCGATGGTTTGCGTGCTGTCGGCATCGGCACAGCAGAGCGTGAATAGCCGCTTGCGCGAGATCGGCGAGCGAGATCAAAGTGTGCGACAGAAGATTGTGGAGGCGCAGCAGCGAGGACAGGTGGATAGTCTGCTATATTATGTCGAGCAGATGGTAAGTGTAGATGCCGAGAATCAGGCTTTTGTGGCGGATCTGATTAGAGCTGGTGTGCCCGATGGATTGAGCGAGGAGGCGTATGAGGCGATATTTTTGGTTGTCGATCACGCCGATTTGGAATTTCAGAAGCGATATTTTCGGGTGATGCGACGAGCTGCGAATGAGGGTAAGATTGCAAGTTCGTCGATGGCGACATTGCGGGATAGGATGTTGATGCGATGTAACAGAAAGCAGGTTTATGGTACGCAGACGGTAGGGCGCATAACAATCATTGAGGGTGAGCAGGTGCCGCAACAGGTGAATTATGTCTGGCCGATAAAGCGAGCACGGAGTGTTGAAGAGCGACGGGCCGAGGTGGGACTATCGACGATGCAGAAGCAGACCGAGGCGCACGAAAAACTTGGCTATCGGGTTGTGTGGGATAGGATGTTGTCGGTGCGAGAGTTTCGGCTGCTGACCGAAGGTGAGGAGTAGATTTTGTCAGTTGATGGTTATATCTTACGATATAAATCTTCCAAATATGAAAATTTTTCCTACCTTTGCACTCGTTACGGATGAATAGCAGTGTTAAGATACAACGTAAGGCGGAGCACGAACGACGCATAGTGCGCGATATGATAGCACTCTATTGTCGTAAGGTGCACGGCAGTAGAGAGTTGTGTGAGGAGTGTCGGGCGCTGGTGAGATATGCCGAGGAGCGAACAGATCGTTGTCCGCATATGGCCGAGAAGACATTCTGCTCGCAGTGTAAGACACATTGTTATAGCCCTGCAATGAGAGAGCGAATACGCGAGGTGATGCGTTTTTCGGGGCCGAGAATGTTGTTGTATCACCCTGTGGCTGCGATTCGTCATCTCTACTATACGAAGATTAAGAATTCAAATTCAAAATAAAGAGACAATGAAACAGGACAATCAGATTTTTGACCTTATAGCCGAGGAGCGCGCTCGTCAGATGCGCGGTATCGAGCTTATCGCATCGGAGAACTTTGTGAGCGATCAGGTTATGGCCGCTATGGGATCGGTACTGACCAATAAATATGCAGAAGGATATCCCGCAGCACGTTATTATGGCGGTTGCGAGGTGGTTGATAAGGTGGAGCGTCTGGCCATTGAGCGTCTGTGTGAGTTGTACAGCGCCGAGTATGCTAACGTGCAACCCCACTCGGGTGCGCAGGCAAATATGGCTGTGTTCTTCGCAGTATTGAAGCCCGGCGATACCTTTATGGGATTGGATCTGGCTCACGGTGGTCACCTCTCTCACGGTTCACCCGTAAATATGTCGGGTATGTACTTCAACGCTGTAGGTTATCAGCTCAGCGAGCAGACCGGTACTATCGATTACGAGGATATGGAGCGCAAGGCATTGGAGCATAAGCCTAAGCTCATCGTAGGTGGTGCTTCGGCTTACTCACGCGAGTGGGATTACAAGCGTATGCGCGAGATTGCTGACAAGGTGGGTGCATTGCTGATGGTCGATATGGCTCACACGGCTGGTTTGATCGCAGCAGGCGTGTTGGATAACCCCGTTAAGTATGCACACATCGTAACCTCTACCACTCATAAGACTCTGCGCGGTCCCCGTGGCGGTATTATCCTGATGGGTAAGGATTTCGAGAATCCCTGGGGCTTGACAACTCCTAAGGGCGTTGTGAAGATGATGTCGCAGATCCTGAACTCGGCTGTATTCCCCGGTATTCAGGGTGGTCCGTTGGAGCACGTTATCGCGGCTAAGGCGGTTGCTTTCGGTGAGGCTTTGCAGCCCGAGTATAAGGAGTATCAGATGCAGGTGCAGAAGAATGCTAACGCTATGGCTGAGGCATTTGCTAAGCGTGGTTACAAGGTTGTATCGGAGGGTACCGACAACCACTTGATGTTGATCGACCTTCGTACCAAGTTCCCCGAGTTGACGGGTAAGCTGGCTGAGCGTTGCCTGGTGGCGGCAGATATTACCACTAATAAGAATATGGTGCCGTTTGATTCACGCTCACCCTTCCAGACCTCTGGTCTTCGTTTCGGTACGCCTGCGATCACTACTCGTGGTGTGAAGGAGGATAAGATGGATTACATCGTTGAGCTGATCGATCGCGTGCTGCACGATCCCGAGAATGAGGAGAATATCGCAGCAGTTCGCAAGGATGTGAACGCTATGATGGCAGAGTATCCGCTCTTCGCGTGGTAGTCGGATGGCCGAATGGCGAGTTCGGTCGTAATTTTGATAAAATAGGGGCTTTCGGATGGGATAAATTCCGAGAGCCTCTTTTTTATTGGGTGATGTTGCTGAAAATCATCGCTATAAGGCGTGATATTTGTAGCGATGATTGAATCGAGGGCGTGCTTGTCGAAGAAAAAGTTCGGCAGTGGAGAATTTTTTGGTGTCGCTGTGCGTTATTATTGCCGATCGGAGAGAAAAATATTTGTAAAATTTTGTAATAAGTGAAACAAAAGGCTCTCGATTTGCGTAATTAATGAAAACGTGTGCCGATAGGTCGGTCACGATACGCGATTCGGACTCGGAGAGAAATTTTAACACATTTATATATATGCGTCAATTAAAGATTACAAAGTCGATCACCAATCGTGAGAGTGCATCGCTTGATAAATACCTGCAGGAGATTGGCAAGGAGGATCTGATCACTGTAGAGGAGGAGGTAGAACTCGCTCAACGTATCCGCAAGGGTGATCAGGAGGCGTTGGATAAGCTGACAAAGGCTAATCTGCGTTTCGTGGTGTCTGTGGCTAAACAGTATCAGAATCAGGGGCTTAGTTTGCCCGACTTGATCAATGAGGGTAATCTCGGACTCATCAAGGCTGCTGAGAAGTTTGATGAGACTCGTGGATTTAAGTTTATCTCTTACGCCGTGTGGTGGATTCGTCAGTCGATTTTGCAGGCACTGGCTGAGCAGTCGCGTATTGTACGTTTGCCGCTGAATCAGGTAGGTTCGCTCAATAAGATCAACAAGGCTTTTGCACGTTTCGAGCAGGAGCACGAGCGTACACCCTCGCCCGAGGAGTTGGCTACTGAGCTGGAGTTGCCGAAGGAGAAGGTGTCGGATACTTTGCGTGTGGCAGGCCGTCACATCTCGGTGGATGCGCCCTTTGCCGATGGTGAGGATAACAGCTTGTTGGATGTGTTGGTGAATACTGATTCGCCCAATGCCGATCGTGGCTTGATTAACGAGTCGCTGGCAACAGAGGTGGATCGTGCTTTGGAGACGCTGACCGAGCGCGAGCGCGATATTATCAAATATTTCTTCGGTATCGGTTGCTCGGAGATGACCCTGGAGGAGATTGGCGAGAAGTTTGACCTTACGCGTGAGCGTGTGCGCCAGATTAAGGAGAAGGCGATTCGCCGTCTGCGTCACTCATCACGAAGCAAACTGCTGAAGTCATACCTCGGTTAATCCCGATTTGCAGTTTAATTGAAAATAGAAGGGGCTGTCCAACAATGGTTGCGACAGCCCTTTTCTTTGGAGTATATCTACTTCTGTTTTACTTCCAATTCCATAATGTAGTCGTCCATTACGAAGCCGAAACCGATGTCGGCACACTCCTCGGCGATGACCTTAAAGCCTTTGGCGAGATAAACCTCGTAAGCGTGGGAGTTGTTGCGGTTTACGGTTAGGTAGATGGCTCCCATCTCGCCCTCGCGGCAGAGCGCACACATATAGTCAAGGCCGAGCGAGAAGAGGCCACGACCGCGATTCTGCTTCAAGATGTAGAACTTGCTCAAGAAGAGGCGTTCGTCTTGTGGCTGCACGCCGAAGTAACCCAAAATCTCTCCATCCTCCTCGATGAGGAAATAACGATAGCCGTGAACGAGTTGTCCCGAGATGGCTTCGAAACTCTGGAACTTCTCAATCATATACTCGACCTGCTCGGGAGTGCAAAACGATATGTTGGCCTCACGCCAAACTTCGCGTGCGACCTTGGTGAGGCGACGAACGTCGGCCTCGCTGAAAACTTCTCGGATATTCATAACTTAACTACCATATAATTGGTTCTTTACCTATGCTTTGAAGGTAGGCGTTAGCCTGCGAAAAGTGGCGGCTACCGAAGAAGCCACGATATGCCGATAGGGGAGAGGGGTGAACACTCTTCAAAATGAGATTGCGCGAGGGATCGGCTATCGCACCCTTGCGCTGGGCATAACTGCCCCACAGCATATATACCAACCCCTGTTTTTGCTCGGCAATGACTCTCACCACCGCGTCGGTGAACTGCTCCCATCCGCGACCTGCGTGTGAGGCTGCCTCGTGGGCTCTGACAGTCAGTACGGAGTTGAGCAGCAGAACACCCTGCTCGGCCCAGCGGTCGAGATTGCCGCTTGCGGGGATGGGGGTGCCGATGTCGTCGTTAATCTCCTTGAAGATATTTTGCAGTGAGGGCGGAAATGGGACACCGTCATTGACCGAAAAACACAATCCGTTGGCTTGACCTACGCCGTGATAGGGGTCTTGGCCGATGATGACAACCTTGAGCGAAGAGAGAGGGCACTGATCGAAGGCGCGAAAGATGTTGCGCCCGGCAGGGAAAATCTCTCGCGAGGAGTATTCGGCCCGAACAAAGTCGGTAAGTTGCTCAAAATATGGCTTATCGAACTCCTCCTGTAGCAGGGCTTTCCAATCATCGGCAATTCGTACTTGCATAAAAACTTAGTAAGTTTGTGAGAAAATATATTGTAAAAGTACAAAAAAAGGCGTAACTTTGCTACAAAACTAACGTAAAATCACTATGAAAAAATTATTTTTACTCCTAATGCTTCCGCTCGTGGCCTTTGGCGTGAGCGGTTGCACTGAAAAAGAGCCCGAGGTTAAGAATGTCATCATTATGATTGGTGATGGTATGGGTTTGGCTCAGGCGTCATTGACTCAGATTGAGAACAAATATGCTCCTACGGCATTCGATCGTGCGCAGAATGTGGCTCTGCAGAAGACATATTCAGCAAATAACCGTGTAACCGATTCGGCTGCTTCGGGTACTGCCTTGGCAACGGGCTACAAGACCAACAACAGCACGCTCGGTCAGACTCCCGACGGAACGCCCGTTGAGTCAATCATCGCAAAGGCTGAGAAGGTGGGTTACGCATCGGGTATTGTGGTAACGTGCTATGTAAACCACGCTACGCCTGCTGCGTTCTATGCTCACCGCGAGAGCCGCAACGATAACGAGGGTATTATCACTGACTTTATGGCCAGCGATTTGGATGTATTGTTTGGCGGTGGTACACGTTTCTTCAACGAGCACTTTACGAAGCAAAATAAGAACTATGTGGATGAGTTGAAGGCAAAGGGTTATACCTATCTTTCGGAGCAGTCGGAGATGGCTTCGGTATCGGAGGGTAATGTAGTTGGTCTGTTTGCAGAGACAAACATTCCTTTGATGCGTAATGGTCGCGGCGATTATCTGCCCAAGGCAACGGCTAAGGCTCTGGAGATTCTGACCAACAACGTTGAAAAGCAGGACAAGGAGGGCTTTATCCTGATGGTCGAGGGTTCGCAGATTGATGGCGAGGGCCACGGTAACAATATCGAGGGTGTATTGGCTGAGACACGCGACTTCGCAGCTGCAATGAACGTAGCAATGGATTATGCTGATGCTCACCCTGGTACGTTGGTTGTTGTAACGGGTGACCACGAGACGGGTGGCTTGTCAATCCCCAGCAACAAGACCGACTTTACGCTTCCCGAGAGCGGTATCAGCTACGGATTCAGCACAACGGGTCACACGGGTATTATGCTTCCCATCTATCTCTATGGAACGGGTGCTGACCGCATTAACGGTATTATGGAGAACACCGAGCTTTCGCAGACTCTGCAGCGTATGATTGGTGTTTGGGAGGAGGCTCCTGCGAAGTAATAATTTGAGCAAGAAAAAGTTTGCGAGGCCTTCCATTTCAGGAGGCTTCGCTTTTTTATGATATGAAACGACGAAGAGTTAAAATAGCGGCTGTGGCGATTGCATTGGGTGTGACGGCTTACTTTGTGTGGCTGTTGGTGCCGTCGCTTTTTACGCGCGACTCGAATCTGCTCGTTACGCTATTTTTGTTGGGCAATGCGGTGGGATGTCTATTCTCAGCTAAATACCTATATAGAAAATGGCGTGAGCGAAGGATGTAATGTAAGGGGATAAAAAAGCGAACCTCGCCGATGGGCTGGGTTCGCTTTTTTTTGTGAATATAAGATTAATTCGACTCAGCGAAATACTTGTAGAAGAGAGGAATGGTGCGTACACCCTTGTCGAACTGCTCCAGAGCGTAGCTCTCGTTGGGAGAGTGGATGGCGTCCTCCGAGAGGCCAAAGCCGATGAGCAGCGATTTGATGCCCAAGATGCGCTCAAAGCCACTGATGATGGGAATTGATCCGCCTGAGTAGAAGGGGAGAGGCTTCTTGCCGAAGGTATCGATGATGGCCTGCTCGGCTGCCTTGTAAGCCGCCATATCGGTGGGCGAAACGTAGGGCGCGCCGCCGTGCAGATACTTAACATTTACCTTGACTGACTTGGGGGCAATAGCGCGGAAGTGCTTCTCGAAGAGCTCGCCAATCTTCTCGAAATCCTGATTGGGGACAAGGCGCATAGAGATCTTGGCCGATGCGCGAGAAGGAATGACGGTCTTTGTGCCCTCCTCGATATAGCCGCCCCAGATGCCGTTCACGTCGAGCGATGGACGCACGCCTGTGCGCTCGATTGTGGTGTAGCCATCCTCGCCCTCCACCTCGTCGATGTCGAGTGCGCGCTTGTAATTCTCCATATTGAAAGGTGCCTGGTTGAATGCCTCGCGCTCGGCGGGGGTAAGCTCGCGAACATCGTCGTAGAAGCCGGGGATTGTAACGCGGCCCTTGTCGTCAACGAGTGAAGATACCAGGCGAGTCAATACATTTGCCGGATTTGCAACAGCGCCACCGAAGAGGCCTGAATGAAGATCCTTATTGGGGCCAATCACTTCAACCTCCATATAAGTTAAGCCGCGCAAACCGCAAGTGATTGAGGGGGTTTGTAGTGAGATCATCGAAGTGTCGGAAACCAGGATAATATCGGCCTTAAGCAGCTCCTTATTCTCTTCGCAGAAGCCGTAGAGGCTGGGGGAGCCGATCTCCTCCTCACCCTCGAGCATAAACTTTACGTTGCAGGGGAGTGAGTCGGTTTCACACATAGCTTCAAATGCCTTGGCGTGCATAAAGAGCTGGCCCTTGTCGTCGTCGGCACCACGTCCCCAGATGCGACCATCCTTGATGACGGGCTCGAAGGGGTCGGTGCGCCACTCGGCACGGGGATCAACGGGCATCACGTCGTAGTGGCCATAAACCAGAACGGTCTTAGCTGCGGGGTCGATGATCTTCTCGGCATATACTACGGGGTTGCCGTCGGTGGGCATAACCTCGGCGCGGTCGGCACCAGCTTTTACCAATGCGGCAGCCAACCACTCGGCGCAACGTACCATATCGGGTTTGTGCTCCGACTGGGCGCTGATTGAGGGTATGCGCAGAAGGTCGAACAACTCCTCCAAAAAGCGCTCCTTATTAGCGTCTATATAACTTTGTACTTTTTCCATATTTTTTAGTTTTAAGGTTTTCTGTTTGAGGGTCTGTTACAAGCCGCAAATTTCGGCTATCTCGGCCATAAAGCGCTCGGCCAAAGAGTCGGCCTCGGCCTGCGAACGAGCCTCGGTATAGACGCGAACGATGGGCTCGGTATTCGACTTGCGGAGGTGTACCCAATTATCGGGGAAGTCAATCTTAACTCCGTCGATATCGTTCACGCGCTCAGCAGCGTAACGCTCCTTCATCTCACGCAATACTTTATCTACATCGATCTCTGGTGTAAGCTGAATCTTATTCTTCGAAGCGAAGTAAGCGGGGTACTCGGCGCGGAGCTCGGTCATAGTGCATCCCTTCTTGACAAGGTGTGTCAGGAAGAGCGCCACGCCAACCAATGCATCGCGGCCGTAGTGCAACTCAGGATAGATGACTCCGCCGTTGCCCTCGCCACCGATAATGGCACCAACCTGCTTCATCATCGTGGTTACGTTCACCTCGCCAACGGCTGCGGCAGTGTACTCGCCTCCGTGTGCGACGGTTACATCGCTCAAGGCGCGTGAAGAACTCAAATTAGATACTGTATTGCCAGCAGTTTGTGAGAGAATATAGTCGGCAACGGCAACGAGAGTGTACTCCTCTCCAAACATCGTTCCGTCCTCGTTTACCAATGCCAAACGATCGACGTCGGGATCAACTACGACACCCAAATCGGCCTTCTGCTCGACTACCACGCGAGAGATCTCGGTCAGATTTTCGGCAAGAGGCTCAGGGTTGTGGGCGAACTCGCCATCGGGGGTGCAGAAGAGCTCCACGACCTCGCATCCCATCTGGCGCAGAAGCTCGGGAATGACTACGCCACCGATAGAGTTTACGGCATCGACAACAACCTTGAAACGGCGTGCGCGAACGGCCTCAACATCAACCGTTGAGAGGCTCAATACTTGCTTTATGTGAGTGGGGTTAAAGTCCTCTTGAAGAATGACTTTGCAGATGTGGTCGATAGTGGGGAAGAGGTAGCTCTCGTCCTCGGCCAAAGCCAACACGCGCTTGCCCTCGGCATCGCTCAGGAACTCGCCCTTCTCGTTAAGGAGTTTCAGGGCGTTCCACTGCTTGGGGTTGTGCGAAGCGGTGATGATGATACCGCCGTCGGCCTTGTGGGTGATGACGGCCATCTCGGTGCCTGGGGTGGTGCACATACCGACGTTAATCACATCGACGCCGCAACCGAGCAGTGTGCCCTCGATGATATTGTTGACCATCTGGCCCGAAAGACGGGCATCGCGACCTACGACAATAGTGAGTCGCTTGCCGGCGGCCTTCTCGCTGATGAAACGAACATAGGCAGTGGTGAATTTAACGATGTCGATGGGAGTGAGGTTGTCGCCCTGCGCTCCGCCAATTGTTCCGCGAATGCCGGAAATGGATTTAATGAGTGTCATTTTCTTATAATTTTGTCGATATACTTCTTATTAAAAAAAGCAGGTTTTATTTTGTAATTCGATGTAAATATATTACTTTTATGCCACATAAAAAAGCCAAACAACGAAAAAAGTCGTATGCAACATAGAGTAATACCATCTTCGGAATTGATTATCAACGATGACGGTACTGTTTTTCACCTCCATCTGCTGCCCGAGCAGTTGGCGGATATTGTTATTTTGGTTGGTGATCCGGCACGTGTTGACCTGATCGCCGAGCGATTTGATGATGTGGAGTGTCGTGTGGCAAACCGTGAGTTTCGTACCGTGACGGGATATTACAAGGGGCGCCGTATGACGGTGCTCTCGACGGGTATCGGAATCGGAAATATAGACATCTGTGTGACGGAGTTGGATGCGCTGGCGAATATAGATTTCGCGACACGAACGGTGAAGGAGGACCTCCGTCAGCTTACGCTCGTGCGACTGGGTACGTCGGGTGCGTTGCAGGCCGATATTGAGGTGGGTGAAGTGGTCTTTGCCCGCACGTCGGTGGGATTTGACTCGCTGCTGGGATATTACGCAGGGCGCGATGGCGTTTGTAATGTAGAGATGGAGCAGCATTTCGTTGAATCGGTGGGGTGGCACGAAAAACTGCCAACACCATATTTTGTGGATGCCGACAAGGAGTTGTGGGAGCTGTTTAAGGATTCGGTGACGGAGGGAATAACCATTGCTGCTCCGGGATTTTATGCTCCGCAAGGACGTTATGTGCGACTGCAGCCTGCGGACCAAGATCTTAACGCGAAGATCGAGGCGTGGCGATATGGTGAGAGACGCATAACAAACTTCGAGATGGAGGGTTCGGCGCTGGCAGGTCTGGCGGCCCTGATGGGGCATCGGGCGGCTACGATGTGCACGATCATTGCGCAGCGAATTGCCAAGAAGGCGCAGACGGATTATCGTCCCTATGTTGAGAGGATGATTACAATGGCGCTCGACACTCTGGCGACTTTGAAATAGGAAAATAAACGAGAAAGATATACTCGAAAAATATAAACGAAAAACATAAAAACAATGAAATTTACAGTATCAAGTTCAGCACTTCTGTCGCTGTTGGCGACAACGGGTAAGGTTATCAGCAATAAGAGTTCACTCCCCATTCTGGAGTATTTTCTGATGGAGCTTAAGGATGGTCAGCTTACGGTTACTACGTCGGATTTGGAGACCACTCTGATTGGCTCTATCGCGGTGGATAACATCGAGCAGGAGGGTGTGATTGCCGCCCCTGCGAAGCTGATGCTCGACTCGCTGAAGGAGTTCCCCGAGATGCCGCTCTCGATTGATGTGAACGACACCACCTGGGAGATTAAGATCACTTGGGCAAGCGGACACCTCTCGATTCCCGGAGCAAGCGCTGTGAGCTATCCCGCCGTGCAGTCGATGGCTGCCGAGAGCAAGAATCTTACGCTCGATGTGGATCTGCTTGTGAGCGGTATTAACAAGACAATCTTCGCTACGGCTGACGATGAGTTGCGCCCGGTGATGAATGGCGTATATTTCGACTTCTCGCCCGAGGCTCTCACATTCGTTGCGACTGATGCGCACAAGCTCGTTAAGTTCAACGCTGAGCACGCGAACGACTTCTCGTCGTCGTTCATCCTGCCCAAGAAGCCCGCAAACCTGTTGAAGGCGCTGCTTGCGAAGGAGGAGGAGCCCGTGGAGGTTACTTTCGATGCGAAGAATGTGACATTCCAGCTGCAGAACTTCAAGCTCGTATGCCGTCTGATTGAGGGTAACTATCCCAACTACAATGCTGTGATTCCCGCGTCGAATCCCAATAAGGTGTTGATCGATAGAGTGGAGTTTGTTAATGGTATCAAGCGTGTGGCTGTATGCTCGAATCCCTCGACCAACCTGATTCGTATGGATATTGCCGACAATAAGGTGAATCTGACGGCACAGGATATTGACTTCTCAGTTTCGGCTAATGAGACTATCTCGTGCAGCTACGACGGTCAGCCCGTGACCATCGGTTTCAAATCGACGTTCCTCGTTGAGATTCTCTCGAATATCGACACTCCGACGGTAGTGGTGGAACTGGCCGACTCGACTCGCGCAGGCGTGTTCAAGCCCGTGAGCGATGACCAGCCTTCGGCCGAGACGCTGATGTTGTTGATGCCGATGATGATTAACGCATAAGAAAAAGCGTATGGAATTGAATCTTAAACGCCCGTTGGTTTTCTTTGATCTGGAGACTACGGGCGTTGATACGGTAAACGACCGCATCGTCGAGGTTTCGATGATCAAGATTATGCCCTCGGGCGAGGAGGTGGTGCGCACACGACGCATCAATCCGCAGATGCACATCCCCGAGCAGGCGACGGCCATTCACGGCATTACGGATGAGATGGTGAAGGATGAGCCTACGTTTGCGCAGATTGCAAAGTCGATGGCGCAGTTCATCGAGGGTTGCGACTTTGGTGGTTTTAACTCCAACCGTTTCGATTTGCCAATGCTCGTGGAGGAGTTTTTGCGTGCGGGTGTGGATGTGGACTTCAAGCGATGCAAGTTTATCGATGTGCAGAACATCTTCCACAAGATGGAGCAGCGCACGCTGGTGGCGGCGTATAAGTTCTATTGCGATAAAGATTTGCAGGATGCTCACTCGGCCGAGGCCGATACGCGTGCGACGTATGAGGTACTGAAGGCACAGCTGGATCGTTATCCAGACCTGCAGAACGATGTGGCCTCGCTGGCGGATTTCTCGGCTCGAGGTGAGACGGTGGACTATGCCGGTAGAATCGTATATAACGATAAGGGTGAGGAGGTATTTGCCTTCGGCAAGCATAAGGGTCGTCGTGTGAGCGATGTGTTTGAGCAGGAGCCGAGCTATTACTCGTGGATGATGAATGGTGATTTCCCGCTCTATACCAAGAAGGTGATTACGGAGATTCGTTTTCGTGCCAAGAATTGTTAAACTGTCGTTCGGGTAGGGAGGGACTTTTTTAAGTTGTTAAAATCTGCTCAAGAACGTTAAGAGAAAAATATGAAACTACTGAGAATAATTTTGGCGGTGGGGATGGCATTCTCATTAGCGGTAGGTGTGGCGTTGGAGTTGCAGCCGGTGGAGAAGTCGCCTGTCATTGTCTTTATCAACGGACAGAAGTTCTACGTTCACACCGTAAAGCAGGGCGATACGCTCTACTCGATAGCCAAGGCTTACGAGGTGGGCGAGGCGATGATTAAGGAGCATAATCCTGCTTCGGCGGATGGTTTGAAGATCGACCAGACGCTGAAGATTCCCGTGCCCGAGCAGCAGGCTCGCGCCGAGAAAAAGCGCAAGAAGGATTTTCTGACGCACAAGGTGAAGGCTGGGCAGACGTTGTATGCCATTGCGCGAGATTATGGAATCTCGGTCGCGGCGTTGCGTGAGGATAACCCTTCGATTAATCCGCAGGCACTTGCCGTTGGCGAGACATTGTGGGTACGTCGCTCGATGATGGGATCTTCGACCGAAGCGGAGGCACAGGCCGAGATGATGGAGTATGCCGACAACCTGAATCGCGCAACGGGAGATGATGGATATGACCATCACGTCGTACAGGCGGGTGAGACAATCTATTCGCTCTCGCGTCGATTTGGACTCAGCGAGGAGGAGTTTACACAGCTCAATGATCTGAAGGATGGACTCAAGGCGGGTGCTATGGTGCGCGTGCCCAGAGCAAAGACTGAGGTGGTGCAGACACAGGAGGCTATGGCCGAAGAGGTGGCTCATACGCCTGTGGCAGATGTTGCGTTCCATTCGTTGCCGAAGGACGAGCGTTTGGATGTTGCATTGATGTTGCCGATGAGTATTAATGATCGCCCCAATGCCAGCTATGTGGAGTTCTATCAGGGATTCCTGCTCGGTATGGAGACACTGAAGGAGCAGGGTGGCGGCGAAGCTAAACTGACGGTTTATAATACGGGTCACGACCAGCTGAAGGTGAGTGAGATAGTGAGCAGCACGCTCTTTGAGGGTACGGATCTTGTCGTAGGCCCTGTGTATGAGGATGAGCTGGCACCCGTTGTGCGATATGCAGAGCAGAATTCGGTGCCCGTAGTGTCGCCCCTGGCAACGCTTGAGGCAGTGCAGAGTCCTGCAATATATCAGCTCTCGCCCAGTCCCCGAAAGAAGTATGATAAGGTGGCTGATCTGGTTGATGGAAGCCGCGATATTTATATGATTTATGCTCAGCAGTATGATAAGGAGTTTGAGCAGGAGGCTAAGGAGCTCTTGCACGGCCGTCCGTATGCTTCGTATACCTACTCGTTTGACGATCAGAAGTCTGTATTTACGCCACGCGATGCGGCAACGCCCGTGATTGAGACCATCGATACGGTGATGAAGGCTGAGCGCCCTTGTCTGTTTGTGGTGTTGGCCAATGGTGAGACCGATGTGGATCGAATCCTCGGTACGCTCTCGTCGGCAAGCGTAGCACTCACTGAAAGAAGTGAGAAGAGTGCGCCGTATGTTGTGATGGGTACATCGCGCTGGGGACGATTTAATAATATCGACCATACGTCGTATTTCAATAATAACGTGGTGATGATCTCGACCTATCACGCAAAGCGCGATGTAGAGCCAGTGCGCGAGTTTGATAGCCGTTACATCGAATCCTACGGCACGTTGCCATCGCTCTATGCCTATCGAGGGTATGACACGGCGATGATGTTTGTCGGGGGAATGCGATCCGACATTGACTACAAGATGTTGGATAAACGCTACGCACCATTGCAGACAACCTACAAGTTTGAACGTGATGGCGAGGCGGGCCGATACATCAATCAAGAGTGGGTGAGAGTTAATTATAACAACAACTACACTATAACGATCGAGTAAGTATGTCGAGCGTAACAAACCATAACATTCCTGAGAAGACCATCGAGCGACTGAGTGAATACCGCCGCTCGTTGCTCTCGTGTCATAAGCAGGGTATCACACATATCTTCTCGCACGTCCTGGCCGGTATGCACGGTATAACGGCAGTGCAGGTGCGACGCGATCTGATGTTGATCGGTTTCTCGAGCGATACGAAGAAGGGGTATGATGTGAAGGTGCTGATCGATTTTATAAACAACATCCTCGATAGTGAGAATGTGATGAATGTGGCGATCATCGGTATGGGCCACCTCGGTCAGGCAATCACAAACTACTTCAACGGTAAGCGTCGTAAGTTGCGTATCGTGACGGCTTTTGACGTAGATCCTGCCAAGACAGGACGCGAGATTGATGGGATACCGTGCTACCATATGGATGAGTTCGAGAGCGTGGTGGAGCAGATGGATGTGAGTATCGTGATCATATCGTCGCCTACGCGTGTGGCACCATCGTTGGTGCTGCCGATCATCAATGCGGGTATCAAGGGTGTGCTGAATTTTACCTCGGCACCGCTCAACTTCCCGCAGGGTATCGTTGCGGAGAATTACGATATGACGACAATTTTGGAGAAGGTCGCTTATTTCGTTAAGGAGAGTGATGAGGTGGGAGAGAAGAATTAATCACGACCAGCGACATCAATAGTTAGCTTAAAATGAATGTATATAGAGATTTAGATAATCTGCCTAAATTCCGAAACGGAGTGGCTACGATGGGCTCGTTTGACGGAGTGCACGAGGGTCACCGTGAGCTATTGCGTCGGGTAATGGAACTAAGTCGCGAGTTTGGCGGTGAGAGTATTGTCTTGACTTTCGATCCCCATCCGCGCTATGTGCTGGGTACGGGTGATCGTATGCAGTTGCTCACCACGCTCGACGAGAAATTGTGGCTGCTGGAGCAGGCGGGTATCGACAATGTAATCGTGATAACTTTTACCGAGGAGCTGAGTCATCTATCGCCACAGGAGTTTATCGAGCAGCGTATTGCGCGTCTTGGACTGCGCGGAATGGTGGTGGGGTATAATCATCGCTTTGGATACAAGAAGGAGGGAGATTATGATTTTCTGGAGTCGCGCGAGTGCGGCTTTGAGGTCTTCAGGGTTGAGCAACATCAGGTGGCGAGCAGCAAGGTCAGCTCGACAATAATCCGTCAGGCTCTATCGCGCGGAATGTTGGACAAGGCGGCACGACTGCTGGGTCACCCGTACGTTGTTGCGTGCGAGCTACAATCGACAGGGGAGGTTGTAATTGATAGGAATAAATTGTTGCCGCCGGCGGGATGTTATGCCGCACGAGTGAATGGACAGATAGGGGAGGTAACGATCGGAGCGGAGCGAGAAGTGAGCTTTAGTGTTAAGCCGGTTGATGGTAAAGTGATAGTTGAATTTATGTAATTCAAATAGCTGATAATTATGTCGTTGATTTCATATCTGACGCAGGTGCGTGTGCGCTATAAGGATACCGACCAGATGGGTATTATGCACCACTCAAATTACATAGTTCTATACGAAACAGCAAGAACAGAGTGGTTGAGAGATATGGGTTTGACATATGCTGAGATTGAGCGTCGAGGCGTGATGTCGCCAATTATTGAGGTACAGTCGCGCTACCACTATCCTGCCTTCTATGACGAGGTGCTGACCGTGAAGGTTATGATGGATGAGATGCCGTCGGCGCGGTTGAACATCGCCTCGGAGGTATATAACGAGGCTGGAAAGTTAATTAATACAGGTCGCGTGACGTTGGGATTTATGAATGCCCAGACGCGCCGCCCTTGCCGCGCACCAGAGTGGTTCGTGGAGGCGTTGGAGGAGTATATTGCTAAACAAAATAAGGAGTAGAGATGACAAACGAACAAAAATATACGCGTGCTGCCGTGGTGGCTTTTATGTTGCTGGCTGCGACGTTTTTCTTTGTGAGAGGATGGTTTGTAGCTGTGCCTACGCTCTTTGCAGCGATGGCTACGGCAGTGAATGGCCCACGCGGTGGTTGGGCGATACCTCTGGCATTACTCTTTTCTGCTGTGGGTGATTATGCTGGCTCGGAGGGAAATTTTCTATTTCAGGTGGGTTTCTTTGCAGTTGGGCATTTGTGTTTTATAGCCGACTTCCTGCCTCGTCGCAACATCTCGCGTCGTAAAGGAATCGGTGCGGCTGTGTTGGCTGTTGTGACGGTTGTCTATCTCTCGGTTGTGCTTTCGAATATCGTGAGTCTGGCAGAATATGTGGCTGTTACTATCTATGCCTTGATTATCTACACAATGGGGGCAACGGCAATCCTGCAGCAGCGCCCGCGCTATTGGTGGTATGTTGGGGCGGCATTGCTCTTTATCTTCTCCGATTCGTGCATCGTCTTCGATAAATATATCGGTACGCTTCCTGCGCGTACGATCTTTGTTATGACCACATATTACGCTGCACAGGGACTCTTTATGACAATGCACCTGATGCGTGGCGCGCGTAAAGAGTAGCAGAAGGCATATTTTTCTGCCAGATGACGGCAGAGAGTGCGTCAAAATGGCATACAGAGGCCGTTGGCACATAGTTTGAGTATATATCTGGAAACAGAAATAATACAAAAACTATATAGCAATGAAAAACGGAAAAATCGGAGTAACAACGGAGAATATATTCCCCGTAATCAAAAAATTCCTCTATTCGGATCACGAAATTTTCCTGCGTGAGTTGGTGTCGAATGCCGTTGATGCCACGCAGAAACTCAAAACGCTCTCGTCGAAAGGTGAGTTCAAGGGTGAACTGGGTGATACGAAGATTCACGTTAGTGTAGATGGTGAGAAGAAGACCTTGACGGTGCGTGATCGCGGTATTGGTATGACCGCCGAGGAGATCGACCGCTACATCAATCAGATTGTATTTTCGGGTGCCGAGGAGTTCCTGGCAAAGTATAAGGATCAGGCTATCATCGGCCACTTTGGCTTGGGCTTCTACTCGTCGTTTATGGTGGCTGATCGAGTGGAGATCTTCACGCAGTCGTATAATGCGGATGCGCCTTCGATGCACTGGATGTGCGACGGCTCGCCCGAGTACGAGATGGAGGAGCTTGAGGAGAAGCTCGATCGTGGAACGGAGATTGTCCTGCATCTCTCGGAGGACTGCGCCGAGTACTGCCAGGAGCAGAAGGTGAGCGAGTTGCTGAAGAAGTATTGCCACTTCCTGCCTATAGAGATAGCTTTCGGTAAGGTGAAGGAGTGGAAGGATGGCAAATATGTTGATACCGAGAAGGATAATATCATCAACAACGTGGAGCCTCTGTGGACTCTTAAGCCGTCGGATATTACTGAGCAGCAGTACAAGGATTTTTACAGCGAGCTCTATCCGATGAGCGATGAGCCGCTATTCTACATCCATATGAATATTGACTATCCGTTCAACTTGACGGGTATCCTCTACTTCCCTAAGATCAATAACAACATCGAGTTGCAGAAAAACAAAATTCAGCTCTACTGCAATCAGGTATTTGTGACAGATCAGGTCGAGGGTATCGTGCCCGAGTATTTGACGCTGCTGCACGGTGTGATCGACTCGCCCGATATTCCGCTCAATGTGTCGCGTAGCTATTTGCAGAGCGATCAAAATGTGAAGAAGATTTCGGGATATATCACCCGCAAGGTGGCCGATAGATTGAAGGAGCTATTCACGACGATGCGTGCCGACTATGAGCAGAAGTGGGACGATCTGAAGGTCTTTATCCAGTACGGAATGCTCACGGACGAGAAGTTTGCCGAGAAGGCGCAGGAGTTTATGCTGCTCAAATCGACCGAGGGTAAGTACTTCACGGCTAAGGAGTATGTCGATGTGGTGAAGGAGAATCAGACCGACAAGAATGATAATGTGGTGTTGCTCTATGTGGATGATGCTGTCGATAAGCACTCATTCGTGGAGGGCGCGAAGGCTAAGGGTTACGACGTGCTGGAGATGAATGGCCCGCTCGATAGCCATTACATCAACTACTACGAGTCGAAGAATCAGAATATTAAGTTCGTGCGCGTGGATAGTGATGTGGTAGAGAAGCTCATCCAGAAGAAGGAGCAGATGTCGATGTCGCTCACCGAGGCACAGCAGGATTTGATGCG
>JAZRQX010000010.1:0-4389 GCA_045650235.1 Alistipes sp. | reverse complement strand
CCCGTTATTTCCTCTGGTAAACAAGTCAATAGTTGCAAATTCGTCTTGCAAAACATATAGTTCTTCTCGTAGGTTTGTATCCATTGTTTTTGTTTTTATTAAATTGTTTCAAATATCATGAAGTTACTTCTCTCTTGGTAAAATATTGGTGGATTAATATCACGAGTAATTATCCTCTCCTACAAAGTTAGCAATTATTCTGATACGCTTGGCACAATTTTGGTTTTTACAGGATAAATAATTCAATAATAATCCGACATGAAGCAGAACGATAAAAAACATTTGACGGCGGAGAATGGTCGCCCCATTACCGACAACCAGAACACGCAGACCGCAGGCGTTCGTGGGCCTGTGACGATGCAAGATCCGTGGCTCGTGGAGAAGTTGGCCCACTTTGACCGCGAGGTGATTCCCGAGCGTCGTATGCACGCCAAAGGCTCGGGTGCGTATGGCACATTCACCGTTACGCACGACATCTCGGCATACACTCGCGCCTCGATATTCTCTCAGGGGGGCAAGAAAACCGAGTGCTTTGTGCGCTTCTCGACCGTGGCCGGTGAGCGTGGTGCTGCCGATGCTGAGCGCGATATTCGCGGCTTTGCGATGAAGTTCTATACCGACACAGGCAACTGGGATTTGGTGGGCAACAACACGCCCGTATTCTTCCTGCGCGACCCGCTGAAATTTCCCGACCTCAACCACGCCATTAAGCGCGATCCTCGCACGGGTATGCGCTCGGCAAACAGCAATTGGGATTTTTGGACCCTCCTGCCCGAAGCTTTGCATCAGGTAACAATCACGATGTCGCCCCGAGGTATTCCCGCATCGTTTCGCCATATGCACGGCTTTGGTAGTCACACATATAGCTTTATCGATGCCAATAACCGTCGTACTTGGGTTAAGTTCCACCTGCGCACTTTGCAAGGCATCAAAAATATGACCGATGCCGAGGCGGAGGCAGTGATTGCGAAGGATCGTGAGTCGCATCAGCGAGACCTCTTTGAGGCGATTGAGAGGGGCGATTTCCCTCGTTGGCAGATGCAGGTGCAGCTGATGACCGAGGAGCAGGCGAAGGAGTATCACATCAATCCGTTCGACCTTACGAAGGTGTGGTATCACGGCGATTTCCCGCTGCACGATGTGGGCATCTTGGAGCTTAATCGTAATCCCGAAAACTTCTTTGCCGAGGTCGAACAGGCGGCGTTCAACCCGATGAACATCATTGACGGCATCGGCTTTTCGCCCGATAAGATGTTGCAGGGACGCCTCTTTTCGTATGGTGATGCGCAACGCTACCGCTTGGGTGTGAACCACCACGAGATACCTGTAAATCGACCGCGTTGCCCGTTCCACTCCTACCATCGCGACGGCCAGATGCGCACCGACGATAACGCTGGACGCACGATAGGCTACGAGCCGAATAGCTATGGCGAGTGGCACGACCAACCGCACCTCAAAGAGCCGCCTTTGTCGGTTTCGGGCGAGGTTTATAACTATGACGAGAGCGAACTTGATAGCGACTACTACACACAACCCGGCAAACTGTGGCGACTAATGAGCGACGAGGATAAGGTTGCCACTTGCGAGAATACTGCACGAGCAATGGGCGATGCGGAGGTGTTCATCAAACAGCGCCATATCCGCAACTGCCACCGTGCCGACCCATCATATGGCGAGGGCGTAGCCAAGGCCTTGGGCCTCTCACTCGCCGAAGCCCTCACCGCCGAAGATCCAGCACACCCGAAGTGGGATTGGAGATAGTATAAAAGAAATGGAGCCTGCGAATTGACAGGCTCCATATTCTATTAGTTTGATTTAACGACATCCGCAGGGTTCTCGGTGGCGGCTTTCCACGAGCGGAGGGTTACAAGGCCGACCGTTACGGCGAGGACAACGAGCAAGGCAGCGATATAGAGCCACCAAGGCGATGCGATACGGTTGGCGAACTGCTCCAGCCAGCGCGAGGTGATATACCACGCCACAGGTGCAGCCACCACAAAGCAACCTCCGACAATCCACACATAGCGCAGGTTCAGCATCTCGACAATCTGGCGTGTCGTTGCGCCATAGGCCTTGCGAACAGCGATCTCCGAGCGGCGGTGCTGCGTCTCGAACATCACGATACCGAATACTCCCATCAGCGCGATAACGATAGCCAGCACAGCGAACATACCTATTAGAACCATATCATTTTTGGTCTGCTTATAGAGGCTCTCGACCCACGTATCCAAGAAGTAGAGTTCAGGCTTCTCGGCAGCAGGAGCCAGTTCCTCGGAGATTTTTCCTACATAGTTGGCAAATGCCTTTACATCAGCACCTGCACGCAAGCGGATATAGTAGTGTAGTTTTTCGCTTTTATCGTTGCAGTAGAATGCGTGATGGTCATCGTTCTTGGTTAGCGATGTCAGGCGTACATCCCTCATAATACCCACCACATCGAAGCCATCAGGGAAATGACAGTTAAGAGGTATGCCCACCTCACGGTTTAGAGACTTCATAATAATCATCTCGCCACGCTCGCCTGATGAACGGGTAAATCCTACGCCATCGACTACCTCAAAGCCGAAGAAGTCGAGGAAGTTCCAGCGAACAGCGTTTGGTTTAAGTACATACTCTTTACCATCGTAGCTTCTGCCCCAAGTCTGGCCATTTCCGAAGATATTAGCACCCGATGAGGTTACACCAACAACATCTGGGTGTTGCTCAAGACGCTCCACAACGGTCTCGGAACGAGAACGCAAATCCCACGAGCCAAAGGTTACAACATTCTCACGGTCGAAGCCCAAGTCGTAGTTAATCATATAGCGGTACTGCAAGAAGAATACAGCGGTTACGATAATCAAGATCATAGCCACGGTAAACTGCACACCCACCATAATAGAGCGAAGACGACGACCTGTAGCCGATTGTGCAAAGCCACCCTTAACACCGAGTGAAGCATTGAATCGAGTGATGTAGAATGCAGGATATAGTGCTGCCACCACAGCAAGCAGTACCACCAGCGCCACCACCATAATAATTACAGGGATATTATCCGAGAGGGCGAGCGAGCAGATCGAGTAGTTTGTGATAAAACTATCTTTAATAACTATCATCAGGTAGAATGTAAGAGCCATAGCGAGCAGCACCAAACCGATAGCCTCGAAGAGAAAATTCCATCGTAGCGTGCCCTGACTTGCGCCAAACACCTTACAGATATTCACAGCACGCATACGCACGGGAACGAGCGCAAAGAAGAAGTTTACAAAATTGATAAAGGCTATCAGCACAATTATAAATGCGATGCTCGAAAGGATAATCGGTGTAGACTTCTTTCCGGTCTGAAAGTTAGATGCTTGGTGAAAATCAGCGTAGTACATTTCATCGACAGGTACAAGTCGAGTGGCGAGGATATGAGCACCAGCCTCAATCTCCTCCTTAAGCAACGCCTCCTCTTCGGGGTCTTCGGCAATCCACTCCTGCGCCATACCGAGGAACCAATCGGCATAACCCTTTTTGAAAATTTCGATGTAGGTATTGAGGTCGGCACCCTCTCGCATACGGACAAAGTTCAAGTAATTCCAGTTGTTGTTGCCCACGGTATGTACTCCTTCGTCGCCCTGCACGATGCCCCAATCACCAAAGAGTGAGTTATCGGGCATATCCTCATAGATTGCTACGATGGTCTGCTGAACGGTCGGTTTGCCATCATCAAAGTGTCTGCCTCCCTCGAAGTAGATAACATCACCTACACCCAATCCTAACTTTTCTGCCTCCGAGCGCGACATAATAACGGTGTTCGGGTTTTTAAGCTCGGCAAAATCGCCTGCCAAGCACTCAAAACCGAAGAACTCGGGGATGTTGGCCGTAGCCTGATACACATAGTCATTGAACGAATCAAAGTGGAGATCGTTCTTCTTAACCCATACGCGGCTAATTGCTGGATATGGTGCATACGAAGCCACCTCCTCGGCATCGGGGAACTGCTCGGCAGCCTCATACGCCAAGTTTCCAGGTGAGTTGGAGCTCCACTTTATGTCCGTATTGTCACCACCGAAGTTTGGTGAGATAAGATAGGTGCGGTCGGCATCTTTGAGCGTGCTGTTGTAGGTTAGCGTGTACCACACCTGCGATGCGATAATGTAGAACGCCACAAAGGCGAGGGTAAGGCCCAACACATTAAGCAATGAAGCGACCTTGTAACGCTTGAGCGTCATCAAGAAATTTTTGAAAGCAATCTTCATAATATTAAGTTTTATTTGTTTTTGTTTTAGTGACTTGGGGAGGTATCACCCTCGCCCAAGCCTGTTAACGCTTTTTGCTTATGGTAGTTGCGTCTTAAATATTCGTTTAGAGTTTGCTCTTTACATCAGTCACAATCTTACCGTCAAACAAGCAGATTGTGCGGCT
>JAZRQX010000009.1:0-85465 GCA_045650235.1 Alistipes sp. | reverse complement strand
TGGTTGATTGTAATCTGACCATTACCCGGCTTCACGAATACGCGAGCCACAGCAGCCTTACGGCGACCTACGGTGTTTACAACTTCCATACTTCTTACTTAATCTCGTTTAACTTAATTTCCTTGGGGTTCTGTGCAGCGTGAGGATGCTCAGCGCCTGCATAAACCTTCAAATTCTTGAGGATAGCCTCACCCAGACGAGTCTTGGGCAGCATACCCTTTACAGCGTGCTCGATTACGAACTCGGGCTTCTTAGCCAGATAGGCCGCAGGAGTAGCAAAACGCTGACCGCCGGGATAGCCGGTGTGACGTACATAGACCTTGTCGGTCATCTTGTCGCCCGTGAGCTTCACCTTCTCGGCGTTGATAACGATAACGTAGTCACCGCAATCGACGTGAGGAGGGTAGCCGGGCTTGTTCTTACCACGCAGGATCTTTGCAACCTGCGAAGCAAGACGTCCCAATACCTCGTTCGTAGCGTCGATTACGACCCACTCTTTCTGGACCGTAGCGGCGTTCAACGAGATAGTTTTGTAACTTCTTGAATCCATCTTTTACGTTTAAGTTAATAACTTGTTTTGTAATCCTATTCCCATATATTTATGGGCGTGCAAAGATAGTAATAATTTTTCATAAATACCAACATCCCCCAAAATTATTTCTAACTTTCTGAAATAAGCGCTCATAACCTCCTCCGAAGAGGATTTTATGAGCGCTTCGAGCTACATTTTCAGTAAATATTCCTTCAAATCAGCCTCTTGAGCCTCGATTGGAGTCGAGTACCGTTGCTTTCCGACCGCCTCAGCGAGCGACTGAGGCAACTCAGGTTCGACCCCTGCGGCACGTTGAGTAACCTCGCCGAACTTGGCTGCGTGTGCTGTCGAGAGATAGAAGCCATCCACGTCGTAATGCTTCATCGCAAGATATCCCACCGCACTATGCGGATCAGACAAATACCCATACTTATCGTAAATCTCGGCAATTGCCTGTTCAATCTCGGCATCACTGCACGAGAAACCCCGTAGCTCTGCCTTCAACACCGCCACATCGCCATCACACAACTCCATCATACGCTCGAAGTTGCTCGGATCACCCACATCCATCGCATTTGCTACGGTCTGCACCGATGCTCTCGCACGGTACTGCTCTGTAAGGAGAAACTCGGGCACCACATCGTTGGCATTCGACGCAGCCACAAATCCCGCAATCGGCAATCCCATTCGGCGGGCAAACATTCCCGCCGTTAAGTTTCCGTAATTTCCGCTCGGCACGACAACCGTTGGATTATCGCGTCCCGTTATTTGCTTCCACTGGCAGTATCCATAAAAATAATAGAACGCCTGCGGCAGCCAGCGCAAAAGATTGATCGAGTTGGCCGAGGTTATTCTTACCTGCGAACGCAGGGCCGCATCGCGGAACATCGACTTTACCATACGCTGGCAATCATCGAACGTGCCACGCACCTTCAGCGGATAGATATTACCTCCGAGCGTGGTCATCTGCGCCTCCTGCAGAGGGCTAACCTTGCCATCGGGGTAGAGGATCACCACACGCACGCCCTCTACGCCATAGAATCCGTGAGCAACGGCACTACCCGTATCGCCCGAGGTTGCTGTAAGGATAATCAGATCTCCCCCATCATTGAGCAAACCCGTCATTCGCCCCATAAAGCGCGCCCCGAAATCCTTAAAGGCGTGCGTCGGACCGTGGAAAAGTTCGAGCGTATGGAGTTTGTCATCGAGAGAGCGCATACGAATCGGGAAATCGTACGCATCCCTTACCACTTGCTCCAGCGCCTCGGCTGGAAGTTCATCGAAGAGCAGCTGCACCAAATAGAGTGCCATATCGGCATAGGACTTTGCGGCCAACTCCTCTACACGTTTCATATCGACCTGCGGCACACGCTCCGGCAGGAACAGACCTCCGTCCGCAGCCAAACCCATAAACGCCGCATCGGCAAGAGCCGTTAGGGCTCTCGATTTATCTCGAGTACTAAAATATTTCATCGGGGAAAATACTAATTGTTCAACACTCGTGCACCCTGATTAGAGACCTTGCACACATAAATATCGGAGTCAACACCCTCACCTGCGAAGTGTTCGCGCATAATTTCGCCCACGCGCGTAGCCACATCCATATCCGACGACAGAGTGAAAACCGACGGGCCGGCACCCGAAATATTGAAGGCCAGCGCACCCGCCTCAAGCACCTTCTCGCGCAGAGCGTCGAAGCTAGGGATAAACTGCTTGCGGTGTGGCTCCACCACAACATCGCGCATTGCACGACCGACAAGATTGACATCCTTGAGCGAAAGACCCGCCACAAGACCGGCGACATTACCCCACTGCTCAACGGCAGTGCGCAGAGGAATTTCCTTGGGCAGCACCTCGCGTGCCATACGCGTGCTGACCATAATTGCGGGATGTGCAACCGAACAACAGAAATTTTCGGGGACGGGCAGACGTACGATATCCAGCGGCTTATAACCACGAAGCAGGACTACGCCGCCCAACAATGATGGGCCTACATTATCAGCGTGGGGCGTTCCTCCACTAATAAGCTTCTCTCCCTCCATAGCAAACTCCACTAATCGCTCATCAGTAAAAGGTCGCCCCAGCGCCTCATTCAACGCATATACCGCCGCTGCTGATGAAGCGGCACTCGAACCGATACCACTTCCAGGAGAGATCTTACGCTCGATCGTAACATCGACCTGACGTTTCTCGCCGAAGACCTCCATAAGAGCCCTCACAGCCGGCGTTATAACATTCTTCTCTATGTCGTCGGGCAGATCGACCTCCGTACGATTCTCGATACGCAGACCGTCGCCCTCCTTAACTTCCACACTTACCACGTCGCCGACGCCATCAAGCGTCATACCCATAATATCAAAACCGCAACCCATATTGGCAACCGTTGCGGGTGCAAATGCTCTTACCTTGCTCATCACAACTCTTTTTTACTACTTTACTCCTCTCCGACAGGGCCAAATTTCCCCTACGCTTCAGAGTAATAATTACCACTTTAGTTATCTTTCTGATTGTTTTCGTGCCGAGCTCCGCGCCTTGGCAGAGGTTGTGTTCAACAATGGAACCTCCATCGGCAAAAGATTGCTATACCCCCACAGGGGTGATGGTTGTAGTAGTGGTTGTAATTGTGGTAGTAATGATTGTGGTAATAATGGTCGAAATGGCACACAACACCGTCGTCGTCGCGTGATGCGTCGCAATCAAAGATGTTATGTTACAATAATTAGTCATTTCTCAACCATTAACCTATTGCAAATATATATTAAAAAAATTTAATTCGCAACTTTTTTCGGACAAAATACACATACGCAACGTCAAAAAAATACCCTCCCCCGACAAGCGAGGAAGAGTATTTATAAATAATATATATAAGGTATATATTATCCGAGGAACGCCAACAGAATACCAGCTGCTACGGCTGAACCGATCACACCCGATACGTTGGGACCCATAGCGTGCATCAGAAGGAAGTTAGAGGGATTCTCAGCCTGACCAACCTTCTGCGAAACGCGAGCTGCCATAGGCACAGCCGACACACCAGCCGAACCGATCAGCGGGTTGATCTTCTCCTTTGAGAAGAAGTTCATAATCTTGGCCAATACTACACCAGCACCTGAACCCAAGCAGAATGCCGTTACACCCAATACCATAATACCGATGGTCTGCCAGTTAAGGAACGCATCAGCCGTAGCCGTTGCACCTACTGAGATACCGAGGAAAATGGTAACGATGTTCATCAGCTCGTTCTGAACGGTCTTGCTCAAACGCTCAACAACGCCACACTCCTTCATCAAGTTACCCAACATCAAGCAACCAATCAGAGGAGCAGCAGAGGGCAACAGAAGCGAAATGATCACAGTCATCGCGATGGGGAAGATGATCTTCTCAGTCTTCGATACGGTACGCAACTGCTTCATCACAATCTGACGCTCAGCCTTAGTGGTCAGCGCCTTCATAATGGGGGGCTGAATCACAGGCACGAGGGCCATATATGAGTAAGCTGCAACTGCGATGGGACCGAGGAGCTGGGGAGCCAACTTAGCTGTCAAGTAGATAGCGGTCGGACCGTCAGCACCACCGATGATACCGATAGAACCTGCCTCAGCGGGGGTAAAGCCCATAGCTGATGCACCGAGGAACGTAGCAAAGATACCGAACTGAGCCGCAGCACCCAAAAGCAAGCTCTTGGGGTTAGCGATCAGCGGACCGAAGTCGGTCATTGCACCTACACCCACGAAGATCAAACAAGGATAGATACCCAGCTTAACACCCAGGTAGAGGAAGTCCAACAGACCTGCTACGCGATCGAAAGTCGTACCCTCAGCCGTAGCCCAATGTACGTGACCCTCAGCAAAGAGCTCAGAGTGATACATACCGGCACCGGGAAGGTTAGTGAGAAGCATACCGAATGCGATAGGCAAGAGCAACAGAGGCTCATACTGCTTTACGATAGCCAAATAGAGCAATGCGCAAGAGATAACCAGCATAACCAGCACACGCCAGTCAGCAAAGATACCGCTGATACCCGACTGCTCAACGAAGTTTACAAGAGACTCGCCGAGGTCGATGTCAGCCTCAACAACCTCCGTAGCGGCAGATGCTGCCGTCATAATCTCGGGGCTTGCTGATGCCTGCAACGACAAGCCAACGGTGGCTATGGCGAGCAACATTAACATATATTTCATCACTCTCTTCATTGGTCTAACATTTTAAGGTTATGCCAAATCGATAAGTGCGTCACCCTGCTGAACAGCCTGACCAGCTGATACGTGAACAGCCTTAACGGTACCGTCGGCGGGAGCGAGGATCTCGTTCTCCATCTTCATTGCCTCGATAACAGCCAACTGCTGACCTGCCTTAACAGCGTCACCAGCCTTCACGCTGATCGACACAACGCTACCCGGCAGAGGAGCTACGATAGAGTTAGCACCAGCTGCTGCCTTGGGAGCTGCGGGAGCAGCGGCAGGAGCTGCAGCTGCGGGAGCAGCCTTAGGAGTAGCGATGGTGGGGATTGATGCAACAGCCTCAGAGCGCTCTACATCGATAGTGTACTTCTTGCCGTTGAGTTCCACCTCAGCCACGTTGTGCTCAACCTCGGTGATGGTAGCCTCGTAGTGCTTACCATTGATATTGAAATTAAGTTTCTGCATTTTTCTTTCCTGATTAGAAGGTTATACTTTTCTGATTCCACGGTGAATAAGCCACGTCGTCGTGACGAATGGTAAGAACATCGCTCTCCTCGTCGTGCTGGTTATAGAACGTGTGCAGGACGTAAGCGATAGCTGCCAAATCCGTCTCGTCGTCGGCACTCTCCGCAGGGGCGGCTGCTGCAACAGCAGGCTGAGCCTTGGGCTTCTGCACGAAGATTACGCCGAAGAGCTTAACGATAAAGATCAACAGTACGAGTACTATAAATACCAAACCGAAGCCGACACCGGTAATCAACAATGCGTTGCCCCAATTAACTGCTAAAAATGTCATATACTTTCAACTCTTTTATTACAAAGGAATATTGCTGTGCTTCTTAGCGGGGTTAACCTCACGCTTGGTCTGCAATGACTCCAGAGCGCGGATCACGCGGAAGCGGGTATTACGAGGCTCGATAACATCGTCGATGTAGCCGTAGCGAGCTGCGTTGTAGGGGTTAGAGAACTTATCCTTGTACTCCTGCTCCTTCTCGGCGATGAACTTAGCCTTCTCCTCAGCATTCTCGAATGCAGAGAGAGCCTTAGCGTGAAGAACCTCAACAGCACCACTTGCACCCATAACTGCGATCTCAGCGGTAGGCCAAGCGTAGTTGATGTCGCCACGGATGTGCTTAGATGACATCACGATGTATGCACCACCGTAAGCCTTACGCAGGGTAACGGTAACCTTAGGTACTGTAGCCTCGCAGTAAGCGAACAGAAGCTTCGCACCGTGGGTAATTACGCCACCATACTCCTGACCGGTACCGGGCAAGAATCCGGGAACGTCAACCAAAGTAACGATAGGAATATTGAACGCATCGCAGAAACGAACGAAGCGAGCTGCCTTGCGGCTTGCATTGATATCAAGCACACCTGCCATAAAGTTAGGCTGGTTAGCGATGATACCTACGCTCTGGCCGTTGAAGCGAGCAAAGCAAGTGATGATGTTCTTTGCATAAGTTGCAGCGCTCTCCAGATACTCGCCGTTATCAACGATACCACGGATAACCTCGTACATATCGTAGGGCTTGTTCGGATTGTCGGGGATGATCTCGTTAAGAATATCCTCCTTGCGAGCGATGTCGTCGGTGCAGGGAACCTTAGGAGCGGGCTCCATATTGTTCTGAGGCATATATGAGAGCAAGCCACGGATCAGAGCGATACCCTCCTCCTCGGTGTCAACTGCGAACTGAGCAACACCCGACTTGGTAGTGTGCATATCAGCACCACCCAACTGCTCCTGAGTTACATCCTCGCCCGTAACGGTCTTAACAACCTTAGGACCGGTAAGGAACATATTAGAGGTCTGGCGACGCATAATGATGAAGTCGGTCAAAGCGGGTGAGTAAACTGCACCACCTGCGCAAGGACCAAAGATAGCTGAAATCTGGGGAATAACACCAGAAGCCATTACGTTGCGCTGGAAGATGTTAGCGTAACCAGCCAGAGCGTTCACACCCTCCTGGATACGAGCACCACCTGAGTCATTCAAACCGATGCAGGGAGCACCGTTACGCATAGCCATATCCATAACCTTGCAGATCTTGTCAGCAAGTGAAATTGAGAGTGAACCAGCCGTTACGGTGAAGTCCTGTGCAAAAACGTAAACCAAACGACCGTCGATGGTACCGTAACCGGTAACAACGCCATCACCAAAGGTGTGCTTCTTCTCCATACCGAAGTCGTAGCAACGGTGAGTTACGAACATATCGAACTCCTCGAAACTACCCTCGTCCAAGAGCATCTGAATACGCTCACGCGCTGTGTACTTACCCTTCTCGTGCTGCTTCTGGATAGCCTTCTCACCGCCGCCCAAACGAGCAATCTCGCGGTTCTCGATCAACTTGGCTACCTGTTGTTTTTGAATTTCGCTCATAGAAAAAATATGTTTATTGATTGATTACTTATTCTTATCCTCGCACAACTCGGTCAAAATACCCTGAGTTGACTTGGGGTGCAGGAATGCGATGGTAAGACCCTCGGCACCCTTACGAGGGGTCTTGTCGATAAGGCGCAAGCCCTGAGCCTCAGCGTCAGCCAACTGCTCCTCGATGTTCTCGCAAGCGAGGGCCATATGGTGGATACCTACGCCGCGGTTCTCGATATACTTAGCGATGGTTGAGTCCTCTGAAGTGGGCTCCAAAAGCTCGATCTTAGTCTGACCAAGCATAAAGAAAGCGGTCTTAACCTTCTGATCTGCAACCTCCTCGATTGCATAACACTTCAGACCCAATACATTCTCCCAATAGGGAATTGCCTCCTCGAGGCTCTTCACTGCGATACCAAGATGCTCGATGTGTGAAACTTTCATAACTTTAAGAGTTTAATAGTTTATATTTTGTATGTAAATTTTGGCTTTTCCGTTATTGCATAAAACTCTACAAAGATACGAGTAAATTCTTTAATTAGAAAATTTTTTAACCCCTTTATAACTATTTTTAACAACAAATTTACATTCGTTTGCTTGTTTGCGCGAAAGTTGCTAATTTCGCTCCCAGCAAAGCTACTCTCAAACCGATGAAACGATTGCTCGCGCTGATAATTTTAACACTTGCGACACTCCATATCGAGTGCCGCGCACAGAGTGTGATCGTGGGCGACCGACTTCCCGATCTGCATCTGCGTCGATGGCTGATGGACATTCAGCCCGAACAGAGCGACTACTCTTGTCTGCTGTTTCACCACTCCGAGAGCGAGGTATGTCGCCAGAGCCTGCGCTCAATAGCGGCGATGGTCGAGGAGTATGACACGGCACTCAATCTTGTCATCATTACCAAGGAGGATTACGACAAGGCCGGCGTAACGCTGACCGAGTATTTGGACGACCGCGTGGGCGTGGCCTTCGACGAGGGAGGGCGTGCTTTTCGTGCGCTGAAAGTCAGCTTCATCCCCTTCTGCGTGGTATGCGACAAGCACCGCAGAGTAGTATGGTGCGGCAATGGCAACACACTGACGCACAATGTAATGGATAAAATTTTAACATCCTACAAATAATGGATTTCACAAAAATAGAACACTACGAAAAGGAGTACATCGATGCTCATCACGATAGCGCCCTCAACGTCACTCAAGGCGTCGAGGATCAGCCCATTGTGAACCCCTATTTCAAGCGCAAGAAACGTCGCACACTCTCGACCGACGAATATGTTGAGGGAATCCTTGCGGGAAATATCACTATCCTCTCGCAAGCCATCACCTTGATCGAGAGCAACAACCCTGCCCACTACGCTCAGGCGCAGGAGATCATTGAGCGCTGTCTGCCCCACGCAGGCCGTTCGATCCGCATCGGCATCACGGGTGTTCCCGGAGCAGGCAAATCGACCTTCATCGAGGCCATCGGCGGAATGGTCGCATCATTACGCCACCGCCTGGCGGTGCTTGCCATCGACCCCAGCTCGGAGCGCAGCGGAGGATCAATCCTCGGCGACAAAACCCGTATGGAGAGCATCTCATCAAATCCCGACATATTTATTCGCCCTTCACCCTCAGCTGGTTCGCTCGGTGGCGTGGCTCGAAAGACACGCGAGACAATCGTCCTGTGCGAGGCCGCGGGTTACGACGTGATCTTCATCGAGACCGTCGGCGTGGGCCAGTCAGAGACGGCTGTTCACTCGATGGTCGATATGTTCCTTATGTTGCAGATCTCGGGTGCGGGCGATGAGTTGCAGGGCATCAAGCGTGGAATTATGGAGATGGCCGATATGATGGTTATCACCAAGGCTGACGGCGAAAACATTCACAAGGCTGAACTTGCAAAGGTGCAGTATCAGGGAGCGTTGCATCTCTTCCCGATGCCCGAATCAGGCTGGCGACCAAAAGTTTACACCTGCTCGTCGGTGGAGCGCACAGGACTCGAGGAGGTGTGGAAAGGCGTGGAGGAGTATCTTGATCACATTCAGGCAAATGGCTACTACGATGCCAACCGCAACCACCAGAACAAATATTGGATGTATGAGAGTATCAACGAGGTACTCAAGAGCAGTTTCTATCTCAACCCCGCCATCGCAAGTCGAATTGAGGAGGTAGAGCAACGCGTACTCGATGCCAAGCTCAGTTCGTTTATTGCGGCCAAAGAGTTGCTCGACATCTACTTCGGCGAGAATCATAAAGAGTAAATATCGAGCGCATAAAAATGCGAAAAATGCACAAAATCCGACCATTTATGCTAAAAGATGGTCGGATTTTACATTATATATAAAATAATTTGTACTTTTGCTCTATTGTAAAAATTCATTAAAACAAAAAATATCATTATGAGCAACGTAAAATTCTTCAGAGGAGGCGATATTCCTCTTGAACTTCATAAAGTTCGCGTCGTACAGAAGCTCCACCTCGTACCCATCGAGCGCCGTCTCGAGGCGATGAAGGAGGCTGGTTTCAATACCTTCCGTTTGAGCACCCGCGATGTATTCCTCGATATGCTTACCGATAGCGGCACCAACGCTATGAGCGACAACCAGCTCGCAGCTATGATGCACGCCGACGATGCCTATGCCGGCTCGCAGTCGTTCGAGCGTCTGCAGAAGGCTGTGCTTGATGTTCTGGGCAAGAAGTATCTTCTTCCCGTACACCAGGGTCGCGCTGCCGAGAACGTGATCGCACGCTCGTTCATCAAGCCCGGCAACGTGATTCCGATGAACTACCACTTCACCACTACGCTGGCTCACATTCAGGAGTGTGGCGGTCGAGTTGTTGAGTTGCTTCACGACCACGCTCTGGAGCTTAAGTCGGATCATCCGTTCAAGGGTAATATGGATATTGAGAAGCTGGAGCAGACTATCCAGGAGGTTGGTGTTGAGAACATTCCCTTCATCCGTATGGAGGCTTCAACCAACCTTATCGGTGGTCAGCCTTTCTCTATGGCAAACCTTATGGACGTACGCCGCATTGCCGACAAATATAACATTATGCTTGTACTCGACGCCAGCCTTATCGGCGAGAACGCATACCTTATCAAGCAGCGCGAGGACAACTGGAAGGAGAACACGATGGGCGAAATCCTGAAGATGATGACCGGCCTGGCCGATCTGGTTTACTTCTCGGCTCGTAAGCTCTCATCTTCACGCGGTGGTGGTATCTGCACCAACCAGCGTGCGCTCTACGCAAAGATGGAGGCAATGATCCCCTTGTTCGAGGGTTTCCTCACCTATGGTGGTATCTCTGTTCGTGAGATCGAGGCAATGGCAGTGGGTCTGTATGAGACTCTGGACGAGACTATGATCAGCCAGAGCCCCAACTATATCAAGTACCTGGTTGAGGAGCTGGAGAAGCGCGGCGTGCCTATGGTAACACCTCCGGGAGTTTTGGGTGCCCACATCAACGCGATGAAGTTCTGCGAGCATCTTCCGCAGGAGCAGTACCCCGCTGGTGCGTTGGCTGCAGCGTTGTACATCTGCTCGGGTGTTCGCGCTATGGAGCGTGGTACGATGTCGAGCGTTCGCGACGAGAATGGTAACGAGATTTTGGCAGATGTTGAGTTGCTGCGTATGGCAGTTCCTCGCCGTGTGTTCACACTCTCACAGATCAATTACGTTATCGATCGCGTAGATTGGCTATACCAGAACCGCAAACTCATCGGCGGTCTGAAGTTCAGCTACGAGCCTCCCGTACTCCGATTCTTTATGGGCGGTATGGAGCCTTTGACCAACTGGCCCGCACGCCTGATGGAGAAGTTCCGCAAGGATTTCGGCGACAGCTTGTAGTCCGAGCGACGAAAATAAGAAAAGCCTGCATCATATCGGTGCAGGCTTTTCATATTTTACATAAAACTATATTACAATGCGTTTTTAATTCTCAAAGGCTAACTTTATAAATAGCGCCGTCGCACCCTGATTCTTGATGGTGTAATCCTTAGCCGTGGCACTCACGCGGGCAAGAAGCTCGCTATCATTATAAAGAGGTGTAAACCACGCCATCAACTCCTCAGCCGACTCAACCTTGCGGGCCGCTCCGAGAGCCACCATATCGCGGGCCTCCTTGAATTTTTCATACTTCGGACCAAAGGCAATGGGCAACCCGAACGTCGCCGCCTCCAGCGTATTATGGATTCCCACGCCGAAACCACCTCCGATATACGACCACGAAGCATAGCCATAGACCGACGAGAGGATACCGATAGTATCGAGCACCAACACCTGAACATTTGAAAAATCGCTCTGTGCTGTACACTGTGTATATCGCACCGCCCCACCCTTCGTCTCTCGAAGCAGACGGCCAATACGCCCCTCATCCATCTCGTGCGGGGCGATAACGAACTTCACATCCGCATTAGCATTAATCAGCGGCAGAAGAATATCCTCGTCGGGCCCCCACGTCGAGCCGGCAACAAAGAGTCGGCTATCGCCCTTGAACTTCTCGACAATCTCCACCGATTTAGCTGCACGAGCAATCTCTGCCACGCGGTCGAAACGGGTATCGCCTGCAACTATTACATTGTCAAAGCCAATGCTATGAAGTAGTACGCGTGACTCGTCGTTCTGCACAAACATCTGATCGAAGGTGTCGAGCGCACGACGCCAGCGGCCACCATAGGACTTGAAGAAGATCGAGTTGCGACGGAAAATTGCCGAAACGAGATAACTCTTTACACCGCGCTCGGCGAGTTGCGCGAGGTAGTTAAGCCAGAATTCATACTTAACAAAGATAGCCATCTCGGGATGTGCCACATCGAGAAAACGGCTGACATTGTAGGGCGTATCCGAAGGCAGGTAGAAGATATAATCAGCTCCCGCGTAATTCTTACGAATCTCATATCCCGAAGGCGAGAAGAAAGTTACGAGAAGCTTCATCTCGGGGTGCTCCTTACGGATTGCCTCGAGGATAGGGCGGCCCTGCTCGAACTCACCGAGCGATGCAACGTGCATCCACACAACACGATCCGAAGGTGAGATGCGCTCGGCCATACGGTCGAAGATATTACGGCGACCATCAACCCACTGACGAGCCTTGGGTTTCCACAACGCCGCAACGTGTAACAGCCACTCATACAGCAAAATGCCGAGATTATATATCACCATAACCATTATGATAACTCTATGTTTTACTTACGACAAAGGTACTACTTTTTATTCAATCCGGCAACTACCACCCGAATTCAACTGCATCGGGGACATAGCGCACATCGTAGTTTCCGTCAGGAAACACATCCACTGCCAACAGATCAAAGGCCACCTCCCCAGCTATACGACACTCTCTTATGTATGCCGAGGCGGCACGACGAATGGCGTTGGCCTTTGTAGCATTGATGGTTGCCTCGGGCGAAAGCAACGACCCCGCACGGCGTGCACGCACCTCCACGAAATGGGTTACACCATCTCGCTCGGCCACTATATCGATCTCATAGCGGCCCGAACGCCAATTCTGGGCGCAGATCATATAGCCACGACTGCGCAGATACCCAACGGCGACATCTTCGCCTCGACAGCCGATTTCGGCAGTAGTTAGCATAGGCATTATTATAATAAAAGGAGTCTGCCAGAGACATTATGGCAGACTCCATAAACATTACAAAAGGAACGAGAGATCATCTCCTGCATTGACCTCATAGGTCTGCACACCCTTCTTGAAGATGCGCATCGGACGAGAGCCAATCAGCTCCATCTTACCATCGTGCAGGTGCAACATACAACCCTCGCGCAAACCCACTACCCAACGGCGGGGATTAGCCTCGATATACTCCTCGATACGCTGCTCTCGGGTCTCGCCAGCGTGGCCCTCGGGATTAGCATCCAGATAGTGAGGATTAATCTGGAACTTCACCGCACCGATAGCCTTAAACGACTCAGGCTCAACAATTGGCATATCGTTTGTCGTACAGATCGTAGGACACGCAACATTGCTTCCAGCCGACCAGCCGACGTAGGGCGTTCCCTCCTTAATCTTCTTCAGGATGGCCTTCATCAAGCCCTGCTCCTGCATCTTCTTCGCCAGAGCAAAGGTATTTCCACCACCTACGCAAATAGCCTGAGCCTCGCGAATCATACGGCGGGGATCCTTGGCACGATGTACCGAGCGCACCTTGATTCCGATCTCGTCAAAACGAGCCTGAACCTTAGCCTCATAAGCTGCATACGAAAAGGTTACAGCAGCATAGGGCACGAAGACAACCTCGCTCACGCCCTCGAGGAACGAAGCTATGTTTTTGATGGGATATTGTAGATATTGTTCACCTGCGTTGGTAGAGTTGGAAATGAGTAAAAGATTCATAATTTTATGGTTTATAATTGGTTAAATATGTACAAAATGGAGCGTGAATGAAAATTATTCGTTTCCAATGCCAAATTTAATAAAAAAAGTGTTACATTTGCGCAGAAATATCCTGAAAAAGATTGAAACCAATCGATAATAAAATTGTTTAACTTAAAAAATTAAAGTTATGTCAGAAGTTCAGTCAAAGGTTGTCGAGATCATCGTCGACAAGTTGGGCGTTAAGGCTGAGGAGGTTGTACCCGAAGCAAGTTTCACTGCTCACCTCGGTGCAGATTCTTTGGATTCAGTAGAGCTCATTATGGAGTTCGAGAAGGCGTTCGATATCCAGATTCCCGACGAGGATGCCGAGAAGATCACTACCGTTGGTGCTGCTATCGAGTACGTTGAGGCTCACACGAAATAATTCATTTATATAATTTAACTCGCACCCGATTCAATTATGACTGGTAGAAGAGTTGTCGTTACGGGCATTGGTACTATCAACCCTCTGGGTAATTCAATTGATGAGTACTTCGCAAATCTCGAGAAGGGCGTAAGCGCCGCTACGGAGATTACACATTTCGACGCCTCTAAATTCCGCTCACACATCGCGTGCGAAGTCAAAAATTACGACTGGAGCAAATACTTCGACCGCAAGGAGGTACGCAAATACGACCCCTATGCGCAATGGGCTATGGTCTCAGCCGAGGAGGCTTTGAGAGATGCCGGCATCGTCGATAATGATGAGATCAACCGCGAGAGAGTTGGTGTCATTTGGGCTTCAGGTACAGGTGGAACTACAACGTTCTACGAAGAGAGTAAGGGCTATGTCGAGGGGAATTTTACCCCTCGATTTAGTCCATTTTTTGTTCCGCGTATGGTAGCCGATCTGGCTGCCGGCTTCATCTCGATCAAATACGGCTTTATGGGTCCGAACTACGCAACCGTTTCGGCTTGCGCCTCGTCGAACCACGCTATGATCGACGCGCTGAATCTCATCCGCTGGGGTAAGGCCGAGGTGATCGTAACGGGAGGATCGGAGGCTTCGATCAACGAGCCGGGCGTGGGTAGTTTCTGCGCAATGCAGGCTCTGTCGACTCGCAACGATGACCCTGAGCACGCTTCGCGTCCGTTCGACAAGGACCGTGATGGTTTTGTCATTGGCGAGGGTGGTGGTGCGCTGATCTTCGAGGAGCTGGAGCACGCTTTAGCGCGTGGAGCAAAGATTTATTGCGAGGTTGTCGGAGGTGGTATGTCAGCCGACGCGTATCATATGACAGCTCCTCATCCCGACGGAAAGGGGGCTATGATGGCGATGCGTGAGGCGCTCAACGATGCAGGGTTGCAGCCCGAGGATGTTGACTACATCAACGCTCACGGAACCTCTACAAATCTGGGCGATGTAGCCGAGATCAAGGCTATCCAGAGCCTTTTTGGCGAGCACGCCTACAAACTCAATATCTCATCAACCAAGTCGATGACCGGACATCTGCTGGGCGGTACGGCTGCCATAGAGGCGTTAGCCTGTGTGATGGCCATTTCGCGTGGCGTGATTCCCCCGACAATCAACGTCGAGGAGGTTGATCCCGAGATTGACCACAAACTTAACCTTACACTCGGCGTGGCACAGCATCGCGAGGTACGTTGCGCACTTAGCAACACGTTTGGTTTCGGAGGTCATAACTCTACCATCATTTTCCGTAAGATGTAGAGTCGGTTGCGCGAGCGATCTACACTGTTTTAGGCTGTCGGACTTGTGTGTGACAGCCATTATTAGTTATAACCTGTAAATAATTGACATTTTGATAGATTTTCTTCTTCGTCCTCTGCGCCGCAACTTCGGCAAGGACAAGATCTTTTATCGTGCCATCGACGATATGTTCGGATTCATTCCCAACAACATCGAACTTTACAAGCTGGCACTGATCCATAAATCGGCCTCGGTAACGCTCGACAACGGGCAACATATAAACAACGAACGACTTGAGTTTCTGGGTGATGCAGTGATCGAAAGCGTATCATCGGATTATCTCTTTATCGAGTTTCCCGACAAGAACGAGGGCTTCCTGACGCAGATGCGCTCGAAAATGGTGTCGCGTCAGTCGCTCAACGCCGTAGCCAAGCGCATCGGTCTGGACGACCACGTCATCACCAACTCAACCAACAGCTCGGCGCAGAAACATATCTACGGCGACGCCTTCGAGGCGATGATGGGGGCGATATATCTCGACCAGGGTTACGACTTTGTCAATCGTCTGCTTATCAACAAGATCTTTGCGCAATACCTGAAGGTTGATACCCTGCTCGAGTCTGAGACCGACTTCAAGAGTCGCCTTATCGAGTGGTGCCAGAAGAATCATCACACGATTCACTTCTCAACCTCTCACGACAAGACTTACTCTACGTCGCACCCCTTCTTCTACTCGACCGTAATGATCGACAACATCGAGGTGGGACACGGCGCTGGCGAGTCAAAGAAGGAGGCCGAGCAGCGAGCTGCGCACTCGGTATCGCAGGGTTTCAACGACGAGGATTGCACCAAGCTATTGGATAAGCTGGACAACATCGACACCGCCTACAAATCCACACCAAAGCGCACCGAGAAGAGTACATCAAAGAAGGAGGTGGCACCCAAGGCCGAGGTAAAGGAGGAGCCGAAGAACAAACCCAAGAGTGCGAAAAAGAGCGAGTCTGCGGAGGAGAAGGTGGCCGAGCCTGCGACAAGCGCAGAACCCGCGGCAGAGCCTACGACGGAGGCAAAACCGAAGCGTCGTTCGCGTCGTAGCTCCAAGCCCAAGCAGGAGGAGCAGGCAGCAGTAGAGAATAATACAACCGAGGCCAAAAACGAGGAGGCTGCAACTGAGGTGAATACAGCAGATGCGCCCTCAACTGATGATAACGCAACTCCCGCCAAGCCAAAGCGATCACGCCGTCGCCGTCCCGCAAAGGATAGCGCAAAGGCTGAGGCGCAGGAGGGTGTAAAGAGTGATGCGTCGGAGTCTGCCGCAAATGGGAGCAAGGTGGCAAGCGAAAAGTCGCAAACGCCCGCTCCCACTGCGGAAAATTAACAACGAAAACCGAAAATGAAAAACCTGCACGATAGACTTCTTTCGCGTGGTGCTGCGGCTCTCTCGGATGAGGAGTTGCTGGCGCTACTGATCGAGACGCGCGACGAGAAACGCGACCCGAAGGCTGTGGCCGAGGGGATATTGCGCGAGTGCGGGTCGTTGGCGGCCATAGCGCGAACAGATCTAAGACGTCTGCGTATGGTCGAGGGTATTGGTCTGAAGCGTGCCGAGCGATTGCAGGTGGCAGCCGAGTTCGGACGACGCATTGCGCGAACGAGTGAGACGGAGGTGGAGTGCATCTCTACCGATAGGGATGTGGCACGACTAATGCGCCCCGTTTTCGAGGAAATGAAGCACGAGGAGTGCTGGGTACTATATCTCACATCGTCAAACCGACTACTTGAACGACAGCGAGTTAGTCAGGGAGGAGTACAGGCCACGGTGGTGGATCATCGACTCATAATCAAACGCGCGTTAGAGCTACTCTCTACGCAAATTATCCTCACGCACAACCACCCTTCGGGAGCAGCCGAGCCGAGTGCGGCCGACAAGGTGCTGACGCGCAAAGTAGCGGAGGCGGCGGCGCTGTTCGACATCAAGGTGCTCGACCACGTCATCATTTCGAGCGAGGGAGAGTTTTCATTCCGACGTGAAGGGCTAATGTAAAAAAATGAGCCTATCTGCTATTTGCAGGTAGGTTTTCTTTTTATCTTTGATAAAAAACGGAGCACAACGCATCAATTCACTGAAAAATAACTATATTTGTGAGATAAATAGTCGAAAACTCAAAAATTTAGAAAAATATGACACAGGAGGAGTTGTTCAAAAAACTTATCGCTCACTGCAAGGAGTATGGTTTCATTTTCCCTTCGAGCGAGATTTACGACGGTCTGGGTGCCGTTTATGATTATGGCCAGAATGGTGTAGAGCTGAAGAATAACATCAAGCGTTACTGGTGGGATTCAATGGTGAAGCTCAACGAGAATATCGTCGGTATCGACGCTGCTATCTTTATGCACCCCCGCACTTGGGAGGCATCAGGTCACGTTGCAGCCTTCAACGACCCTCTGATCGACAATAAGGATTCGAAGAAGCGCTACCGTGCCGATGTACTGATTGAGGATTGGATGGCAAAGCAGGACGAGAAGATCCAGAAGGAGGTTGACAAGGCGCGTAAGCGTTTTGGCGACGCTTTCGACGAGGAGCAGTATCGTGCCACTTCGCCCCGCGTAGCCGACATCGTTGCAAAGCGCGATGCCATTCACGCTCGCTTTGCGCAGGCGCTGAACGACAATGACCTTGCCGAGCTCAAGCAGATTATCCTCGACTGCGAGGTTGTTTGCCCCATCTCAGGTACTCGCAACTGGACCGATGTTCGTCAGTTCAACCTTATGTTCTCGACACAGATGGGTTCAACGGCCGATGGTGCTAACACCATCTACCTGCGTCCCGAGACCGCTCAGGGTATCTTTGTGAATTATCTGAACGTGCAGAAGACGGGCCGTATGAAGCTCCCCTTCGGTATTGCGCAGATTGGTAAAGCGTTCCGTAACGAGATTGTAGCACGTCAGTTTATCTTCCGTATGCGCGAGTTCGAGCAGATGGAGATGCAGTTCTTCGTGCAGCCCGGCACCGAGATGGATTGGTGGAACAAGTGGAAGAACACCCGTATGGCTTGGCACCGCGCCTTGGGCTTCGGTGACGAGAACTACCGTTTCCACGACCACGACAAACTGGCTCACTACGCCAATGCTGCTACCGACGTAGAGTTCAACTTCCCGTTCGGCTTCAAGGAGGTGGAGGGTATCCACTCTCGTACCGACTTCGACCTCGGTCGCCATCAGGAGTACTCTGGCAAGAAGATTCAGTACTTCGATGCCGAGCGCGGCGAGAGCTATGTTCCCTACGTTGTGGAGACCTCAATCGGTGTTGACCGTATGTTCCTGCAGATTATGTCGGCTGCCTACACAGAGGAGAAGCTGGAGAATGGCGAGGAGCGCGTAGTATTGCGCATTCCCGCAGCACTGGCTCCCACGAAGGTTGCCGTTATGCCACTGGTTAAGAAGGATGGTCTGCCCGACGTAGCTCGCCAGATTATCGACGATCTGAAATACGACTATGTTGTAGCATACGACGAGAAGGACTCTATCGGTAAGCGTTACCGTCGTCAGGACGCTATCGGTACTCCATTCTGCGTAACAGTTGACCACCAGACTCTGGAGGATGGCACCGTTACAGTTCGTCACCGCGACACTATGGCACAGGAGCGTATCAAGATTGAGGCTTTGCGTGCAATGGTTGACGAGGAGGTATCATTCCGCAAGCTCTTCCAGAAGATTCAGGCATAAGGCTGATGGGTAGAATCATAGCCATAGATTACGGCACAAAGCGCACGGGGTTGGCAGTGACCGACCCCTTGCGTATAATTGCTAATGCGCTGGAGACTGTCGAGACCAAGCAGTTGGAGAAGTACCTCGCAGACTATTTTTCAAAAAACGACGTTGATATAATAGTCATAGGCAAGCCCTCGCAGATGAATGGTCAGCCGTCGGAGACGATGCGCTACATCGAGCCATTGGCAGGTCGTCTGCGTCACGCCTATCCCGACAAGCAGGTTGTGCTGTACGACGAGCGTTTCACTTCGGTAATGGCACATCGAACCATACTCGAAAGCGGTATCGGCAAGATGGCTCGCCGCGATAAGGCACTGGTAGATCGCATCTCGGCTACGATTATTCTACAATCCTATATGGAGTCCGCGGCGTATGGCGTGTAACTCGCAGACGCTGAACTAAAGTTGTAAAAAGATAAAATTATGATATATCCAATAGTAATTTACGGATCGCAGACCCTTCGCAACAAGTCAACGGAGATTACTGCCGACTATCCCGACCTGAAGAAACTCATCGACGATATGTTCCTCACACTGGACGAGGCTTCGGGCGTGGGTCTGGCCGCTCCGCAGATTGGCAAGAATATCCGTCTGTTCATTGTAGATTGTACCCCCTGGGCAGACGAAAATCCCGAGTTGGAGGAGTACCGTAAGGTCTTTATCAACGCCGAGATTTATGAGCACTCTGAGGAGACCGACCTCTTCAACGAGGGTTGCTTGTCACTACCCGGTCTGCACGAGGATGTGCGCCGTCCCGTAGCGATTAAGATGCGCTGGCTGGACGAGAATTTCGAGGAGCACGACGAGTTGATTGATGGTCTTCCTGCACGCGTTATTCAGCACGAGTACGATCACTTGGAGGGTAAGGTCTTCACGGATCGCCTCTCGCCACTGCGCCGCAATCTGCTGAAGGGCAAGATGACAAAGCTCTCAAACGGCAAGTACCGTTGCGCATATAAGACTAAGTAACAAACGATTAAAGATATGGCAAACACAGGTTTCTGGAATGAGGCTTCGCGTGGCGGAGCTATCGTAGGATTGGTGAATGTAGTCCTATCGGCTATCGGAATGGCCCTGCCTTCGATCGCTTTCGTGGCAAGCCTGATTAATTTCGTAGCAACGATCTACCTCTTGTTCTACTTCACGCGACGTCGCTCAATGCTCTTCTATAAGGAGGGCTACACCTACACCGAGTCGATGGGATTCATCGTTGCGATGGGTCTCTTCGCGGGTATCATCGCAGGTGCTTATCAGATTGTAGCGAGCAACTTCCTCTTTAAGGAGATGTTCGAGGAGACCTTCAACACCTCGATTGCAACCCATAAGCAGACAGGCCTCTATACCAACGAGATGATGGACCAGATGGTAACAATGATGCGCTCATACACCTTTTCGCCCCTGCCCGCGCTACTTGCGAATATTTTTGGTAATGTGCTCTACTTCGGTTTTTGCGGTCTCTTTATCTCAATCGGCACGAAACGTGAGCCCGAGATTTTCGATATAAATATTCCTGACGAGGAGAATGAGTAAGCGATTGGACATATCTGTCGTAGTACCTCTCTACAACGAGGAGGAGTCGCTCTGCGAACTCGCCGCGTGGATTGACCGCGTAGCAAAAGCTGAGTCACTCTCATACGAAATAGTGATGATTGACGACGGCTCTAACGACAACTCGTGGGCAGAGGTGGAGCGATTGAAAACACTCTACCCTGCAATCAAGGGTATCCGCTTCGGTCGCAACTACGGCAAGTCGGCCGCTCTTTACTGCGGCTTTGCCGAAGCTGAGGGAGAGGTGGTCTTCACTATGGATGCCGATCTACAAGATTCACCCGACGAGATTCCCGAGATGCGCCGTATGATTCTGGAGGATGGCTACGACTTGGTGTCGGGCTGGAAGAAGAAGCGTTATGATCCTGCGGGTAAGCGTCTGCCGAGTAAGTTCTTCAACCTCACGGCGCGTATCGTTTCGGGCATCAAGCTACACGATTTCAACTGCGGCTTGAAGGCCTACCGACGCAAGGTGATTAAGTCAATCGAGGTCTATGGCGAGATGCACCGCTACATTCCCATCCTGGCTAAACACGCTGGCTTTAAGCGCATTGGCGAAAAGGTTGTTCGCCACCGCGAGCGTAAATATGGCGTATCGAAGTTCGGTATGGAGCGTATGGTGAAAGGCTACCTGGACCTTATCACCGTATCGTTTATGTCGCACTTTGGCCGTTCGCCGATGTACTTTTTCGGTAGTCTGGGAACGATTATGTTCCTGCTCGGAGGCGGCACGACGGTGTGGATCATCGCGGCAAAGTTATACAAGCAGTTCAATGGGCTGCCGCTGCGTGCGGTGACGGATCAGCCGCTATTCTTCGTGGCAATTCTCACCATTATTCTCGGCGTACAGTTATTCTTGGCCGGATTCTTGGGAGAGCTAATAAACCGCAACTCATCAGACAGAAACAACTATTTGATTGACAAGAAAATATAGAATTATGATACAACGTATTCAAACCCTCTACCTGCTGGCCATCGTGGCACTTATGGCCGCAGCAATCTTCACTCCACTGGCCTACTTTGTCGGAGGCGTACACGAGTATAAACTCTATGCCTTTGCCCTTCGTGGCGTGGAGACCGATTTCTCAACTATGTATATGGGCATCGTGATGTCGCTGGCAACCATCATCCCGCTGGTAAATATATTCCTCTTTAAGAATCGTCAGTTGCAGATTCGTTTGTGCGCTGTGGAGTTGGTGTTGCTTATCGGCTCAATTATCTTCGCTGGATTGTATTACTACCTGAGCAACCGTATGTTTGCCGAGCTGGAGTTCCACACGCAGGGCTTCCGCATCGCTATGATCTTCCCACTCGTGTCGATTATTCTGGATTACCTGGCTATGCGCGCCATCTTCCACGACGAGATGCTGGTGAAATCACTCGACCGCATACGATAAACTATCGACGCACGTTTGATTTAAGTCTGCTCCGAGGGGCAGACTTTTTTTATTGGCTGTCGGGACGAGAGTCGTGAAAAATTCACTATATTTGTTAAATAGAACTTTTTCCGATATGAGATTTTCGCTGAAAATAATATATCTGCTTGCAGCGCTGTTCCTGGGTATTGCTGTTGTGGCCTGCTCCGATGATGCTGCGGAGGCGATTCCGACGCTCGAAATCGCCCACGCGAACGGAGAGCAGCTATCGGGTGCAACGATCAATCTCGAGCAGGAGGGAGGCACATTTGAGATCGCCATCAAGAGCAATACGGCGTGGAGCATCGGCTCTACAGTGCCTTGGATTACGCTCTCGGAAGAGAATGGTAGCGGGAATGGAATGGTTACGATAGAGGTAGAGCCAACCGATCAACCGCGTAGTGCCGTGGTGGTTATACAGGTTTTGTCATCGAATGCCTTGCGCCACACATTCAACGTCGTTCAGACCGCATCGCAAACCAACGCTCCGGATAAACCCTCCGACGGAGATGATTCGTCGGACGCTGACGATAGTATTCCTATGTTGCCAGAGGATACGCCCGACGATGGGAATGATGGAAATGATGATAATAATGCTAATGGAGATGGCGGCTTCGACGGCACAATGACACCCGAAGATGGGGATGATGGTGGAAATGGTGGAAATGGTGGAAATAGCGATAACAACAACCCCGACGGTGGTGACAACGACGAAGACGGCAATGACAATAACGACGAGAATCCCGACAATGGCGATAGCTCCGAAAGTACCGACAACGGAGGTGGCGCGGAAAATCCTGAAGGTGGAGATGATAATGGCAATAATTATAACGGCGACTCGACCAATCCCGAAAACCCCGATGACTCGGGCGACGACACCGATACCCCCGACATACCCAATGAAGCGTTCACGCTGGTGAATAACACTACCCTACTCACGACTGGTCGCTACCACATAGGCGGCTACCGTGACGATGGTCTGCATCTCGCCGTCGAGGGACTTACCGAGGGTCATTGCAACACCACGCCTTACACCTTCAGTCGCGGTGAACTCACCGCATCAGGCAGCGCAGAGGCTATTGAGGTGCGTTTGGAGGCTACGGATGAGGCTAATGGCTACTACATATATTTCGTCGGTCAGGGCTACCTCTCGGCCACGAAAGCTGCAGCTGGGCAGTTGCGTTTTACCGAGGATCGCAAAGCGTATTGGATCTTCAGCAATCATCCTGAGGGCGGATTTGTCGTAAAGCAGTCGGGATCCATTGACGTTAAACTGATCATCTCTCCCTATGCCAAAATCAATGCCCTGCTACGCTCGATTGCGGGTGACGAGGATGGAAACCCCGTAATGTTATGGCGCATAAACAGATAGTATGCAACGACTTATCACCATACTTCTTCTGCTCTTGTGTCACTCGGCGGTTATGGCGCAGCACGCCGATGCCGTTATGTTCTACAATGTCGAGAATCTCTTCGACACGATAAACAATCCCGCTACCTCCGACGAGGATTTTCTTCCGCTCGCCGACCGAGAGTGGAACAGCGAGAAATACAACGCCAAACTCGAGCGCATAGCATCCATCATAGCCGACCTACACGATGACCACCCCACCCTAATCGGATTGGCCGAGGTGGAGAATCGCGCTGTGGTGGAGGAGCTGGCTCGACAGGAGGCAATCGCCTCGGCCAATTACGCCATCTGCCACTACGAATCGCCCGACGAGCGCGGAATTGATGTTGCTCTGATGTATCGCCCCGACAGATTTCAAGCCGAAGGTAGCCGTGCTATACGCGCCGCGGCCGAAGGACAAACACGCGATATTCTCTGCGTGTGGGGGCAGATGCAAGGGCGCTCAACATATATCATCGTAGTACATCTGCCGTCGCGTATCGGTGGTGTGCGATTTACCGAGCCTGAGCGTCGGGCGTGCGCCCGTCAGGTGCGCGAGGTGATTGATTCGGTAATGGTAACCTTGCCCAAAACGCAGATAATCGTAATGGGCGATATGAACGACAATCCACACAACAAGAGCATCCGAGAAGATCTGAAGGCTACGCATCGTCCGAAAGAGGCGGGCGAACTATACAACCCTTTTGCGGAGCTAAAGCGCAAAGGCAAGGGCACCTCGGTCTATGATGGGCGATGGAATATGTACGACAACATCGTCGTCAGTCAGAACACACCGCTTCTACCGATTCACAAACGCGATAAGGGCGCTATCTATCGGCGTAGTTGGCTATTAGACAACCGCCGCCGTCCTCGCTCCACATACGACGGGGTGGATTATAAGGCAGGCGTTAGCGACCATCTGCCGATATATGTATTAGTCGGTGAATAAATTATATATTGAAGAAAAATTTGGCGCACAAGAAAAAAATATCTAATTTTGGATGAATATTCCAAACCCAACGAGCAAAAACTTAAAACATAATAGACTATGAAGAAATTCAACCTCCTGATTTCGCTCTGCGCGGTGCTCTTTGCGTGCGCTGTGATGCAGAGCTGTGGCAATGCGGAGACAAATGCTATTGCCGGCGATAACTACCACTACTGCAACGAAAAAGGAATGATCGTCTTCGACGAGCCCGCTCGTGTCGAGGGCCAGCAGTCGATGTTGGGCTTCGCAGCCGAGCCTATTCCCGTTGTTCGAGTAGGCTTTATCGGCCTTGGTATGCGCGGCCCGGGTGCTGTAAATCGTTTTACGCATCTTGAGGGTGTTGAGATTAAGGGTCTGTGCGACCTGGAGCAGAGCAACGTCGATAAGTGTCAGAAGACGCTGGCTGATGCCGGCCTCCCTGCAGCCGATGGCTACGTTGGCCCTGAGGCTTACAAGGAGCTTTGCGAGCGCGACGACATCGACCTGATCTACATCGCTACCGACTGGGTTAATCACACCCCCATCGCTGTTTACGCTATGGAGCACGGCAAGCGCGTTGCTATCGAGGGCCCCGCCGCCACCTCTATCGAGGAGTGCTGGCAGCTGGTTGACACATCAGAGCGCACTCGCCGCCACTGTATGATGCTCGAGAACTGCGTGTATGACTTCTTCGAGCTCACCTCACTCAATATGGCACAGCAGGGCCTGTTCGGTGAGATCCTCCACGCCGAGGGAGCTTACATCCACAACTTGTCGGACTACTGGAACGACTACTACGGCAACTGGCGTCTGGACTTCAACCAGAAGCATCGTGGCGATGTATATGCTACGCACGGCTTCGGTCCCGTTTGTCAGGCTTTGAATATCCACCGCGGTAACCGTTTGAACTATCTGGTATGTATGGACACCAAGTCGGTAAACGGTCTTGAGTGGGCACAGAAGAAGATGGGCTCGACGGAGTTTGCCAATGGTGATCACACCAACACGCTTATTAAGACCGAGCTGGGCCAGACCATTGAGCTTCAGCACAACGTCTATACTCCGCGTCCCTACAACCGTCTGTATCAGCTCACCGGCACCAAGGGCTTTGCCAATAAGTACCCCATCACGGGCTTCACCTTTATGCCCGGTCAGGTGCCAGACGAGGTTCTGCCCGCAGGTGCTACGATTAATCCTCACGGATTTGTATCAGATGAGGTGAAGGAGGCCGTTTTGGCCGCTTACAAGCACCCCATCCATCAGGAGATCGAGGAGAAGGCTAAGACCGTAGGTGGTCACGGTGGTATGGACTTCGTTATGGACTACCGTCTGGTTTACTGCTTGCACAACGGTCTGCCTCTGGATCAGGATGTATATGATGCAGCCGAATGGTCTTGCGTCGGCGAGTTGTCAGCGACATCGGCTAAGCACAATAGTACTCCCGTTGCTGTTCCCGACTTTACGCGCGGTGAGTGGAATAAGTTGCAGGGTGTGAAGTTCCACACGAAGTAATTTATAGCAATTATAATAGAAAGGTGTCCAAAGCTGATGGGCACCTTTTTTATTTTGGTCTGTTCAAAGGAAACGACAACACCTCGGCCGAGGGATAATCCTCGGATGGATATGGCGAAAGCGGCGATGCCTGCCCCGTAGAAAATGTTATGCCCCACATAGTTATCGAACGCCGATAGACATCCCAGACGGGAATCTTATACTCAAATCGAATCTTCTCATACCGCGGCCGTTCGGGCGAGGTATCTAAATTTCTATCGTGCAGAGGATTTGGCAACGCAAACCAACGGTAGGCCATAGAGTCGAACGCCCACCCTTCGGATGGCATCGTGGGCAGAGAGTCAATCTCATACCACAGCGTGTCGCCACTCATCCATCGGCGCGGCTCCTGTGCCACGACCGTGGGATTATCGTAAAGAAGAGATATAATAACGGCAGCCGCAGCCACCACCAATGTCGTTAAAAAATATTTCACACTACTGACCTAAAACAACTCTTGCAAAATCCTAATTGATTGCACGGAGTTGATCGTGTCGAGATGGTAAGAGTAATAGGCCATCAGGGCCGACAGAAAATCTACCCTCTGGTGGCGATTGAGTCCCACCTCGGCCAAATATCGCACGTCGCACTCCAGCATATCGCGCAGAATGAGAGCGTTTTCCTGTGAGATGCGATACTCGCGCGGGGGACAATCCAGCGTGAAGTGGCCCTCGGCAATGTTAAACCACGCCTCGGGCATATATTCGTTTCCGGGCGAGAAACCCAGAAAACGGCACAGATGCGACAGAAACCAGAGATGGAAATTGGCCACACCTTCGGTTGCAGCATCCAGCGCCTCAACAGAGCCCCACACGAAATCGAACAACATCTCATTCGCCTCACTCTCCCTGACCAGACGGTGCAAAACCTCTGCCATAAAGAGTGCGATGGTCGATTTTTTCACATCGAACGGGATAGACTGCAACACCAGCCCTGCGTGCACCTCTCCAAAGCGGTGCATATCCATCTTCGTGCTGGTCAGTCCCTCGAATTCGAGAGCAAACATCGGCTGGAACAGAGCAAGTTTGGCATTGCGCGAGCGACCACCCAGGCCCTGCACCATATAACTCTGACGGCCGTGCGACGAGGTGAGCATCTGCACAATAAGGCCCTTCTCGCCATACTTGAGCGTGCCCAGCACAACGCCTCGCGCTGTGTATCGTTTCATCGCCTGACCTGCCATCCTACCTATGCATCCTGCCAATCGCCGTTGGCCTTAATCAGTTCTATAAGGTGATCGATAGCCTCCTCCTGCGGGATATTGCGCTCGACAATCTCACGCCCCTTGTAGAGTGTAATGCGGCCGGCAGCAGCACCCACATATCCATAATCTGCATCGGCCATCTCGCCCGGACCATTAACGATGCAGCCCATAATTCCTATCTTGAGATTCTTCAGATGCGACGTGCGGCTCTTGATGTCGGCCAGCGTCTTCTCAATATCGTACAACGTGCGACCACAACTCGGACAGGCGATATACTCCGTATGCGAGAAACGCACACGCGCCGCCTGCAGAATCATAAGTTCAATATCACGAATCTCGTCAGCCGAGAGTGCGGGAGCATCCACCCAAATGCCATCAGCCAAACCGTCCAAGAACAGTACGCCCAAATCGGCCGCCGCCTTGACAGCCACAGCCTCAACATCCTCGTCCTCGTAGCGGCGCTTCACGACAACGGGTTGCGTCTGCTCCATATTCAGAATTGCGGCGCGTAGCTCGGCCGTAGGATTGTTGCTCGCGGCCTCAACAACGCGAAACTCGTCGGTCAGCTCATCGTGCGTAATGGGTGTCATCACATCAGTGCGACGCACAAACTCGGTCGGGTGGTAGCGCTCGGGGTGAAGCACCTCGAACACGCCCTCGCGCGATGAGTAGTGATCGACAAGCATTTTTGCCACAGGAACTTCGTTCTCGGGTGCCTCGGTGAGCGAGACACGAATCGTATCGCCAATACCGTCAGAGAGCAGTGCTCCGATACCCACAGCACTCTTGATTCGGCCCTCAATACCATTTCCCGCTTCGGTTACACCGAGGTGGATGGGATAGGTCATACCCTCCTTCTCCATAGCCTCAACCAGCAGGCGGTAGGCGTGTACCATAACGCGCGTATTGCTCGACTTCATCGACACCACCACCTGATCAAAATTCTCGCGACGGCAAACCTCCAAAAACTCCATTGCCGAGTGAACCATACCCTCGGGTGTATCGCCCCATTCGTCGAAAACACGCTTTGCAAGCGAGCCGTGATTGACACCGATGCGCAAGGCTACGCCGCGCTCGCGGCACTGGGCGATAAGCGCCTCCAGCTCACCATTCGAGGTGCGGTAGTTGCCCGGATTAATACGCACCTTATCTACATAACGTGCTGCTATTGAAGCTACTTCTGGAACGAAATGAATATCGGCAACGATGGCCGTATCGTAACCCTCCTCGCGAATGTTTGCCACGATCGACTCCAGATTCTCGCCCTCGCGACGTCCCTGCGCCGTCAGACGAACAATGGGCGCACCGGCATTGGCTATACGCTTGATCTGCTCAACGCTCTTCGAAGTATCGGCCGTCGGGGTGTTGGTCATCGACTGCACAGCTATCGGATGCTGCGATCCTATCTTGGTCTGCCCGATGCGCACCTCGTGCGCCTCGCGGCGAGAAAATTCATTTAGATTCATATTTTAATTTTTGAGGTCCAGAAGCCAAATCTTCCTACAAAGATAACGAATCGGAGGGAGTTTTATCGCTCCGCAATCGAAAATTTAGCATATCTCGCAAAATTGGCTTACCTTTGAGCCAAATAAAAACCAAATTATCTAACGATTATGAAATTTTTAACCCACCTTCTCTCTCTGGCTACGGCTATTATGCTCATCGGCTGCGCCGAATCGCAAAATAATAGTACAAACGTTTCGGAGCCCTTGACCGACTACTCGGCCATAGCTCCCGCAGCTGCTCCCATCGTCGATGGCGAGTATGTATGCCAGCGCCCCGCAGCGGAGGATCGTCTCTTCACCTCGCAGGCCGTAGAGGCCGAGATCGAGCGCGTCAAGAACCTGCTTACAAATCCCCGTCTGGCGTGGATGTTCTCGAACTGCTTCCCCAACACGCTCGACACCACCGTTCACTATCGCAAGGACGAGAACGGCAACAACGACACGTTCGTATATACGGGCGATATTCACGCTATGTGGCTGCGCGACTCGGCGGCTCAGGTGTGGCCCTACGTTCAGTATGCCAACGACGATGCCGAGCTGAAGGCTATGCTGGCAGGAGTTATCAATCGTCAGTTCAAGAGCATCAACATCGACCCCTATGCCAACGCTTTCAACGATGGCCCAACGGGAGGCGAGTGGCAGCGCGACTACACCGATATGAAACTCGAGTTGCACGAGCGCAAGTATGAGATTGACTCGCTCTGCTATCCTATCCGCTTGGCCTACCACTATTGGCTCACCACGGGCGATACGTCAATCTTTGGCGAGGAGTGGATTGCCGCTATCACAAACATTCTTAAGACTTTCCGCGAGCAGCAGCGTAAGGATGGCAAGGGTCCCTACACATTCCGCCGCGTAACTGACCGCCAGTTCGACACACTCTCGAACGATGGTTACGGCGCACCCGTAAACCCCGTCGGATTGATCGTTTCGAGCTTCCGTCCTTCGGACGATGCAACCGTTCTGCAGTTCCTCGTGCCCTCTAACTTCTTCGCCGTTTCGGCTCTGAACAAGGCTGCCGAGATTCTCACGAAGGTTAATAAGAACGATGCTTTGGCCACAGAGTGCAAGGCATTGGCTTCGGAGGTTAGTGCCGCACTTGAGGAGTATGCCATTTACAACCACCCCAAATTTGGTGAGATTTATGCCTTCGAGGTTGATGGCTTTGGCAACCACCACCTGATGGACGATGCCAACGTGCCGAGCCTGCTGGCAATGGATTATCTCAACCCCGAGGTTATCGATGCCAACATCTACGCCAACACGCGTCGCTTCGTATGGAGCCAGAGCAACCCCTACTTCTTCCGTGGCACATCGGGCGAGGGTATCGGTGGCCCGCACATCGGCTACGATATGGCTTGGCCTATGAGTATTATGATGAAGGCCTTCACCAGCCGCGATGAGGCAGAGATTAAGTGGTGCATCGAGCTTTTGATGCGCACCGATGCAGGTACGGGCTTTGTGCACGAGTCGTTCGACGTGAATGATCCGATGCACTTTACTCGCAAGTGGTTCGCTTGGCAGAATACGCTCTTCGGCGAGTTAATCGTTAAGCAGATCAACGAGGGCCGTCTTGATATGCTCAACTCTATTGAGATTAAGTAGGTCTCTACGATACAAACAAAAAATCCTGCCCCTTGTGTGGAGCAGGATTTTTTTCATAAACCTATCTCTTATTTGAAGTAGCGGTTGTAAAGGCCCTGGAAGCCAGCACCGTGACGAGCCTCGTCCTTTGCCATCTCGTGGATAGTGTCGTGGATAGCGTCGAGGTTCTCCTGCTTAGCCAACACTGCCAAACGGAACTTATCCTCGCAAGCACCCTCCTCAGCGTTCATACGCTTGTAGAGATTGGTCTTGGTATCCCATACAACCTCACCGATGAGCTCAGCAATCTTCGATGCGTGCTCTGCCTCCTCCCAAGCGTAGCGCTTGAAAGCCTCAGCAACCTCGGGATAACCCTCGCGGTCAGCCTGACGGCTCATTGCAAGGTACATACCAACCTCGGTGCACTCACCCATAAAGTGCTCCTGCAAGCCCTTCCAGAGCTCCTCGCTTGCACCCTTGCCATCACCGAGCTTGTGCTCAGTTGCGAACTCAAGGCCGCCATCCTTCTCCTCTACCTCAACGAACTTCTCAGCGGGAACTTTGCAAAGCGGACACTTCTCGGGAGCCGCATCACCCTCGTGAATATAACCACATACTGTACAACGGAATTTCTTTGCCATAATCTTAAAGTTTTAATTGTTTGTTCTTATAGTTTGTTTTATTTTTCTACTGCAAATATAGAGTGTTTTTCGAGCTTTGCAATAGGTTTTCGATAACAATTTTTTATCTATTCATAAATTCCACTTATGATGCCTCGGCCTGAGCGATCAACTCCTCGATGTAAGCCACATCAACACAATCTTTGGCCATCACACGTTTCTCAGCGTCGAGCAGATACAACGACGGAATAGCCCGCAGATCATACAACCGCTCGCGTTCGATCACCTGCCCCTCATTGTAGGCACACATCCACGCCGAGGGATAGTCAGCAAGATGCTCGCGCCACGCCTGAAGATCCGCATCAGGATATATCACCAGAACTTTTAGCGTGCCACGCTCGATGAGCTCATTCATCAGAGGTGACGATTGAATCTGCTCGTTCACCTCGCGACACATCGGACAGCCGGGATTGCTTATAAATATAAGGAGATAGTCGGCCTCAATATCGTACATCTGCGCCGTACGGCCCGATGCGAGCGTATAACTAAAGTCGTTCGCCGCACGCCCCACCCTATTCTGACGGGCAATCTCCAGATCGTATTCATAGGGCAAACGCTCCAACTCATCATAAAAAGGCGAAGCCACAGCAGCCTCCAACACGGGGATATACTTCTCATCATTGCGCAACGGCGAGTTGGGATCGTGCAGCACCCCCTCAGCCAACATCATAAAGTAATCGAACATCCTTCGCGAAGTCGAGGCGTGCGACATAAGACGCGACATCGCCTGCGATGCCAACGAGTCGGGAACATATCCTGCCGCATAAACTGCAAAGGCTGTAGCCATATGCGACGGATCCACCTCGGCAATAAAGGTCGTATCGGCAAAATCGAACCGATCCCAATAATGCTCGAGCATATAGGCCTGATGCTCGCTTTCGGTGAGCGTTGCAGGAGGCAAAGCCGGGATGAACGTGCGAGCCGTCATAGCACTCGACTCGCTCCTCTGTTGCTCATCATTGCCCTTTCCCGCAGCCGTCTGCCGCCCACAAGAAACAGCCAGCAGCGCAGCGACTATTATAAATATATATATTGTTTTATTCATCTTACTTATTCTCGTCAATGAGTTGCTGGGCCAATTCGGGCATTCCAATGGCGGCTCGGGCTTTGATGTGGGCCAAGGGGTTGCGGATCATTGAAGTGTCAGGGTTGCCCGGATCGACAACGTATATAGGCACTCCCGAACGGGCGTAGCGCACCAGCATAGCCGCAGGATAGACCGCCAACGACGTGCCCACGACGATCATCGCATCGGCTTCAGTGGCAATCTGTGTGGCGCGGTCGAACATCGGCACCGACTCACCGAAAAAGACGATATGCGGGCGCAGCAGCGATCCATCCTCGGCTCTGTCGTCAAGGTGTTGCTCCCACCCCTCGATCGATACGATAAGTTCCGAGTTCCGTTCGCTACGTAGCTTGCGCAACTCACCGTGCAGATGTGTTACACGCGTTGAGCCGGCGCGCTCGTGCAGATCATCGACATTCTGTGTTACGACCTCCACATCGAAGTGCTTCTCCAGCTCGGCAATGGCTATATGTGCGGGGTTGGGCTTGGTCGCAAGAAGCTCCTTACGGCGCTTATTATAGAACTCTATGACCAGCGCTCGGTTGCGAGCCAAAGCTTCGGGCGTGCAGACATCCTCAATTCGATAATTTGCCCATAGACCATCGGCATCGCGGAAGGTCGACAGGCCGCTGTCGGCACTCACACCGGCACCCGTAAAAACTACAATCTTTTTCATACGCTAATATACCATTTTTCTTCTGCGACGGGCTCTTAATTCGCGTTGCAGAAGAATATCCTTACACATCAAAATCTGCCTACGCCAGCGCCACAGAGCGAAAAATCCATAGCCATACGACAACAGCATCATAATGCCCAGAATCCACGCATCAACCTCCATTGGCATCTGTTTTACAGCAAATCGCCATACCCCGAAAGCCGTAAAGGTTACACCCATCAGCAACAGTAAAACGGCGAGTGCACCCCAACGTCGGCGGGGCAACCGCCTGTCGATTAGCCCGACACAGCACGTTATCAACATCGAAACGACAACCGCAAGCCAATCGGGAACTTCGTGGCCGAAGCACTTTACAATGACAATTACGGCAAGCAATGCCATTATGCATACAATGACCGACGAGCCGCTCATCGAACGCCTACGAGATCGTCGCATCGTCCCTGCGACATTGACACGATTGCCAATTCTGATAAGTCGAAATCCCATAGCACTACTTTTTGCGCTTGTTCTGTAATTCACTCTTTCGCCCGAGGCTCTCCCTGCGCCAGCGCACGATACATATCGCCCCCAGCAGAATCAGCACCGATCCAATTGCCAATAGCGGCAGAACCCATTGCGGATAGGAGTTTGTACTATCTATCATACGAGCGCAGAAAATAGCAATAGCTCCTACGCCTGGCGTGATGAACGATAATATGCGCCACTTCTTGCGAGGCTCCATCCCAAAGACCTTGTGTATCACGGCCGCAATAAGCAGAACAACGCACAGCCCATTAAAAATAAGCATTCCCACCGAGTCATACCACTCGAACACTGCCGCAACGGCATTACCCACACCAAGTAGCAACAGAATCACATTGACGACTACATTTTTTATCCTAACGTCTGCCATAAGCTTTATATTTCCCTAAAGTTACGAATAATTTACAAAAAAACCGCCCTGCGAACAAAAATTTATTCTGCAAGGCGGTTTATTATCTACTCATCCCCGCGCCAAGACCTAAACTTGTATCGCGCCAAGAACCATATAAGACCCGCTGCTGAAAAGGCTCCCAAGAGGAGGGTGCGATCGCCTTCTTCGATTGTAGCCTTCTCGCCCTTGGCTAAATGCACCAGCACAACCAGTAGTGCCGCAGCAGCCGCACCGAATGCCAAGGATGCTCCCCATCGTCGCCACTTTCGCCAAAATAATCGCTCGCTCTGTCGCCAATAGCCAATGCACATCCACACGAACATCACAACGCTCAGAGGTAACATCACCCACATCAATGTGCGATCCAGAATCTGCACCACCTCGCTATGCGCCCACAGCGCGTCAGACATTCGCTGGATATAACTTATCGTAATCGATGCGATCAACAGACACGCCCACACGATTTGAAACCACTTCTTGTTCAACTCCTCCATAGCAACTACATTATCAAAAGTTTGTAAAACCACATCGCCACCGTCGCATAGACAACGACAAACACACTCACTATCATACGCTCTCTCCCTTTTCGTTGTTTGATTCGACCGATTTCTTGCTCTTTTTCAGCCTTCCGCTACGGCGCAGGGCGTCGGCAATGATCCATTGCAGCTGGCCATTGATACTGCGGAATTCATCCTCGGCCCACTGCTCCAGAGCATCCATCGTCGCGGCATCGACGCGCAACACAAAACTTTTATTATCCGCCTTCTTTGCCATCGCGCGATATTAATGGTGCATCGTTCCTGCATTCACAACGGGCTGAGCCGACTCATCAGCACACAGCACCACGAGCAGATTAGTAACCATTGCGGCCTTACGCTCCTCGTCGAGTTCCACGATCTCGTCGTCGCCCAGGCGATCGATAGCCATCTTAACCATCGACACGGCACCCTCTACGATCTTCTCACGAGCCGAGATAATTGCATCGGCCTGCTGACGGCGCAACATTACGGCTGCAATCTCAGGAGCATAGGCGAGGTAGTTGATGCGTGCCTCCACAACCTCGATACCCGCAATAGCAAGACGTTCGGCCAGACGCTTCTCCAGCACCTCGTTGATCTCGTCGCTACTGCTTCGCAACGTCACCTCGTCGGCAGCGGCCGTATTGTCGTCATAGGCGTAAAGACCTGCCACCTGACGCAACGCAGCATCGCTCTGCACCGATACGAAGTTTTCTAACATACGCATACGGCTACTCTGCGTAACGATACCCGAGCTGTCGGCCGTAGCATCAATATCGAATACCGAGCGATAGATCTCATCGCGCTTCAGACGCCACACCAGCACCAGGCCAATCATAATCGGGTTACCCGACTTGTCGTTCACCTTGATAGGCTCAGCATTGAGGTTGCGGGCACGGAGCGAAATATTCTTCGATGACATCAGGAAATTAACCCAATAAAAACCAGTGTTGTAGAACGATCCGCGATACTTACCAAAGAAGGTCAGGATGCGTGCCTCATTGGGCTCCAGCAACATAAATCCCTTGCACGAAATAATCGCAAGCAACAGAATCAAGATGCCACCCACAACCAGAATCGGGCCGGCAGGGGCGGGCAGCTCGGCACCCTTTACAATAATCAGCACTCCACCTACGATTGCCGCCAAAATAGCTAACAAAGCAACGAAACCGTTGATCTTCCAACCTGTGTACTCAAAATTCTTGTTCTCCATAATTATCCTTTATTTATTATATTACAATTTTAATTACCTGCGTTCTGTTTGCCGATTTTAATATCGGCCTTGCGATTTGGAGTGCGCCTTGCCCACGCCTCGGCCTTCCACGGCCAGACTCTCAATTTACCTACCGACCATCCACCGAACAGATAGGTCCAAAACGTTTTGTTTTTCATAAGATAATTGTTTTTAGTTAATAGTTGATGTTGTATTTATTTAATAGCTGAGAATTTTATTTGATATTATTTTGATATCACAAAGATATATCACGACTCGCCACATTTCCAAATATTTTTACAACTTTTTTCACAATTTTTCTTCATCATTAGGTTTTGTCGCCATTATTCGGTACTTTTACGAAAAATATTTCAATATGAAGAAGACTCTCTCCATCGTAATCACTGCTCTTTTGTTGGCTTTCGTCTCTTGTACTAAAGGCCCCATCAAGGCTAACTTGATGTGTTACAACGTCCACAACTGCGTGGGCCTGGACGACTCGCTCTCGTGCGCGCGCATCGCGCGCATCATAAATAACGCCGATGTGGAGGCTGTTGCCATACAGGAGCTTGACAGTATGACCACTCGCTATCCAGGTCACGATATGCTCTCGGAACTTGCCTCCCTGACCAATATGTACGCCACCTACGCCCCCACCATCGATTATCGCGGTGGTAAGTACGGTATCGGTATGCTCACACGCAAGAAACCGCTCTCTCACCGTCAGGTCCCTCTGCCCTGCCGCTCGGAGCCCCGCGCGCTATTGATTGTTGAGTTGGAGGATTATTACTACTGCTGCACCCACCTCTCACTGCACGAGGAGGATCGTGTAAAGTCAATTTCGATTATCGTAAACGAGCTTTCGCAGCTCGACAAGCCCGCCATCATCGCTGGCGACTTCAACGCCCTGCCCAACAGTATGCCTATGCAGTTCCTTGCGCGTCAGTTCCAGGTATTTCCCAAGAGCGGGGCTTCATTCACATTCCCCGCCAACAAACCCACGCGCGAGATCGATTACATAGCACTCTATTCGGGTGGTGGCGCAACGGCTAATGTACTCTACCACGAGGTGCTCTCGGCACCCGTTGAGTCGGACCACGCCCCGATCGTTGCGCGAGTGGAGATTACCAAGTAACCGAATCACGGCAAAAGCACTCACTCGAAAAAAGTAACAAAAAACTTTGCTCGGAAGAAAAAAGAGTGTATCTTTGCCCCACGAATCGCAAAACGGTTCTATGCCACCACTATGGCACACTCGGGATGTAGCGCAGTCCGGTTAGCGCACCTGCTTTGGGAGCAGGGGGTCACAGGTTCGAATCCTGTTATCCCGACCATCACATATTATCATCGGGATGTAGCGCAGTCCGGTTAGCGCACCAGCTTCGGGAGTTGGGGGTCGCAGGTTCGAATCCTGTTATCCCGACAGATGATGACAGCAGAACTTCGGTTCTGCTGTTTTTTTATTCTTGCGTGACTCTCGGCCTAAAATTTCTTCTAATTTAATTTTGAATTTTGATAAGAGTCGCTTATCTTTGTATGTAACAAAATTCACGCAATCAGAATCCTATGACAATCATTCAATTACAATACCTCATCGAGGTGGCCAACTGTGGCTCATTCTCGGCCGCATCGGAGCATTGTTTCGTGACGCAACCCTCACTTTCGATGCAGGTCAAGGCTCTTGAGGAGGAGTTGGGCGTAGTGCTGCTCGACCGCTCGAAAAAACCTGTAATCCCCACCGAAGCCGGCGCCATCGTGATAGCTCAGGCACAGGAGACACTCAAGGCCTACAACACCATCCGCGAGTCGGTAGCCGAACTCAAGGGCGAGACTGCGGGCAAGTTGCGCCTGGGTGTGATTCCGACCATTGCTCCCTATCTGCTGCACAAATTTATACCCGAGTTTGTGAAGCGCTATCCCCGCGTAGAGCTTGAGATCCGCGAGATGGTTACGGCCGATATCGTCGAATCGCTCCGTCGCGATAGAATCGACGCAGCGCTGGTAGCAAGTGGAACGTGCGGCGAGGGTATTCAGGAGCACGATCTGTTTAGTGATACATTCTACGCCTACGTCTCGCCATCGAATCCGCTGATTGAGCGTTCAAATATTCGCATCGAAGATATTGATATGAAGGATCTTATCCTGCTCAGCCGAGGCAACTGTATGCGCGATCAGATCATCGAGCTATGTCAGGCTCGCCGCAACCTTCCATCACACTACTACTTCGAGTCGGGCTCACTCGACACGCTGATGCGCATTGTCGATTGCACGTCGTGCCTAACGATTATCCCCGAGATGGCACTGGAGTATATCCCCGCCTCGCGCAAACATCAGATCAAGACTCTGGCCAAGAGTGCCACATCGCGTCGTATCGCGCTGGCCGTCAGACGCACCTACGTCAAGACATCCATAATCCGCGCCCTCGAGACTACGATTTTGGAGCGTATGAAGATGGAACTCGCAGCCAAATAGCGCAGAAAAACATCGAAAATAATGCGGTTTGCAACAAAATAGCAGGCCGCATTTTGCGTTATATGGCAAAGATGTGAACTGTTGGGCGAAATGATTTCGCAGTCTCATAAAAAAATCGTATATTTGCAAAGTTATATGTATATGTAAAACCCAAAGCACATTTTCCGCCTCGGTGGAGTGAAAATTTTAGAATATGGAAAAACTTATTGAGACAATAGTTAATGCTATTCAAGACAAAAAAGGTAAGGATATTGTATCGTTGGATCTGAGCGGCTTCGACGGAGCCATCTGTTCGCACTTTGTTGTCTGCAATGCTGACTCTACGGCACAGGTTGCAGCCATCGCCGATGGCATCGAGCAGGAGGTATATGAGAAGTTGGGCGAGAAACTCTGGCGCATCGAGGGACAGCAGAACGCCTTCTGGATTGCGATGGACTATGTGGACGTTGTAGTTCACATCTTCCAGTCAGAACTGCGTGAGTTCTACCGCCTGGAGGAGTTATGGGCCGACGCTCCTATAAAGAAATACGACTACGATTTGTAAAATATGGCAAAAAAGAGCAATAACATTAATATCAGATTCAACTTTATGTGGATCTGGGCCTTCATCATCACGGCCATCATCGCCTACTCACTCTTTGGCGAGGGTCGCGCCGTTCCCGTCTCGGCCGATTGGAACACCGTCGAGGAGATGATCTCGCGTGGCGAGGTGGAGCGCATAAAGGTGATGAACAAAAATACCGCACAGGTCTATCTTACCGACGAGGCCATCGCAGCCTACCGTGCGGGCGATGAGCTGAGTCGCTTTAAGAATATCCCCGAACAGGGCGAGCAGCTTACCTTCACCATCGGATCGGTCGATATTCTGGACCGCGACGTGAAGCAGGCTGTAGCTGACTCGGGCCTTGAGGATAATCCTGTGACGTTGGAGTATTTCAACGAGAGCACCAGCTGGGGCGATATCCTACTTAACGTTCTTCCGTGGGTATTCCTCGTTGGTGTGTGGTTCTTCTTCATCCGCAGTATGTCGCGTGGCGGCGCAGGCGGTGGCAACATTATGAATGTGGGCAAGGCTCGCGCTCAGGAGTTCAATAAGGACAATCCTGCAAAGCGTGTAACGTTCAAGGATGTGGCTGGATTATCGGAGGCGAAGGTCGAGATTATGGAGATTGTCGATTTCCTCCGTAAGGCCGACAAATATCGTGAGCTGGGAGCAAAGATTCCCAAAGGTGCTCTTTTGGTAGGCCCTCCGGGAACGGGTAAGACACTGCTGGCCAAGGCCGTAGCGGGCGAGGCAAATGTGCCTTTCCTCTCGATTTCAGGTTCCGACTTCGTTGAGATGTTTGTCGGTGTGGGTGCTTCGCGCGTGAGAGACCTCTTCGAGCAGGCCAAGCAGAAGGCCCCCTGCATCGTCTTTATCGACGAGATTGATGCCATCGGTCGTGCCCGTGGCAAGAACGCGGGTTTCTCGGGCAACGATGAGCGTGAGAATACGCTCAACCAGTTGCTTACCGAGATGGATGGCTTCCAGACCAACGCGGGCGTGATCGTGCTGGCCGCCACAAACCGTGCCGACATTCTGGATAAGGCGCTGATGCGAGCAGGCCGTTTCGATCGTCAGATTGACGTAGGTCTGCCTGATGTTAATGAGCGCGAGGAGATCTTCAATGTCCACTTGCGCCACATCAAGCTCGACAAGGATATCGACCGTAAGTTTCTCGCCAAGCAGACGCCGGGTTTCTCTGGAGCCGATATCGCAAACGTATGCAACGAGGCGGCTCTTATTGCTGCCCGAAACAATAAGTCGCAGGTTGAGCGCGACGACTTTATGGCCGCCATCGACCGCATTGTCGGCGGTTTGGAGAAGCGCAACAAGACAATGACCCAGGCCGAGCGCCGCGCTACGGCTATCCACGAGGCTGGACACGCAACGGTTATGTGGCTACTCAAGGAGTGCGATCCCGTGCTGAAGGTTACCGTCATTCCGCGCGGTAATAGCCTCGGTGCAACGTGGTCGGTACCCGACGAGGAGCGAGTGCACGTAACCAACGAGGTCCTGGAGGCGAAGCTGGCAGGTCTGCTCGGTGGCCGTATTGCCGAGGAGGTGAATTACGGCACATTGGGCGCAGGTGCGTTGAGCGACCTGGAGCGTGCTACCAAACTTACCTACGCTATGGTTGCCTTCTACGGTATGAGCAAGAAGGTCGGTCCGATTAGCTACTACGATGCTTCGGGCACGCGTGATACATTCACCAAGCCCTTCAGCGAGAAGACTGCCGAGGAGATTGATGGTGAGGTTAAGCGCATCCTGGAGGAGGCCTACGACCGCGCTCGCAAGATTATCGAGCAGTATAACGACAAGATAAACTTGATGGCCGACCTGTTGCTTGATAAGGAGACCATCTATGCTGAGGATATCGAGCCGATACTCGGCCCCGCAGCACAACCTAAGAAAGAGGAGACCGACACCACCAAAAACGAGTAACCTATGGGAAGTAAAATGAAGAACTTCGTAGTGCGAACCCTGAGCGGTGCAGTCCTGCTCATTGTGGTGCTGGGCGCAATCCTCTGGTCGAAGTGGAGCTTCGGAGCACTGCTTCTGCTTATCACGCTCGGCGGTGAGTGGGAATTCTACCGTATGGCGCAGAAGGCGGGCTACTCGCCTCAGCGTCTTCTTGGCTTGGCAGCTGGTGCGGCTATCGTCGCAGTGGCATTTGTGCTGATGTGGCTTTTAGACAAGCAGTCGCTTCAGATGCAATATGTTACCATTATGGTCGGACTCCTGCTCTATTTTATGGTGCTTGTGCCGACAATGTTCATCTGCGAGCTCTACCGCAAGAGCCCAACCCCCATCGCCAACATTGGCGCAACGATTACGGGAGTGGTGTATGTAGCTATGCCTATGGCACTTCTCTACTTTATTCCGTTGCTGCTCGGCGGAGGGGAGTGGAAGCCCTGGGTGGTGTTGTTCTACATCTTCATCATCTGGGCCAATGACGTCTTCGCCTATCTGTTCGGCGTTACGATCGGACGCCACCGCCTCTTCGAGCGTATTTCGCCAAAGAAGTCGTGGGAGGGATTTTTCGGTGGCTTGCTTGGCGCAATGGCTATGGGATATGTCGCGGCAAAGGTCGTCGATGGAGATATTGCGGTATGGATTGGTATGGCTCTGATTGCCGCCATAACGGGAGTATTCGGCGATTTGGTCGAGTCGCTTTTCAAGCGTTCGGTCGATGTTAAGGATTCGGGAAACATCCTGCCCGGTCACGGAGGATGGCTCGATCGCTTCGACGCGCTGATCCTCTCGATTCCGTTCGTATTTGTCTATCTTGTACTATGTATAAATTAAGAAACCTTAAAACTCAAAATATATGAAAATCAACAAGGAAGGCTATAAGATAATTGCCACATCGGGACTTTTGTTCTTGGTATTATGGGGACTTATCTACTATATGCAGAGCCACGAGGAGGAGACCGGACTGCTCATCACCAGCGCCGCTATCCTCTTTGCATTCTGGCTCTTTATCGTCGCATTCTTCCGCGAGCCTCGTCGTGTTAAGATTCACGATCCGGAGCTGGTATTCTCCCCCTGCGATGGTCGCGTGGTTGTGACTGAGGTTGTCTATGAGGATGAGTATCTGAAGCAGGATATGCTGCAGATTTCAATCTTTATGTCAGTCACCAACATCCATATGAATTGGCTGCCCGTGGCAGGTGAGGTTGAGTACTACAAGTACCACCCCGGCCGTTTCCTTATCGCTTGGCACCCCAAATCATCAACCGAGAATGAGCGCACTACTACGGTCGTAAAACTCGACGATGGCAATCGCGTTCTGTTCCGTCAGGTTGCGGGTCTGATCGCACGCCGCATCGTGTCGTACATCAAGGTGGGCGATAAGGTGAAGCAGAATGATGTCTTCGGCTTCATCAAGTTCGGTTCGAGAATCGATGTCCTCGTTCCGAAGAACAGCGAACTCTTGGTTGAGATTGGTGATCCCGTAGTTGGATCGCAAACTCCTATTGTAAGATTGCGTAAATAAAATGGCTATTACACCGCAGAACATACTTCGCGTAACGGTGGGATTGATCATTACGGCTGCCATACTCTTTCTGGTGTGGTACTTCTCGTCCGTTGTGATCTACATCCTCGTCTCGGCCGTGCTGGCTATTATGGGCCGCCCCGTAGTGAATTGGCTCTCGCGCCAACACATCGGCCAATATAAGATGCCACGCTGGGCGGCAGCATCGCTTACGCTGGTTGTTATTCTGGGTGTTTTTATGGCCGTATTTTCGCTCTTTATTCCACTGGTGTTCAATAAGATATACGAGTTCGCGAACCTCGACTTCCAGTCGGTACTCGCATCTGTCGAGGAGCCTTTGACGCGCGCACAGGAGTACCTGCAACACACCTTTGCTCTGCCCGCGACGCACTTCTCGCTGTCGGATACGCTGGTTGAGAATCTGCGACAACTGATTAACTACAACACCATCAACAGCACCTTCACATCAATCATTGGCACGGCGCTATCGGCCTTGATTGCACTCTTCTCGGTGGCGTTTATCACCTTCTTCTTCTTGAAGGAGGATGGCTTGTTCTACGCTATGGTAAAGGCAATGTTCCCCGAGCGACTGCAGATGAATGTTGAGCGTGCATTGGACTCTATCACGGTACTGCTTTCGCGCTATTTTGCAGGTATCCTGACCGAGAGCCTTATCCTTATGGTGGTTATCTCGACAGCAATGATTCTTTTCGGTATGAAGACCGACAACGCCCTTCTTATCGGACTCATAATGGGTGTGATGAACGTGATCCCCTACGCAGGCCCGCTTATGGGAGGAGTAATCTCGGCCTTCGTCGGCATCGTCACGCCGATCGAGGGAATGACTGCAATACATACCGTCGTTATCATCTGCTGTACGCTGTTCTGCATCAAGGGTTTCGACGATTTTGTCCTGCAACCTACAATCTACTCCGAGCGTGTTAAGGCACACCCTCTGGAGGTATTTTTGGTAATTCTTCTGGCCGGATATATGGCTGGTGTGTTGGGTATGCTGCTCGCAATCCCGTCATACACGGTACTGCGCGTTTTGGCCAAGGAGTTCTTCTCGGAGTTCTCGTTGGTGCAGAAACTCACACAGAACATATAATACTATGATTGTCAAGGGCGAAGTTATTCACGGGGCGCAATTAGGTCGCAAGATAGGATTCCCTACAGCCAACATTGACGCGCACGATATCGACCATATCGAGAATGGAGTATACTATTCACAGGTAATGCTCGACGGCCGCCTCTACAACGCTATGTCCAACATCGGCACACGCCCCTCTGTAGATGGGCAGACGCGCCTGCTGGAGACGCATATTTTCGGCTACGCTGGCGATCTCTACGGCCGCACCCTCGAGGTTGATCTAAGGCTGAAAATCCGCAACGAACGCCGTTTCGCCTCAATCGAGGAGCTTCAACACCAATTAGAAAAGGATGCCGCGTTGTGCAATCCTGAGTTATAAAAAAAAGGGTACCCGCAAGGGCACCCTTTTTTATTGGAAGATATTACTTACTAATTTTGCTTTGTAAGAGCAATAGTTGTTGCCGTAGATAATGTTTTAAGGTCCTTAACAGTTGCAGAATAGGTATTACCACCCTGCTGATAGTCGATGGTAATTGTATTATCAGTACCATTCGTTGCCCAATCAAACTGATACTCGGGTCGCAGGCGCAACTCGTAATTTCCAGCAGATGTGATCGTCATCGAACCGATACGGCTGTTGTTGCTTATCAGTGCGAACGAAACAAATGATCCTGCAGGAACATTTTGTCCGTCGTAGGTGATAGAACCCGTAATAGGCTTATTAGAGATATTAAATACCTTCTCGTCGTAAGTAACCTCCTCGGGATCGGCTGAGATGGTGATCTTACCCGTAGACACGATATTCTTCGCTCTGAATGGCAATACCTTGCGCTCGCCGGCATTACCGTTCTTTGAGGCTGTGCTCCAGAATCCAGCCTCCGTTGAACGAACGGCATCTACTACATAAACAAACTTCTTCAATGTGTCGTCATAGTAGAACTTTGCTCGCTTATCTGTTGACCAATTGTTAGTGACTTCAGTGTCAATTTCCAACATCGGAGCATCGATATATACCTTGAACGAGCGGCCGAAGGGATCAACCGATGAGCCATCGTTTGCGGTGAATGAGGTGATATCGAAAGCGACCTCAACCTTCGTATTCTCGCCGTAGGCCCACGTTGCTGTTGTGGGGGCATCCACCTGAGCATCAGCAGCATTGTGATCAACATAGTCGCCTTCTCCTGCCACCTGCGCAGCAAATCGGAACGGTCGATAGTTCGCCAGATCGAAGATTCGTGAACGATAGGTGTTGCCTGCATATTCAGATCCCGAGTTAAATGCAGATGCAGCACCAATTTGGTTTGAAGCAAAGCGAACAACCTCGGCGCTCTTTGCTTTGGTGGTATGCATTCTTACTTTATAATCCTTATCTGCGTTATTTACATTATCGGTCCAATCCTTTATGAAACGCAGACCATAGGTTCTTGTATTAGTATTGTAATTACCTAATGAAGTCACCACATTCATCTCTGCCACGCATTGCTCGCTTCCACTATGGTCGTCGTGCTCAAGATATTCGGTGTATAACAAAAACTCGTCGAAACCATCAGGATCAGAATTTCCAGTATATACGTTAGCGTGGATAGGGGTGTTAGCATTATCGACCATATTAATCAACTGAACATCCACCAACACCTCGGCACCCCTCTTCTGCGGAACAAGCATATAATATACGGGCTCCGTTTCGGTTGCGCCTTCAACATTTGCCAAAGCATTGTAGGTTCTCAAATTGGTGATGGTAATTGCCTTTGTATGATTTTGAGTGGCAAATATATAAGGCTTGCTCAGCGTAGCAAAATAAGGCGACTCTACGGTTACGTGCTCCGTGTGTCCCTCGTGCTGACTACTCTTGGTCTGATCCAAGATATTCTTGAAGTAGATGCGCTGGTCGCCTTTCTTGGTTACGGTATAAACATACTTGTAGCCGATAACCTCCTTCGCCTCGGGCGAGTTAGCTGCTGCGTTGGGATGTTTCTTCACATCCTCGCCATAGCGGGGATCGTCCTTGCGGATAACGGGCAGGGGCTGACCTGCTGCCGAACGCACGTCGAGGTGATCGACCGAAACGTACACCTCGAAAGGCAACATCTCGTCGGGACACTGCTCGGGAACGGTGAACATAACGGTTACGTTGCTGCCATCGAATGTATTGTTATTCTGAGTATTGGGCGTAGTATCACCTCCGTACATCTGCGTGGTAACCCACATCGGCACGAACGACTGCTGCTTGAGCACGATAACCTTGATCTTGCGCTGCAACAAGCCCTTCTTGATAAGGATTGTACCCTCGGCTTTCTGTACCTCGTCACTAATAGCGTTAAGTCTAATAGCAATATTATGCTTTGTGCTGCTTGCATTGTACTGGTTATCCAACCAGTCGGCTGCAACACTATTACCTGTGTCCCACTTTACCTCGGGACCATCTGCGCCAGCCGCAGTTCCATTGGCATTTGAGAAGGTGTAACCCAACTCGATGATGCCGTTGTCCTGGATGAGGGTGCGTCTGCCGTTCTCGTCGAATTTAAAGTAGTTATAGCCATTCCCGCCTGACTTCGGCTCGGCCAGAATCACAACCTCGGTCTGATCAACGCCAAGGATGTACTGCGAGTTACGCACCTCGGTAACCTCATCGTCGATCGAGAGCCAAACATTGTTGGTCGCGGGAGCCTCAAGAGCCTCAGCAAACGTGGCACTACCGTACGACAGCGGGCCAGTGATGTTGATTTTGTAGTGGTGGTTACGACGCACCATTTTATACTCGTCATCGAGGATCAACATCGCGCGATAGTACTTGCCGTCGCCACCCTTGATAATCACACTCACGGGGTCGGCAGCGGTGTTCTCGGTCTCGAAAACGTAGGTTGCGGTTGCGTTGTCCACATCAGCCGGAGGAGTGAGCTTGGCTTTGTTCTCAGGAAGAGTAACGAAGTCCTTGCCGACCCAATCTGAGTGGAAATTGTCGCCTTCCATTACCTTGAAGTCAAAGCCTTTCTCGGGGTGTCGGGGGGCAACCGTACCGAATGCGTTGGTGTTGACAACGGCAAAACCTGCGACAGAGAAGCTTACGCCACGTTGTACCTCAACCGTCACCATCGCCTGGTTACGCAGCAAGCGGATGGGGGTTGTGCCGTGAGCTGCGATCAACCCTTGCTTAAACTCGACAGCGGTGTTGGCGTGTGCGGCATAGCGGCCCCAATAGATCATCATACCCGACGAGCCCTCCAGCTTAGTCATCACCTCCAACTCGCTCTTACCCTTGTTCACGGCGTCGTTGAAAGTTGACGTATTCTGGTTGGCCACAAAGTGGATGCGGCGCGTAGCGTCGGGAATCAAAGCCTCAACAACCTCTCCCGCAGTCGCGGTCTGGGTGCTCAGCTCTACGTCATTGACGTGCGAGATGAACATACCGAACTCGTCGAAACAGAAGAGCGAGATGCGGTGGATGTTCAGACCATCGGGATCGACTCCGCGGGTCTCCACCACACTCATATCGGGCATGGTAATGGGCACACTTATGGCCATATATCCCTCGGGCGCGTCGGGCTGCATAGCCGCAACATCGTCTTTGTGGCAGGCGGTAAGCGTCGCTGCCACAGCCGCAAGGGCCCAAATTATATTAAAAAATCGTTTCATATCAGTTTGCGTTTAGTCCGTAAACTCAATTAATTCTTAGGTGCTACCTCCTCGAAATGATCGCGGATGCAACGGGTGTAGGTTCCGTCATCATTGGATTGCCTTGTAAGGGTTTGACCTGAAGCTGAGTGATAGTAACGACCACCCAAAACCTCATCAACAGCAGCATTCGTCTGGTACTGACGCTCGGTAATAATCTTAATCTCAGCTGCAGTCGGCAGACGCCATCCCGTAAGATGTACCTCCTTACCATTCTCATCCTTATACACCTCTACATATTGCTTGCAATGTTGTTTTGCCTTCTCGAGGTCGAATCCCTTTTGTGTTGCTCCCAATTGTGATGCAATCATAAATGAGGGCGAAACCAATTTAGAATTATCCACTCCGGAGTCGGTGTAGCCGTCGTCTGTCATTCGAGGACGTGCGATGATGTAATCTTTCGACGTAGCATTTACTGTTACGTGATAAATACGCGCATTGTTCAATCCACTAACTGTGGGCTCTTTGAATGCATAGTTACCGCTCCACCATTGATATTCCCAATAATAGTAATGAATTGTTGATTGACCATTCTTACCTTCTACTGCACGTTTCGAGGCAAACATATTACCACTCGAATCAGATTCATAACTCCAACTTTTAGACTTACTATCCCAAGATGCGCTGGCGCGATAGTCACCACTTGAGTGTGGTTCTGGGTTGGAGTAATGAGACTCAAAATCCAAACGGTACGAGAAATACGCCTGCTGGTTAGTGATAGTAATTGCAGGGTACTGCATCACAACAAATTCCTGCGTCAAGCCATCCTCATTGGTTACTCTAAATCGCATAGTACGAACTGCATCGTTCTCGGGCAGAGGTGAGTCGATGGTGATGGGACCTGTAATTGCGTCATCGGGGTATCTCGCATTGATATTATTTATAATATTGGTATAATCATTATCATTTCGCATCTGCACGGTCTGACCGAACTTGTCGATGTACGATGCAGAGAGCAGCTCGATATTGGTAAGCGGAGATGACGAATAGAACTTCAGAGTGCTATTATCCGTCTCAATGTTACGCATATCAAAATCGTTAGTACTAAGTGTCAGATACTTAGCACCACCGTCGCCACCGATATTAACCGTAGTCTCTCTCCAAGGATACTCGGCATAGTCGATATGCTCGATCTCCATAGGCTCAAACTTACTCTTCGAACCCGGAGCGTTCACCGTGGCGTTGATTACGTAGTGGTGGTTGCGCTTCAACTGAAGGTAGTTGTTAGAGCCATCAGTGCGGTCGTATTTATCGCCTGATGTTTTCGGCATTCGCAACGGAATCTCATAGTAGTTGTTGTCGAGATAGGTGCCTTTGTTTTGTGTAGCATCATCAATCTGCACTGCGGGCAGATTGACAATCATCGTAGGCTCATTCTCGAAACTTGACTCAGATACCTCCCACTCATAAGAATAAACATAAGCCGTTACTGTAACGGTTTCTTTAGTCCAATCGTAGTAACCGTAATCGATCTCGTTGGTCTTACGCAGGTAGTTATCCTTGTTTGAGTTATCAACGTAAAACGACTCCGCAAAATACGACTTATAAGGCATATTGCGCAAGTAGTAGCTACCGGCTTTTGCGTAGGTGATATCTTGGCTTAAATCAACTGCTTTGCTGGTTTCATCAAACGCTGATGGCAGACCGAAACCGTCAAGTTGGCGGTCGCTTGATGGAAGTTTGAAGTTAATCGTAACCTTAGCGGCCGCGCGCACCAACACGATGGTAAGACCTACATCGCCCGTTGCTTCGGTGGCAACGGTGATATCCTTCTTTTCTGTTTGTGTCGATTGTGCATACTCTGCCTGTCCCCACATAAGGAATGCCTCGGGCACACCATTAATGCCTGAGCCAGTGAGGTGAATGTAATCGGTCTGCTCTACCTGCTCCTCCAAGATATCAGGGCTGAAGTTTGTCACAAGAGCAGCCATTTCTGTATCAGGCTTAGTGCTGTTGGCAACACCGTAGATTTGAGTCGTTCCCGACTGCAAATCCTTTTTGGTGATGCTCGTCAGCGTAACAACCGTCGTGCCCTGAGTAGGTGGCGTTACGCGCTCGTGCTTGACGGTCGTAGAGCCATCACTCTTCACGATAAAGAGATCGATGTGCGTAACTTTGGCCTCGGCACCGACGCTGTTGAGATCCACAGCTCGCGTCTCATCGCCTTGCGTGGTGAAACTGAGCGTGATGCGGCCGTCGCCCTGCGATGGGATATCGACAAGGTCGGCAGTGTTGCACGCTGTCAGCAGGGCCAGCAGGCAAAAGGCCATATATGATATGTATTTTTTCATACGCTTTTAGTTTTTTAGTCCACTATTCCTGCTTAGATGCTACTACTGGGTGCGGCAGTTTGAGTAATCAAAATCGCGTGGCGATCGCCGCCGCTATCTTGCCAAAGAGTACCTCCAGTGGCTGCGTTGATCAACAGCATCTCACTCGCACCAGTCCAAGAGGCTTGGTGGGTGATTGATACCGATGTTGTTTGAGGCGTGGTCTGATTAAGCGACCCCGTAGGATAAATCTTAATGCGGTAAGGTGTGTCAGACGCAACAATATCGGTAACCTCTGATGATCCTTGATATACCTTGTATCCAAAATCAGTTACATTACTTAGGGTAATGGTGTACTTCTTGGTATTATTGTCAGGAGCGGTTACCTTGAAGTCAAACTCAAATGCACCAGCCTCACGATTAGTAGCATCATAGTAAGCCGTAGGCTTGCTATAATCAGGCTTGCCATCAGTCTTTTTCACTGCCGAAACGCTAAATGTCGGGTAGGTGAAATCCAACGAGTGCTCACCACCATCCCCCCAATCAGCTACCGTGTAGGTGAGAGTTACCTTGCCGTCGGTATTAACAGTGAAAGTAGCATTAACGTTATGGAGGACGTTGCGTACCGTTGGCGGCAGAGGAACATAATTTCTACCTGTCTGCGGGTTGGTTATGCTGCCATTACCATCATCCTGGCCATATTCGTACTCTATCTTCATATAGAACGTACCGTCCGCATAGCCGTCGGGTGAAGTAGTGCTTACATTATCAGCATTGTAAGCCATACCACGATGATTCTCATAGAGGAATGCAGAGCCGATAAGGGTATTATCTGAACTTTTAGTAATAATACTATTGTTCAAGCCTCGCAAAGGTATTCCTGCTTCAATCTGCGACTTGGTAACGTCGGTGTACTCGCCAAAAGCCATAGGGCCTGTGGTCTCGCCGTTGATAACCTTCAGTCCAGAGAATACATAACCCTGATTGGGTACAACGGCATTCTTTGCAACGTGAATTGTTGCGCTGGTGATCTTCAATGCAGCATTAGAAGAGCTCTCGTCGCTGAGCTTTGCCGAAAGTTGCGCCTTAGCCAATGCGCGATAGACGGTCATCGTACCGACAAACGTAGCAGGGGTACCATTTGATGATGCCGTAAAACCCGTTTGGTTACTACCGATCACGAAGTCCTGCCAATGTGACACGGGCATAGCTTCAATAGTGGAAGGATCATCCTCCATAATATTCATTCCTGCCTTAAAAATAGCCTTCGTAAGCTCGCTGTATGTGGTCTGCGAAGTGAAAGTCTGTTCCGTCGTTGAGGCGGGCTTGTATATGTTGCCAAACGCTGATTTGTTCACCAGAGCAACGAAGCGATACGTCTTGGCCTCGGCCGAGTAGGGAAGCTCGAAATATACAGGAGCATCGGTTGGTGTCTCCTGATATACTCCAGTATAATCTCTCTTACCCCATCCCGAAGGCTGCTCGGCAACGGTGCCGTCGGCAGCTACTTCGAATGCCCAGATGTTGACATCGGTGATCATGTCACCCTGCTGCAGACTCTGCGTCGCACGGGTCTCCAAGCTCATCTCAACTTTGGTGAACTTGGGGGTGTAATCACCTGCAACCTCCTCCTTGCTACACGAGCTCACAAGGAGGCTCGTGCAACAAATGGTGGCAAGTGTTAATATTCTAAAAAATCGTTTCATTGTCGAAAGTTATTAGTTATTACCATAACCAGGATCAACCTGATTGAGCAACCAATCGGGGATGGTTATAGTGATAGTAATACAGCTACCGTTGCCATAGCTCGGTCCCGGCGGATAGGGCGGGAACGGAGGCTCGGGATCTGGTTCGGGCTCCGGCTCCGGTTCTGGCTCTGGCTCTGGCTCCGGTTCCGGTTCTGGCTCAGGATCGGGCTCAGGATCGGGCTCAGGATCTGGCTCAGGATCCGGCTCGGGCTCAGGATCGGGCTCGGGCTCGGGCTCGGGCTCGGGATCGGGATCGGGCTCGGGATCCGGCTCAGGATCCGGTTCGGGATCTGGTTCGGGATCCGGCTCGGGATCCGGCTCGGGATCTGGCTCGGGATCTGGTTCAGGATCTGGTTCGGGATCTGGCTCGGGATCCGGTTCGGGAGTAAATCTAACTCGCAAAATAATTGGAATCAGCACCTCCTGCTTGGTGATGTCTATCTGTGGGAACATCGTTAGGAAGTCCTCCAAACGCAGTGAATGCAGAACCTCTCCCGTCTGCTTATAAATCAGATTGAACGTAACGTCGCTTTGGAATGGGTGGCGCATAATGTTGAAGTACGCCTTGTGCTCTCCATTCTCGGTATCGAGCAACAGTGCGGGATTGTAGGTTACACCCTCTCCGTGAGCGCGATTGTTGAAATCGGTCTTGGGAAGCAAGTTGGTAACCTGCAGGTCGTAGTAACCCTCTACCAGCGCACGAGTCTTCTCCTCATCCATATCGGCATCCCAGTCGGCACCCTCGGTCTCTACGGTGTACGAAACCTTGAAGTGCGACGATTGGAACGGAACCACCTCCTCAATCCAGTCGTTGTGAGGCACGTTGATGATCTTGCTGCCGAGGTAGAGCGAGTCGTTGCCCTCCACCTTGCCGCTTTTGAGTGCATTGGGGTGGTTGAAATGAATCTGGCTCATATCGGCAGCCGAGGTGTTGTTAATCTCGGTTTTATCGAAGTTGTTACCTACGCCCACGATACGATATGTACCGCCTCGCAGGTTGAGTTTCGTGCCTTGGAATGCTTGCAGATCGCTCTTGTTGATCTGTTTGGTCTGCACCAAACGATCCTCCGCATCGAATACGTAGAGACTGACGTCGGTAATATGATCCTGAAAGACGTCGTACGATCCATCGGCCGTATAGCTGAAGGTGAGCGTACATCTCTCGCAATCATCGTACTCCTCCTTGATGCAGCCGCTGAGCAATATAGATGCTACGATCGGCAAACATATGTATAGAAGTCTCTTCATTGTTTTATTGTTTGGGGGCCCGTGGGGCCCGTTAATTTGTTGTCGGCGGCTCGCTGCAGATGGTTTTTAGGCACAGGAGCCTTGTCGGCATTGAGAATAGTTGGGGTTATGGACTGTCCATAACCCTAACAGATTATGAGAGAGGATTAGTTGTTACCTCCTGTTACAAAGTCAACGGTAATATCGTTAACTACCCAATTAGCGATTGATACGGTACAATCTACACAAATGAAATCTTTTGCTTGCTCGGGATCAAGATTATTCTTCTTGAAATCAATAGCAAAGCGATAGATATTTCCACTATCAAATGTGTCAATCTTAGTGCTTGTGCTATCTACGACCTTGTAATATTCATTGATAGTAACTTTTCGATCGTGAATAACCGCCTCGTGGTTGGGGTAATGTAAATACAAATATGTTGTAAGGTTGCTGACCTTCTGGGGAAGGATATTCCAAGACCATACATTACCATCTCCTGCAGGTGCAAGCATATTGGTCTTTGCACTATGATCGTGTTTTGCCGACAACACATAAGAAGCAGTATTCCATTCGGTACCGTGGTGGAATGAACCCAAGGTGTGAACGTAAGGAGCCAACGTAGACGTACCACTTGCGCCAGTTACATTACCACCCTCCAATGATAGAGACTTAACTCCGATTGCTTTAAAATCGTTGTTAGTTGCACCAAAATCGTCGATGTAACCAATATGCTCAATCTCAATACGAGCCATATGAGGAGCTACAGTTACTTCTGCGCTCTTTTTTACATAAAATGAATTATCGTGTTCGCAAGTGCCAGCATCATTAAGATTTTCAACACCATAAGCTACTACTCCATATGAGGTAGTTGTAGTCGCACTACCATCAAGGGCAACATTGATATTACGATAAGGGTTATCAATCATATCATTTTCGTTTTTCCAAGCAAGTTCTGCAGCAGCCAATGTACTAAGGCTCTCAGCACCCGAATAGTTGGCAATAACACCTACTTTTTTAATTTCAGCACTCATTCTATGGAAAGTAACCTTATTACCATCCTTATTACCATCCGAAAGATCTTTATGTGCCTTGATATTACCCTGTGAATCGGCAAACAAGAAAATCAAGTCGCTAAAATCTGCGCAAGCTGTTTGTGCACCAGCAGGGGTAATGCCACCTTCGGCACGGGTGGGAGTGGAGATATTCTCAATAGAGATCTCAATGCTCTGTACAGAATCATCAAATGAAGGAGTCTCAATGCTGTCCTTGCTGCAACCTACCATTGCTACAAGCGCCAATGCGGTGTAAAAATACTTTTTCATAGTTTGTTGTTTTTTTGTTTTACTTATTTTGTTTTAACTTAATAATCTTATTGTTAGTTGATCAGCTTGACAACCATCTTATCCTCGAGGCTCTTTAGCAACTCGGCGAGGTTGTGCTTGGCGTCAGCGTTGCCCATTGCTGCAGCCTTCTCCCACGCGGTGCGAGCCTTCTCAACATCGCCCTTGCCAGCATAAGCGTAACCCTGAGCTGCAATAATGCGAGCATCACTCGTGTCACTCTTAGCAAGAGTCTGCAGAGCGGCATCCCACTCGCCATTATTGATCTGAATAGATGCTGCATCGATAGCCGCCGCAACAGCAGTAGGATAGATACGAGCCGCTACGAGCATTGCGTAATTATAATCTGCCGAGCCCTTGGGGTAGCTACCTGCTACGCGATACATCTCGTCCAAAGAGAGCTTGCTCGGGTCGTTCTTAATCACCTGACGCGCCTCCTCGAGATTAAAGTTGCGCACGCTGTACTCGATCTGGTAGTCGTTGCGACGCAGACGCGGGTAGAGGTCGTTGAGCAGGCCTCGGTAGATGGTGGGCGGAACAAGCGCTTTAAGACGCGCGTCCTTCTGGTCGAGCGAAAGGGAAGCGTCATCGATTACAGCCAGAATCTTTGCCTTAGTCTCAGCCTCGATCTCCTTTACGACCAACTCGCGCAGGCCATTCCAATCCTCGCCACGGCCATCAACAACGATCTTTGAGCGCTCAAAGCCTGTCTTGCGAGCAACGTAGTCGGCAAGTGAGTTTGCACGATTCTGCGACAAGAGCTGGTTGTGCGACATCGAGCCTTCGGGAGATGCCCAACCCTCGATGTGGATCGAAGTGATCGTGAAGTCGGCATCCTGCTTTACTTTGTTGATAGACTCGATAACAGAGCTGAGCTCCGTAGCGTTATCCTTAAAGTTCTCCAGAATATCATACTTATTTACAACGAAGTTGATGTAGGCCGACATCGCCTCCGAACGGGTCTTGATAGGCTCGGGCTCGGGGGTGATGAGCGAGAGAACGTATTGAGGCTTGTGGCGCTCGTGAGTGATCTGCATCATCGGCGTTGTTCCCAATGCCAGGAGTTCGGGGTCGCAACCGCAGCTGTTCTGCTTGATCGAAACCTTAGACTCGCGCATCCAAGCGGCAAAAGCTATTGATGTCGTGTAATCAATTGTCTGATCGCCACTCTTACGCTCGGCGCGCTTGGGAGCGCGACCAATATGGAGGGGCGATGAGGTTATACTCTGCTCGTCGTTGCGGCGATAATACATATATGCACGGCGGCCCATAAGCTCCACCGAAGGAAGTTCGATCGACTGACCAGCGCCCTCGATTGTGGGGGTAAGGATTACCGTTTCGTCAGCTCCAACCTCGAGGTTAGTTACATCGATATCGAAATCGATAATGAGCTGCGAACCATTGCGGCCTATCGAGAGGTTTTTAACCTCGGCCTGGCCATCCATAATTGGCTGAGCCGACACCGCAGAGGCTACAGCCAGTGCAATGATTGTATATGCTGTGTATATAAGTCTTTTCATATTGCGTAGGATTTAGAATAGATAAACCAAATTGATGGCAGCCTTTGTGGGGCCGAAATAGTGATGCTTATCATCGCCCAGACGACGACCGCAAACAACGCACTCAAACTTATCGTAGCGTGTATAACCATATCCAACGGCAATCTCAGCCTCGAGGTTCCAGTGCTTGCCTAACATCCAAGCGTAGCCGTATCCAACGCCAGCGCCAGCTACCCATCCTTCGTAACGGTAATGCTCGAGCTTAGAGAGATCGTTACCGAGGAAGTTGGGGAGCCCCGAAATACCTCCTACGTTGTATTGGCCACCCCAGAGGTGCATAGCTAAGAAATGACCACCGAACTTGCGGCAGGTCCAATATCTAAATTCGGGCTGAACGAGCCAATGTTTCCACTTCTTATTCTCTGAAAACTCGAAGGGATTCCAGTTGCCCGAAAGATCGAATGTCCATTTGTCAGACAAAGCCGTTTCCAAACCAATATTCATTGAAGCGGTAGCGTCATAGAGAAGGTTGGTCTTAATGGCCCACTCTTGAGCAGAGAGCTTGTTTGCAAACCCTGATGCACATATAGCCAGCAGCAATAAAAAAAGAGGTTTTTTCATATTCTCAATAAGTTCTAAATGGTACCAACATCTTTATATTTTTTGTATTTGCAAATATATACTTTTAGGCTAAAAAGTGCAATAGATGTATAGTTTTTTTATGAACAAAATTCACACTATACAAACATCTAAATATCAATATATTAGCAGGGGGGGGGGTAGTTGAAAATATATAATTTTACCATTTTTAACGAGCCTTTTGCAATTGACATCTCCTTAAATGATCAATTTTTGGACACTAATTCAGTTTGCATTTATTCCTCTTGGCACGCATTTTGGAACGCAATGTGCGCGCGATGCACGCAGCGTGCACGCGCTACTCGAACGCGCGTGCGTATATATATAAGTACCCGCCTCTTCAGAAAAATAAAAGCCACAGAGTTTCTCTGCGGCTTTTATCATAGTAATATTATATATTTTACTCCACATACAACACCAGACCCTTGAGGTATTCGCCTTCGGGGTGGTAGATGTTGATCGGGTGGTCGGCGGGTTGGGTAAGCTGGTGGAGGATGCGCACCTTGCGACCTGCGATGGCTGCTGCCGAGAAGACCGTTGTACGGAACAATTCCTTCGAGACAGCCTGCGAGCAAGAGAAGGTGAACAGGATACCGCCACTCTTAATTTGCGCGAGCGCACGGGCATTGATTCTCTTATAACCCTGCATTGCGTTACCCAGCACCTTGTGATGCTTGGCGAAAGCGGGCGGATCGAGGATTATCAGATCATATTTATCGCCGATATGTTTCAGATACTCAACCGCATCTGCCGCCACGGCATCGTGCTTATAATCCTCTCCAAAATTAAGACGCATATTCTCGTCTGCAAGACGTACAGCACGCTCCGATGCATCTACCGAGCACACCTCCACGGCACCTCCCGATGCGGCATAGACCGAGAAACCTCCCGTATAACAGAACGTATTGAGCACCGTGCGTCCCTTCGCGTAGTGGCGCACCAGCTCACGGTTACGACGCTGATCGAGGAAGAAACCCGTCTTCTGACCCTCCTCCCAATTTACGAGGAACTTCTCGCCATTCTCCTTTACGACGTGCGTCTTATGGTCGGAGTGGCCCCAGATATATCCATCGACAGCATTCAGCCCCGCTTTGAAAGGTACGGTCTGCGAACTCTTGTCGTAGATAGCCTCCAATCGCTCTCCATAAGCCGTACGCAGAGCCTCAGCAATGGCCATACGCGAAAGATACATACCCACCGAGTGGCACTGCACCACAGCCGTTCGATCGTAGATGTCGATGACAAGTCCCGGCAACGAATCACCTTCGCCGTGAACAAGGCGGTAGCAGTTGGTCTCGGCATTATCGGTAAGGTCGAGCGTGCGACGCACATCGTAGGCAATAGCAATACGTCGATTCCACCAATTCTGGTCGATTTGTTCCTGCTCCTCAAAGGTCAGCACACGAACGGCTATGGAGCCAATCTGATAGTGGCCGCGAGCGATAAAATCACCTGAGCGGGTATATACATCAACAACCTCTCCCTCTGTGAGTTCACCATCACATTTGATGCGCTCGATGGCGCCCGAAAAGATCCACGGATGGCGGCGCAGGAGCGACTCCTCCTTGCCGCGTCGAAGATAAATTTGTGCTATCATTTTATTCTTTTTTCTCACTATTTTCTCTCTTACGGCCACGATGACGACGACGTGGCTTTGTGCGCTCCTTTTGCTCCTTGCGCAGTCGCTCGGCCTGTGCCCGCTCTTGCTCCGAGATGTAGGTCGGAATGGGCTGCAACGGTTCGACCGACATTAGCTTGTTGTAGATTTCGATGCACACCCACGCATCCGTAGCGGCGTACATCTGCTGCTGTGGCGTGAGCGTCGAGGCCTCCCAGTTACTCAACCGCTGCGCCTTCGAAACACGCTTGCCAAGCACAATAGCCGACATCTTGCGCAGGCTCTTCTCCTCGATACCCCACGATGATGCGATCTGTTGCAGATCGACAAATCTGCGCTCCTTGAAGTGGCGCAGGGCGTGCAACGAGCGGATGTCGCCCGCCACATCGGCACCGATTTTTATGATATCGGGGCTACTCAATATCTTCAGCAACAGGCTATGCAACTTCGTGCGACACAAGCGAATGAGGTAGCAATGTGTCGGAGTGGATAACTGCAGGAGCGACACCTTATTCGTAACACCAGCCTTGAACGATGGGCGGGTCTCGGTATCGAAACCGATGATGCGATGCGACGCAAGATCGCGGCAGGCGGCTTCAATCTGCTCCTCACGATCGACGACAACGATGCGCCCGTCGAAATGAGCCGAGGGGAGTTCGGCCGTCTGATCGTTAGTTATGGTAGATTGAAAAATCATCGGTAATAATTTTGAGCTCCAAAGTTACTCAATAATTATCAGTTTACCACTTATCTGAGCAGAAATTTTGCCATCGGCCTTTAACTTATCGACCGCGGCAATCACCTTCTCGGGCGAGTGTTTCAGTTCGCGGCAAAGTTCTTTGACATTCATCGGCTCACGCAAGAGAAGATGCAGAATACTATCCGACAGGGCTTTACCATCACTTTTTTCGCGTCGCTTGGTTGCAAGACACACGTCGCAAGTTCCACACGCCGAGGCCTCCGTATCGCCGAAGTAGCGCTGCAAAACAACACTACGACACTCGGTCTGCTGCTCGGCATAGTGAAGCATATTCTCGAATCGTTCGGCCATCAGTTCCTTGCGATGAACGTACGTCTCGGGCGAGATGTAGAGATCCTTGGTCGGCAGGCGCTCCTCGTTAAAGAAGAGCATCGGCGAAGAGTTAGCAGGGATATAACGTATGATGCGTAGTTGCCACATACGTTTTAGTAGCTCCTTCACGCGCTCAATGGTATAGCCGCTCGCCGAGGCTATCGAACGCTCATCGATGGGTCGGAACTCGGTGAAAACACCATTGTATAGGCGCAGTATGATGCGTATGATATGATCCAACTCGTTGCGACCGACGCGGATGCGGTACAACTCGTCGCGGCTGATACAGAAGTGAATACGGGCGGGATTCTCCATCTCCTCGGTGAGCGTGAGATAGTCGTTCTGCTCGAGCAGATTGATTGCTGCACGCACCTTGCCAATATAGATTCGCTCGCGACGACAAAATTCGTGGATATTGAATATGAACGAGGCATAGAGGCCGTCGCCAACGGCAATCTGCACAAAGTCGCATATCTTCTCATAGATAGACTTCACCTCATCGAGTGGCGGAAACTCTGCATCGAAGCGTTTGGTTATCTTACCACTATCATCCGACGATGAGAGCAGTACGGCGTAACTGCGCTGTCCGTCACGACCTGCGCGGCCAGCCTCCTGATAGTAACTTTCGAGCGAGTCGCACATCGTGAAGTGAACCACAAAACGCACATCGGCCTTGTCGATACCCATACCGAAGGCGTTGGTTGCATCCATCACCCGCACCTTACCCGAGGCCCACTCCTCCTGGCGCATCGAGCGCTCGGCGTGCGGCAGGCCAGCGTGATAGTACGAAGCCGAAATACTCTGATTACGAAGCGTCTCGCATAGTTGCTCACAACCCTCACGCGAACGCATATAGACTATGCCCGAACCGCCGACGTTGTTTATAACGCGCAGTAGCTGCTCCTGCTTATCGTCCGTATGGCGCACCGCGTATGAGAGATTCGGGCGTGCGAAGCTACTACGCAGAATATTAGGTTCCTGAAAGCCGAGGTGATGCATAATATCCTTGGCAACCATCTCAGTGGCCGAGGCGGTAAGTGCCAGAACGGGAACATCCTTCAGGTGCTGGCGCAGCTCGGCAATACGCAGATAAGATGGACGAAAGTCGTAGCCCCACTGCGAGATGCAGTGTGCCTCATCAACGGCCAGTAGCGATACTTTCATACGCTGAACGCGCAGTCGGAAGGCTTCCGTCGCCAGACGCTCCGGAGCGACGTAGAGGAATTTCACGTCGCCATAGACGCAGTTGTCGAGTGCATTGTCGATCTGTGTGTATGACATTCCCGAGTGGATGGCCGTAGCCGAGACGCCCATCCTGCGCAGGCGATCGACCTGATCCTTCATAAGGGCAATGAGCGGCGTCACTACGATACACAGCCCCTCGCGCGCGAGAGTGGGCACCTGATAGGTGAGCGACTTGCCACCTCCGGTCGGCATCAGCGCAAGCGTGTCGCGGCAATCCATAACAGACTGGATTATAGCCATCTGACCCTCACGAAATGAGGTATAACCCCAATATCGTTCGAGGGTTTGCTGCAGCACCGTGGCGGTTATGTTTTTCGGGTTGTTCATACGGTGCAAAATTAAGAAAAAATGTTGTATTTGTTATTTTTTTTGTATATTTGTGCCAGAGAAAAAATGTTCGTAAAAAAATGAAGATTAAACAGGGATGTAAATTGCGCGAGATCGCCGGCGAGAATGTTGTGATTATGCAGGGTCGTCAGGGTGCCGATTTCACGCAGATCATCACACTTAACGATAGTGCCGTAGTGCTGTGGAATGCCGTCGAGGGCAAGGAGTTCACGGTGGAGGATGCAGCCAAGGCTTTGACCGACAATTTCGATGTGGACGAGGCTACCGCCCTGCAGGATGCAGAGCGCTGGGTGGCCAAGATGAAAGAGTGCGGATTGGTAGAGTAATTATGGCTAACAAGGTATTCAGAATGTTTGCGGCTATGACGATGCTGCTGCTATACGTTTCGGTATTGGCGGCTGGCGATGTTGTGGCCCTGACCTGCGAATGCCGCCACCATAAGGCCGACGTACACACCGACTTTGCACACGTTCACGCTTGCGACGACGATTGCCACCACTGCGAAGAACACTCGCACGGTGTGGCGCAACTCACCGATCATCGCTGTTGCAATCACAACCACTCAAATTCGATTGCACTCTACACCCAGCCCCGTAGTGCAGATGACGATCAGCAGGAGCGTCAGAGCGTTTTGATGGCCGTGGTGACCGACGTGCTCGATTTTACACAGGCGGAGATTGCACCCGCCATCACCACTCAATACGAGCCTCTGCTCTTGCCCCCACTTGCGTCGGGGTATGCTCACGCGGGAGCGCTACGCGCCCCACCCCAGTTGGTATAATTCTAAGTTAAGGGCCCGCCGGGTGCGAGCCTATGATGCTTTAATTATATTAACTAATTCGAAGAATGAAAATCAGAAATATTTTACTTTGCGGCATTATGTCGCTTTTGAGCCTCGATGCTGTGGCTCAGAATGTTAAGGGTACGGTACGCGATGCCTCGACGAACGAGACCTTGATCGGTGCTTCGGTCTATTGGCTCGGTACGAACATTGGCGTAGCGACCACCGTTGAGGGCGATTATGATCTCTATCGTGTGAAGGGTTACGACAAGTTGGTTGCAACCTACGTTGGCTATAAGAACGATACGATCACTGTTGCCGAGGGCGTGACGAACATCGACTTCAAACTCGAGAGTGATACGCAGATCGAGGCCGTAGTGGTCGAGGGTAACTTAGGTAACTACGTCAAGCGCGACGGCGTGATCAAGAGTGAGTCGATCTCGTTCGCTGGTCTGTGTAAGATGGCGTGCTGTAATCTGGCCGAGAGTTTCGAGAATTCAGCTTCGGTAACTGTCGGTTATAGCGATGCGATCTCTGGTGCGCGCCAGATCAAGATGCTCGGACTGACGGGAACTTACACGCAGATTCTTGACGAGAATCGCCCCGTTATGCGCGGCCTGAGTGCCCCCTATGGCCTGAACTACACACCAGGTATGTGGCTCAACTCGATTCAGGTATCGAAGGGTGTGGCATCTGTTACTGCAGGCCACGAGGCCATAACGGGCCAGATTAATATGGAGTACCGCAAGCCTACGGACGAGGAGCGATTGTTCCTTAATCTCTATTTCGACAGCGAGCTTCGCCCCGAGTTCAACCTCTCAACCGCAATTCCTTTGACTGCCGACAAGCGCCTCTCGACCGTAATTTTGGCGCACGGCTCGATGGATACACAGTCGCACGACCGCAACCACGATGGCTTCCGCGATCTTCCCGAGACGCAGCAGATCAACATCGCCAACCGTTGGTTGTGGCAGTCACTGGGCGGTACACAGATCCGTTGGGGATGGAAATATGTGGACGAGAATCGCTTGAGCGGTGAGAACGACTACCGCAAGTCGATGCGCGACGAGATGGAGAGCTCGCTCTCGACTTACGGCTCACTTATGAATAATTCTGGAGTTAATGCATACTTCAAGTTCGGAACGCCCGTTGGTGCAGCTATTTATGATGCCGAGACGGAGGAGGAGTATCGCTCAAACATCGCTTTTATAGCTGATTACAACTACTTCAAGGAGGATGCTTACTTCGGTCTTAACACCTACGACGGCCACGACCACGCGTGGTGGTTCAACTTCGCATATTCACACTACTTCTCACCTCGCTCGTCACTCATTATGGGTGCATCGGCATCGGTGATGAATAGCGACGAAAGCGTTCTTAACAGATTGCCCGTAGAGCCTGACGCAATGTTCTCTGATGCGCCTTTCAGATACAAGAAGGGACACACACGCAATGCAATGCGTTACTTCGAGCCGGGCGTATATGCCGAGTACACATACAACATCCCCGAGAAGTTCTCGCTCGTATTGGGCGTTCGTGGCGACTGGATGGGTGCATCGAACACCGATCCCCTTGAGTTCAATGGAGGTACAATTGGTGCGTACAATGCAGCTTACTACACCCCCAAGGAGAGCTTCGTCATTACTCCCCGTTCGCACATTCGCTGGGACATTACCCCCTCGACCATCCTGCGCGGATCGGCAGGTCTGGGCTACCGTCGTGCAAGCATCTTTACCGACAACATCTGGATGCTCGCGACAGGTCGAATGATTCTGAATAGGGGCCTTGACAACGACATCGAGAAGGCTTTGACTGCAGGAGCGAGCCTGACGCAGATCATCAAGTGGGGTGGATACGATGACGCTACTATCAGCTTCGACTACTTCCGCACGCAGCTATACAACACTGTTCTGGCCGATCAGGAGCTTGGCCACGCAGGCATCACGCCCGATGACGAGATATGGATCTACAACACCGATGGCCGCGCTTTCACCGACACCTATCAGGTTGATTTCCAGTGGACAGCGGCACGCGGCTTGGATATCTTTGCAACCTATCGTTACACCAACGCAAAGGTTAGCATCGAGCGTAGTGGAGTGCAGCATCTGGTGGAGCGTCCTTTGACCAGCCGTTACAAGACGCTGCTCAACATCCAGTATGCTACGCCCTACCGTCGCTGGGTATTCGACGTGACGGCACAGTACAATGGCCCGATGCGTCGTCCTTCGCTCGATGGCGACATCACCCGCGCGGAGCTCTCTCCTGCCTATCCGATGTTCTATGCGCAGGTGAGCCGCAAGATCCGCAACTGGGAGGTATATGTTGGTTGCGAGAATATCGCTGACTACATCCAGAAGGATCCTATCCTGAATGCAGCCGATCCCTTCTCGCCCGCATTTAACTCGTCGAGCGTGTGGGGTCCGCTGATGGGACGCAAGTTCTACGTTGGACTCAGATTTAATATGTATTAATTAACTTAAAACTTTATATCGCTATGAAAAAGATTATTATGATTTGCCTTATGGCCGTTATCGGCTTTGGCGTATCTAACGCTATGGCACAGAAGAAGCAGGTAGAGCTCAAGACCACCGTTTTCCAAACTGACGTCGATTGCGAGAACTGCGCAAAGAAGGTCGACAACTCAATTCCCTACCAGAAGGGCGTTAAGGAGGTTAAGGTTGATGTTTCAACCCAGACTGTAACCGTTACCTACGACGTTGCCAAGACCAATGACGAGGCTCTGCTCAAGGCTTTTAAGAAGGTTAAGGTAAATGCTGAGGTGAAGGAAGTAGCCTCAAAATAGCCTTTGCTACATAATTCTTATAATAAAAAAAGGGGGCTGTCCAGCAAATTTTGCTACGACAGCCCCTGTTCTTTCTACACTCCACTACTTATTCCTATCAATCATCAGTGCAACCGAGACATCGCCCGTGACATTTACCGACGTGCGCAGCATATCGAGGGGACGGTCAATTCCGATAATCAACGCCATACTCTCGGCAGGAATTCCAACCGATGTGAGCACCATCGCCAGAATAACATAGCTGCCGCCCGGGATGGCGGGGGTACCGATACTCGAGAGCGTGGTCATAACCACAATCGTCAACAGCTGCGACAACGTAAGATCGATACCGAGTGCCTGCGCAATAAATATCGTTGCCACGGTCTGGTAGCACGACGTGCCATCCATATTTATAGTCGTTCCGATGGGAAGCACAAACGATGCCGTCTCGCGCGACACACCCAGACGCTCCTGCGCCGTTGTGTAGGTCATCGGCAGCGTTGCAGCACTACTGCTGGTCGTGAAAGCAAAAAGCTGCAGAGGATATACACGGCGAATAAAATCGAAGTACCCCACCCTACCGAACAACATAGCCAACACGGGATAGAAGACAAATAGCAGAAAACAGAGCGCCACTGCGACATTCGCGGCATAGACTCCCAGCGCTGCAAAGACCGACCCATCGCCATTGAAATCCACAACAAGCCCCGCCATCAGCGCCGCAACTCCCACGGACGCGCAGGCAATAACATAGCCCACGAGCTTCATCACCACCTCATTGAGCGAATCGAAAAGCGTGATAATCGGAGCCTTTTTCACTTGAGGAATAGCCAGCACAGCCACACCAAAGAGCATCGCGAAGAATATGATCTGCAACATCTTGCCATTGTCGGTCAACGCTGCAAAGATATTCGACGGCACAATATCGTCCAGAAAACGCAACGGACCTCCATCCTCCGTCGTAACCTGTTTCAATTGTATCGTGCTGGTCGTATCGGCATACTTCTGCCCCATCTCGGCCACAACATCATCACCAATCACATCACCCGGGCGCATCACCAAAGCCGAGCCCATACCTACCAATACTGCAAACACCGTAGTCATCAGATAGATAACAACCGTACGCCCTCCCAGCCGCGAAAGCGACGAGGTATCCTTCAACTCGGCCACGCCCTTAACCAAAGTTACGAAGACCAATGGCACAGCCACCAGCACCAGGGCCTTGATAAAGAGATTTCCGAACGGACGTATCCAATCGTTCACCACCGCCTCACCACCCGCAGCAATGGCCACAAAACCTATTGCAACACCAACAACAAGGCCGAGGAGTATTTGCAGATATAATGGGATTCGTTTCATATTATTCGTTATAAGTTTACTATTTAGGATAGCGCAAAACTATTTTGCGACTGATAAAGATAGTTGTTTTCATCGTAATATACAAACCGAGCCTTTTATTATAACAAAAAGGCGGCCCGAGAGCCGCCATCATTCTATACAAAAATATTCCCAATGAGCAGATACGTCGCAACTGAACATATCGTCAGCACCAATCCCACAGCCGTCTCATAGGGAATCATCTTCAGGCGATCCTTGATACCCATCTCCACCGCACCTCCCGTAGCGTGGAAGAACGATCCGTGTGGCAGATGATCAATCACCGTACAACCCACATTCACCATCGCAGCTCCCCACACTGCCGCCACTCCCGAGGCCAGGATAGCCTGCGAGAAAGAGGCCGAGGCGATGGTTGCTCCAGCCGTTGTTGAGGCCGTAGCTGCCGACATCACAATTCCCGACAAGGGTGCCAACAACACGCGCGCCGACTCACCACTACCCAATGCCGCGATCAGCATATCGGTGAGCGTCGAAGCCTTGATGATTCCTGCAATAGCGCCCGTGCTGACCAACAGCACGGCCACCACCGACATCTTCTCTAATCCGTAGCTTACACACTCGGCCACACGTCGCCACTGTCGCGTTGCGATGATTCCCACAACGCCACCTACGGGCAGAGCTATAAGCGGATCGATAGCCACACCCGCCACGGGACGCAACATCAACAGCGCCATAACTACCACAGGGCCGGCGATACTCGCACCGAACGAGGGCAATGACTGTTCCTCAACATTTTGCATCGCCCGAGCTACTGTCACATCGCTCTTCATTCGGCGTGCAAGCAAGGGCAAAATGAGATACACCGTAACAAAGAGTCCAATGACTGCTGCTGCCACATTGGCCAGCATCACCGACGATAGTGGCGCACCGAAATTCTCTGCCGCGATGATGGTATTGGGGTTGGGAGAGATAATGTTTCCGCACTTACCTCCACCAATCATAGCCAGCAGTACCCCGAAGCGCGAGATACCCAGACGCTCCGAGATAATTATCGCAATCGGCGCAACGGTAATCACCGCCACGTCGATAAAGACTCCCACAGCCGCCAACAACATCGTCGCCAGCGCCAATGCCAAAAAGACGTGTCGCTCGCCCAGCCGATTGACAATCGTGTGTGAGATGGATGCCGCCGCACCAGTCTTAATCAGCACGCCCGAGAGGACTCCTGCCGCAATGATGCGGATTATGGCGGGCGTAATATCCTTCACACCCGAAATCATATTGGCCACCGTAGCATCCAATCCCATTCCTCCCAAGAGACCGCCCACGACAGCTCCCAACAACAGACTATATACGGGCGAGAATCTCCTAATGATCAACACAATGGCCAAGGCCATACCTATAATTGCCCCAATTGCAGTATTCATCTTAGTTCAATTTAATTTTCAACATTCTGCCCACCTGTTGCGCCGTACGCTCCACATTCTGGGCCGCCACATCACAACGCATCGCCTCCTCCAACGCCATAGGCGCAGAAACAATGGGTAGTATCGCAGCAAAATCACTTCCGCGCAACTCCTCACACCATCGCACTCCTCCGCCAATGGCTATGCAGGGAATCCCTTGTCGCCGCGCTGCCGACAAAACGCCGCTCGGAGCCTTGCCCATCACTGTCTGTGCATCCAATCGGCCCTCGCCCGTAATGACAAGGTCGCTGTCTGCAATTATCTCGTCAAATCGCATTGCCCCCAGTACCATCTCGATGCCGCGCTCCAACTTCGCACCAAGCAGAGCCTTGAAACCTCCGCCCAATCCGCCAGCCGCGCCCGCACCCTGTAGTGTTGCCACATCCTGACCGTTATGACTCTTCACCACATCGGCAAAAACCCTCAGGCCTCGATCCAGCTGCTCAACCATCTCTGCGTCAGCACCCTTCTGCGGTGCAAAGACGTATGCCGCACCCTCCGGGCCATAAAGGGGGTTGACAACATCGCACGCCACGATAAACTCCGCTTCACGAAGGCCATCCGCCGCCCCACTCTCATCAATCGATGCAATCTGCCGCAGACACTCCCCGCCACCCGTTAGCTCACGCCCCTCACCGTCGAGGAAACAAAATCCCAACGCTCGCAGCATTCCCACGCCTGCATCATTCGTAGCACTACCGCCTATACCGATTAAAAATTTTCGACAGCCTCGGCCGAGCGCATCGAGAATCATCTGACCCGTGCCGTATGTAGTGGTCTTCATCGGATTACGCTCCTCTGCTCGGAGCAGAGGCAGACCACTCGCTGCCGACATCTCCATAACAGCTGTCTTTCCGCCATCGATAACTCCATATCGCGCCACGATGGGACGCATCAGCGGATCGGCCACCTCAACGCTGACATACTCTCCTTGCATAGTCTCCACCAACGCTTCAACGGTACCCTCGCCACCATCGGCAACTGACACCTTACGCACCGCACACTGCGGATGCTCGATTAAAAATCCACGTTCGAAGGCATCGGCCACCTCGGCGGATGAGAGCGAGCCCTTAAATGAATCGATCGCTATTGTTATTCTCCTAATCATCGACTTTATTCCATTAAAATGCGTGCCACGCGGCCATCAGCCACACGCACCATTATCAAAATTACAAAAAAAATCCTAATTTTGTATCATTGGATATAAAAATATAATGATATGAAGTTCCTACATTCCTTTATTCTTGCAGCTGCCGTAGTGTTTACGGCCTGCACATCATCACCTCAACTCACCTCCTACGTCGATCCCAAAATCGGAACGGGCGATCACGGCCACGTCTTCGTAGGTGCAAACGTACCATTTGGAATGGTGCAAGTTGGTCCTACCAGCATTCCGCAGGAGTGGGATTGGTGTTCGGGCTATCACGCCAGCGAATCGACTTTGATTGGATTCTCGCACACGCACCTCTCAGGAACGGGTATTGGCGACTTGTTTGACGTGACGATTATGCCCGTCGTGGGCGAGGTTACCTATTCGCGTGGCGATAGCGTAAATCCCGAGAGTGGAATGTGGTCATTGGCGGACCGCTCGCAGGAGATTGCTCGTCCGGGATACTACTCTGTGCCCGTTATACGCTACGGTGTAAAGGCCGAGATGACGGCAACTTCGCGCGTAGGTTATCACCGTTATACATTCCCCGCAAGCAACGAGTCTGCACTCGTTATCGACCTCCAGAATGGCGGTTGCTGGGATCGTGTGACCGACAGCAAGATGGAGGTTGTGGGCGATAATCGAATCGAGGGTTATCGCTACTCATCGGGGTGGGCTAACGACCAGAAAGTATATTTCGTAGCGGAGTTCTCGCGCCCGTTTGAGAGTTTCGAGATCAAGAACACCCACTACGGCCGTGCATCATTCGCCACTTCGGCCGATGAGCAGATCCTGCTCAAGGTGGCCCTCTCTCCCGTCAGCATCGAGGGTGCGCGTGCCAATATGGCAGCCGAGATGCCCGCCTGGCCAAAGATTGAGAAGGTTGCCGAGCAGGCTACAGAGCTGTGGGAGGCTGAGCTAAAGAAGGCTCAGATCGAGAGCGAGGATGAGAGCGTGAAGCGCATCTTCTACACCGCTCTGTACCACACTATGATCGCCCCCTCGGAGTTCTGCGATGTGGATGGCTCGTATCGCGGAGCCGACGGCAAGGTGCATCCTAACCCTGGTCATACGACCTATACAACATACTCATTGTGGGATACTTATCGTGCCGCTATGCCCCTGTATTCGATTCTTCAACCAGAGAAGATGAACGGCATAATCAACACTATGCTCAACATCCACGACGAGCAGGGCCGTCTGCCCGTATGGCATTTATGGGGCAATGAGACCGACTGTATGGTTGGTAATCCGGGTGTAATCTCGGTGGCCGACGCGGTGGTTAAGGGTGATACGGGAATCGATAAGGAGCGTGCATATCGAGCTATCCACTCAACCTCTATGAACGAAGGTCGCGGCAATGGCCTGCGTATGGAGTATGGATTCATTCCGTTCGATAAGACTGAGAATAAGTCTGTTGCCTTCGATATGGAGTTTGCTATCGCCGATGCAGCGGCTGCCGCTGCGGCACGAAGTCTGGGCAAGGATGAGGATGCTCGCTACTTTGAGGAGCGCAGCCACTCGTATCGCAACTATTTTGACGCCACGACCGGATTTATCCGTCCGCGCAATAGCAAGGGCGAGTGGCGCACGCCATTCGATCCGTTCTACTCTAACCACGACACGGATGATTACTGCGAGGGTAATGCCTGGCAATATACCTGGCTCGTTCCTCACGACGTAGAGGGTTTGTCCGAATGCTACGGGGGCAAGGAGATTATGATCGAGAAACTCGACTCGCTCTTTATCGTCAGCTCAGAGCTTACGGGCGACAATGTTTCATCTGATATCTCGGGCTTGATTGGCCAGTATGCCCACGGCAACGAGCCGAGCCACCATACGCTCTACATCTACGCTATGATGGGTGAGCCGTGGAAGTGCGCCGACAAAGTGCGCGAGGTGCTCTCGACGCTCTATTTCGATGGCGAGGCAGGTTTGTCGGGCAATGAGGATGTTGGCCAGATGTCGGCTTGGTATGTGATGTCGGCATTGGGATTCTACGAGGCTGAGCCCGCAACGGCACGTTACTGGTTTGGTTCTCCCATTATCGACGAGGCTACACTCAAGGTTGCTGGGGGCCAGATGCATATCGTTGTGGAGAATAACTCCGAGCAGAATAAGTATATCCAGCGAGTATGGCTCAATGGCAAGGAGTATCGCCAGCCGTGGATTTCGCACGCCGATCTCACCGCAGGTGGCGAGCTTCGCATCGAGATGGGCGCAGAGAAGACTCTTTGGTATTAAAACATCAAAACTATCCTAATATGAAAAAACTTCTTTTATCAGCATTGGCACTGGTGGTGTCGCTCGCGTCCGTAGCTCAGCCGCAGCAGCAGAATAACCCCCTACCCAAGAATGTGGCTTACAACACCCGTTCGATGGGTGGCTCACAGGATGTAGGCCGCTCGTTCAACAACTCCCCCACATTCTTCATCTACCCCGACTCACACCTTGACCAGGCGGCAGCAAAGGCTCTTGTCGAGGAGCTTGGCGTAGATAAGGTTGCCGAGCAGACTCACGCCTCGACGTTCGTAATAAACCCCGTCGGCGAGAAGTACGACAACAAGGCCGACTTTGAGGCTTTTGTAGAGATCTACAATCGCGCCCGCTCTGGTAATCTGAAGGTTATCGGTATTGGCAATGGTGCTACGTTTGTAAATTCAACCCTCGCTGCAACGGACGCTGCTGGCCATATCGCAGGCATCCTCACCATTGGCGGTAAGAGTTTCAAGGCTCCCGCCACATCGTATGGTGTTCCCGCCTACGTTGCAGGCAAGACGGCCAAGACCGTCGCGAAACCCTACATCGCAATCAATAAAGCCACGAAGGATGGCAACCGCTATACCAACGCCGACGAGCCTCTGCTCTGCGTTGTTGTGAACGAGAATACGGCGGCGCAGCTGGGCGAGATCTTCAGCGATGCTTGGGCCGAGGTACTGGGCAAGAATTTCCGCTACAACAACTACAAGCACACCCACTACGAGGGTATGAAGTACGGCGAGTACGGCCCGGGCGAGCTGGAGCCCTACACCGATTGGGAGGCTCTCGGAATCAAGCGCAACGTCGTTATCACCGAGCAGCGTCAGGGCCTGCCTTGGCTCTGGTACGAGTATTGGCCCGAGGAGCTGATCGAGGGCGCGCCCACAAAGAGCGTTCCCGTGATGGTGCTGCTGCACGGCAATACAAACGATCCCCGCACGCAGGCTGAGACATCGGGATTCATTCAGGTAGCTGGTAAGGAGCGTTTCTTCGTCGTTGAGATGGAGTGGCAGGGCAGCCGCAACTATGGTGCTATGGGACACGATGGCGTGGAGCAGGTACTCTACCAGCTCTTGGCCAAATATCCTCAGCTCGATCCTTCACGCATCTACGCCGAAGGCCTGTCGGCAGGTTCGATGACCGCTACAGCACTCGGTATCAAGAAATCGCATCTGTTCGCTGCCGTTGGAGGCCACTCGGGCGGTATCTTCAAGGGTGCGCGAGGTCTCTTCTCTAACTTCGATGCTATGTGGGACGAGGCTACGCAGAAGCGTGGTGCTGTGGAGATGCCCTACTGCTCGGTTATCGGCACAGCCGACACGACAGTACCCTACTTCACTCCCGAGAATTATAAGGACAACAGCTACCTCAATGCGTGGAACACCTACCAGCAGATGAACGGTATGCCCGTGGTGATGGATCTCAACTTCGACGTTGATCCCATCTTCGGTTTTGAGCTCAAGGATCGCCACGCCATCCAGACCAACAAGGGCGAGGGCATCCGTATGGAGATCGGCCAGCAGTATAAGGGTGAGAAACCTCTGATCTGCATTGTCGCCGTTATGGACTACGGTCACTGGAACTTTATGCCCACAGCTCAGGTTATGTGGGACTACTTCAAGCAGTTCTCACGCGACCCCGAAACCAAGCAACTTATCTACAACGGTAAGTAAACTTAATTGGGATCTTTTTCGGTTTGGGCTGGAGTGCTTTGCGCTTCAGCTCGTTTTTTTGAGAGTGATGAAGGGAAAGAGTTGCGATAAAATGAATTTTCACCTATTTGTTAATATTTGGTTGGATGTCACAATGTACAAAAATTACAATTTCTGGTCGTAGAGGTGGTAATTTTAAGATTTTTCACTTAACTTTACAAGCAGATAACTACATTTTATGCTACACAAATGGCATATTTTGCTTGCTATAAAAGAGAAATTAACCTAAAACTTCCATATTATGAAATCCATTACCAGAATCCTTGCCGCGCTTATATTGCTCGTGGCAACATTTACGCCCTGGCAGATGCAAGCGCAAGCAAACTACAAGAATTTCAAGGTGGCGATTTACACGCGCGCTTATGAGGTGCAGAAGATGACCGACCGCGAGTGGTTGGAATCGACCTGGGAGACCATCTCAAACCAGGTGAAGGTCGATAAGATCTATCTGGAGACTCACCGCGATCTGCTCATCATCAAGAAGGACGAGATGAAGAAGATCATCAAGTTCTTCAAGGATCAGGGCATCGAGGTGGCCGGCGGTATCACCTACACCATCGACGAGAGCAACGACTTCGAGACCTTCTGCTACACCGATCCCAAGGAGCGTGCGTTGGCGCAGGAGATCATCGAGCTCTCGGCAAGTCTATTCGACGAGGTTATCCTCGACGACTTCTTCTTCACCGACTGCAAATGCGACCTCTGCGTCGAGGCCAAGGGCGACCGCACTTGGACCGAGTACCGTCTGGAGTTGATGAACGAGGCGGCCGAGAATGTTATCCTGAAGCCCGCCAAGAAGGTCAATCCCAACGTGAAGGTTATTATCAAGTACCCCAACTGGTACGACCACTTCCAAGGCCTCGGATTCGATCTGGAGAATGGCCCGAGAGTATTCGACGGCGTATATACAGGCACCGAGACACGCGACGCGGTGCGTAGCAACCAGCACCTGCAGCCCTATTTGGGTTATCTGGTATGGCGTTACTACAACAATCTGGCACCGGGACGCAATGGTGGCGGTTGGGTTGATACGGGCGGTATGCGCACCATCGACCGATACAGCGAGCAGCTCTGGATCACGATGTTCGCAAAGGCTCCCGAGATTACTCTGTTCGACTATCGCCAGATGCTCTACCCCTTGCGCGAGAGCCATCGCGCAGCTTGGCAGGGACAGGGTACGAGCTTCGATTTCGACAAGATGATGCAGCCCGTGAAACTTCATAACAAGACCGTTACCCCCACCACGCTGGCACGCGCTGCGGGTTACAGCCTCGAGGTTGTCGATGAGGCCATCGGCTTCTTGGGTGAGCCTATGGGTATTAAGAGCTACAAGCCCTACCACTCAACGGGTGAGGACTTCTTGCAGAACTACTTTGGCATGATCGGTATCCCGATGGATCTTGTGCCCGAGTTTCCCGCCAATGAGGATTTCATCATCCTGACCGAGCAGGCAAAGGCCGACAAGGATATTGTTGCCAAAATCCAGAAGCAGTTGCAGGCAGGTAAGGATGTGATGATTACATCGGGTTTGCTGCGCGCACTTCAGGGCAAGGGTATCGAAAAGATTGTCGATATGGAGTACACCGACCGCAAGGCGCTGATCAACGAGGTGATGTTCTCGGGTCAGATCATCCCCACCAAGAAACCGATTCTGATGCAGCAGGTGCAGTATCAGACCAACGACTCGTGGGAGGTGATCTCAGGTATGGATGCTGGCCTGGGTTGGCCAATCATCCACCGAGGCAACTTCTCGAAGGGTAATCTCTACCTCTTCGTCGTGCCCGACAACTTCGCCGATCTATACAACCTGCCCGATGCGGCGCTCAATAGAATCCGCGATCTGGTGAGTGCCCGCACACTGCCCTACACAATCGAGGGCCCGAACAACGTGAGTCTGTACGTTTACGACAACAACACCATCGTTGTGGAGTCGTTCCACGACGAGGAGATTACAATCAACGTCGTTGCCGCTCCCTCGGCGAAGAACTCGGCCAAGGATATGCTCTCGGGCGAGGTTATCGTTGGTGAGAAGCGTGCAGCAGTATATCGTACGCCAGAAAAGGTGGCATACTCAATAAATCTTAAACCCCACTCGTACAAGGTGATACGCTTCGAGTAGAAAAAAACAACAATACTTAACATTATGAAAAAACTTATCTATTCACTTCTTGCCTCGGCTGCACTGCTATTTGCGGTGGACGGCGCGGCACAGGATTTCAAGATTACCCCGTCGGGGTACTTTAAGAATCAAGGCATCGACGTGATGGCCTTCGACGACATCTACCCTGAGGGACATCAGGGCGGAGTCTGCATCATTATGAATGGCCACCGCGTGGCAACCAACGGTGATATTCGCCTTGAAGCAACGCCCGGTCAGTGGCAGCCCGTACCAAAGCAGATTGGCCGCGAGGTTGACGACAAGTCAATCACCGCTACGATGATGTATCCCGACTCATCACGTCACCTCACGGGCTTCAACCCGATGATCTATCCCGACCTTAACCTCACTTATAAGGTGCGCGTTGAGGCTAAGGGCCGTCAGATTGAGGTTACCGTAGATTTGGATTCGCCTATTCCCGACTACCTGATTGGCAAGGCCGGTTTTAACCTCGAGTTCTTCCCCGGCTCGCTCTTCGGCAAGCCGTGGCTGATGGACGACAAGAGCGGCATCTACCCCCAGCAGCCCAACTCACCGCTGCTCACCACGCAGCCCAACCACCTGCATACGGGTGACTACCACGATGGCAAGAGCTCGCTGGCCGATATGGAGCATCTGATCGACAAGGGTTACAGCCCCATCGTGGCTGACGACATCATCGCAGAGCCCTATGCCGTAGGTCGCAAGTTCACGTCGCGTCCCGACGATCCGTACAGCAAGGTTACTATCGAGTCGCTCACGGGCGATTTGAAGCTCTACGACGGTCGTATGAACCACAACAACGGTTGGTTCGTTTTGCGTAGCGAGATCGCAGCCGGCGCAACGAAGGGTGCTGTGAAGTGGATCATCACGCCCAACATCGTTGAGGATTGGATCTACAAACCCGTGATCCAGACCTCGCAGATCGGTTACCACCCCGCACAGGATAAGGAGGCAATCATCGAGCTCGACATCCGCGACAACAGCCGCAAGGCGGCTCAGCTGGTGCGCATCGACGCCGAGGGCGAGAAGGTCGTAAAGACCATCAACCCTTCGGAGTGGGGCAAGTTCCTGCGTTACAACTATCTGAAGGTTAATTTTACGGACGTTAAGCAGTCGGGCATATATCAGATTAAGTATGGCGACTCATCGTCGCCCATCTTCCGCATCGACGAGACGGTCTATGATCGTGGCGTATGGCAGCCCGTGCTGGAGTACTTCCTGCCCGTGCAGATGTGTCATATGCGCGTTGCTGAGAAGTATCGCGTATGGCACGACGCCTGCCATATGGACGATGCACAGATGGCTCCCGCCCACAACCACATCGACGGATATGACCAGAAGCCGGGCTTGTCGAAGTATAAGCCCGGCGAGATTGTTCCTGGTGTGAATATCGGTGGTTGGCACGACGCTGGTGACTTCGACCTGCGTGTTGAGTCACAGGCTGGCGAGACCTATATTCTCACGCTGGCTTACGAGGCATTCCGCCCCGACTTGGACGTTACCTCTATCGACCAGATTAACCGCGTGACGGAGATCCATCAGGCCGATGGCAAGAACGATATGTTGCAGCAGGTGGAGAATGGTGCATTGAGCGTTGTTAGCTCTTACCTCGCACTTGGTCGCCTGTATCGCGGTATCATCACCAACAATCTGCGTCAGTATGTTCTGTTGGGCGACGCTGCAGCGATGACCGACGGCAAGATCGGCAACGAGGACGACCGTTGGATCTTCACCGAGGATAACCCCTCACGCGAGATGTCAACCGCCGCACAGCTGGCAGCTGCATCGCGTGTACTGCGCGATTTCAACGACACGCTCAGCGTGCATTGCCTCAACATCTCACGCGAGATTTACGAGAACACGGGCAAGGATAATCCCCGCATCCTCAACCAGAAGATTCAGGCTGCTGTGGAGCTTTATCTAACCACGGGCGAGGATAAGTATCTGAATTTCCTTTACGATAATCAGCAGGCTATCGTCGAGCGCATCAGCAGCGTGGCTTGGTTCACGGCTCGCGCCGAGCAGAAGATCGCAAAGCTGGGTGACAAGCGCGCTCAGGCCTTCTCGAAGGCATTCCGCGAGGCTCTGCCCAAGGTGGAGAGTGATCTGCAGGTGCAGGTTAAGGAGACTCCGTATGGTGTTCCCTACCGTCCTCACATCTGGGGTGCAGGCTGGGATATCCAGAGCTTCGGCTACCGCCACTACTTCCTTGCATCGGCATATCCCGAGATCTTCTCGAAGGCTCCGATCTTCAATGCGCTGAACTTCATCCTCGGTTGCCACCCCGGCTCTAACCAGGCTTCGTTCGCATCAGGTGTGGGTGCCGAGTCGGCTACGGTTGGTTACGGTTTGAACCGCGCCGACTGGTCATACATCCCCGGTGGTGTGATTTCGGGTACGGCGCTCATTCGTCCCGACTTCCCCGAGCTGTTGACCTTCCCGTTCCTGTGGCAGCAGACCGAGTATGTGTTGGGCGGAGGATCGTCGCACTATATGTTCCTCGTGCTGGCAGCCCAGCAATTCCTAAAGAACTAAAAACAGAAAAGGTTGGTCCTGCGGGACCAACCTTTTTTTTATTCTTACTGGGGATGATTACCAACCCAGATCCTTCATCGTACGCGGAGCTGGCGTCTTAGGCAGGGGCTTGCGATTCTTAATCTGCTCGAGAGCAACCTCGATAGCCTTATTGAGCTGCTCGTCCTCACCCATATACTCCTTGATGGGATCGTTGTCAATCAGGATGTCGGGATCTACACCGTGGTTCTCCACAATCCACTCACCCGTCTTAGCGTCGTAGTTCGTAAAGAAGGGAACGCGCACATCGGTACCATCGATATAAGGCAGCGAGCCACTGATACCCACGATACCACCCCAGGTGCGAGTACCGATAACAGTACCGAGGTTGTTAGCCTTGAAGCTCCAGGGGAACAGGTCGCCATCCGAAGCCGAATACTTGTCAACCAACAATACCTTCGGGCCGTGATGCGTAGCGTCGGGAATCGTACCGTTACGCTCCTGACCGCGATACATCGTCATACGATAAGCCTGACGCAGCAGACGCTCGATAATCATCGGTGATACATTACCACCACCATTAGCACGGTCGTCGATAATCAACGCCTCCTTGTCGAGCTGCGGGTAGAAGTAACGAGCAAACTCGTTCAAACCCTCAGCGCTCATATCGGGGATGTAAATATAACCTACCTTACCATTGGTAGCCTCCGAAACCTTGCGGATATTCTCCTGAACCCAATTGTAGTGGTAGAGCGGATACTCGTTATCGATGGGGCTTACGACAACCTTGCGAGCTCCCGTAGCTGAAGCCGATGAGCTGATGCTAAGCTCGGTCAGGACGTTAGCCTTACCAACCAGCAACTGATAGATATTCTTTACGCTCGAGGTAGGAATACCGTCGATTGCAACGATATAGTCACCCTCCTTAACATCCACTCCGGGCTCGGCCAAAGGCGAACGCAACGTCTGGCTGTAAACGCCACCGGGCAGAATCTTCTCGATACGGAAGAAACCGCTCTTATCGCGCTTAAGCTCTGCACCCAACAATCCCATCGGGATACGCTCAACCTGAGGCATCTCGCCAGGATTTACATAGGCGTGACCGCAACCAACCTCCGAGATCATCTCGCCGATGATATAATTAAGGTCCAGACGGGTCTTTGCATAGGGCAGCAGCACCTCATACTTCTTCTTAATAGCCTTCCAGTCGATGCCGTGCATATTCTCCAGATAGAAACCGTCGCGGAACGCGCGCCACACCTCGTCGTAGATCTGTGCCCACTCCTGCATATAGTCAACCTCGGCAACCATATCCTTAGTGCTCACAGCCTCACGCAAATTAGCCTTCGCTGTGGGGAAGTCGGCCACGAACATCTGGCGGCCCTTCATATAGAGAGCCTTCTTGCTACCGGGCGTAACCGTTACCGATGCACCCTCGGCTACGGTCTCCTCTTTCTGAGTCTTGAGATCGAATGCCTTCAAGCCGCCTGAGCCAGAGTAATATACCTTCTTACCATCAGAGTAGAAGTTACGATACATACCTGCCGCCAATGGCAACTTAACGATGCGACCGGGCAGATTCTCGGGATCAATCTTCACCTCAACGGGACCCTCGGCGGGCTTTGCAGCCTCCACAGCGCCATCAGTAGGCAACAGCGGCGAGGGAGTTGAAGCGGCCAACATAGCCATATAGATACCGTTCATACGGGTATAGACGTGATTCCACTCGGTCTGGCTGTATGTAGAGTTAAAGTCGCGTGCCGAAGTGAAAATCAAATACTTGCCATCGGTACTAAATACGGGAGCCGATGACGAATACCAACGCTCCGTCACGGGGTACTCCTTCTTCGATGCGAGGTTGAATACATACACAACGCTCATATCGTTCTCTGCACTCTTGGTGTAGGTAATCCACTTGCTATCGGGAGAGAAAGCTACGCCCGCAGGCTCACCATTGGGATTCTGCATAAGGGTCTGCTTGCTCTTCGATGCGATATTCACCTCCACCAGACGATTCTTGCGGTCGGTGTAGAGCAGAGTCTTTGAATCGGGTGCCCAGATCACCTGACGAATGTAGGTATCGCTACCTTTGGTAAGCTGCTGAGGCTCGCTATCCTCGCCCTGCAACCATACCTCGGTCTCGCCCGTGCGATCGCTGATGTAGGCAATCCACTTGCCATCGGGGCTCCACTTCGCACCACGCTCGTTTGCGCCCGATGTGCGGGTGATATTGCGTGTTACGCCCTTCTCCACGGGTACGTTAAATACCTCGCCACGAGCCGTTACAGCTACGCGCTTGCCATCGGGAGAGAGGCTCGCTGAGGTGAGGTTGCCGGCTACGTTCTTCATCTCCTTACGAGCGTAGATGCTCTCCGAGTTGAGCGTAATCGAAACCTTCTCGGCCTTGCGGGTGCGGGGGTCAAACTTGAAGATGTAACCACCCTGCTCGTAAACGATTACCTCGCCATTGGTCGAGGGGAACTTGATATCGTAGTCGGTGTAGTTGGTCACCTTCTCAGTCTTCTTTGTAGCTGTGTTGTAAACAAAGAGGTTCATCGTGCGGTCGCGGTCGCTGATAAAGAAGATCTCCTCGCCAATCCACATCGGGAAGATATCCTGCGATACGTTGTTGGTTACGTTCTCAATCTTCTTCGACGCAGGGTCATACACCCATACATCGTCGGCCATACCGCCCTTATAATACTTCCAAGTACGGAACTCACGCATCACACGGTTGTAAGCCAGCTTCTTACCATCGGGCGAGTACGAACAGAATCCACCCTCGGGCAAGGGCAGCTGCTCGGGCATATCACCCTCGGCCGATACCGACCACAGCTTACCACTGAAGCCATCGCCGATGCGGTTACGATAAAGAATATTCTTGCCATCGCGAGTCCACGTCATCACGATATTGTTGGGACCCATACGGTCACCCACATCGTCGCGACTATTTGTCGAGGTGTAGGTCAAGCGCTCGGGCTCACCACCGCTCTTGGGCATCAGGTAAACCTCCGTATTGCCGTCATACTGAGCCGTGAAGGCGATTGACTGGCCATCGGGCGAGAAACGAGCAAACATCTCCATTCCGACGTGCGATGTCAAGCGCTGAGCCTCACCACCCGTCAAAGGAGCCTTATACAAATCGCCCGCATAGGTAAAGACTACATCCTGACCATTGGTGGCTGGGAAACGTAGCAGTCGAGCCTCGTCAGCCGAGACCGAAAGCGTAGCCCCTGCAAGTAGCAGGGAGAGTAATAGTTTCTTATTCATATATTTGAGTATTTAGTTTTGCCTGAATTATTTTATTTCCAAAGCTTGGGCAGGAAGCTGAAATAAAGCAAGTGACGCCACGTCATAAAGTCGTGTGCCGAGAAGCCGCCAATGTAATACTCGTGCTCAACACCCATCTGCTCCAACTGCTTATGCAACAACGTGTGGCGCGACTCATCGTTGGTCTCGTACTTACCTGCACCGATAAAGATATAATCGAAGTCGGCCTTCTCGAAAGCCGCCTTATCGCGACCCATAGCTACGTTATCCTCACCAAAAGCCTTCTCGTCGGCAGCCGTAAGCGCAGCGCTCAAGATTCCGAGTGAGCCGAAGAGATCAGGATTACGGAAGCCGATATACTGCGTGTGGCGACCGCCCATCGAAAGACCAGCCAGAGCGCGGCCCTTGCGATCCTTGATAGTGCTGTAGTGTGAATCAACCCAGGGAATTACACACTCCTTATACTCGCGCTCCATCATCTTAAACGAAAGCTCGCTGTGGTTGGGCGTTGAGCGGTGAACGATCTGGTTGTTTACCATAACCACGATCGTAGGCTCGATCTTACCCTCGGCAATCATATTATCCATAATCCAGTTCACCTGACCATACTTATACCACGAGTCAGTAGCCTCGCCCGAGCCACCCATAAGGTAGAGAACGGGGTACTTCTTCGTTGCGTCGTACTTAGGAGGAGTGTAGACTACGATCGTGCGCAAGCCGTTAGACACGGTTGAGTTGTAGTAGCTGGTGGTTACCGAGCCGTGCTCAACAGCGGGATTGGGGTCGTAGTAAGCAGGCTTATCGCCGTGAACGTAGAGCATACTCGACGCGGGCATCGTACCGTGGTTGTGGAGTGTATTGGCAGGATCTACGAAGCTAACCCCATCAACACTAAATGTATAGGTATAGACATCGGGAGTAAAGGGGCCTGCCTTAACCGACCACACGCCCTTATCATCCTTGGTCATCTCGGCGCTGCGAACATCCATTCCGCCCGTAAACATCGATCCGCGCACAACCACCTGCTTGGCGTTGGGAGCGTAAAGACGGAACGTAACGGTGTGGTCGTCGTGAACCTCTGGAGAGATTACGCGAGCCCCCATCGGAGCCAGACCTTGAGTATTTGCCTGCGGATTGTGGGTCTCATTAACCCAAGATTGTTGTGCCATAGCCGCCATCGAGAGCGACAGCGCTGCAATTGTAAAAAGAATTCGTTTCATATCGGTTTGTTTTAGTGATTTCCCTTCGCATAAGGCAACAATTGCCAAGAACAAAGATATAAAAAAAATAATTGCACTATTGCGTCCGCCTATTTTTCTTATTGATTCTGATACTTTTTTACACCGTTACACATTATAATATGTAAGATTTTCGATTATAATTACTATTTTTGCTCCCAAAGACACCAAAAAACAATAACTATGAAATTCAAAAAACAGATTTTTATGGCAGCTATAGCAATCGCTGCCTGCGGATGTGGCAGCAGCAATAAGTCCGACAATCCGCTCTTTAACGAGTTCACCGCTCCGTTCGGTATCGCTCCCTTCTCGGAGATCACGATCGATCACTACCGCGAGGGTATGCTCCGCGGTATGGAGGAGCAGAAGGCTGAGATCGTGGCTATCGTAAACAACCCCGAGGCTCCCACCTTCGAGAACACCATCGCAGCGCTGGATCAGTGCGGTGCAACGCTTCGCAAGGTGCGCGGCACGTTCAGCCCCCTGTCAAGCAGCAACTCAAATGACGAAATTCGTGCTCTTCAGAAGGAGCTCTCACCTCTCTCATCGGCTCACAGCGATGATATCAACCTCAATCCCGCCCTTTTCGCTCGCGTTAAGGCTGTTTACGAGCAGAAGGATAATCTGAAGCTCACCGCCGAGGAGCAGAAGGTGTTGGAGAACACCTACAAACGCTTCGTAAATAGCGGTGCCGAGCTTAGCGACGCCGAGAAGGAGAAGCTTCGCGCGCTGAACAAGGAGCTCTCTATGTTGCAGCTTACATTCTCACAGAACCTCCAGCACGAGACCAACAACACCTTCGTAGTGGCTAACTCACTCGAGGAGCTCAAGGGTCTGCCCCAGGCAAACATCGACGCTGCGGCTAAGATGGCAGCCGACAACGGCCAGCCGGGCAAGTGGATGTTCAATATGCAGCGCCCCAGCTGCAACCCCGTTCTGCAGTATTGCGAGAACCGCGAGTTGCGTGAGAAGGTATATAAGGCTTACTACAATCGTGGTAATCAGGACAACGAGTACGACAACAAGGCTATCTCGGCTAAGATCGTAGCGCTGCGTCTGGAGAAGGCCAAGCTGATGGGCTACAACAACTACGCAGAGATGGCGCTGGAGGATCGTATGGCCAAGACTCCCGAGGCTGTTTACAATCTTCTGTATCAGGTATGGGAGCCCGCTGTAAAGAAGGCTAAGGAGGAGATTGCCGACATCCGTGCCGAGATTCGCAAGGAGGGTAAGTCATTCGAGCCCGAGGGTTGGGACTATATGTACTATCAGGACAAGGCCAAGAAGGCAAAGTACGCGGTTGACGAGCAGGAGATTCGCTCTTACCTCGAGATCAACAACGTGCTGCAGGGTATCTTCCACGTTGCTAACAAGCTCTACGGCCTCACTTTCAAGGAGATCACCTCGGAGGTTCCCTCATACGAGCCCACAGCTAAGGCATTCGAGGTTATCGACCGCGACGGCACTACGCTGGCCGTATTCTACAGCGACTACTACCCTCGCGACGGCAAGAACGCTGGTGCTTGGTGTACTTCGTTCCGTGGCCAGAGCTACGACGGTGAGGAGCGCGTTATTCCTATCGTTGTGAACTGCTGCAATATGACCGCACATATGGGTGATGGCCCCGCACTGCAGAGCATCGACAACGTGGAGACTATGTTCCACGAGTTCGGCCACGCACTGCACAGCTTTATGCGCGACATTCGCTATAACGGTGCTGGCGGTACGGAGCGTGACTTCGTTGAGTTGCCCTCACAGATCAACGAGCACTGGGCATTCGAGCCTGAGGTGCTGGCCGTTTATGCAAAGCACTACCAGACGGGCGAGATTATCCCTATGGAGCTTGTAAACAAGATCGTAGAGAGCTCGAAGTATGGTCAGGGCTTCGCTACGGTTGAGTATGTTGCTGCATCGCTCAGCGATATGGACTTGCACGTTTTGACCGAGATTCCCGCCAACCTGAATGTAATGGACTTCGAGGCTGAGAAACTCGCCGAGCGCGGCATTCCCTCACAGATTTTGCCCCGCTACCGTATGACCAACTTCTCTCACACGATGGGTGGTGGTTACACCGCTGGTTACTACAGCTATATGTGGGCTGAGGTGTTGGATGCCGATGCATTTGACGCATTTGCCGAGACGGGCGACATCTTCAACCAGGAGGTTGCCAAGAAGTTCCGCGACTACGTCCTCACACCTGGCGGTATCGACGACGGTATGGTTATGTATAAGAACTTCCGTGGCCGCGAGCCTAAGATTGACGCTCTGCTGCGCAATCGCGGTTTGTAATCAAACGACGTTTAACTTAAAACTTTGACAATATGAAACGCTTATCTTTCGCAACAATGTTTGTAGCCATCGTGGCGTTGCTTGACTCGTGCCAGAAGCCCGCGACGGTGGAGGTTGTAGCTCTGCAGGACAATCTGCAACCGCGCCTTATGCAGGCAGCTCTATTTGCCGAGACAGCCCCCGAGGGTTTGATCGAATCGCTCGGACTGCAGGAGGGTGTGCCCGCCTCGGTTTGTGCCTTTATGGTAAATACGCAAGATAAGCAGATTCTATTCGATGCGGGCAACGGCAACGACGATTCGCAGCTGTTGCCTGCATTGAACAAAGCCGGCTACACGGCAGCCGACATCGACTACGTTATGATCACTCATATGCACGGCGACCACATCGGCGGAATGACGCGCAATGGCAAGGCTGTGTTCGAGAATGCTACGCTCTACATCCCCAAGATCGAGTACGATGGTTGGATTGCTATGGGCGAGGAGCGCTCGGCGCAGATGCGTGCAATGATTGAGGCGTACGGCGACCGCGTTAAGATCTTCACCACAAACGACACTCTGCCCTGCGACGTGGAGGCTATCGCTGCGGTAGGTCATACGCCCGGCCACACGGCATATCTCGTAGGCGAGGTGATGATTGCGGGCGATGTGATGCACGGCGTGGCGCTTCAGTTGGAGCACCCCGAGATTTGCGCTCGCTTCGATACGGATAAGGTAAATGCCGTAGCTTCGCGCAAGATGCTTATCGAGAAGGCCCGCGCGGAGGGGCTTAGAATGTATGGTATGCACTTCCCCGCACCGTATTATTTGGATTTGAAGTAGAATCTTAACTCAACAAAAAAATCCGAGGCTCACACAGAGTCTCGGATTTTTTATTTACTATTCAATAACTATTTCTTTACCAACAGAACCGCATCCGCGCAAATCTGTCCCGTAACATTTCCACGATTGGTGAACTCCACATATCCCTTCTCACCTGCACGCAGATCGTACTCGCCGAGCGATACCCACTCACCCGAAGTCTGGCCCTTGATGGTGATCTTCTCCGAGTCAATCACAACGTCACGATCCGACTTTCCATCGTTTACAACCAGCTCCATCACCTTCGATGACTCGGCGCGACGGATATGATAGGTGTAGATCGTATAGCGACCATCGTTCTTAACCTCAAAGGGATAGCGCAGACTCTTCTCCACAGAGGTCTTATCCAGCACAAGATACGAACGGCCATAACCGTTGTTCTTAACGATGCGCTGCCAACCATCGGGCACCTCAAAGTTAGAATCATCAACAACGACATCGGCAGGCGTACCATCAAGCAGGGGATCCTCCTCGTACATACGCTGAATCTGCTTCACATCAACCTCCTGCACCTTTACGCCAGCATCGATTGCCATACACGCAGCCTTGGCAGCACTCTGGCCCAGAAGCATAAATACAGGCTCCATACGGATAGAGCCGTATGCGATATGACTTGCCGAAAGACATACGGGAACGAGCAGGTTGTCGCACTCCTCACGTTTAGGCGTAATTGAACGATACGAAACGTCGTAGGGCAAACCGCCAGAAATCTCGACATTACCCTCATTCTTGACCATCATTACGCCATCCTTCTCGATTACGATGCGCTGGCAGTTGTGCGAATCCATCGTATAGGCCGCCATACCTACGCCATCCTCTACAGAAGTCACGTTGTCGCAATTGGCCTGCGTGGTAACATACTCACCCACCATACGGCGCGCCTCGCGAATATAGAGCTGCGGCGTCCAGTGGCCATACTCAACATACTCGTCCTTGGGGAGTCCCAGCGCCAGCATCTGCTCGCGCAACTGCGCAGGAACACGCTCATCGTTACCGATGAACCATAGCAGACCGAGCGTATAGTCTTTGTGCGCCTCAATGATCTGCTGACGCTCCTCGTACGTACCCTCGGGGTAGCCGTAGTTCATACCGATCATATCCGACGAGAATGGACCTCGATTGTTGATGTCGGTCTTGTTGTTGGGCATCGGGCTGACGATGAAGTAGTCGTTGAGTTTATACTTCTTCTGCGCCTCAATCACGCGCAACAACAATTCATAGCGCGAAGCATCGTAGTTAGCTGGCTTCTCGATAGGAAGCATATTCTCAGGATCACTTGTGAGGCAGATACGGTAGTTGTACGCCTGCACCTTCTTGTCGCCAGATCCTGTAGCGGCCATCGTCTCGGGCGAAATACCCCACAACAGACCGCTCGCTGGATCGCCCTTTACGACGTAGGGATCAACGCCATCGACAAACTGATGCAGGTGCTGCATCTGAACGCCGTTGTGATCCTCGCCATATACTTTATTATCCTCGCGACCAACCACATAGCTTACGCCTGCTGCAGCCATCAAATCGCCCTCGTACGAGCAGTCGATAAACTGCTTAGCGTAAATCTCGTTCAGAGGCTCGCCCTTGACCTCCTCAAGGAAGATAGACTTTATCGTCGCACCCTGCTTCTGCGCACCGACAATGCGATTGTCATAGAGTACCTCCACAGCACCACGCTCAATGTACCCCTTGAAGATAGCCTCAGCCACCTTGGGTTCAAAGATCCAGCTCTCAAGAGTGCCGTAGTTAGCACCCGCACGGCGATAGAAATCGAGTGAGAGGCCCTTCACAACCTGCTTGTTACCGATATCGGTCTGTCCCAATCCGCCCGAGGTCATACCACCAAGACGACGTCCCGGCTCCACGAGCAACACTGTTTTACCCTGCTTCGCTACGGCATAGGCGGCAATAACACCTGCCGACGTACCACCATAGACGCACACATCATACTCTGCTTTAGGTTTCGCGCACGAGGCCAACAGCATCACTGCCGCCACTGCAAAACAAATAATTCTTTTCATAGAAAAAGGTTGTTGGTTAGTATTAACTACAAAATTAAGAAAAATTTCATCTTATTCCAGCAATGACAACGATATTTCCATATAAAAGATATAAGGTATAAGCCAAAACGCTCCACCATTTATAGTCCCCCTTTCGCAAAGGGGGATTTAGGGGGAATGTCAATATAGATGGCGGAACGCCTCTTCAAGCCATGAGTTGAGATTTTCCGACTCGGCTATATATGGAATAATATGCAGGATAAGCTGCTACATAACTATATCGCTCCGATATGCACAA
>JAZRQX010000008.1:0-43573 GCA_045650235.1 Alistipes sp. | reverse complement strand
CTTAATACCTTTGCGTGCCAAGTCCTCAAGGTCTATCTTCGAGGTGTCCATTGGCTGAAAGCGTTGCTCCTGAGATGGGTTTTGTTCTAAAGAGATTCGATACTGCTCCAACTCATCGGGAGCAAAATCAACTTGGATAAGATTGCGAAAAGCACTCTCCGCCATAACGAAGATGCCTGTGTAAGATGGATTATCTGCCTCCTGCATCATCTTATGAAAGAAGGCCTCAAAAGCAGACTCTGCGGTGTTCACATTTAGCAGATTGCTGATGTTTTGCTCCGTAGGGTCGCAAGTAGTTATATTACCCTGGCCATCTGCCGAGCTGACGGCACGAAGTCTGCCGTCCGAGGATTGCTGAACGAGCATTACTTGCTTCTGTTCAGATTTTAATTTTTCGTCCATATTACGATAGTTTTAATATGCATCAACGGCGATGCATGGACGAAATTAGATATTCAAAAACTACCAGAAAAGAGTTTACATTCCTATGGCACTATGTGGCGTCAAAGTGGCAGCGTGAGGCATTAAAGTAGGGTTATAGGGAGATTTATTAAAAGAATGTTAAAGGATAATAATCGGAGATATTGACTTTAATAAAATAATTATTACCTTTGCAGTGGTTAAGTACATTGAAGTATTAAGAGAATCTGAGAAGTCTATAAATTGGAGCTTTTAGTGGACTTTGCTTTAATGATTCTTTGAAGATATTGACAGTGAGTAGGTTACTCATCAATTTTCGAGTCCCCTACGCACCGCAAACAATAAAGCCACTCCGCAGAGTGGCTTTTGTTTTTATCCTAATATCAATGCTCGGCCTTATAAGCCTCGACAGCTTTACGAACCTTGCCATACTCAAGCAACAAGTTACGCGCAAGCTCATAATCCTCAATGCCCGTCTCCTCCATAATCATACGCGCACCACGATCAACGAGCTTCTTATTCGTAAGCTCCATATCCACCATACGACTGCCTCGCACGTGACCAAGTCGTATCATCGTAGCCGTTGAGATCATATTCAGAATAAGTTTCTGCGCCGTAGCCGCCTTCATTCGGGTGCTACCCGTCACAAACTCCGGGCCCACGACAGCCTCGATTGCCACCTCGGCCTCAGCAGCAAGTATCGAATTCTCATTATTGGTCACACAAGCCGTCAGCAAACCTCTCTCACGCGCCTTTTTCACCGCACCAACGACATAGGGCGTCACGCCCGATGCTGCAATGCCTACAAGCGTATCGCTGGCCGTAGGCTCAAACTTCTCCACATCGAGCCACCCCTGAGCGCTATCATCTTCAGCACCCTCTACAGCAGTGCGGATTGCTCCATCGCCGCCAGCAATAATGCCGATAAACTTATCCCTCACGCCATACGTTGGCGGAATCTCCGATGCATCAACAACGCCCAAGCGGCCACTTGTTCCCGCCCCGATATAAAAGACTCTACCACCTCTCTTCATTCGTTCCACAATACCATCGACCAACTGCTCAATCTGGGGTATAACACTCCCAACAGCAACGGGCACGCTCCGATCCTCCGTATTCATCGCCTGCAAGAGCTCTACGGTGGTCATTTTATCTAAATTATGGTAATTGGAAGTCTGTTCGGTTGTTCTCATACAGTATGATATTTTATTAATTCATCAATCGGCGAAGAGATAAATCTCGATAGCATTATCCCCTCCTGTTCCGCTATTCGCGAAAATACATCTTTCAGTGCATTTCCAAATCCACCTACCACTCCGACGGGATATTTATCCACGTCATACTGCTTGAGTGAGCGGCGAATAAAAGCTCTTAGATTATCATCTACGAGAGCCTGAATATATGAGTTATTATAATGTTCAAGAATAAAAGGCGCAAGTCCTCCTAAAAATGCCGAAGGCGAGCCCGTCGAGTGATATACGTTCTCCACAATCTGGGCATAATCATAGTTGTATCTCGCAGCAAAATCATCAGCTACCGGCTTTGACACCAACCCTTTAAGCCAATCCGCAATAAAAAGTTTTCCGAGCGTTGCGGCACTACCCTCATCACCCAGAATAAAACCTCCCGAATAGACTCTTTTAACGATTTTCTCGCCATCATACTGACACGAATTTGAACCCGTACCAAGTATCGCCACAATGCCCGCGCTATGTCCACAAGCAGCCCTCGCAGCAGCCGTCAGGTCATCCATAACCTCCACATCGGCCTCCGCAAACGTCGTCCGAAAAGCCTGCGTCAAGGCTCTCTGCACACTCTCTGTCACAACGCCTGCCGTATACATATAGACCGACTCAATGGCTATTCCCTGCTCCGCAATCTGCTTACACACCTGGCCAATTATCGTCTCCACGGCCATCATCGACATCGTCGATACGTTCGTTCCCGATGCCGCATAACGAGCCATCTCTTGCCCCTCATCCGACACCACTCTCCAGTCGCTCTTCGTAGCGCCACTCTCGATAATAAGTTTCATCGCAACTGTTGTTTACGCAGTTTCTCAGCATCCTTATCGAAAAAGAAGAACTTTGCCACAAGCAGCACAATGCCCGCAACAACCCATATCGCTCCCAATGTAGCAATACCTCCCGAGAGCCCCAGCTTCGGGCTCATAAGGCCAAGAATCAACGGTGCCAACGAGCCCATTCCAAAGCCGAACATCTGCAAAACAGCCGATGCCGACGAATGGTAACGCTCCGAAATTACGTCGTACAAAATAGAGTATGTGTTTGCATCAAAGAATGCTCTGAAGAATCCAAATCCTGCCAATGCCGCATACACGACCCATATCTCTTTCGACACACCCATCAGCACAATACACGGAGCAGCGAGCAACAATCCACCCGCCTGCAGGATAAGACGGTTCTTACCACCACCCTTGCTTGCAGCCAATTTATCCGACAGACTTCCAGCCACCAACACACCTACAAATGCCGCAGCGTGGGTCCAGAACATCGAATTAAATCCTGCCGAAGCAGAACTCAAATCGAAAGTCTCCATCAGACACTTAGGCATCCAGGTAAGATATCCCGTTAGCACAAAAATCAGCGATGTGAAACCGAATATCATACACACAGCCGTCGGCACCTTGAAAATCGCCGCCATAGCCTCAAAGAACGAGGGCTTCGATAGCTGCGTGGCCTCAGCCTTCTGCTGTGTCGTATTTTTATCACGCAAACGCAACAGCAACACGAAAGCAAACACCACTCCTGCCGCACCAAAGATCAGGAACGAATACTGCCATCCCAACTTATCGGCAACCAATCCGGCCAAAAATCCGCTCGCGATAACTCCCACATAATAAGCCGTCTGATGAATCGACATCGCTCGTGCACGCGTTCTTGAGTCGTGATACTCGGCAATTATCGCAGGATACGTCGGGCCAAATATAGCCTCACCCACACCCGTAGCAACGCTACGCATCATAATCATCAGCACCACCGTGCTGGCATATCCCGTAAACATCGTTGCCACACTGAAGAGCGTCACGCTAAAGATAATAATCTTCGAGCGGCTCAACCTGTCGGCAAAGTAACCTGCAAACGGCACTGTCAGAGCGAAGAATAGGTTAAAACAGGTCGATATCAGACCCATCGTCGCATCCGTAGCGCCGAGGAACTCCTGAATATGTGGCAATACGGTATTGAATACCTGACGATCAGCCTGATTGAGGAAATAGGCAACCCACAGCAAGAAAATAATCTCCCACTTGTAGGATTTAGAATTTACGTTTACCTTCATAACAAATTTAATATCTCTTACAAAGGTAACAAAAAATATCCAAACCCCAACCGCAAATTCTCATCGCGGTAAACAATAATCAACCCCACCGCACCCCAATTCAACCAAAATATAGTATCTTTGTGGCAACAAGAATCATTATATATGAACACTCCAAAACTCACCCTACTCCTCTGCGCCCTCTGCACGCTGATGTGCTCTAACCTGATGGCTCAGCAAATCGACCCCAAACGCGACTTTCGAGAGGTTGCTCGCTTCGATGCCTATTACGCTATGCAGGGCGTAGCCGTCGATAGGCAACACTTCTACGCCATCGAGAACAATCATATAACCAAATTCTCTCTCACTGGCGACTCCATCACTACCTGGCACGAGCCCGACAAGGAGCTAATCCGCCACATCAACAGCGGTTTTGTGAAGAGACGCAAACTCTACTGCACCCACTCTAATTACCCAGAAGTGCCGATGGCCAGCTCAATCGAGATCTTCGACACCCGTACACTGCAACCAATCCAGAGTATCAGCCTCGGCATTGACGTGGGTTCTTGCGTCTGGATTACTCCCGGCAAGGGTTGCTGGTACGCCTTCTTCGCCCACTATGCCGGCAGCGGCAAGGAGCCAGGTAAAGACCCGTCGTGGTCGCAGCTGGTGAAGTACGACAAGAAGTGGCGCCGTATGCAGGCGTGGATTCTTCCCAAGGAGATTCTAAAGGAGCTCGATCCGCATAGTCTCTCGAGCGGAGTTCTGGTCGGCGACACATTCTATTGTATGGGCCACGACCACAAGAAGTGCTACCTGATGCAACTCCCCCGATATGGCGTACATCTTCAGTGGGTGGGCACCATCAACGTCCCCATCCCCGGTCAAGCCATCGCCATCGACCATAATGGTAATATGTGGGGCATCAGCCGCAAGGACCGACAAGTCATAAAGGCTTCTCAGCGATAATATCCATAGAAATAAAAAATCCCGAGGTCTGATGACTTCGGGATTTGTTGTTTTATGCAACTCGTTTACCAGCGGCGGGTACGACGGCGGCGTTGTTTAATCTTGCGGATGATGCCCGCAACGAGCAGAGCTACGATAGAGATCAGGATTACGACAACCATCCAGTTGTTCAGGTTGTCGCCCTTCACCCTCGACCACATAGCCAGCAGAGCCTCCGTGCGCGGGCCGCTATCGTGCATCATTGCGCAACGCTCGATAACCGAGCGATCGGGATACAGCACCGGATCAATCACCACGCTATCGGCCTCCGCGCCAAAGAAGTAGCTTAGGTCCATAGCCTCCTCATAGCCCGACTCAACGGCCGATTCCGACATATACTCCATCACCTCGGGCGTACCGATAACGCTCACATAGCCGATCTCCTCCATATTGCGGATGGCATTCTCGGGCTTACACATAAAGTTGATGAAGTAGGCCGCAGCCTTCGTATTCTTGGCATACTTGGGAATAACCCAGCCGTCGAACCACACGATACTACCCTCCTTAGGCACCGTGTAGTCGAGCTCGACACCCACATCGGCAGCCTCCTCCATAGCCCAAACGGCATCGCCGCTCCACGTCAGGTTCAGGATGGCCTTCTCCTTGGTCATCATCTCCTTACCAAAGTCGGCCTCCCATCCTGCGACGTTGGGTTTGGTCTTCTTTAGCAACTCCTCAACGATTGCTATTGACTCATCCGACGAATCGTGCATCAACTCATCAATCGTAACTTCACCCGATGCAATACGCTCCTGATTAGCGTAGATCAACAGCGGACTATATACATCTCGGAAGGCATCTTTAACGAAGAGCTTACCCTTGAACTTAGGATTCCACAGCGCACTCCAACTATCGACCTCCTCTTCCGTAACATAGCGCGTGTTGTAGAGGAAACCCGTCGTTCCCCACATATAACCTACGGCGTAGTCGTTGGGATTCTTGCCACCGCCGTCGATCTTGCTGAATACCTCTTTAATATAAGGTGCTACATTATCGAGATAGTTTGGCGTAGAGCCGAAGTCCTTATTAATGGGCAACAGAAGATCGTTCTTGAGCATACGCTCGATGATATACTCCGAGGGGCAGGCCACATCAAAGTCCTCCTTGCCGCGCTCAATCTTGGCGAGCATAATCTCATTGATGTCGAAGAGCTGATAGACAACCTCAACCTCTTCGCCAGTCTGCTCATAGTACCACTCCTCGAACTCCGAGAGCAGCGACTCGTCAATATAATCGGCCCAGTTATAGACCTTCAAAATCGACTGTCGAGCATCGTTGCCCGAGCAACCAACCGCGAGCATCAAGGCCAATGCCATTATGATATATGATATACGTTTCATCTTATGCCTCCTTCTTTTTAGCCGCACGGTAAGAGCGAATGTTGATAACGATGAGCAACAACAGCACCGTCATAAAGATAATCGTCGAGAGGGGACGCAGCTCGGGCGTCAGACCACCCTTACGAGCATCGGCGTAGATGTAGGTCGAAAGCGTCTCCAGACCGCCCGTACCGATGGTGAAGATCGTAACGGCGAAATCGTCAATCGAGAGTGTGAACGAGAGGATAAAGCCCGAGATCATACCCGGCTTAATCTCTGGAATAACCACCTTACGCAGAGCCTGAAATGGCGTGGCTCCCAGGTCGAGTGCAGCCTCGTAGATGTTGGAATTCATCTGCTGCAAACGCGGAATCACACACAGCACCACATAAGGTGTACAGAAGGTAACGTGCGCAAGAATAACCGTTGCGTAACCCTGCGTAACGCCCAGACTCACAAACAGCAGGAAGAGCGAGATACCCGTAATGATATCAGGATTGAGCATCGGCACGTTATTCAACGCATTAAGCATCATCTTCTTACGCCCATACAGATGGTGGATACCAATCGCGGCCAAACTTCCCAGCACGGTCGAAATAGCCGCCGCAGCCAGGGCAATAATTAGCGTATTCTCAATAGCGCTCAGCAACGAATGGTGCACACCGCCCGTAAAGAGTGACGTATAGAGCTTGGTCGAGAAACCGGTCCAGTTACCCAGCACCTTAGCCTCCGTAAAAGAAAATATGGCGATAATGAGGATCGGTGCATAAAGCATCGCCAGCAGCAGCCACAGATAGGCTTGAGCAAAAAATCGCTTCATCAGATCAATCCTCCCTCATTTGAGACACGATCCTCGTCTGATTCGCTGAAGAGCTCCGTCGCAAAGATCAGAACGAGCATAATCAGCGACAAGGCCGCGCCATAGTTCCACATTCCGTTATTTATATTCTCCTGAATAGTCGTACCAAACAACTTGATATTATTCATCGTCAGCAGCTCGGCGATGGCGAAGGTCGAGATCGTCGGCATAAAGACCATCATCACACCACTCATCACGCCAGGCATCGAGAGTGGGAACACCACTTTACGGAAGACCGTCACGGGGTTAGCGCCCAAATCCTGCGCAGCCTCGATATAACTGTGATCCATCTTCTGCATCACGTTATAGATCGGGTAGATCATAAATGGCAGGAAGTTATAGACCATACCGAATATCAAGGCACCCTCACCCAGCGGCAGACGCATAAAATCGAACAGCGCCACCGTCGCGAGCGTACGCACCAATATATTAATCCACATCGGTAGGATAAACAGCACCACCATAACCTTCGAGCGGCATAGTTCGGCATTACTCAGGATGTAGGCTGCGGGGTAACCCAGCAGAATACACAGCACCGTCGTAACGATCGCCACACCAATCGAATAGACGAACGTATTGGCCGCCTCGGGGCTTGAGATAAACTTCGAGAAGTTCTCCAGCGTAAAATTACCATCGGCATCCTGAAAAGCATACAGGAAGATCAGCACCAGCGGCACAACCACGAAGATGAAGAGGAATATCGCATAGGGGATACTCCACATTCGGCGCTTCATAAAGATTCTTGACAACCACTTCATACTCTTTGCCCTTTACTCAGCTTTAACACGCTCAATAGTCATATCCTCGGCCAGAATCTTCACGCCGACGATATCGCGATCGTCCCACACATCGTGTGTATCGACGTAGATATTATCGCCATCGAACGTGCGAACGGTCAGGTGGTAGTGGTCGCCCTTGTAGAGGATGAATCTTACATCGCCCACGATCATACCATCCTCCTTATTATCCATCAGATCGATCTTATCGAACGGCACCTTCACGCAGACCTTATCGCCTGCCGCCAACCCCGCCTGCTCGTTGCAGACAAAGTGGGTGCCGAGCATCTCGACGTGCGTAGAGTCGATCATCACTCCCTCAAAGCGATTCTCCGTACGCTCCTTCTGCATAACGTGGATATCCGAAGGCTTTACGATCATACTCACCTGCTGGCCCACATCGAAGGCATTGTAGTCCTGAATCATTATCTCATAGCCGTTGGGGGTCGTCACTGTCATCTCGTAGTGCACACCCTTGAATATGCACGACTGCACCACGCCGTCGAACATACCCGAGCCCGTCTTGGGCATAATATACAGATCCTCGGGTCGAATCACAACATCAACGGGAGCATTAGGCTCGAAGCCACCATCGACACACTCAAATTCGCGGCCCATAAAGCGCACAAGATGATCCTGCAACATCACGCCGTTGAGAATATTACTCTCGCCGATAAAGTCCGCCACGAACGAGTTGGCAGGTTCATTATAGATGTCTGTCGGAGTACCAATCTGCTGCACACGGCCCTCGCTCATCACCACGATTGTATCACTCAGTGTAAGCGCCTCCTCCTGATCGTGAGTCACATATACAAAGGTGGTACCCAGCGTCTTGTGCATATCCTTACGCATCTTCAGATCGAGCGCCGCCAGCGGCTCATCCAGCAACAACACCTGCGGACGGTTGATGATGGCTCGTGCAATGGCCACACGCTGCTGCTGACCTCCCGAGAGAGAGTTCACATCACGCCACTCATAGTCGGTCATACCCACCATCTTCAGCGCTCGACGAACTCGCATCTCGATCTCGTCCTCCTTAACCTTCTTGAGCTTCAAGCCGAAGGCGATATTATCATAGACGTTGAGGTGCGGGAAGAGCGCATAACGCTGAAAGACAGTATTTACGGGACGCTCGTGTGGGGGTACATCCGTTACATCGACTCCGTCGATCTTGACCGTACCCACATCGGCCGAACCGAAGCCCGCCAAAATACGCAGAAGCGTGGTCTTACCACAACCCGAAGGGCCGAGAATCGTAACGAACTCTCCCTTCTTCACAAACAAACTAACATCATCCAATACTTTCTTATCGCCAAAAGCTTTTGAGATATTGCTAAACTCGATGATGAAATTTGAATCTTTCATTTCTCTAAAAATAATTCGGGATTAAATAAAATTATGGTTATCGTGCCTTGCGGGCTATATTTCTGATGGTATTGACAACATCAAACTTCCACGTCAAACCCACGTTAAACACGTGTCGATTGGTGTAGTTATTCGAAGCCCATACGGCGTGCAGGCGGATGTTCTTATTCTCCTTCAGCGGGAAATACTCCACTCCTGCGCCGTAATAGACATACTCCTTACCGCCAACAAGATAGGCCGGCATAACGTATGGATTCTCCTCGTTGGCCGCTATCTTATCCTCCAAGGCGGGATACTCGCCCCAGAAGTCATATTCGACATCGTCCGAAAGGTGCTCAACGCCCAGTTTACCGAACAGACGCACCGACTCACCGAAGTTATAGGCGGGCTGGAAGGCCAACGTGTAGTCCTGATCGAGGCTATCGCTCCAATCGTTACCGCGAGCCATCAAATCAACCATCATCGAGAAGTTGCCGGCGTAGAACATATTACCCAGCGCAACCATTTTGACAAACTCGCCGGGGGCGTACTCCATCAAATTGACCGACCAAATCGACTCATACCAATCCCACGCGCCATACCACGCCAAGTTGTAGGCATAGAGGTTATCCTCCTTCGGAGCGTACGAGAATGGAGAGTTGGCCATCTGAAAGGCGAAGGTCGAAGTCTCGGCATTGTTAGTCCACGAAGCCGAAGCACCCCACTGCCAGCAACTGATGCTGTTGTAGAACATCGAGTTCATATCGAAGTAGCAATCCAGATCGTAGGCATCATACTCGAAGCTACCAATGGCCAAAGCATCCTTACCTGCTGTAATAGCAAAGTTACCCAGCTCATAAGTCAACGTCAGCCAATTAGTTGCATCAAAAACCGACGAATCTTCGCCGTTAGTACCAGAAAGATAGTGATTGAAACTGTAAGAGAAGTTTTTACTAATTTTACCGTCAATGTTCAACAACAAACCGTCACCGCCAAACCCAGCGGCCTTACCGGAGGATCGATATTCGTAACCAAATCGCGCATCGAGCGAGATCTCAGGCACATAATCAACTCCGTTCTCAATCGTTACATCCTCCCCGGATGAAGACCCATAGGCCGCCGCACTACTATTCACTTCCTGCGCCTGAACCATAGAGCCAGCCATAACGAGTATGGCCCCCAAAAAGGTTAAGTGTTTCTTCATTAAGCAGTAAAAAGTTAAATTACATAAGAGTATGTTTTAATTACAGTAAATCAGTTATAAGCAAGTGTAAAAAAATTGCGGCTACAAGATTCGCTCAATGAGGAACCTACAACCGCAAACCTAACGCAAAAATAAGACAAATAATCGAATAAACAACCCCTTTTGTAAACTTTTTACACTATTTTTGGCACATTCCTATCATTTTTGTTTTTTTATTACCAGCCCACATAAATTTTCGTCTACACCAATATATAAGTAAAAAATAAATCGTATCTTTGCCATAAGGCAAATGCCGTAACCCGCCCAACGGGCACAAACCCAAACCTAAAAACACCTAAAACTCGGTCCGATGGGAATACCCCAAGGGCCACCTACGATATGAGAGGATTATTGAAGATAGCGCCGATAATTATCTCCGCCACACTACTTCTATGTGCAGCCGAGGTGCGCACTCCACTCCGTCCGATGTACACGGCCGACATAGCCATTACCTCGGATGGGGAGCTCCTGCTCGCCAACAAAGGCACAAGCGATGTAGCGCTACTTGACAAGGATGGCAAGCGTCTGCACAACTGGAGCACGGAAGAGCCCCCGACAGGAATCATCGTCGTGGAGGACAAAGCCTACGTCACAAGCAGCTACGACCGAGGCCATCTGACCTGCATCGATCTTAACGACAACTCGATAAAGTATTCAACACAAACAGGTATGGGAGCTTGTGCTCCCGTCGTAAGTCCCGATCGGAGCAAAATTTATGTTCTGAACCGATATAAGGGCACCGTAAGTGAGGTGGATGCCGCAACGGGAGCCGTTCAGCGCGAAGTGAAGGTTCTGCGTGAGCCCTGCGATGCCGCACTCTCTCCCGATGGACGTTATCTGTATGTGAATAACTACCTGCCTGCACAGCGTGCCGACGTGGATTATGTGGCGGCCGATGTCTCGATTATCGACTGCAACTCATTTGAAAAAATCAAAGACGTAAAACTCAGCAACGGAAGTAACGCCCTGCGAGGTATTGCCATCTCACCCGATGGCAAGTACGTCTTCGTATCGCACAACTTGGGCCGTTTCCAGGTGCCCACATCGCAGCTGCAGCAGGGCTGGATGAATACCAATGCCGTAAGCGTGATCGACACCGGCACGCAGACGCTCATCGGCTCGATGTCGATCGACGAGCCTGACCGTGGCGCAGGCGGAATATGGGATATTGCTTGCGATGGCGAATATCTGGTAGTATCGCAATCGGGCACTCACGAGGTTTCGATCATCGACTACAAACCAATGATCGAGAAGCTGCTGGCCTATCCCGACCGCGAGAAGATGGATTACGACCTCTACTTTATGCGCGGCATACGTGAGCGACTTCCCATCTCGGGTAATGGTCCTCGCAATATGGAGCTCAAGGATGGCGTGCTGTATTTGCCCACCTACTTCTCCGATACGCTTAACATCGTAACCCTTGCCGATAGCAAGGTTAGCTCTATTGCATACAACCCCGACCGTGTAGAGAGTGCTGTGGATAAGGGCGAACGCGCCTTCAACGATGCTGTACTCTGCTTCCAGAATTGGCAGTCGTGCAACGGTTGCCACCCAGGCGATGGCCGCACCGATGGTATGAATTGGGATTTGATGAACGACGGCATAGGCAACCCGAAGAACTGCAAGAGTATGCTCTTCAGCTTCGAAACGCCGAAGAATATGATCTCGGGAATCCGCGACCACGCCGGTATTGCCGTTCGTGCGGGATATAAGTTCATCCAGTTCTGCGACGTGGAGGAGTCCGTCGCGTTGAATGTCGATGAGTACCTCAAGTCGCTCAAGCCTCTGCCGAGCCCCTATCTTGTCGATGGTGAGCTCTCCGAGAAGGCCATTCAGGGACGCAAAGTTTACGAGAAATATGGTTGCGCCGAGTGCCACTCGGGGCCATACTATACCGATATGAAGATGCACCGCATAGGCGAGGATGTCGAGTTCGACGCCGGCTGGGACACCCCCACCCTGCGCGAGGTGTGGCGTACTGCCCCCTACCTCTTCGATGGACGCGCTGCCACGATGGAGGAGGTTTTCACCATACATAAGCACGGAATCGATGGCAAGATCTCGCGCAAGGATGCGGAGGCATTGGCTGAATATGTAAACTCTTTATAACAGATAATGACCAACAAGATTTATACTATCTACCGCTCCGAGGCGGCCACTTTCAACGAGGCATTGGAGGAGATCCTCGCAGCCGCTAAGGGGAACGAGAACGAAGTTATACGCATCGTAATTTTCGGTGCTCCAGAGAATAATGAAGAACACGCCGCCGAGCGCTCGGTAATAGAGCGCCGCTGTCGGGAGATCTTTGGCGAGAAGGCGCCCGTTGTGGGATACATAGCCCAGACACCGCTCCGCTGCCGACTTGCAGCCGAGGTTACGGCCGTAAGCCATAGCGACGCAGAGCGCGTTGTACGCCACGGCGACTACCTTACAATCGACGAGGAGATCCTCTCGGGCGGCATATACGCCCCCACGACGATGCACATCGGCGAGCAGGCACGAGTAATCTTCGAGCGTATGGACCAGATACTGAAAGCCGAGGGCGTTGCCATCGAAGATATTGTGCGACAGTGGAACTACATAGAGCAGATCACCCACCTCGCACCCGAGGGACAGCACTATCAGCTCCTGAACGACGAGCGCAGCCGCTTCTACTCACTCAGCGAGTGGTCGAACGGTTACCCCGCAGCTACGGGTATCGGTGCGCAGACGGGAGGACTGACGATTATGTTCGATGCCGTGCGCGATAGTGCCCGTCTATCGAAGGCTGTGGATAATCCGTTGCAGGTGTCGGCTCACGCCTACTCGCAGCAGGTGCTTATCAACAACCACGACGCACACAAGACAACACCCAAGTTCGAGCGTGCCCGCCACATTGAGAGCGAGTGCAGTTCGGTCTATATTTCAGGCACGGCCGCCATCAGAGGCGAGGAGAGCTGTCGCCACGATGTGGTCGAGCAGACGGCCCTGACGATGGAGAACATCGACTACCTAACCAGCCGTGAGAACCTCGCAAAGAGTGGCGTTGACAATCCTAACGAGATGGAGTACTCGGTATTGCGCGTCTATCTGAAGCACCGCGAGGATCTGCAGCCCGTTGTGGAGTGGATGAACGAGCACTACCCACAGACCGACACGCTATACCTCTGGGCCGACATCTGCCGCGAGGAGCTGCTCATTGAGATTGAGGGCATTGCCGCTGAAAGAGTATAAACATAAAAATATAGCGCTATGAAACTGAAACTTTCCCTTCTTTTTACACTGCTATGCATCGGCACGGCTTGGTGTAGCATTCCGCCTGAGCAGGCAGCCGCTATGAGGCTTAAGGCCGAGATGGAGTTCTTCGACATCGAGTCGGTACGACAGGCCTACAACGACTTCTCGAAGACGCCGCTCTACGACACGGCACGTTACGGTGCGCTTATGAAGGAGCTGGAGCAGGCCGCCAAGAGCGAAAACGAGGAGCAGATAGTTAAACTGAAGCGTGAGATTCTGCTATCGAACCCTCTGCTGGACAACGCCAAAGTGATCGTAGGTCGTTACCGCATCGGCAGCAAGGCCCGCTCGGTGATGGCACCCTCACTCGGCACGCAGAACAACAACTGGTCGAACCAATCCTCATCGGCCCGCAAGGGTTTCGATGCCGAGATTGCCGAGCTCTCGAACCTGCGTGGCCAGATCGAGAGCCGCACCATCTATAAGCCCCAGCACAGCACCTCGGTAACGGATATGTTGCTACACTGGGATGGCGAGAAGATTCTCTTCACTGCAGCCGACGAGAACGAGCGCTGGGGTGTGTATGAGGTAAACCGCGACGGCTCAAATATGCACAAGGTTATTCAGTCTGAGGAGCCCGACCTGGAGTTCTTCGATGGCGCATATATGCCCTCAGGCCGCATCATCGCGATGAGTAACATCGGCTATCAGGGTGTTCCCTGCGTGAATGGTAGCGATCAGGTGGGAAATATGATCTCGTACGAGCCCGAGACGGGAGCGATGCGACGTATGACCTTCGACCAGGATGCCAACTGGCACCCCCGCGTGATGAACAACGGACGACTGATGTACGTTCGCTGGGAATACACCGATCTGACGCACTACTACTCACGTTTTGTGATGCACGCCAACCCCGACGGCACGGAGACCAAGGCGCTCTATGGTAGTGGCGGCTGGTTTCCCAACTCGATCTTCGACGTGCAACCCCTGCCCGGCGGAAATAACACCTTCGTGGGTATCATCTCGGGCCATCACGGCGTAGCTCGTTCGGGACGATTGATCCTGTTCGATCCCTCGATGGGCCGCAAGGAGACCAAGGGAATGATTCAGGAGATGCCCTTCTCGAAACGCGAGATTGTGCCCATCATCAAGGACGAGCTGGTCAACGACGTATGGCCTCAGTTCATCAAGCCCTACCCCATCAGCGACAAGTATTTCCTCGTATCGGCCAAGCTCACGGAGGACTCTCTGTGGGGAATCTATCTGGTAGATATTTATGATAATATGACCCTTATCGCCGAGTTCGAGGACGAGGGCCTTATCAACCCTATCATCGTCAATAAGCGCCCCACACCCCCGATCATCCCCGACCGCATCAAGCCCGAGGATAAGGAGGCTACGGTATTCATTCAGGATATTTATCAGGGTGAGGGCCTGCCCGGCGTACCCGTCGGAACGGTCAAGAAGTTGCGCGTATTTGCATACGAATATACCTACAACACGTCCGAATCGGATCACATCGCTCAGGGAATCCAGAGCGGTTGGGACATTAAACGTAATCTTGGTGAGGTGGATGTCGAGGCCGATGGCTCGGCTATATTCAAGATTCCCGCCAACACCCCCGTATCGTTCCAGCCTCTTGACGAGGAGGGTCGCGCCATACAATGGATGCGTAGCTGGGTTACGGGTATGCCTGGAGAGGTCGTTTCGTGCGTTGGTTGCCACGAGGATCAGAACTCGATGCCCATTCCCAAGCGCGTGATTGCCTCGACGAAGGCCCCTGCCAAACTACAGACTCCCGAGGGCGGCGTGCGTTCGTTCACCTTCGATCTTGAAATCCAGCCTATTCTGGACCGCAACTGCGTGGCTTGCCACAACAAGGATGGTGCTCAGCCCGACTTTACTGGTGGCGTTAAGGTTGTGGAGGCAAATGACGCTACGGCTGGCAGCTATGGCTCGCCCTCACGCAAGGCCGAGTCGGGCCGTCTCGATCTGACACAGAGCTACTTGAATCTGCATCCCTACGTAAATCGACAAGGCCCCGAGGCAGATATCTATGTAATGAAGCCCTATGAGTATCACGCATCAACGAGCGAGTTGGTACGCATCCTCAAGGCCGGCCACCACGGCGTGGAACTCACCGACAAGGAGTGGCGCACTATATATAACTGGATTGACTTCAACGCCCCGCACCACGGTCGCTTCGTCCATAACAAGGCGTGGTTCAGCCCCTACGACCAGTATGAGCGCCGCATCGAGCTGGCCAACAAATATGCCAACGGAGCTGGTGTAGAGTGGAAGCGCGAACTGGAGGAGTTTGCCGAGTGGCAGAAGAACAACCCAGCCCCCGCAGCTGTTCGACGTGAGGTTAAGGAGCCTAACTATAAAGATGTATCTACAAAGAAATTCCCCTTCACCGAGGCCGAGGCACGCGAGATGGCCGAGCGTTACGGTGACGAGCGTCGTACCATCGAGATCGCTCCAGGTGTGAAGATGACCTTCGTGCGCATCCCCGCAGGTACATTCGTTATGGGCAACAACAATCGCGGTCGTGGCAATGCGCCCGCCTGCATCGTGAAGATCTCGCACCCCTTCTGGATGTCCGAAACGGAGGTTACCAACCGCCAATACAACGTCTTCGATCCCACGCACGACAGCCGCTTCACGGCTCAGTTCTGGAAAGATCACGTCGGCCCGGGCTACGCTGCCAACCGCCCCGATCAACCCGTAACACGCATCAGCTGGAACCAAGCTGTAGAGTTCTGTAAGGCCATTAGCGAGAAATGTGGTGTGGAGATCGCCCTGCCGACCGAGGCACAGTGGGAGTGGGCTTGCCGTGCAGGCAGCGACACCGACTTCTGGTTTGGCGACATTAATTCTGACTTCTCTGCGCAGGAGAATATGGCCGATCAGTCACTACGTAAGATGGCCGTTTCGGGAGTCGATCCGCAGCCCGTTGCGGAGGATAATTGGGTGTTCAAGTACTACACCTATATGCCGCGCGAGGATAGCGTAAATGACGGCACGATGACCATCGCCGATGTGGCCAAATACAAGCCCAACGCTTGGGGCCTTTACGATATGCACGGCAACGTGGCCGAGTTCACCCGCTCCACTTACGCCCCCTACCCATATAAGGGCGAGCCCGAGGAGGGCAACGACAAGGTCGTTCGTGGCGGAACGTGGGACAGCCACCCCAAGAACTCAACGGCTTACGCCCGCAAGTCATACCTCGCTTGGCAGCCCGGCAACAACGTCGGCTTCCGCGTGGTAATTGAGGAGTAACCTCTCTCAAAAACAAAAATAAAAACCTGCACCCCGAAAGGTGCAGGTTTTTTTCGTGTTAATGAATATACTCACTTGAGCCTCCAGCGTAGAATAATCTAATCCTAATTAATAGGTCACAAGTGTACCATTATAGTACGCTTTGATTTCACCACTATTATTTTTCTTAATATCTTTCATAATAGCAGTCTCTTCCTCTGTCAAACTGTCTTTGCTACGTGTAACAGTAAATGTAAAGCCACCAGAACATCCATTAAGGTCCATATTACTCCATACATATGATGCAGCCAAATCAATATTGCAAGCTACACCGAACTTACAATTAGTAATTTCCAATTTAGCATTACCCGAAAGAGGATTAATATATGTTCTCAAAAGTTTGGTTTTAACAAACGCTCCTGTATCGGAAGCTGATGGGAAGTTACAATCTCTCAAAATCAAATAACCATTTGAACGACCTTCTGTAGAAAGGGCTCTTGGTCGTGTTTCAGGGGCATTTGCTTTAACATTTGCCATATCACATCTTTCTGCCAACAGATTAGCAGAACCAACAGTAATTACGCCTTGTGCATCACCAGCATAGGCAATAGTTCCTCCGAACGTGATATCATAGAGTTCCACATTACCTGTTTGTGCATATACTTTGCTATGGAGATTACCATTTTTAATAGTAACATTAGGCTTAGGCGCATTTATATCATTTTTGTTACCAATATTTATACGTTTTGTAGGATCGGTAATTGCCAATGTATTGCTATTGAGGTCGATAGTTACATCATTTAAAATAGTATAGTTATCGTTGTATTCAATATCTGCACCTAACACAATAGTTGATTTATTGCCTTCAATAGCGTTTTTAAATTCATCCCAAGTAGTAACAAGTGCTTCCGTAACGGTAATATCCACACTTGCGAATACGGTTGTTTGGCCGTTTGAGGCCATCAGCGTCACGGTCTCAACATCGTCCAAGCCGTCCTTTGAAGCAGGAGCTTTAACGGTAATTACACCATTCGACGCCGATGCGCTCAAGTCGCTAATTACCAATACGGTAGGATTGTCGCAGCCTGTGATTGAATATTTAATAGATACATTTGCAGTATCTCCAACCTTTACATAGGTTGCCGAGGTACTAATAATCTCAACCTTAAATGGCTTGTACTTGGGAACCTCGAATGTAGTACCATTCTCCAGTACGAATATTACATAGTCGTCGTTGCTAACGTCAACACTGCTAAAGAATGCATCGCCCTTATCTCCTTTATCTCCTTTATCTCCCTTAGGACCTTGTTGACCTTGAGCGCCATTCTGGCCGTCCTTACCATCCGATCCGTCGTAGCCCGTTGCGCGACCCAGACGCTCCCAGCTCTCACCGCCGTCGTACGACACATACCAATAGCCTCCACGAATATCAAGCTCAGGCATAGCAGCAGCACCGCTCTCACCGTCCTTACCGTCAGCACCATCCTTACCCGTTGCAGGAATTTTGTTGCCCTCAGCATCGGTCAGCCACTCGCCGTCAAGTGTCCAGTAGTAGTTGCCGTCGTCGGCCTTGTCGATACCAATCACAGGAGTGTAACCGTCCTTGCCATCAGCACCATCCTTACCGTCAGCACCATTCTGGCCATCTTTACCATTCTCACCGTCCTTGCCATCGGCTCCGTCCTGGCCATCTTTACCGTTCTCGCCGTCCTTACCGTCCTGGCCGTGATAGATGGTGATAGGCTCACCCTTAGCGAAGGTGATGGTGTAACCGATGGTCTTTCCGCCCTGCGAGATGGGCGTAACCGAGGTGATGTAATCCTGCGTCTGCAGGGCATTTACAATGGCCTGCATAGCCGAAATATTGGTGTTCATCTGCTGGCACAGCTGCTCCAATGTCAAGACTCGCTGCTCCAGATTCTCGACGCGACCAAAAATCTCGCTGTCATCATACTCGCAACCCACAAAGCCAATGGCCATCACAGCTGCGAAAACTGAAAATAGGATTTTTTTCATAGTAAGATAATTTAGTTAAACAAATATTTCGATCTTACTATCCGACTCCTCGATAGATGTTGGAGTAATAAAAAAAGAAAGTGTGGAGTCGTCCGTTTATCTGAAAGAAGGTTGTGGAAAGACCTATGCACAAATAAACAATACCCCACACTTGTACAGTATGAGGGGTGGACACAAAACGTGCCAACAACGCATACAAATACAAGCAATGAGCGTTACGTTTATCCCTGTGCATATCGAAAACTTCCACATTTTCTTTCAAGGATTAGCGAAACACTTTCACTAAAAATATGTCTATTGATTTCTCAACATCACAAAGTTAGCAATAATTTCGCAATACGCAACACTCCGGTGGGGTATTGTGGATATTATTGCGCAAAATTCAAAAAAACTATCTATTTATGCAATAGTAATCTACATTGAATATAAATTTTATTGTTTTTACTTTGGGGAAGACACTATTTTCCACCATATTACTCACCATACGCTGCCTTGCGGTAGCGAGCATACAATTTATCATATATAGCGTGACGCTCCTCGTTGGGCACATACTCGCCATCGAATCCCGACGACATCGCCTCCTGTGCCTGCTCGACACTCTCGTACACACCCGCAGCCGTCGCCGCATTCATCGCCGAGCCTAAAGCACACGCCTGCTCACTTCGCACCACCTTAATATTAACGCCAATCACATCGGCCATTGTCTGCATCACATAGCGTGACTTACGCGAGATTCCACCAACGGCAAATATCTCATCAATCTGCAATCCCTCATCGGCCAAACGCTCATTGATGGCTCTCGATCCGAATGCCGTCGCCTCCACCAGGGCCTTGAATATTTCGGGCGCGGTCGTTGCCAACGTCAGATTCAGCAACGCACCCGTCGCCAGCGGATCATCATCGGGCGAGCGACGTCCATTAAACCAATCCACCGCCACCATATCATCCTCCGCCAAGGGCAACTTTTCTGCCTCAGCCGTCAGCGTCGCTAAAATCTTACTCTCCAAATCGGGCTGCTCAGCCACGCTACGCAAGCTCCAACCGAGCAGTCGCTTCAGCCACGCGTAGATATCTCCGAAGGCCGCCTGTCCCGCCTCAAAACCGATTCTTCCGGGCAGCACCGAGCCATCCACCTGACCGCAGATTCCGCGCACGGTATGGCTACCAATCACGTCGTACGCCGCCGTAGTTATGTCGCACGTCGAGGTTCCCATCACCTTCACCAGCACGCGATCCCTAACGCCCGCACCCACAGCTCCAACGTGGCAGTCGATAGCTCCAACACCTACAGCAATACCCTCTTTCAATCCCAGACGCTCGGCCCACTCGCGGCACAATCCTCCGGCCGAGTGATCCGACGTGTAGGTCTCGCTGAACAAATGTCCTCGAAACACCTCAAGCAGAGGATCCACCTGCTGCCAGAACTCCCACTCAGGCATACCGCCCCACTCCTCGTGCCACATAGCCTTATGACCTGCCGCACAACGACTTCGCGCGATTCGTTCAGGCGTAGTATCACCCGCAAGCAGGGCGCTGATCCAGTCGCAATGCTCCATCCACGAATAGGCCTTCTCGCGCAGGTGTGGCGCAACGCGCAACGAGTGCAACATCTTGGCCCACACCCACTCGCACGAGTGGTTTCCGCCGCCATAACGCGTATAGTCGGTATGCCAGCGCTTGGCCACCTCATTAATCTTATCCGATTCGGCAATCGCCGTATGATCTTTCCACAGAATGAACATTGCATCGGGATCCTCCTTAAATTCGGGCAGTAAAGCCAGCGGCGTACCCTCGCAATCGGTCAGCACAGGTGTCGATGCCGTACAATCGAAAGAAAGACCTACAACTCCATCACGCACAGACTCTTCGCAACCGCGCAGAGCCTCCACAACGGCCTCTGTCAGCGCCTCCGTATAATCCAACGGATGCTGGCGATACTGATTCTGTCGTGGATTGCAGTACATTCCCTTGCTCCATCGCGGATACTGAGCCACGCCCGATGCCACCTCACAGCCATCATCCGCAGCTACCACAAGTGCCCTAACCGAGTCGGTGCCGAAATCTATTCCGATTACATATTTTTTCGTAGTCATAATAGCAATTATTGGTTGATAAGGTAAAGTTACAACTTTTTTTTTGCAAAACACAATTCTGCGACTCACAATGCTTAACGTATTTGTCTTTTACGTTTTTTTATGTACTTTTGTGACGTAATAGAACAAAAGACAATCTATGCAGATCACCAAAGCCGATTTCAAGTGCAGTTCGGAGAAAATCTCGCAGGTCCCCAAGGACGATCTGCGCGATGTGGCCTTCATCGGTCGAAGCAACGTGGGCAAATCTTCGCTCATCAATATGCTCACCGGACGTAAGGGTTTGGCTAAGGTCTCATCCACTCCAGGTAAGACTCGCTTGATCAACCACTTTACAATCAATAATCAGTGGTATCTGGTCGATCTGCCGGGTTACGGCTATGCTCGCGTATCGAAGAGTACCCGAGGCGAATTCTCGAAACTTATTATGGATTATGTACTCAAGTGCGAGAAGATGCACTTCTTGTTCGTGCTGGTCGATTCGCGCCTTGAGCCTCAGGCCATTGACCTACGTTTTATCCGTATGCTGGGCGAGAACGGCATCCCCTTTGGCATTATCTTCACCAAGACCGACAAACTATCTGCTACACAGCGCCGCAAAAGCGTCGAGCGCTACTCGGCAACGCTGGGCGAGGAGTGGGAAGAGTTGCCTCCTATGTTCTGTTCATCGAGCGAAAAGGGCACCGGCCGCGAGGAGATACTCTCGTTTATCGAGAAATGTTTATAACTATTTGAAAAGTCGACCACTGAGGTGCGACTTTTTGTGCTAATATTTGTATATATTTGCAATATTAAATAATACTACGAAAATGGCTATTCATAAGATTAAGTTTTTCGCGGGTCGCAACTCGCGTTATCTGGCCGAGAAGATCGTTGCAAGCTACGGCTCAACGCTCGGTGACTCGGAGGTACTTCAGTTCAGCGATGGCGAGTTCCAGCCCTTTTACAACGAATCGATTCGCGGTTGCACTGTCTTTATCATTCAGTCGACATTCCCTTCGTCGGATAATCTGATGGAGCTTCTGATGATGATCGACGCCGCTCGCCGTGCTTCGGCTTACAAGGTTATCGCCGTAATGCCCTACTTCGGCTGGGCACGTCAGGACCGCAAGGATCGTCCCCGCGTACCCATCGGAGCTAAACTTGTTGCTAATCTGTTGGTTGCAGCTGGTGCCGACCGCATTATGACTATGGATTTGCACGCTGACCAGATTCAGGGCTTCTTCGATGTTCCCGTCGATGCTCTCTATGCAAGCGGCGTTTTCGTGCCTTACATCAAGAGCCTCAATATGGAGGATCTCTCGATCGCTTCACCCGATATGGGTGGCGCAAAGCGTGCACACTCTTACGCTAAGCACCTGCAGGCTCCCATCATCATCTCACACAAGGAGCGCGCCAAGGCTAACGTCGTAGGCAGTATGACCGCTATCGGTGATGTCGAAGGCCGTAATATCATCATCGTAGATGATATGATCGACACGGCAGGTACTATCTGTATGGCTGCCAATATGTTGATGGACAAGGGCGCAAAGAGTGTGCGTGCCGTTATCACCCACCCTGTATTGTCTGGCGCGGCTTACGAGCGCATCAACGAGAGCCAGTTGCAGGAGGTTATCGTGACTGACACCATTCCTTTGAACCCCGAGAAGGATCTGAGCAAGTTCACCGTTCTGTCGGTTGCAGATATCTTCGCTGAGGTTATCGAGCACGTTCATAACTACAAAGAGATCAGCTCACTCTTCTACAAATAAGAGGCTGAGAGGAGATAGAAAAAGAGGTTGTCTGCTACGGCAGACAACCTCTTTTGTTGTATAAATCATTACATATCACCTATTTAGCCACTCGCGGCCACTCGCCGATTTCCATATTGCAGATGTCGCCATCGTCTAGCGTGAAGCGTACGGCAGTCCTAACTTTGTGAAAACCATACTGTCCCGCAGCACCGGGATTGATGTGAAGGAGCTGACATACGGGATCGTAGATGACTTTCAGGATGTGGGAGTGTCCCGCAATGAAAATATCGGGCCGAGTGCTCTCGATCATACGCATAGCGGCAGGCGAATAGTGATTGGGATAACCACCTATATGCGTGATTAACACGCGCTTACCCTCGCACTCAAAGAAGGAAAACTCGGGATAAACTCGTCGCATCGTACCTCCGTCGATATTGCCATAGACTCCCTTCAAGGGTTTGAACGCAGCAATCTCGTCGGCCAATTCGAGCGAACCAAAGTCACCCGCGTGCCAAATCTCATCGACATCGCGCAAAAACTCGCGTAACTCATTGTCAAACAGAGAGTGAGTATCGGAAATTACACCTATTCGTTTCATCCAAAAGTTGTGTCATAAGTTATCAATCGCTATGTCATAAATTGACACACAGCGCCACGATTAGCGCCCGTAATTTGACTCGAGATAATCCTTCACTTTGAACTTGGTTGGACGCACAGGCTCGTCGCCATCGATGAGTCGAGTGTGCTTGCGCAGGGGGCGCTTGTCGCGAACATAATATTTAAGGAAGGTCGAGATCTCGTCAAGATTGCGGCCCATCGGCAGACCTGCCATTGCGTGGGTCTGGTACTCCACGTCGTAGAACCAATAGGGCCAACCCTCCTCCTCAAACATCTCGGCCAGATACTTCGAGCCAAAGAATCCAACGCCGAGCATCGTAGCCTTATCGTAAGGTACCTGGGTATCGGCACTGCCGTGGAACATCAATACGGGAGCAGGTTTCTCGCGCCACTTGGGAGCACCATCGAGCGAGAAGATTGCGCCAGCAAATGAGATCACACCAGCATATCGGAAACCCTCAGGAAGCAAGGTTGCTTCGCGCTTACGGTTGCAGAGCGCATTCTCGGCCTGCAAAACGGTAATCGCTCCCGCACTTGAGCCGCAGGTTACAATCATATCGCGGTCAATACCCCACTCACGGGCATTATCCAAAACAAAAGCCGTTGCCGAGAAGAGATCCTCGACAGCGATATTTACGGTGTTGTTGAGCTTGCCGATCATATCGCGCATCGAGCCTACACCCGATGTAGCAAGATCCTTCAGACCGAGGCGATAGTCGATAGAAACAACATCATAGCCATTATCGTTAAGATGCTCAAAATAAGGCAAATACCCCTCATTATCGCGCTCGCCACGCACAAAACCGCCACCAAAAACAAATATCATACAGGGACGCATCGCCTCCTTAGACGATACATAGTGGTCGAGGTACAAAGAGTCAGCACCCTTAACGGCGTAGAGGTAGGTCTGCTTCTGACCAAGAGCAAAGCTTGAGAGCGAAACCAAAAGCACGACGGTTAGCAATATATACTTTTTCATCTTATATCTATTTATTTATATTTATCTCCCCAGAGGCGGTTGATACGCTCGGCAATCTTCTGCTCCTGCTGATTCTGCACGTTGGGATGGTAGAATGTTTTGCCCGTAAGGCTCTCGGGCAGGAACTCCTGATTGACGAAGTTGTCGGTGAAGTCGTGAGCGTATTTATAGTTCTTGCCGTAACCCGCATCGGCCATCAGCTTGGTCGGAGCATTGCGCAGGTGCAAGGGCACGGGACGGTTGGTAGTATCGTGCTCAATAAACGAAAGAGCCTCATTAATAGCCATATAGGCAGAGTTACTCTTAGGACTTGTGGCAAGGTAGATCGTAGTCTCTGCAAGCGTGATACGCGCCTCGGGCATACCAATCTTATGCACCGTATCGAAGCAGGCATTTGCCAGCAGCAGGGCGTTGGGATTGGCCAATCCGATATCCTCCGAGGCTAAAATAACCAATCGGCGGGCGATGAAGCGGGGCTCCTCGCCACCGGCCAACATTCGCGCAAGGTAGTAGATCGCAGCGTTGGGATCGCTACCGCGAACGGACTTGATGAAGGCCGAGATCACATCGTAATGCTGCTCGCCATTCTTATCGTAGAGGGCGATATTCTGCTGGAGGCATTGGGTGACGTAGTCATCGGTGATGGTGATGTCGCCATCGGTAGCAGCTGCTATAATATCTAAGATATTCAGTAACTTGCGGGCATCGCCGCCAGAAAACTTGAACAGCGCCTCACGTTGCTCGACCTTGACGTTGCGTTTACGCATCTCATCATCTTTGGTGATGGCGCGATCGAGTAGCTGCTGCAACTCATCATCCTCCATCGAGCGTAGGATATAGACCTGGCAGCGACTCAAAAGGGGCGAGATGACCTCGAAGGAGGGGTTTTCGGTGGTAGCGCCAATGAGCGTTACAATGCCCTGCTCGACAGCGCCGAGCAGAGAATCCTGCTGGCTCTTGTTGAAGCGATGGATCTCATCGATAAAAAGAAACGACGTGGATGGCTGAAAAAGAGAGTGTTTGCGGGCCGACTCGATAACCTCGCGCACATCCTTAACGCCCGACGTAACGGCAGAGAGGGTGTAGAGAGGGCGATTGAGGTGGTTGGCAACGAGTTTGGCGAGTGTGGTCTTGCCCACGCCCGGCGGGCCCCAAAGAATGAACGAGGGGACGTTGCCCGTGTCGAGAAACTTACGGAACACACCGTCGGGACCGACCAGATGGCTCTGGCCGATGTACTCGTCGATAGTTTGCGGACGAAGCCGCTCTGCAAGGGGTCTGCCCATCGTTTTACACTAATTTGCGAAGTGAAACACTCTTAATGCAAAGATACGATTTTTTCGCTAATGGCAAAACCGACAAAAGACAAAAACTTCATCCATTTAGACAGATGGACGACAGGCGCTATCGGATATTGCGTTTGACGTTGCGGCGGATGCGATCCCAACCACTGCGCTTCATAGGGGTTGAGCCAAAGCGGGCGGAGAACTCCTCGTCGGAGAGCGTGAGCCACTCATCGGGCGAGATAGTGCGAGGATCGAACAGCGGCTCGAAGTGAGGGTTAGTGAAATGGGGCGTAGAGCGGTTATAAGGACAGATGTTCTGGCACTCCTCGCAGCCGAAGATCCAGCCGTGAAGGTCGAAATCGGGATCGGCCTCGCTCTCGACGGTGCGGCACGAGATGCAGCGAGAGGTGTCGAGCATCATAGGTCTCACGATAGCACTCGTAGGACAAGCTTCGACACAACGGCGACACTCGCCACAGCCAACACCCTCGAGCGGAGAGTCATAGAGATCGACCTCGTCGCACAAAACCAGCTCGCCCAACAGGACGCGAGAGCCGAATTGCGGAGTGATGAGCAGTGACTGGCGACCAATCCAGCCAAGGCCTGCATCGACGGCGTGCTGCTTCTCCAAAAGGGGAGCTGAGTCGGTGAAGGCGCGGGCCGAGAGCGCGGGATATTGCTCACGAAGCTGATCCAGGAGTTGGAGCAACATACGTTTGATACTCTTATGATAGTCGCGACAGCAGGCGTAGGAGGCAACGCGACAACGATCATCTGACGTGTAAGAGCCGCTGATCGGCGAGCGGTAATTTACGGCACAGACAACGACCGCCTGAGCGCCATCAACCAAACGGCGGGCATCGAATCGTTTGTCGAGATGCGAACGCATATACTCAAGCGATGAGTTGTAACCTCGCTCCAGCCACTCATTATAGGCCATCTCGTTGAGTTCCATATGACGAGGGCGACAAACACCGCAGAGGTCGAATCCAACTTCGTGTGCTGCAATCTTTATATGCTCGGAGAGTATCATTTGGTGATTATTTACCTTTTTAGACACAAAAATACCGATTTTTAATATTTTTTCACTATCTTCGTCAAAATTTTTATCACGAATATCATTTTATTATGAATTTTAATACACTTTACGAGATTCTTCACTCAAGTGTGGAGAAGTATTCAGACAAAGTGGCGTTTTCGATGCTTGGCTCGGAAGATGTTACATATAGCGAGTTAGGCCGTCGTGTAAAAGAGGTTCAGGATATGTTGCTTGGCGCCGGATTGAATGCAGGCGACAAGGTGGCTCTGCTCAGTAGCAGTATGCCCAACTGGGGTGTATGCTATTTTGCTGTAGTTACGGCCGGTATGGTTGCTGTACCTATTATGAACGATTTTACAAGCGCCGAACTCGATCTATTGATCAAACATTCGGAGTCGAAGGCGTTGCTCGTCTCGGATCGTCTGTACACTAAATTGTCGAAAGAGACAGTTGCCAATCTAAATATCGTCATTCGCACGAAGAATCTCGGTGTAATATCTCAAACCGTCAAAGCCGAGGGTAAGGCGCTCGTTCCGAAGCCTGAGGATTTGGCTGTTATAATCTACACCTCAGGAACAACATCGCAGCCCAAGGGTGTTATGCTGACACACAGCAACTTGGCGCAGCAGATCAATTACCTTTATAAGTTGTATCCTATCGGTACGGAGGACTCATCGCTATCGGTTCTGCCTCTGTCGCACACCTACGAGTGTTCGTTGGGTATGATTTATATCGTTGCAACCGGTGCAAACACCACATATTTGGAGAAGCCACCTACCCCATCTATTCTTTTGCCCGCATTGCGTAAGGTGCGTCCGACTTGTTTCTTTATTGTACCTCTCATTATTGAGAAGATTTACAATTCGCAGATTCTTGGCAAATTTACGGCCAACAAGTTTATGAAAACGCTCTACGGCGTCGGTCCAATCCGTCGATTCCTGCATCGTATTGCCGGCAAGAAGCTCAACAAGGCATTTGGTGGTCGCGCACGCTTGTTCATTGGCGGCTCGAAGCTCGATGAGCGCGTTGAGCAGTTCCTGATGGAGGCTCAGATTCCATACGCAATCGGATATGGATTGACAGAGACAGCTCCCCTTATCGCTGGACAGATTTCACCTGCGGTTAAGTTAGGTGCTACGGGACCCGTTATGGAGGGTGTAAAGGTACGTCTTGACGATGTTAATCCCGAGACCGGTCACGGCGAGATTGTGACCACGAGTGCCTGCGTAATGCAGGGTTATTACAAGAACCCTGAGGCTACGGCTTCTGTATTTACAAAAGATGGTTGGTTCCGCACGGGCGATTTGGGATATATTGACGAGGATGGTTACATCTTCATCAAGGGTCGTCTGAAGAATATGATTCTCGGCCCGAGCGGTGAGAATATCTACCCCGAGGAGATTGAGACTGTGCTCAACTCACACGCATTCGTTTCGGAGTCAGTCGTTACGGAGAAGGATGGTCGTCTGATTGCACTCGTATATTTTGATTCGGAGGCTATTGATAAGCTCAAAGAGGAGTTTATGACCAAGCTGGAGATCACTCGCGATGAGTGGAATATGAAGAAGGACGAGTGGAGCAAGCAGATGGAGGAGATCAAGCAGGAGGTTATGAAGTATGTAAACTCGAAGGTAAATCGCTTCTCTCGCATTACTGAGGTAGTGGACAACAAGCAGGAGTTTGAGAAGACCCCCTCGAAGAAGATTCGCCGATTCCTATACACCGACAATAAGAACGGTCAGGAGCAGAAGAAATAAGTTTCAGCTCTGGCTAAGTGACAAAAAAAATAGAGTCAGCCCTGCGGGGCCGACTCTATTTTTTTACTAAACTTTAGAGCAACTGCACTTTAGCGAGCTAAGGACTTTAGATTGCGCATAACACGCGAAGCATCCTGAGCCATAAGAGCCTCATTATGATCGACAACCAGACGGTAGTGATCATAGCGCTGCATTACCTCCCTAACATAAGCTATGGTCTGGCGGCTGCCTGTGAACCTTCCGTGGCGCACCAGATCGCTCTGGTAGATCTCAGGGTCAGCCTTCAGCTTAAGATAGCGGGCTACGACCTCCCACGAATTGGGATCTTCACCGTTGCTCTTTGCCAAACGTCGTGCATCGGCAACGTGGCCAACACCTCCATTATAGCAAGCAAGAATAATACTAATGCGATCGCTCTGCGAAGTCGAGGGATGGAGCTTCAACGTCTTCTCAATCTGGCGAAGCAGCTTGCCCGCCAAACGGACATTGGTCTCGGGGTCAGCAATAGCCTCGCGACTGACGTTGAATTGGCGTCCAACGATGGGCATAATCTGCATCAGGCCGATGGCACCAACATTTGACACAACATCCTCGCGAAAACGCGACTCGTTGTATGCTATAGCGCTCATCAGGAGCCAATCCTGCCCCTCCTCGTGGCCGACACGCTGCATCAGCTCATCGTACGATGAGATAAGCCAGCCATCGGCTACATCATCCGTTGCCATCTCGGCAATGGTGTGGGGTTTGATCGAGGGAGCCGTGCTGCCATCGAGATCCTTGGTAAGGAAATCAAACCCCAAATAGGTCGCTACAATAATAAGAACGATCGAAAAAATAAGTGTCTTTTTTGACATAAATGTTTGTATTGCGGGCAGTTCACACCGCCGCAGTACAACACGCTAATCATAGAATCCCCACGAAATACCAAACTTGAACATTCCCGGATTTTGCGGATAACCCGCTACGGTGAAGTACTGTCCGTTGCCGAACAGATCGTAGTTCGCGTGCTGGTATTTCAAGAATATTCGCATTCTTTTCCATTTGGCCGTTACGAAAACATCGAGATAGGGATACTCACCCAACTCGTAGTCGCGCTGGTTGTAGAATGTGCCGAGTGCAGGATTGTACGAGGGGGCGTAATACTTGGTATTAAACCTGCCATCGACTCCAACCTGCATACGCAATACCTTCTTCTTCTCTACCCAAAACTCGTAGTAGTAAGAGAGATAGGCACTACCCAACGGAACGGGAATAACCTCTTGATTCGTGCTCCACTGCAACAATACCCTGTGGTCGAGATGAAATCCGCCAAGGCGGAAATCCTTGCGTGCATACAAACTCGTAAGGCTGATCGCATCCCCGCTTTGTCGCACCTGACTCTGGGCGTCGTAATAGATTTTGTTATCGACAAGGCCCTGCCAGAAACCAACCTCGAAAGCAAGGTCGGGGATATCGAGCGACAGCTCGAAACGAGTTTCATCCTCCTGCTTAAAGGAGTTGAACCAGACATAGTGGTTCGAGAATAGGTTCTCCTCCCAATATGAGGGCGATCGTCGCGTCTGCGAGAATCGGCCCGAGAGGGTAACCGGACGTCCTCGGAGGCGTGCCGTCAATGCGATGTGGGCATTGAGGTCGAAGTCTCCGCTCCTATAACCCGATGGGTAGTACTTTGCGTTAGCTCCCCAATCGGCAAATCTTTTCACCTTTCCGCTGACGGCTCCGTAGGCATACCAGGCAGTCTTCTTGACATTACCCTGATGGCCACCGACATAGTCGTCGAAAGCAAATTGCGAATAGGCGTACATATCAATTCCTACTCCTCCACCCAAGCGGCCGACAGCACCATCGCGGTCCCAGGGCTGCGCCTCGACAAAGAAGCGGTTGGATATAACTCGCTCGCGGATCGAATCACGCGACTCCTCGGGCGAGATATACCAATTCTTATAATATACATCGGTGGTGGGGACAAACTCTCCGTTGTCGTCCATCGAGCCACGATCGTTGGTGAACTCGGCGTACTTGTCGGTGTAGAGTTTATTCCACTCATTGTATTCAAAAATGTGGCCAAAGTAGATTGCAGTCAGATCGGCCAGCGAAAAATCGTAATCGGTGACAGGCTGCAAGGGAATGGCAATGGCCTGCTTGACGAAGAACGAGTTGTTGCGGTAAGAGTTGTGAGCCTCGGCCTCGGCCAGCTTCATCGGAACACCCGAGGGGTGTTCGTAGGTAGTATCGGCAACAGCCCAGATACCGACTGCTCCACCATTCTCGCGCTGCTTGATGCGGTTATTGATATAAGCGGCGTGGACAGAGTAGCGCTTACCCGTATGAGAGAAGGCAACCGAGAGGTTATGATTAGAGGTGCGCTGCCAATCGTAGAGACCCTGCGTACCGCGAGATTTGTAGCTTACGTTAAAGCCCGTAGAGGGCGAGATGTTGTGAGCCGTTGTAACCTCGAAATGCTCCTCACGATAACGCTTCTGACCCGACTCGAGGTAGGTGAAGTTAAGGTAAGGGGTTTTCGAGTTATAAAAGGGCACGTTATCCATACGATAGGTGTAGGAGTCGTAGGATTGTGCAAAGCTAAAATCGGAGCTTGTGGGGCGATCGAAATAGTTGAACGGCAGGGTTGATTGGCCCAAGCCACCGAGAGTCATATCGCCCACGCCTTTAAGCTGATAGGGATGGTCAATTCGCCAATTGCTTAATGTGGTATCGAGCGGCATAATCTCAACGTCGTTCATATCGCGATCGACCGTCCACATAAAGTTGGGCAGAGCGCGGATAGAGTCGTTGAAGTAGTATGACTCCAAAGGTTTGCGGTCGCGTCTAACACGGGTAGAGTCGCGCTGCTCATCACCCTCCTCTCCCTCCTGGCGAGTATCGAAGGGGTTGCTGCCACCCAGAGCATTGCCCTGGCCCGCACGCTGCGAACGGGCAATATCGCGGGCATCGAGCTGCGCAAACGCATCAACAGGCAGTGCCGCCAGAAACGCCACAACCAAAAGAGTTAATATGCGCAAACCTATTTTCATTCTCTGTTGATATCTAAACAAACTATTTTTTACTTGAATTTATTGCCCAACGGATTGTAGAAATCACGATATAGAGCAGGATGATGGCGGGAACGGAGTAGAATCTGAGCAACGCCACCAGCACCACACAAAGGGCGATGAAGATGTAACGGATCTCGTTACCACGCCAGCCGAAGCCCTTGAACTTGAGGGCGAACATACGGATGGGCGAGATCAGAAGGTAGGCCATAGCCACCGAGATAACAAGGACGATCTCCTTCGTAAGTGCCACATTGCCACCGACGGCCAACATTGCAAGCGAGAGACAGAAGAGGCCATTGGCGGGGGTGGGAAGGCCGCAGAACTCGGTGCTCTGCGTGGTATCGACGTTGAACTTGGCGAGTCGCAGAGCCGAGAAGGCTACGATAATGAAGGTTGCGTACTGAAGCCACGAAGCTATATCGGCAGGCATTGCGCTGAGCTGGGGCAGCAGGCCGTAGAGCGTGAACATAGCCACCGAGGGGACCAAACCGAACGACACCATATCGGCCAGAGAGTCGAGCTCGACACCGATAGCCGACGAGCTGTGGAGCAATCGGGCGGCAAAGCCATCGAGGAAGTCGAACAGCGCCGAGATGACAACAAGCCAAAAGGCAAGCTCGAAATTGGAGTGTACCAAAAGAGCGACGGTAGCCGCCGAGCCGCACACAAGATTACCGAGCGTGAGCATATTTGGTATCGTAAAGAGTCGAATCTTCATCTTTTTCTTAATTAAAACGCCTTAACAATCGGCAAAGTTACGAAAAATTTTTATCTTTGTATAATATATTAAATATCTTCTTACCTAAAACTATGAATAATAACAGATATTGCGTGATAATGGCGGGCGGAGTAGGTACACGCTTTTGGCCTAAAAGTAGAAAATCAAAGCCAAAGCAGTTCCTCGACATCCTTTCGACGGGACGGTCGTTCATACGTTCGACCTACGAGAGATTTCTGCCGATCATACAGCCCGAGAACTTTCTTGTTGTAACAAATCGTGCATACCGTGATCAGGTGCTGGAGCATATTCCCGAACTTAAGCCCGAGCAGATACTATGCGAGCCGATTGGACGCAACACGGCGCCCTGCATTGCTTATGCGGCATATGTCCTCAAAAAGAAGAATCCCGATGCGCAGATGATTATCACCCCTTCGGATCACTTGATACTCAACGAGGTGAATTTCCACGCCGTCGTGGAGGAGTGCGCTGAATTTACAGCCAACAATGACAAACTGCTTGCCGTCGGTATCAAGCCCAGCCGACCTGATACGGGATATGGTTACATTCAAAAATCAAGCGAAGATTCGATTTCGAAGGTGAAGTGCTTTACCGAGAAACCGAGTCTGGAGGTGGCGCAGACATTTATCGAGTGCGGAGAGTTTGTGTGGAACGCAGGAATATTTATCTGGCGTGCCGACAGCATTATAAAGGCATTTGAGAAGCATCTGCCAGAACATTATGCGCTATTCGCGGCCATCGAGGAGAAGATCGGAACAGAGCAGGAGGCAGCGGCCATCGAGCAGGTCTATACGGAGTGTAAATCGATCTCGATAGATTACGGAATTATGGAGAAGGCCGACAACGTATATGTTCACAACAGTGACTTCGGCTGGAGCGACGTGGGAACGTGGGGATCGGTGCATCAGCTCTCGCGCAAGGATCGTTACGCAAATGCGCTCTCGCACGAGGGTTGTTTTACATACGATACGCGCAACTCGCTGGTTTCGGTGCCCGAGGGTAAGGTGGCCGTTATCAATGGTTTGAGAGATTACATTGTGGTCGATACGGAGGATGTGCTGATGATATGCCCGCGAAGCGAGGAGCAGAGCATACGAAAGTATATCGACGATGTGCGTTTTGCCAAAGGCGAGGAGCATATTTAACATAGAAAAAACTAATAAAAACGATAGATTATGGAACAACAGAAACAGAAAATCGCTCTGCCCGACAACGCATATCGCGAGCTGAATCCGGGTGAGGAGTACAAGCCCTTGATGCCGGCCGATTCGACTCCGGCGGAGGTTACGCCCTATTCGGTTACGATGGGTATTGTGATGGCAATAATTTTCTCGGCTGCGGCTGCTTTCCTCGGATTGAAGGTAGGTCAGGTATTCGAGGCGGCTATTCCGATTGCGATCATCGCCGTGGGTATGGGAACAGCGTTGGGCAAGAAGAATATGCTCGGACAGAACATCATCATTCAGTCGATAGGTGCATCGTCGGGTGTAATCGTGGCGGGTGCGATCTTTACGCTGCCAGCGCTCTACATTCTTGATTTGGATGCTCAGTTCTATCAGATCTTCCTTTCATCATTGCTTGGTGGAGTGCTGGGTATCGTGCTGCTGATTCCCTTCCGCAAATACTTCGTTAAGGATATGCACGGCAAGTATCCCTTCCCTGAGGCTACGGCTACAACCGAGGTATTGGTATCGGGCGAGAAGGGCGGAAATCAGGCTAAGCTGCTGGCTGTTGCAGGTTTGATAGGTGGATTGTACGACTTTGCGGTGAGCACGTTCGGCGCGTGGACCGAGGTTGTTTCGACTCGTCTGACTGCGTTTGGTACGATGTGTGCCGACAAGTTCAAGGTCGTATTCTCTCTCAACACGGGTGCCGCGGTGTTGGGATTGGGTTACATCATCGGACTGAAGTATGCCGTAATTATCACAGCAGGTTCGTGCCTCGTGTGGTTCTTGATCGTGCCGCTGATTGGCTCGATTGCTCCCGATGCGGCATCGCTCACGCCTGAGACAATCTTTACCGACTACGGTCGTCCGATTGGAATCGGTGGTATTGCGATGGCCGGATTGATCGGAATCATCCGTCAGGCGGGTATTATCCGTCAGGCTGTAGGGTTGGCCGTAGGTGAGCTCACGGCGAAGAAGGGCGGCTCGAATGTTGCTGTTGAGCGTACGCAGCAGGATCTGCCGATGAAGTTGATTTTGTCGGTTCTGATTGCGGCGCTTATCGCTTGTTTGGTATTCTTCCAGTGGGGATTGCTTGATAATGGAGCACAGAGCATTACGGCCGTTGGTATCGTATTCGTGATTGCATTCTTGTTCACGACCGTGGCGGCAAACGCGATCGCTATCGTGGGTACGAATCCCGTATCGGGAATGACGCTGATGACGCTGATTCTTTCGTCGCTCGTATTGGTGAGCATCGGACTTAACGGTGCGGCTGGTATGACTGCGGCTCTTATCATCGGTGGCGTTGTCTGCACGGCTCTCTCGATGGCTGGAGGTTTTATAACCGACTTGAAGATTGGCTATTGGCTGGGTACTACTCCTAAAAAGCAGGAGGGATGGAAGTTCCTCGGAACGTTCGTGTCGGCTGCAACCGTTGCGGGTGTGATGATCGTGCTGAACGATACATACGGCTTTACGGGTGAGGATGCACTTGTGGCTCCGCAGGCAAATGCTATGGCTGCGGTGATTCAGCCGCTGATGACGGGAGGTTCGACACCTTGGATTCTCTACTTTATGGGCGCGGCGTTGGCATTGGTGCTGACGGCTATCGGAGTGCCCGCATTGGCTTTCTCGCTGGGTATGTTTATCCCGATGTATTTGAACGCTCCGCTGGTAGTGGGTGGTCTGATTGCTTGGTTCGTATCGTCACGCTCGAAGGATGAGGCGCTGAACAAGGCGCGTTTCGATCGCGGTACGTTGATCGCTTCGGGATTCATCGCAGGTGGCGCTTTGATGGGTGTGGTTTCGGCTGTGCTGAAGTTCATCGGCGTGGAGTGGTTTATGGCTGATTGGGCCGCTTCGAAGAGCGCAGAGTGGATGGGATTGGTGATGTACATCGCACTCATCATTTATATGGCATGGCATACAATGCGAGCAAAGAAAGAGGAGTAATGTAAAACTTTAACAATTTGACACTATGGAATTGAAAGATAGATTCTTAAAATACGTTTCATTTGACACACAGTCATCAGAGGAGAGCACGTCATTCCCCTCGACAGAGAAGCAGCTCGTGTTGCTGAACTATCTCGCTGACGAGATGCGCACGTTGGGTTTGGAGGATGTCATTGTAGATAAGTATGGTTACGCAATGGGTACAATCCCTGCATCTGCGGGTTATGAGAATGCCCCCGTAATCGGCTTCATTGCTCACGTCGATACATCACCCGATATGAGTGGCAAGGATGTAAAGCCCCGCACCATTGAGTGCTACGATGGAAGCGACATTCAGCTTAACGGCTCGCTCACAATGCGCGTGGCGGACTTCCCCGAACTAAAGGATTTTGTGGGACACACGCTGATTCACACCGACGGCACGACGTTGCTCGGCGCCGATGACAAGGCGGGTTGTGCGGAGATTATGACGGCAGCGGAGTATTTGATGGCGCACCCCGAGATCAAGCACGGAAAGATTCGTATCGGCTTCACGCCCGACGAGGAGGTAGGTCGAGGAGTGGATTACTTCGACGTGGCTGCTTTCGGTGCTGACTTTGCCTACACGATGGATGGTAGCTCGGAGGGTGAGCTGGAGTACGAAAACTTCAACGCAGCATCGGCCGTAATTGAGGTTCAGGGCCGCAACGTACACCCGGGATATGCAAAGAATAAGATGATTAACGCCATTCAGGTGGCTTGCGAATTGAACTCACTCATCCCTACGGTTGAGCGCCCTGAGCATACTGAAGGATACGAGGGATTCTACCACTGCGTAGGATTCAGCGGTACGGTGGAGAATGCCAAGATCTCATATATCATCCGTGACCACTGCAGCGAGAAGTTCGAACAGAAGAAGGTATATATGTGGTCAGTAGTGGATTTGTTGCAGAAGAAGTATGGCGAGAATGTACTGAAACTCACACTCAAGGATCAATACTTCAATATGCGCAAGATGGTGGTGCCTCATCCGCACGTTATCGAGAAGGCTGTGGAGGCGATGCGTATGGCCGACGTGGAGCCTAAGATCAAGCCTATTCGTGGCGGTACGGACGGCGCGAGATTGTCATTTATGGGACTCCCCTGCCCCAATATTTTTGCAGGCGGTATGAACTTCCACGGCAAGTTCGAGTACTGCTCGCTCAACACGATGCAGAAGGCTACACAGGTGATTATCAACCTTGCTGAACTGTGGGCGAAGTAGCACATATAAATAATGAAGATGGAGAGACACGGATTTATTAAGGTGGCGGCGGCTGTGCCGAGTCTGCGCGTTGCCGACTGCGACTACAACAGCGAACGGATAATCGAGCTGATGAAGCGCGCAGCCGAGAGAGGCGTGCGTGTGGTGACGTTCCCCGAGTTGTCGATAACGGCATATTCGTGTGGTGATCTGGTGCGACAGTCGTTGCTTCTAAAGAGTGCTGAACAAGCGCTGAAGCGCATTGCGGAGGCCAGCGGCGAGATTAATGTAGTGGCGATAGTCGGTCTGCCCATTGCGGTTGCAGATAAAATCTTCAACTGCGCGGCTGTTGTGGCTGAGGGTAAGGTTGTGGGTATTGTGCCCAAGTTGGCGGTACCTCACAGCGGCGTAAAGACCGAGGCTCGATGGTTTACCTCGGGCGGGGTTGTAGGACAACAGATGCTGGCAGAGTATGCAGACGGATGTGTTAATTTTGGCGTGGGACAGCTCTTCGAAGTGGATGGAGCAGTGTTTGGTGTTGAGATTGGCGAGGATGCTACTCTGACTACCCCACCATCGGTGGAGATGGCCGAGCGTGGTGCGAAGATCATATTCAACCCTGCGGCTACGGTGGAGCTTGCAGGACGAGACAGAAAAGCAAAGCGAGAGATCGAGGCTTACTCTGAGCGTATCGTGGCAGCCTATGTTCACGCGTCGGCTGGTGCGGAGGAGTCGACTACCGATATGGTATATTCGGGTGCGGCAATGATTGCAGAGAGCGGTCGTACGCTTGCCTGCGGAGAGCGATTTGCGATGGAGGAGCAGTTGATTGTGTCAGACATAGATGTTGAATCGCTGCAAAATGCCCGTCAGCGCAGAAGCACCTTCGAGGCGGATTTTTATAATGAAGGATTTGCAACGAGGGTTATTACGTTAGCTCCCGCGTCGGTGGAGGCTGTGGATCGCTACGTCAGCCCTACCCCATTTATCCCTGAGGATGAGCAGGAGAAGGTTGAGCGATGCAAGGAGGTGTTTGAGATTCAGACGTTAGGACTTATGAAGCGACTGCGACACACGGGATGCAAGTGTGCGGTAGTAGGCATTTCGGGAGGTTTGGACTCGACGTTGGCGCTACTCGTGGCCGTTAATGCTTTCGATCGTTTGGGGCTGGATCGCAAGGGTGTTGTGGGAATCACAATGCCGGGATTTGGAACTACGGATCGTACATACAACAATGCGCTGCAGATGATGCGCGAGCTGGGTGTAACGATGCGCGAGATACCGATTGCGACGGCTTGCCGTCAGCACTTTGCCGATATTGGACTAAGTGAGGATGACCGCTCGGTAACGTACGAGAATGCACAGGCACGCGAGCGCACGCAGATATTGATGGACGTTGCGAACGTGATGGGCGGTATGGTGATCGGAACGGGCGATTTGAGCGAGTTGGCACTCGGATGGGCTACATACAACGGAGACCATATGTCGATGTATGGTGTGAACGGATCGGTGCCCAAGACGCTCATCAGAGAGATCGTAACGTGGTATGCAAACGCACAAGGTGAGTCGGCAATAGCCACGGCGCTGAAGGATGTGGTGGCGACACCCGTGAGTCCCGAGCTGCTGCCCGCAGACGAGCGTGGCGACATTGCACAGCGAACGGAGGATCTGGTCGGGCCGTATGAATTGCACGATTTCTTCCTTTTTTACCTCATTCACGACAGTTTTTCGCCTTCGAAGATACTATTTTTGGCCAATTTGGCGTTTGGTAAGAGGTACGACCGAGCAACAATCATTCATTGGCTCCGCACGTTCTGCCGTAGATTCTTTGCGCAGCAGTTCAAGCGTTCGGCCCTGCCCGACGGAGTGAAGGTAGGAAGTGTGTCGATTTCGCCACGCGGCGATTGGATGATGCCTTCGGATGCTGTTGGGGCGGCGTGGATGAGAGAGTGTGATAAACTTAACTAATGAGAAGATGAAGAGACTATTGATTATAATTTTTGCAATGCAGCTATTCTGCGTAGAGCAGGTGGTGGCGCAAAGCTGGCTTGATGCGCTGAAGGGAGCGGCATCGAACATAATTGACAAAGCAACAGGAGGCAAACTGACGGCTGCGGCTATATACGGAACCTGGAACTACACGCAGCCAGGACTGAAGCTATCGTCGAGTAGTAATGCGCTGTCGGACGTTACGGCTTCGGCTATGAGTTCGTCGATTCAGGCCAAGATGTTACCATACTATGAGAAGGTGGGAATTCGCGCAGGGGCGTGTAAATTTACCTTTAATCAGGATGGAACATTCACGTCGATGTTTGGTCAGCGCACATCGTCAGGCACGTTTACATTCGACGCAGAGAGTAATCAAATAGTGCTCAAATATGAGAGTGGGCTGCTCAAACTTGGTCCTATTACGGCCTACGCCTACCTTAATGGAACGAATCTTCAGTTGTTATTCCCGATGGATAATCTGCTCAAGATACTCACTTCGCTCGGATCGGCAAGCGGCTCGCTGGCAAGTATCACCACGCTGCTGAAAAGCTACGACAGCATTAAGATCGGTTTTGAATTTAGCAAGTAGAAAGTATGAAAAAGATCCTTTTACTTATTGTCCTTACTACAATGGCTTTCGCGCAGAGAGCCGATGCACAGTCGCTTGACGCACTGATGAAAAGCATAACGGCACTCTTCGCAACCGAGAGCGAGGAGCAGCCAGCACAACAAGCAGAGACCTACCCTACGGCCGAGAAGCTGACGGGACGATGGATATACGACTCGCTGGCGATAGACTACAAAGGCGACAGCTCGGTGGCGGCATTGGCCGTTTCAACGCTCGAGAGTCAGTTGCCGACGGTTGCTGCGAAATTCGAGTTGGTGGCCGGACGCGACAACATTATGGTAAACGACGATGGCTCGATGATAATCTCGACGGGGCAGACGAAGAGTTCGGCATACTGTTCGAATTATGACCCGAAGACGGGATCGGCGACGATGATGTTCAAACTCAAGGATCAGAACTTATCGATTCGTGCGACGGTGATTGAGGCAAATGGCAAGATCAAACTGATGTTCAACGCCAATGAGTTGATGGATTTAATTGCCAAAAACTACTCAAAATTTGACGAGATGACCACGCTGCAGATGGCGAAAGGTGTGATTGATAGCTATCCAGGAATTCGCGTGGGAGCAATGCTGAAAAGATAGAAAAAAAGGTGTCCGTGCGGACACCTTTTTCTATTTGATATACACCTCGAGAAGGGTTGCCTGGCCTGAGAGTTCGACCGAGTCGGCCTCGGCAGGAATCATCACAAGCTCAAAAGGCGTGAGATGCTCGGTAGTGCCATTAAGTGTAATGTCGGCTTCGCCATCGGTGCAGATGTAGAGGACAAACGAATCGAGCGAGGCATAATCGAACGTGTGGCTACCATCAAGCGAAATGATATTTGTCGTAAAGTAGGGACAATCAACCAACTTAACGGCTTGATTCGGTTTGGTCTGGTAGCGAACGTGACACTCGTCACCATCGCTTGCGAAGTCGATAGCATCGACAGCCAAAGCGGTGTGCAACTCGCGGGGCTGGCCCGACTCATCGACGCGATTCCAATCATAGATGCGATAGGTAATATCAGAGGTTTGCTGGATCTCCACGACCTCGATGCCCTTGCCCAGGGCGTGTACAGTACCGGCAGGGATAAAGAAGGTGTCACCAACCTTCACCTCCACGCGGTTGAGCACCTCGTCGAGGCGATCCTCATTGACGGCGGCGAGGTACTCCTCGCGCGTAATTGAACGATCCTTGAAACCAACGTACAATGCAGCTCCCGGCTCGCAACCTGCGACGTACCACATCTCGGTCTTGCCATAAGAGTTGTGGCGCTCCATAGCAAGCTCGTCGTCGGGATGCACCTGAACGGAGAGGACATCGTGGCAATCGAGGCTCTTGATCAGAAGAGGGAACGTCAGGCCGTAGCGGTCGTAATTGTGCTCTCCGATCAGATTGCCCATATAGACCTCGATGATCTCCTCGATGGTGTTTCGCTTCAAAAAGCCATTTGCAACCTTCGACTCCTCGCCCTCGACAGCCGAGAGATCCCAGCTCTCGCCATAGGCGAGCTCGGGATTTATCTTAGCTCCCGAGTGAGCCTTCACGCGCTGCAGCAGCTCCTTGCCGCCCCAAAGACGCTCCTTGAGGCGAGGGATAAATTTTATTGGGTATAACATCTCTATATTCTCATTAACACATTCTCATCACTACTCAAACATAGCCTCGACCGCGGCTACAACATCGTCGGCGGTAGCGTTGAGCGGGAAAATCTTCGTAGGCTCCAGAGCGTAGGTCTTATGCTCGGCCTTGAAAGCCTCCTCACCTGCGCCCGTGATGTTGAGCATAATGGTAGCCTCCTTCTCAACCTTGCCATCCTGCACGGCCTTAATAAGTGTAGCTGTAGCGACTGCCGCTGCGGGGTGGATATCGACACCCTCCAACTCCTCGAAAAGCTTGGCAGCCTTGCGTGCCTGAGCATTGGTGGCGACCAAAATCTCGCCATTAGTAGCCTTCAGTGCATCGTACAGACCACCCTTGATTCCGTAAGGGGGCTTGCGGTTTGAGAGCACCTTGGCATCGATGATAGCTACATCGCGACGAGCCTTGTCGGCATCGTAGGGAAGCATTGCGCGAGAGTCGGCACGCCACGCATCGAACATAGGAACGAAGGGGGCGTTCTGTGACACCATAAGTTTCATCGTATTGCTTCCATACGAGCCATCCTCAATAAGGCGCATATTGGCCTCCCACGCGGCAATAGCGCCGGTACCACTACCAACAGCCTGGAAATAGTAATCGGGAATACGGCCGATGGTGGTTGTAGCCGAGAGTACTGTGGTGGCCATACCGTCACGGCGTGCTACGTTCTTGGCACCGCCCTCGGCATAGAAGCGAGGCGACTTAAGGGCCAGATCGCTCAGGTGGATAGCATCGAAGTAGTCGCCACCACGCTCGCAAGCGATGAGTTTCACGCAGGGATTGATAGGCTTCTCGAACCACAGAGCCGAGAGATTGTCGGCGGGAACAGACAACAGCAAGGGGATATTATTCTCCGAGCAGACCTTAGCAAAGGCACGAGCCGTATTACCTGCCGAGGCAACAACCAGAATACGGTCGTTCGTGGCATCCATACGTCCGCAGACGCTATACGCCTCGGTCTCCTTGAATGAGCAGGTGGACATCTTCGCACCGTGACGAGGCAAGTAGCCGTTCAGAGTAATGTAAAGATTCTCAAGGCCCAAATGCTTAGCCAAGCCCTCGCTACGGTAGGTAACGGGAGCGGCCGAGCCCTGCAAAAGACGCTTGATGGGCAACCAATCGCAGAAGGTGTAGAAGCCATACTCCTCGCCGCGAAGCTGCAACTTCTTATTCTCGTAGATGGCTCTTACCAACGAAGGTTCGCCACACTCCTTATCTTCGAGTACCCAACCTGTATCCTCAAATTGACGCTCGGTGGCCACACACTGAAGGGTGTAGGCCGTAGGTTTGAAATTTTCCATATGGTAGTTATATTCGGTTTCTATCTGCGCAAAATTAATAAATTTCGACCAAAGATTAAGGATATTGAGTTATAAATTTGTACATTTGTAATATCCGAAAACGAATTAATCTAACTTTACCACTATGAGAAAAGTATTATTTACAGTGGCGCTGTGCGTGGCTACACTCACCGCAATGGCGCAGGACAAAAAGACGGATTGGGCACAATTCTATCGCTATGCAGAAGCAAATGAGAAGGTTACAGAGCGTCCCGATGCAGTGTTTATGGGTAACTCGATCACCGACGGCTGGGCTTCGCAGGACCCCGAGTTCTTCAAGAAAAACAACTTCGTCGGTCGCGGCATCAGCGGTCAGACTTCGTCGGAGATGCTGGTGCGTTTCCGTCGTGATGTGATTGATTTGAATCCCCGTTGCGTGGTGATTCTGTCAGGTACGAACGACGTGGCACAGAACAACGGATACATTGCGCCCGAGAATACGCTGGGTAACATCATCTCGATGTGCGAGCTGGCAAAGGCGAACGGGATCGAGGTTGTGTTGTGTTCGATTACGCCTACGTCGGTGTTTGGATGGCGCAAGGAGATATCACCCGCGCAGCCTATCCGCGATCTGAATAAGATGCTCGAGGCGTATGCAAAAGAGGCTGGTATTCACTTCCTGAACTACTACCCCGCTCTGACTGACGAGAAGGGAGGCCTGCCCGCGAAGTGGAGCCGCGATACCTGCCACCCCAACCTGGAGTGCTACCGCACGGTGATGGAGCCGATGGTGTGTGAGGCGATTGACAAGGTGCTGAAGACACCGAAGAAGAAGTTGCACACGGCGATGAGCGTGGAGTAATTTTCGCAAAGAAAATAAAAAATCCCGAAGTCTTCCGACTTCGGGATTTTTTGTGCGACTACTTTTTGTGGTCGGTTTTGGGGGTTGAGCAAGAGGTTTTGTCGGTGGTTTTGCAGCAACCTGAGTCGGGCTTTTTATCCTCGGCTGTAGAGGTTTTCTTGTCGTCTTTTGTATGTTTATCCATAACCTAAAAAATTAAATGTTCGGATTATACATTACAAATTGCGTACAAAACTTTTTGTTAGGATGGAAAAAAGTTCATAGATAAAAAAAGAGCCATCCCTTTCAGGGTAGCACTTTTTCGTCGGTGAATTTTATTTCACCGCCGATTTTGTTTATTTACAACAAATTAGTTAGTTGCGTTGTGAAACGACTTTTTGTACAAAAATGGTTTAAGCGTTGATTTTACCCTTTTGCGTGTAGTCTTCTATGTAGTATAAATTAAGTATAATTAAGGTAAAAAATCACTTTTTGTGATACGATGTATCACAAAAAGTATTACCTTTACACATTGAAATTTAGTGACTTGGGCTATGAATAACTTTTTGGCGACATACCGCAATGCTGTGAACTGCACCTCTTGTGCAGTCGTTGCATCGTGTGCCACAAATCCCCCCCATCACTCAATATTCTAATAATCAAATAGTTAGAGGATATACACCATATTATAGTTGGCGTTATGGCTTATCGTGAGCCGTAACGCCCTTTTTGTGCTTACATATCAATAAACATAACAATTAAAAAAACAGAGTAATTATGAAGACTTTCAGAATGATTGGAATGGCCCTCGTGGCTGTGATGCTCAG
>JAZRQX010000007.1:0-23957 GCA_045650235.1 Alistipes sp. | reverse complement strand
AAATAAAAAATCCCGATTTTCGTTGAAAATCAGGATTTTACGTTGTTTTGCTTTTCTTTGCTGTGGTGCCACCAGGAATCGAACCGGGGACACAAGGATTTTCAGTCCTTTGCTCTACCAACTGAGCTATGGCACCATCGTATATGCTTCGTGTCTTAAAGCGAGTGCAAATATAGAGTGTTTTTTTGACTCTTGCAAACATTTTTTGAAAAATTTTTGTAATTTTATGGTGAAAAAATTATTCGAATTAATCAAATAACTAACACCCGCCTTCATAAAATGCTAACACTCATCACAAATGGCTCGATACTGACCCCCGCTGGTTGGATGGACGGCGCAACGATAAAAATCGATGGCTGCCGCATCGTCAGCATCGAAAACGGCACAACACTACCCACCCAGACACCCGACTCGCCCGAGGCGGAAATCAACATCATCGATGCAAAAGGCGCATACATCATCCCCGGTGGCATCGACCTACATCTGCACGGCGGCGGTGGGCACGACTTTCTGGAGTGTAGCGAGGAGGCCTTCCGCACAGCCATTGCGGCACATATGCGTCACGGAACGACAGCCCTCTACCCCACCCTTGCGGCCGCAAGTCGCGATATGATGGCCGAGGCAATCCGCACAACCACGAAACTTATGGCCGAGGAGAACTCGCCAATTATGGGACTCCACATAGAAGGCCCCTACCTCAACCTTACGATGGCGGGCGGGCAGATTCCCGAATACATCAAGAACCCCGACGTCGAGGAGTACACCTCGCTACTCGCTATCAGCGACTGCATCAAGCGCTGGGACGCCTCGCCCGAGCTTCCTGGCGCGCTGGAGTTCGGACAGCTCCTCGCATCGAAGGGTATCGTCGCATCGATCGCTCACACCACAGCTGGCTACGATCAGATCAAGGCAGCATACGAGGCGGGATATAGTCACGCCACGCACTTTTACAATGCTATGACGGGCGTACACAAACGTCGTGAATTCAAGTACGAGGGTACCATCGAGAGCATCTACCTCCTCGACGACATCACAGTCGAGCTCGTTGCCGATGGCATCCACGTTCCGCCAGCAATTCTGCGTATGGTGCACAAATTCAAGGGCGTGGAGCGAACGTGCCTTGTCACCGATGCGATGGGATGTACTGCCAGCGACAGCGGCGAGCTGTTCGACAAGCGCGTGATAATCGAGGATGGCGTATGCAAGCTCTCCGACCGCTCGGCTCTGGCGGGAAGTATTGCCACGATGGATCGTCTCTGGCGCACAATGGTGCAGCAAGCGGGCATACCGCTCGCAGATGCCGTAAGGATGAGTTCCGAGACCCCTGCCCGCATTATGGGTATCTACGACCGCAAAGGCTCGCTCGAGGTGGGCAAGGATGCCGACATTGTCCTGCTCGACCGAGATCTCAACCTACGCGGCGTAATGGCCTGCGGCGAGTGGGTGGAGGGAACGCTGAACGTGTAAAATCGCACTCAAATGAAATATCTACGCCTATTAATACCAATCCTCGCAGCCCTTCTCCTTGTGGGATGCGTGAAGGACGAGCACTCCTCGCACGAAGAATCTACGCTGGTTAGCATCGGCCAGCTGGCCCCAAAATTCTCGGTCGAGCTGCTCGATGGGCGCAAGATTGAGCTATCCGACTTGCGAGGCACAACGCTAATGCTTGTCTTCCTCTCGACCACCTGCTCCGACTGTCGCGCGCAGTTCGAGGATATTGCACGTCGTTGCGCGGAGCAACCCGCGCCATTCAATATTTTGGCTATCTCGCGCGGCGAGAGTCGAGAGGCTACGGAGGCATTTGTAAGCCAATTTGGGCTTGATTGCAGCTTCGGCATAGATCCCGACAAGTCGATATACAATCGGTATGCGACGATGTACGTTCCGCGGGTGTTTCTGATCGACCCCGACGGATACATCGCAGCTCTGACCGTAGAGTATTCGCCATCGGAGTTTGACGCCCTGTGGCAAAAGGCTGTGCAAATGATTAGATAAGCAAAAAAATCACCACTTATAACATCAGTATCAAAAATTTTTCTACCTTTGTAGGTCAAAATTTCAGGAATTAGGGTAATGAATCGTCTTTTTGCGACATATTTTAGCAGCACTATCTCCTATGCAATGGCAGAGGAGTCGTTGCTTGCAATATTTACCCCCCCCCTATAAACATACTCATAATCAGATAGTTAGCGGATATTCCGCGGATGTATTTGGCGTTACTGCTTTTCACGAGCAGTAACGCCATTTTTGTGCATATAAATCAACAGTATAACAATAAAAACATTAACAACAATGAAGACTTTCAGAATGTTTGGAATGGCCCTTGTGGCTGCAGTGATCGCATTTGCATTCAGCGCTTGCGAGAAAGATAATATGGATGATTATAAGGACTATCCGCAGTTGATTGTGGGTAAGTGGTTTAACTTTACGCCGGAGGCGAGCATGTATTTGGATTATAAAGACGATGCTACTTTTGGAGTAGTTGGTTATGATCAAAAAACCGGATGGATGCAATTCAATGGAACTTATGTTTTGCAAGGTAACAATCTGACACTGACAAGAGCTGATGGCAAAATATATGAAAACAAAGTTGAATTGGCCAATGACAGATTTATATTTAAGGACGATCCTGAATTTGGTGATAGAGTTAACTACCGCGTAAAGAACTCTTTCGACATCAAGGGTAACTATACTTATTTGAACTCAGCAGTAAGAGTAGTACCTGCCGAAGGCAAGACCGCACTTCAGCTGCCCGAAGGTGTTCTTTTCAATGGTGAGAACTATATCCAAGTAGATGCAATGCATGGTGACCGCATTATCGATGTGATGAAGAAGTTCTTTGACGATGCTACATTCGCAGCTGATGGTAAGCTCAACCACACACTCGATGGTGAGGCAAAGGTAAAGAATTACACCCTGAATGGCAACAACCTTGTTTTCAATCTCTATGAAGGAAGCGATACTTATAAGGTAAATGCAACTTCGTTCCCTGATGAGGATGGTGACCGCCTTTTCATCATCATCCCGAAGCAGGCAGCTTGGTTGGGTGGTATGGTTGACCTCGTAGAGAAGGAGAACGAAGGCTTGAAGCTCGATGCCGCTCAGATTGCCGCACTCGAGAAGGAGTTTATGGATACTTTCGAGACTTTCACTGTAATCTTAAGTTTGAGCAAGAAGTAAGAGAATAGTCTATACACAAAAATTGGTGCGTGTAGGGATTCCTGTACGCACCAATTTCGTTTATTCATATCGCATCAATGGATGATGTTCACTTACGCAACAGCCTCACTACTCCAATGCCTCGGCGAGAATTGAGATCGGGTGGATGACCTCCTTCGAGGTGGACATCTCGATTTGCCATTTGCAGGTCTCGCAGTCGGTCGATACCACATCGCACCCCGAGGCCTCGATCTTCGCAAACAGGCTCTCACCGATAGACTGCGACGTAGGATAGTTCTCGCGCTTGAAGCCATACGTTCCCGCGATACCACAACACTGCGAATCAAGCTCCACGAGTTCCACCGAGGGGATCATTCGCAGCAACTCAAGCGAATAGTACGACCAGCCGAGTTTCTCGACGTGGCAAGCCGTATGGTAGGCCACGCGCAGGGGGCGCACGCTCTTCTTAAAGCGTAGCTGCACCTCGCCCGACTCGATCAGACGATAGATATATCGCGTTGCCATCTCCACGCCATCTCGCACATCGCTATTGTCGATATCGAGCAGGTGGGGGTACTCATCGCGCAACGTAAACGTACAGGTCGAAGAGGTCGCCACAACGGGCAGACGCTTCTCCACAACGGACTCGCGTATCAGGGCTGTATTATGCTCTCCCTGACGGTGGGCCTTGTCGATCAGTCCGTTCGAAATCAGGGGCACACCGCAACACTTCTCGCCTTTGAGCATCTGTACACCTACGCCCAACGCATTCATCACCTTGACGAAATCCTTACCCAGCTGCGGGTTATTGTAATTGACGTAGCAGCCGTGGAAGAAACTCACCTGACGGGCAAACTTCGCCTGCTTACGACGCTGGCGCTTCATCCAACCCTCGAACGTGCCGAAGGCATACTTGGGGAAGGTGCGACGGTGGTCGATACCCACCATCTTATCCATCACCATCTTCGTAGGCTTCAGACCAACGGCAAAGTTCACCACCGGAGCGAAAGGCGATGCCAGCGAGCCGACCAGATCGGTGTTGGCCAACATAAACTCTCTCAGGCCCGGACGCTTCTTGCTATGCTTGATGCGTGCCGCCTGAATTATATCACCAATGCGCACATTCGATGGGCAAGCCACCTCGCAACGCTTACAGTTGAGACACCACTTCAGCGACTCATCGTAGAATCCCGGGTGCTTCAGTCGCAGACGCTCACCATCGGGGCCCGCCTGCTTGGGACCCGCAAAGAGCGGATTGACCGCCGCGACGGGACAATATACCGTGCAGACCGTACACTTTATACACTGCTCGAAATTGAATTCACTCTGCTGTGCCATCTCTACTTCTTCTTATTAATTACATCCGCTACGTGTAGCGCCGAGAGCATCGATACTCCCGCTCCGCAACCATCCTTTATACCATTGAATCCTGCAAGGCAAGCACCAACAGCATAAAGATTATCCACCGTACGACCGGCTCTCTGCGCATTGAAATTCTCATCGCATCGAACACCAAAGCTCTCATAGCCCTGCGCCTTGAACAGATCTCGATCATACCACTTCTGGCGATTCTCATCATAAACTACATCCACGCCAAACAGGGGCTCTACGACCTTCTCATTGTCGGCCTCAAGACCTCCGCTGAAGAAGCTGCCCGTAGCCAGCACAAAGTCGTTGGCACGAAAGCCTATATCGCCGTGATTTGAGGTATAAACAGCCTCGATGCGATCGTCCTCGGCCTTATACCCGACCACAGTATCACCCGGCAGATACACGCCGCCCAGCTCCTGAAAATATCGACGCAGAAGCGTCTGCACCTGCAATCCGGGCACCGACGGAGGCAACGTAGCCACAACAGCAACCTCCAAGCCGAGGCGCTCCTCAAGACGCTTTACTCCATCGTGGCAATCAACACCCAAAACGGCAGGCAGCAACACCGCCTCAACATCACCCATCTGCGAGCGAATGATCTCGGCCAAGGCATCGATAGCTTCGTCGCTGTCGAACAGTCGCGCCACATTTGCCGAACGCATCTCGGTGGGATTCTGGCGAATCTGCTCCAGCTCGGGGAGGTTGAAGGTATGCACCTCGCATATCGTACCCAAAGCTCGCAACTCATCGCGCAGGAACTGCGGATAGAAGTCGAGGAAACCCTCGGCATTGAACAATGCCACACGCTTCCACTTTAGGCCAGTAGCCACATCGCTATTGACATACCCCCGGAATGTAAGCCACGTCGGTTTAAGCACTCCAACGGGTGTCAGGCGATAGTGGTTACACTCCGAACTACCGACCGTATCCACGCCTGCCCACTGCAAAAGCTCCTTCGACTGCTCTGCCAGCTCCGCAAAACGCTCCGCACCCAACTTGGCATAGGGGTGCTCCTTCGACTGCTTCGCCAGCTCCTCAATGGCTTTCGTGGGAGACTCCACCGCACTGCCATCGGGCAGCTGCGACAACAGATCGAGCGAGCCCGATGAGAAGTGCAGCGCACTCTGTCCCGACGATATGATGGCGCACCTCTGACCGCTCTTGGCAAGCGAAATTCCGCAGACAAGGCCCGCGAGACCACCACCTATGATTACTGTATCGAACTTCATTTTATATGGTATTTTTCTGATTCTTCAAGCCACACACTCCATCGTAAAGCCACGTCGTAAATTGGCTCTCACGCAACGTATCGCCCCACGCAACGGGAGCCATACCCTTCCAGCGCTCGTTAAGGAAATCCGTAAGATCCTGCTTCGCCTCGCGCGTACAATACTTTCCCGCCTCGGGCATCAATCCCGCAGCACGACAAGCGCACAACTCGCCCTGACAAGTTCCCATACCTACTCTCGTACGGCGGCGCAGATCGACCAGATTATGCACATCCAACTCGTTGAGCGCATACTCCACCTCACCAACCGACACCTCCTCGCACTCGCACACGAGCGAACGCTTCGCTGCCGAGGTGCTATTCACGCGCTCGGCCAGCTCACCGTGACGGTTGATTGCCGACTCGCGCTGTGCAACGGGGATGGCGTGTAATTTCTTCGAGAGTTTCTGCTCCTCCTGACGCGAACCAGGCAGAGGCTCATCAGCCGTTACGCACTTCTTGGCGACATTGAGTTTCTTGCAAATAAGATCGGTTGTCCACTCGGCCATCAGTCGGTAGGTCATCAGCTTACCGCCCGTGATGGTAATGAATCCCTCCACGCCATCGCGCACAGCGTGGTCCAGCACCACGATTCCGCGACTCACGCTACGGCCACTCGGATCATCATCCGACGCAACCAGAGGGCGCACACCCGCATAGGCTCGCAGGATACGCGTATGGGCCAGCGATGGGGCAAGTTTTGTTCCCTCACGCAGCAACAGATCAACCTCATCGGCCGTAACATACATATTATCAACCTCGTCGAAGGGCACCTTGCTCGACGTTGTACCGATGAGCGAGATGGTATCGCCCGGCACCAAAATATCGGCATCGGCAGGCTTGCGACAACGATTCAGCACGATATTATTTACACGATGACCAAAGATCAACAACGAACCCTTCGCAGGCAACATATTGATCGTAACACCCGCCTTGCGAGCAATGTCGTGGCCCCAGATTCCTCCGGCATTAACCACAATCTGCGCACGATACTCCTGCTTCTGGCCCGTGCGGCGATCCAGCGCCGTTACACCCACGATACGATCCTGCTCGCGCACGAAGTCCAGCACCTCGTGATAGGTCTTAACCTGAGCGCCGTGCGCCTTCGCGTCGATCAAATTAGCTGTCGTCAGGCGGAACGGATCAACCGCACCATCGGGCACTCGCACCGCGCCAATCATCGCAGGATTGGCCGACGGCTCCATACGCAGCGCCTCCTTCGGATCGATCGCCTCGGCACGAATACCTGCAGCAAGACACGCCTCAATGAACTTGGCTTGAAACTCCAGTCCATCTTCAGGCAGACTTATGAAGAGTCCATCGGTAGGCTCGACACAGTGTCGGGCGATGCGGCGCAGGATCATATTCTCCTTGATACACTCCTCAGCCGATTCGCGATCCGTAACGGCATAGCGCGCACCGCTGTGCAGCAGTCCGTGATTGCGTCCCGTAGCACCCGTAGCAATATCGCCACGCTCCAGAAGCAACGCTTTGAGTCCTCGCAGCGAGCAATCTCGCGCAACACCAGCACCCGTAGCGCCACCGCCAATAATTATCACATCGAATTGCTTGGTCATCTGATAATTTCGTTATTGTTTTGTATTATTTTACAAAGGTAGTGCATAAAATGATAGATTTCAAAATAAAACCACACAATTTCATTCTAAAACCATTATTTATTTTAAACGAAAAACTCGAAACCTAAATCAAAACCCTTCTTAGCCGCCTCAACCACCTCAAAACTGAGCCATTTTGCTCCAATATTTCGCCCATCTGCACACAGCAAAAGCCGTGCGAAACTCAATCCGAGGAACACTTTTGGACAGACCGTCAAAAAGTTGTTGTTTAATATGATAAAAAACGTTACCTTTACGCATTAAAATACCATTTTCATCGAAATGAGAAACCGACAGAATCTGATTATACTTCTGATTTTCACCATCGGTAGCGCACTCTTTATCGAACTTAACTTCCGATATTGGTACGCCTTTATGGAGCAGTATATGATGTTCCAGACCACCAAAGCCTATCTACTCCAGCATCTCAGCGAGGTGGGTGGCTTGACCGAATATGCGACTGAATTCCTATCGATGGCATTCTACTATCCACTCTGCGCTGGAGTGATCATTTCGCTGCTGCTGGCGCTCGCATCGTGGGCATTTCATCGATTTATGTCTGCTTGCGGAGCGAAGTGCAGTATGCTTCTGGCCGTAGCGCCCGCATTTCTGGTACTATGCTTTCAGCAAGAGTCTATTGCGCACATCATTACGCTCTGCGTAGCCCTCACCTCGGCGATGGCCTACACTCGCATAAAACACAACAAGATACGCTACGTCGTGGGCCTTGTGGCCATCGTTGCGACATATCAGTTGGCCGCTCCCGCACATTTCATCTTGGCCTTGCTCATATCGGTCTATGAAATCACAAGCTCGCGCCGCTATGCCATTCCAGCATTGGCCATCGCACTCAGTGCGTTACTGCCACTCATTGCGATGAATATGCTCTACCCGATGCCCTTGCGCGAGGCTTTCTTAAGCAAGCATCTCGCACATCCTGAGGCCGCCTTCCCAACCGTATTGATCGTAATGGGACTGGCCTACCCCACTATTGCCATTGTAGCCTACGCTCTGCGCGATAAGACGTTGATTAAGAGCAAGCAGCTCTGCACGCGCATTACTTTCGGAACGCTCGTAGCAGCAATTGCAGCCTGCATCCTCCTTAAACACGATCTTATGGAGCAGGCCTACCGCTACGACTACTACGCCCGCGAGGGGGAGTGGCAGAAAATCACCGACCACTACCACCACAACGGTGTTCGAGGCTTCGAGGCGCTGGTATATGTCAATCTCGCCGCATCGTACAATGGCACCCTGCTGAGCGACTTTACCTACACGCCGCAGTTCGGTATCGAGGGCCTCTACCCCACCGATGTTAAGTTCTACATCCAGAACATTCAGGCCAGCGAGGTAGCCTGGCGTATTGGCCACGTCAATACGGCCCAGCGCACCGCTTTCATCGGAACACTCGGCTCGCGTCGCAGCATACAGCCCCGACTGATGCAGCGTCTGGTGGAGAGTTACCTGGTGACGGGAGAGATGGAGGTAGCCGAGAAGTTCATCAAGATTTTGGAAAACTATCCCCGCCTGAGCAAGTGGGCCACCGCGCAGCGCCCTCTGCTCAACCCCGACGTTGCCGCCCAGACCGACTGGATTGCGCAGAAGCGCTCATTAGCCCCCACAACCGACAATATGCACGATATGCAAAAGGCCTTCCCGCTCGCTGTCGAGGCACTCATCATCGACCGTCCCGAGAATAAGGCTGCCTTTGATTACCTTATGGCCTTCACGCTCGCCTACAAGGATCTGCCCAACTTCCTCTCTTACATCCGCCCGATGAAGGGCCAGCCGATCGATAAGCTCTACCGGGAGGCTCTGTGTGTATGTATGGCCGTAGGCGAGATCACACAGCAGGAGGCCGCAGAGTTTGGCGTTGATGAGGCAGTTCAAAAGCGTTTTGCCTCGTTCTCGCAGTCGATGCAGCGTCTGGATGCCGAGTCAATGCGAAAGATGTATGGCGATACATATTTCTACTATCTGCAATATGTCCAAACACCCCAAATGCCTGTAAATGAACAATAATATGAGACTATCTATCAAAATATTACTTTTTTTGCTCCCGCTCCTGCTCTTCGCCTGCGGCACCACAAGCCGTCCCGATGGAGCCGTGCAGCAGAGTGCAAAGCCTGCAATTTTTCCCAACTACACCGATGTTACCATCCCTCACAACATCGCCCCGCTCAACTTCCGTTTCGAGGGCGAGGCCGAGCGTTGCTATGCCGAAGTGAAGGGCGCGGATGGCGTCGTCAAGGCTTCGGGCAAGGGCGAGATTTGCTTTAGCGAAAAGCAGTGGCGCGAACTACTCGAAAAGAGTCGAGGAGGAGAAATTGAACTAACGCTATTCACGCAGAGCGACGGCGAGTGGCAGCAGTGGCAACCCTTTAAGATTTACGTTAGCGACCGCGCCATCGACTCGCACTTGGTCTATCGCCTCATTGAGCCCGGCTATGAGAAGTGGCACATCGTGGGAATCTACCAGCGTAACCTGGAGAATTTCGATCAAGAGCCTATTATCCAGAACAATATGGTCGGCTACAACTGCATCAACTGCCACTCCTTCGCTGGAGGCAACCCCGAGCAGATGATGTTCCATATGCGCGCATCGAATGGCGGCACCTACATCGTGCAGGATGGTGACATTGAGCGCCTTAACACCCAGACCGACCAAACGATCAGCAACCTCACATACCCCTACTGGCACCCCTCGGGACGCTACATCACAACGTCAGTCAATACCATCCACCAATTCTTCCACGCAACGGATAAGAAAATAGAGGTGTGGGACCTTCGCTCGGATATTGTGGTCTATGATGTCGAGCAGCACAAGATTCTCTCGAAGGCCTCGATTCAGTCGGAGGATAATTTCGAGACCTTCCCTTCGTTCTCGCCCGATGGCCGTTACCTCTACTTCTGTAGTGCACCCGCAACCGAAATGCCCGACAACTACGACAAGGTGCGCTACAACCTCTGCCGCGTGGAGTTCGATGCAGAGAAGGGCGAGATCCGCGGGCCTATCGACACGCTGGTAAGAGCCGACTCGCTGAGTTACACCTTCCCGCGCCTGTCGCCCGATGGCCGCTATATGATGTACACCGAGACTGCCTACGGGCAATTCCCAATCTGGCACTCTGATGCCGAGATACGAATGATCAATGTTGAGAGCTGCCAGAGCATAGATATGAGCGCCCTGAACAGCCCCGACACCGAGAGCTACCACTCGTGGAGCAGCGGCAGCGACTGGGTTGTGGTGAGCAGCCGCCGCGACAACTCGCTCTACACACTCCCCTACATCTGCCACATCGGCGAGGATGGACGTCCTGCAAAGCCTTTCCTCCTGCCGCAGGAGGATCCTGACTCATACGACTATCTACTCTACTCGTTCAACATTCCTGAGCTGGTGCGAGGTCGCGTTGAGGTCTCGCCCTACGACATAGTGAAGGCAGCCAAGCAGGAACCAGTGCAGGTGAAATACGAATAGAAAAAGATGAAGGTGTCCGAAATTTTGGACACCTTCATCTTACATAATTCTATCACAAAACGTGTTAATCGTCAATTTCAACCAGACGGAAAGATTTATTAAATGTCAATTCCAATCTGTTTGACAACGACACCTCGTAGTCATTACGATCACGATCTATTTTTACTACTTTTGCATTAGAATAGTTCTGCTTCACATATTCATTTATCTGCTGAGGAACAACGCCGGCCGGGACTGCCACGCCCTTGCACTCTACGCTCTTCCACTCACCATTAGAGGAAAAATCGACCTTCGTACCCTCGGCAAACATCACTTCATACTCCTTCGACAATATATCTCTATCCTCGGTGGCATATGTTACGCTAACCTGCGAAAAATATTTCTTGATAAACTGCTGCGCCTTCTGAGGTAAATTATCTACACTGATGGGACGATTAGAGTTAGCACTAACCACTCCCAGCGACAAAAATGATACCGCTACGATTAAAAATAACTTTCTCATAATTCTCTCTCCATTTTAATTAATCAATATTCAATAATTACACTTGAATAACGCGCCAGATTGTACTTTTAGTACATTTTCGGGGCAAAAAATTCACTAAAAAGTAGATTTTTTTCGTTTTCGTGCAGCGATTCTAATATTTTGCAAGATTTTTTTGTATTTTGTTCCGCGACAAATGTCAACACGCACTACAAAAATATAAGACTATGCAATACTACTTTTTATTGATGATGGTAGCCTACCTGCTTGGTAATATATACATCTTCATCCGATCACTGCAAACCCTCTCTTCCGTGCCGACGATATGGAAAGTGCTCTTCTCGATCATCTATTGGATCATTGCGCTCGGGTTCTTCTTCGCTATGATGGCCCGCAATATGGAGATCCCCGAGAGCCTCTCTCGAATGTTGTTCCGCGCAGGATCGTCGTGGATGGTCTTCATCCTCTATATGGTACTAATTTTGGCTGTCTGCGACATCGCACGACTCATCATACCCACTTTCAACTTTGGTTTTCCACTGGCACTCGGAGTCACCCTTGTGCTCGTGGCGTATGGTTATTGGAACTACCGCCATCCCGACGTTGTGAATATCGAGGTCAATACGGGCAAGGGGCTACAACAACCCCTCAAGGTCGTGGCCATCAGCGACATTCACCTCGGCGAAGGCACAGGCAAGAGCGACCTTAGACGCTACGTCGAGATGATCAACTCCCAGGATCCCGACGTCATCATCATCGGAGGCGATTTAATCGACAACTCGCTCTACCCGCTCTATCGCGACCGTATGGACGAGGAGCTGAATCAGTTGCGCGCACCGATGGGCGTATATATGGCCCTCGGCAACCACGACTATTTCAGCGGCGCTGATGAGAGTGCTGAGTTCATCCGAAAGACGCAAATCCGACTTCTGCGCGACGAGGTCATTACACTCCCCAACGGTGTGCAGCTAATCGGTCGTGAAGACCGCTCCAACCGCTCGCGCTCGACGCTCGCAAAGCTCGTCGCACAGACCGATCCCTCGAAGCCGATAATTGTCATCGACCACCAGCCCTACGACCTTCAAAAGGCGAGTGCGCAGGGTGTCGATCTGCAATTCAGCGGTCATACCCATCACGGCCAGGTATGGCCTTTGAACTACATCACCGACAGTATGTTCGAGCAGAGCTACGGCCTTAGGAAGTGGGGCAAAACGACGGTATATGTATCAAGCGGGCTATCGCTCTGGGGCCCACCGTTCCGCATCGGAACTGATAGTGAACTGGTGGTATTCACGATTAAATAGACAAAAGGCGTAGGTCACAACCTACGCCTTTAATTATATCTCTATAATATAGTTGGCAAATAATATATCACTACTCCTGCCACCGCCGAAAGGACAATCAGCAGAATCGGATTGACCTTTTTGTGCGATGCAACCAATGCTACACCGAACAACAACCAGCTCCACACATCCTTAAAACTCTCGCCATCGTGCGGAAACAGGAGCAGCAACACCGCCGCACCAATCATACCCGCCACAACGGGACGCATACCTACGATCAATCCCTTCACATAACGGTTACGATGCAGGCGCAGGAAGAATTTCGTGATAAGTATCATCAGCGTCAGCGCAGGCAGACAAACCGACACGGTCGCCACCACCGAGCCCCAGAAACCCGCCACCGTATAGCCGACGTAGGTCGCCGAATTGATGGCAATCGGGCCGGGTGTCATCTGCGAGACGGCCACAATATCGGCAAACTCGGCATTGGTCATCCAGCCATTCTGCACCACTACCTCGTTCTGAATGAGCGACAGCATAGCGTAGCCACCGCCAAAACCGAAGAAGCCGATCTTCAGGTAGCTAATGAAGAGTTGCAGATAGATCATCGCTCTACCTCCTTTCCTCTAATTGCGGCCCACGCAAGGCCCGCCACGCCACCTACGATAAGAAAATATATGGGCGAGATCTCAAAGTGCCACACCACCAGCGCCAATGCCGCCGCCACGCTCATCATCGACCAATGCATACCGCGCGTAAAACCCAGCACGGGGGCAAGCATAATGGCCACGACGATGGGCTGCATTCCACGAAAGGCAGCATCGACAATGGGATTTTGGCGAATCTGCGAAAAGAACATCGCCACAAGCAACAGAATCAAAAACGATGGCAGCACCACACCCAGCAATGACGACAGTGCTCCTCGGTAGCCGTACATCTTGTAACCTACAAATACGGCCGTATTGAGCGAGATTGGTCCTGGGGCCGACTGTGCCAGCGTGAGCAGGTCGTAGAACTCCTTCTCCTCGATCCAGCCACGCCGCGTGATGACCTCGCGCTCGATAATCGGGATCATCGCGTAGCCACCACCGAAGGTGAAGACTCCGATCTTAAAGAACGATCGAAAAAGTTCAAAGTATCGCCCCATCCCACTACTTCATTCTACTGAAACGACAGAAAGTACCCAGCGGCAACTCCTTACCCGCGCGGTCGCAGAAATAGAGCTCGCCAAACTCCTCGTGGCCCGTCGTGCCGAACGTCTGGCGCAGAGCCGTTCGAGCCAGCAGCGCCGACAATCCCATCGAGTAGAGATTCAGCACCAGAAAACCGTGATCGGGTGAGAGCAGTGCAGCGCAACACTCCAACATCTCCGTAATATTCTCCTCCAGCACCCACTTCTCGCCATTAGCGCCACGTCCGTAGGCGGGCGGATCGAGTATAATGCCGTCGTAACGATTGCCACGACGCACCTCACGACGCACAAACTTCAGCGCATCCTCCACAATCCATCGCACACCCTCCAGACCGCTCTGCTCCATATTCTCGCGCGACCACGTTACCACCTGCTTTACCGAATCGACGTGCGTAACATCCGCTCCCGCCGCACGCGCTGCAAGTGTCGCTCCGCCCGTATAGGCAAAGAGATTGAGCACCTTCGGGGCTACACCTCGCTCTCGCTGCTCAACGATGCGGTCGTGGATAAAATTCCAGTTCGCCGCCTGCTCGGGGAAGATACCGACGTGCTTAAACGAGGTCAGCGCCAGGCGCATCCTAAGATTCATCTGGCCATAATTGTACTCCACCGTCCAGCGGTCGGGCATCGTTCGTCGGCACTGCCACTCGCCACGCTCATCGCTCTTTGATGAGGATGTGCGCAGGAACGATGCATCGGCCAACTCGCGCCATTTGCTCTCGTCGAGCGAGCGATGCCATACGGCCTGCGGCTCGGGTCGGCGCGTTACGAAACGGCCGAAACGCTCCAGCTTCTCGAAATCGCCCGAGTCGATGAGTTCGTAATCGGGGAAAGTGGGTGTAAGTAATTGTGTCATATATTAATTATCTCTTCTGCAAAGTGTTACTACAATCAACGAGCGACATTCGACACGCAGCACAATCAAAATCCAACTTATACCGTGCCGCTCCGTGCTCGATATAAAGTTCGCCCTTGAGCGTCGGACGCTCCTTAAGACACTGTCCAATCTCACGACGTATGCAGTAGCTCGAAATCATCACTCGCTCGCCATCGGTAGGCTTAGTCTCCAGTGCATACTCAATCTGCGGCGTTCCGTGAGCGCGATAAAACTCCTCGGCCAAACGATTCGTCACATTCTCATAACGCGACACCACGGCATAGGGATAGCGCGCCGAGTCATCATCATTCTGAATACGATGCGGCAATTTGCGATCGATCCGTTTCTGCCGCAACGCCTCAAGTGCCTCACGACGCAAGTCCGAGAGCAGCGATGCAGGGGCAAAGAACTCGCTACCCAGCACCTCGACATCCACGACAGAAAATATCGTACCTCCGCTCTTGGCCACCTGACGCTGAGCCGTCAATGCCATCTTCTGCGGATCGGATGCCATCCCAAGCTGCACCTCGCGCTGAAGCTCCACGCTCACGCCCTCACAATCCGTCATCGTCAGCTTCACACCCTCGGCCGAGAGCTCTACGCGCGCCTTTGCGTCGATTGTTCGAGTCGTGCGCGAGCGGTCCAACTGCAACGAGAAACGGTGGTCGTAGTTGCGATACACCATCGCCCCCGCTCGGATTCCATCCATACGGTTGGGAGTGATTTTATCTCCCTCGACAGAGTTTATATTTGTTCCAAAGAGCTCTCCTCCGGCTATTACACACACTCCATCGCCAGGTGCCAGATCGGCCTTCGCCTCCAGCATAAAGGCTCGCGGAAAGACTTTACCGATGCGGCCAATCGGCTCGCCCACAGCCTTCGGCGTATCGAACGAGGCCACACCCGCACGCTTGCCATAGAGCATATACTGCGACGCTCCGCGCGTAAAACTCTTCTGCGGATCGGGCTCAAACTCCACTACGCTACGCCCCACCGACGAGCGCACGATGTCATCGCGTCGAGCGATAATCTCATCCAGCGCACGACGATAGTGACTCACGACATTCTTGATGTAACGCACATCCTTCAGGCGTCCCTCGATCTTGAACGAAGCCACCCCAGCATCAATCAGCGCCTCCAATTCACCCGAAAGATCGAGATCGCGCACCGAGAGCAGATGTCGCCCCGCCATAATCGTACGGCCACGCTCATCTTTCAAGTCGTAAGGCAGTCGGCACGGCTGCGAACACTCACCTCTGTTGCCACTACGATTCGAGGTCGAGCGCGACAGGAAACAACGTCCGCTATAACCCACGCAGATCGCACCGTGCACGAAACACTCCAACTCGACCGAGGTAGCTGCACGAATGGCACGAATATCCTCCAATGTAAGCGCTCGCTCCAGAATCACGCGCGAGAATCCGCACTGCTCAAGAAAGAGGGCCTGCTCGGGTGCAATGGTTCCCACCTGCGTCGAGGCGTGCATCTCGATGGGAAGATTCATCCGCCTTAGGGCCATATCCTGCACAATCAGTGCATCAACACCCACATCGATAAGCTCGCGCGCCAAACGCTCGGCATCATCGAGTTCCTCATCGTATAGGACGGTATTGAGCGTTGAGTGAACCCTCACGCCATACTGGTGGGCATACTCCACCGCACGAGCCACCTCCTCCAGAGAGTTGGCCGCCGAGCGACGCGCACCAAACCGCGCAGCACCCATATAGAGTGCATCGGCACCGTGATCCACAGCGGCACGAGCCGCTTCGAAATCCTTTGCAGGCGATAGTAATTCAATTTGACGCATCGGGGCAATGAGTTTTGCGCAAAATTAGTAAAGAATGTGCAAATTCCCTCTTTTGTCGGGAGTTTTTCTCATAAAAGCACACTGAAGATTGTTCAAAACAAAAAATCGGGTTACAACAACGCGTAACCCGACAAACAACATATAATGTTTTGATTGCTACAATCCGAACTCGGCCTTGAGCTGATCGACAGCATCGAGACGTTCCCAGCCGAAGTATTCGATCTCGCGCTCGCACTCGACGCCATTCTCCCAAACCTTCTCCAACTTGGTGTATGGGCGATTGCCGAAGTGTCCATACGAAGCCGTTGCCTCGAAGATAGGATTCATCAAGCCGAAGCGCTTAACAATAGCGGCAGGACGCAGGTCGAACAACTTGCCGATATGCTCAGCAATCTGGCCATCGCTCATACCCTCCAATGCGGCGGGGCGTTTTGAACCGTAGGTATCAACATAAATCGAGAGCGGCTCGGCGATACCGATAGCGTAGCTGAGCTGAACCAAAACCTGATCGGCGATACCTGCGGCAACCATATTCTTAGCGATGTGGCGGGCAGCGTAAGCAGCCGAGCGGTCCACCTTCGAAGAGTCCTTGCCCGAGAATGCGCCACCACCGTGGGCACCACGACCACCATAGGTATCAACGATAATCTTTCGGCCCGTAAGACCTGTATCTCCGTGAGGGCCACCGATAACGAACTTGCCCGTAGGATTGACGTGCAGGATATACTCCTCGCCAATCAAGTCGGCCAAACGGTCTCCTGCGCGCTCCAGACGAGCCTTCACGCGAGGGATAAGAATATTCTTCACATCGTCACGGATCAAACGCTGCATCATCTGCTCAGCCTCCTTCTCCGTGCGCTCGGCCGTAGGTCTTACGAACTCGTCGTGCTGCGTTGAGACAACGATAGTGTGAACGCGCAGGGGTTTACCCGACTCGTCGTACTCGATGGTAACCTGACTCTTGGCATCGGGACGCAGGTAGGTCATAACCTCGCCCTCGCGACGGATAACGGCCAACTCCTTGAGAATAACGTGCGAGAGGATGAGCGTAGCGGGCATAAACTCGCGGGTCTCATTGCAGGCATAGCCGAACATAATACCCTGATCGCCAGCGCCCTGCTCCTCATCCGATGAGCGCTCAACACCCTGATTGATATCCGACGACTGCTCGTGGATAGCCGAGAGGATTCCGCACGATGCGGCATCGAACTGATACTCGCTCTTGTTGTAGCCGATGCGGTCGATAACGCGACGCGCTACACCCTGAATATCTACATAAGCCTGCGACTTAACCTCGCCCGACACTACGACCAAACCCGTTGTGCAGAGCGTCTCGCAAGCTACTTTTGATTGAGAATCGTGACGAAGAAACTCGTCCAAAATTGCATCCGAAATCTGATCGGCCACCTTGTCGGGATGACCCTCAGAAACAGACTCGGAGGTAAATAAAAAAGCCATACTTTAATTAGTTTTTCGATATAAACAATTAACGTATGGAAGTTTGACTGTCGTATGCTGAATGTTGCTGGTTTAGCATTTTTTTCGTGGTTGCAAGCAGTCCAAATCCTTCCACATCATTTTTTCGGCTGCAAAAGTAATACTTTTTTTACAAACTTCCTATCGCACAGAAAAAAAATCGGCGGCCACACATCGACCGCCGAAAATAACACTAAGCCTCCACAGCCTTGCGCCAACGCAGATAGCCCGCAACGGCAAGAGCCGAATAGAGGGCATAAAGTCCTGCCGTAAGAGGTATATCCTTATAGATATAGAGTCCGAAGCTTATCAAATCAACGGCCAGCCACACCAGCCACTGCTCGACATATTTACGCGAAAGCATCCAGTAGGCCAAGATGCAGAGTGCCGTCGAGAGCGAATCCCAGAAGGGAACGGTGCTATCGGTGAAGCTAACCAGCAACCAATATATGGCCGCGTGCAGAAGTGCATAAATAGCAAACGCCTTAGGCCACACCCCGATAGGTGTAAAACTGATCTTGAGTGGCGACTCGCTCTTCTTTTTGGGTTTGCGGCTCCACATCATAAGTCCATACAGACCAGCGGCGATATAGTAGAGCTGCATCGAGAAATCGGCATAGAGGCCCGAGCGGTAGTAGAGCGTACCGTGCACGACGGGCATAATAAGACCTACGACCCAAAGCCAGATGTTAGCCTTGTATTCGAGATAGAGATAGAGCAGTCCCAGGACCACACCAACGATTTGAAGAACGAGTTTAAAATCCATTTTTTATAGGTTTACCTTATTTACGAATGATTTTCAGGGTTTTCGGGGTTTACCTTATTTACGAAAAAGGTATATAGTAGAAATTAATTAAAAATTCACCGTAACGTTTGCCAAAACGTGCAGCGGGGCTTGCGGGAAGTAATAGGCCTCGTCGTAACGTACACCATCCCACATATACGAATAGCCATATCCGTTGCTGCAATACTCCACATTGAAGAGGTTATAGATCGCAAGGCCCAGACGAACACTCTTCGCGGCAGTGGTTTTGAGCGTATAGCCCAGATCGAGATTTGTAACCGTATAGGCATCGAGCGTCAGCGCCTCGATCTCGTTGTTGGTGAAGTACTGCTTGCCGACGTGCTGTGTGCGCAGCACCGCCTCGAAGCCTCCTGCGTGAAAGTCCAGATAGGCCGAGGCCACCACATCGGGTGAATAGGCAATGGTCATATCGCCGAGATTCTGACCATAGGTAGGGCTATCGCTCAACAGATCGACGTAGTTGCGTATCTTATTGCTGCTAAGCGTTGCACTACCGCCAATGGTGAGCCAACGCGCCGTTTTCCACGCTGCCGTAAGTTCCACGCCATAGCGATACGAATCGGGGACATTGACATTGAGCGCGTCTGAACTGTCATTGACCATACCCGTCGGTATGAGCTGATCCTTATATTTCATATAGTAGAAATTCGCTCCGATGGCCAACTTCGGCGATGAGTACTCATAGCCCGCCTCATAGTCGTAGAGCAGCTCAGACGAGGGCTGCGTCTGGTCGTCGGCAAACATATATCGGTCGGTGAAGTCAGATCGCGTAGGCTCCTTCTGCGCTATGGCCAGCGAGGCAAAGAACTTATGGCGCTCGGCCAAAGAGTAGCTCAGGCCCACGCGGGGGTTAAAGAAGTTATACTGCTTATCGACGTCGATGGGCTGCATCTGCATCGTCTCCCAATCAAAATTGTCGTTCACGCCCCACGCCTTATAATTGACGTAACGATACTGCAGATCGGCAAAGAGCGTCAGCCCCTCCGTAGCCTGCCACATAGCCTTTGCAAAGAGGTTTGCATCCTGCTTATCGACATCGTTGTCGTACCAGCGACCTGCGATCTGTGCCTCACCGAAGCCATCAACCCAATCCAGCTCGCCCCAGTGCGGGCAGGTGTAGTAGAGATACGAGCCACCCAAAAGGAGCGTAAGACGAGGTGAAGTGTATGTGAACGAGCCGTTCACACCTGCGGTGTGGTTGCGCATAATTTTACGACGAATCATATCGGCCTCAACGGCTGCATCGTCAATACCCATATTCATATACTCGAGCAGCGTACGCTGATCCTTATACTGCTTGTAGTATCCGTAGCCGTAGGTGTAGAATCCCGTTGCCGAGAGTGCCCAGCGATCCGAGAGGCGGTGATTAACGATCAACTGATTGTTGATTTGCAGATAGTTGTCGGTTTGATCATCGTAATAATCAACGTGCGTGCCATCGGCCAGAACGTATGGACCGTGCGATGTTTCATACTGTCCCTCGGTGTGGTAACGGCGGCCATAGAGCTCCATCTCCTGCTTCGTTACGCCCGTATAGGTGAGGTAAGTTTTAGCCTTACCGCCGAACGAGATGAGCTTCACCGTAGTGCGCGGGCCGTAATATGCTCCCTGCAACATATACGACTTAAGATCCGTCGCTCCGCGATCGATGTAGCCGTCCGAGCCGATGTGCGTAAGACGCGCATCAACCATCCAGCGGTCGTCGATAAGACCCGATCCGATGTGGATGGCCTGCTTGTTGGTGTTGTAGGAGCCGTAAGAGAAGGTAGCATCGCCTCCAAAGGCGAGCTGCGGAGCTGCCGTTGTCATACTCACCGCACCGCCGAAAGCTCCCGTTCCGTTGGTCGAGGTACCCGCTCCGCGCTGCACCTGCACATCGCCTACGGCCGAGATCACGTCGGGCGTGTCGTACCAATAGGTCGAATGGGAGTCGGGGTTGTTGAGCGGCATTCCGTTGATCGTTACGTTAAGTCGCGTGGCATCCGTACCACGCAAGCGAATCGATGTTCCGCCGATGCCGATACCCGTCTCGTTGGTGGCAATCATCGAGGGCGTAAGAGCCAAAAGCGAAGGGATGTCCAGACCGTAATTGTTGCGGGCGATCTCCTCCTTACGCAGGTTGGTATAGGCTACGGGGGTTCGGTCGGTAGCGCGAGTGGCTACCACTTCGATTTTCTGAATCTCATCGTAGAGCGAGATTGAGTCGGGCTGCGACTGCTGCTGTGCCCGTACGCCGAGGGCTGAAGCCACTACGGCGAATGAAAGAAAAATCCTTTTCATCGTTTTTAATCTTAAAAGTTAAAAAAACTGAAAAGGGGTATGTTTGTCGATTACGCTTATCCCGGTCTCGGCATTACCCGTATCCGGTTCAATGGGTATAATCTCAGCCTGATAGTAAGGCACCCCTTCGAAATGTCGAGGCAAAGGTAAGTAAAATTTTCTGAGGTTGGACTACATTCGCTCACTTTTTTCGAAAACAAAAAAAGAGAGTGCCCGTCTTAACAACTTTAGACAGGCACTTCTTATTGCTTTAGGAATTGTATAACAAGAGGGATCTCTTTTAGTTACCCACTTCGCAGAGGAACTTAATACGTACCAAGCGGATCTCCTCCTCGCTATAATCCGAGCCCAACTCCTCGATGGCATCCTCGAGCGAGTCGCTCTCGGCATCCTCCTTGAAATAGAGGTATATATCCTCGATCTTATCCTCGTCCATATACTGATCCAGGTAGTACGAGATATCTAGCTTCGTTCCCGAATTAACGATACCTTCGATGTCGCTCAGCAGCTCGTCGAAGTCGAGATTCTTCGCACGCGCAATATCCTCGAAATCCATCTTGCGGTCGATCGACTGGATAATGAAGATCTTATTTCCAGACTTATTGGCAACCGACTTCACGACCATATCCTGCGGACGGATGATATCCTTCTCCTCGACATAGGCCTTGATGAGCTTGATGAACTCCTCGCCAAACTTCTTTGCCTTGCCCGCACCTACGCCAGAGATATTCTGCATCTCCTCAAGCGTAATCGGATACTGAATAGCCATATCCTCGAGTGAGGGGTCCTGGAAGATCACAAACGGCGGCAGGTCGTGCTTCTTGGCCACCTTCTTGCGCAGATCCTTCAACATCGAGAAGAGCTCTTCGTCAGCGGCACCACCCTTGCCCATCTGTGCTGCCATAGCCTCCTCCTCACGCTCCTCCTCGTCGTAGTTGTGGTCAAGTGTGATGGAGACAGCCTTGGGCATATTGATATACTCACGGCCACGATCGTTAATCGAGATCAAGCCGTAGTTCTCGATACTCTTGTCGATAAGGCCCATAATAAGTCCCTGACGCACAACAGCTCCCCAGAACTTGGCATCGTGCTCCTCGCCCTGACCGAAGAACTTAATCTTGTGGTGGGCGTAGCTCTTCACCTGCGCCGTAACCTTACCCGTCAGAACGGCACACAGATGGTCAATCTTAAACTTATCGCCAATAGCCTCGAGCGTCTGCAGAGCCAACTTCATAGCGGCCTTGGCATCGACCTTGGGCTTGGGATTGACGCAGTTATCGCAGCAACCGCAGTTCTGCTCGGTGTACTCCTCGCCAAAGTAGTGGAGCAACGTCTTGCGACGGCAGAGTGAACTCTCGGCATAAGATACAGTCTCGAGCAATAGCAACTTTCCAATCTCCTGCTCGGCAACGGGCTTACCCTGCATAAACTTCTCGAGCTTCTGGATGTCCTTATAAGAATAAAAGGTAAGGCAGTGGCCCTCGCCACCATCGCGACCAGCACGGCCCGTCTCCTGATAGTAACCCTCGAGCGACTTGGGAATATCGTAGTGGATAACATATCTCACGTCGGGTTTGTCGATACCCATACCAAAAGCGATCGTCGCCACGATTACATCCACCCGCTCCATAAGGAAAGCATCCTGATTGTTGGCGCGCGTCTGCGCATCCATACCCGCGTGGTAGGCCAGCGCCTTGATTCCGTTGGCAACGAGTAACTCCGAGAGCTCCTCAACCTTCTTGCGGCTCAGGCAGTAGATAATACCACTCTTACCTGATTTTTGCTTGATGAAACGGATAATATCGCGCTCGGCATTATGCTTGGGGCGAATCTCGTAAAAGAGGTTCGAGCGATTGAACGACGATTTGAAGACCGCAGCATCGGTCATACCCAGATTCTTCTGGATGTCCATCTGCACCTTGGGCGTAGCCGTAGCCGTCAGAGCGATCAGCGGAGCCTGGCCGATATCGTTGATAATGGGGCGTATGCGGCGATACTCAGGGCGGAAATCGTGTCCCCACTCCGAGATACAGTGCGCCACGTCGATGGCATAGAACGAAATTTTGATCTTGCGCAGGAATGCCACATTATCCTCCTTTGTGAGCGACTCGGGGGCAAAGTACAACAGTTTGGTCTTGCCTGCCAGAACATCGCTACGCACCTGATTGATCGCTGTCTTGTTGAGCGACGAGTTCAAAAAGTGGGCAATACCCGACTCGGTAGAGAACGTGCGCATAGCATCGACCTGATTCTTCATCAAGGCGATAAGGGGCGAGATGATGATTGCCACACCATCCATAATAAGCGCAGGCAACTGGTAGCACAACGACTTACCACCGCCCGTAGGCATCAACACAAAGGTGTCGCGCCCCTCGAGCAAGTTACGAATTACAGCCTCCTGATTACCCTTGAATGAGGTGAAGCCGAAATACTCTTTCAGTTTGTTATGCAATAAACTCTGTTGCTGTTCCATCGTTAAAAAAAATACGCGATGTTTGTCCTATACGGTCTGTATGTAGTTCAAAAACTATTTTCTTATTCAAAGATAAGAATTTTTTTGGAAAAAATAATAACTTTGTGAAAAATTTCATCGAATATGCGTCTATTCACAAGCGAGCTGGTAAAGAAATATAAGTCGCGAACCGTAGTAAATCACGTCACCATCGACGTCAAGCAGGGCGAGATCGTCGGTCTGCTGGGCCCCAATGGTGCCGGAAAGACTACTACCTTTTATATGATAGTGGGTCTGATCAAGCCCAACGAGGGACAGATCTTCCTCGAAAACGACGAGGGCGTGGTGAGCGAGCTTACCGATATGCCCGTATATAGACGCGCACAGATGGGTGTGGGTTATCTGGCGCA
>JAZRQX010000006.1:0-30407 GCA_045650235.1 Alistipes sp. | reverse complement strand
AAATATGCTAAAAATTCTAAAAAAAGTGCGTTTTTGCAGATTTTATTAGTTTTTTTGCAGAAATGCAGTCCCCTATCTGTCCCCCCGAACGAACTTTTGCCCTTCGGCGAAACTTCACAATATACTATGTATCAACTGTTTACAAAGTTCTACGTGGGCGTTAAAAAAAACTCTGCATCGAAAAGTAAACTGTAATTAGAGTATTGATTTTTTCAACATATTACTTTTTACTCAGATTAACAACTACAAGCAAAAACCGCGTGATTACACGCTGTTTTGCAGGCGAATACACCGTTTTGTAAACGTGGTAAAAACTACAATAAAAAAAGCCAACCACTCGTGAAAGCGGCTGGCTCTTTTTGTATGATGCAGGGAGCGTATTAGAAATCTATGCGATAAAAAATATTGGGCAGCGAGATTCCTGACTTATCGGCACGCAGCTGACCTGAGACGAAGTCGTAGCGCTCGGCGTAGGGTGCTTCGTGCTGCAGAATGTTTACACCTTCAAAGGCGAAAGTATGACTCACCTTCTTGCGGTTAATCTTATAGCTGACCGTAAGGTCGAGAATGCTAGTGGGGGCAAACTGGAGAGACATTGCCTCATCCTCCTTATAGATAGGTTGATCATTGATGATGCCCGCAGCCACATTAGCTTGCATTGCAGCTACATCGATAGGTGTGTGGCGGAGACCGCCTTGTAGCGTGTACTTAATACTCACGTTGAACACGTTCTGGTTACCCTTACCGACCATCCATTCCTTACCGCCCAAGGCTTTTACCATATAGCCGCGGTCATACAACTGGTTACGCCACTTCTTGTCGAGTCCTCGATATTCAGACTTGAAGAGAGAACCGTTCACCTGCCCATAGAAGCCGTGACTCATATAGTGCTCCAAGGTGATGTCAGCACCGTAGTTACGGGTATTACCCTCGTTAACCAACGGCTCTTCAATATAATTGAACAAACGGTTCACCGTACAGAATGTGCTACCATTGATGCCCACAGGGGTGTCAAAGCCATACTGATAGTAAGCATTGAAACGCAAATTAAGGTTGTCTGCGAGCTTATACATATATGTAGCAAGGAGGTGATGAGCCTTAGAGAAGCCGAGGTCCTTGTTAGCCATAGTGCCATCAGCATTGCGGAAGAAATAAGCATCCATTTTCTCAATCATTGAGTGCAATCCATAGCCGAGAGAAATTGAATGGCGCTCACCTGGCTCCCATTTAATGCTGGCACGAGGCTCGATACTAAAGTCCTTAGAAAGGAGGAAATAGCTGCCTGAAACACCAATATTGATGCTCAAATCGTCGGCAGGCTTCCAAAGGTTTGACCAGAATATACTTGCCAATCCCGTATTGTCCTTCGTTGCGTAATATGGCGTAGTCGACACGGGCTCATATACGTTCTCTGCCGTGCGGAAGTTCAGGTCGAAGAAGCGGTGTGAATACTCACCACCAAACTGAACAAGCCATCGAGGGGTTACCTGCTTGGAAAATTCCGTATTGAACACAGCGCGGTCCTCATTCTGTTTCAAGTAGCTGAAGGGGTAGTTCTTACCCTCAAAACCTGTTGGCTTGTGATTAGCATCGAAGATGAGACCCCAGTATTCCATATCTACTTTGTTGTGCTGCAGGTTGTAGGCCACAGTAGTACGCCACGTCCATTTGTTTTCGAAATGAATCTTATGTGAGGCACCCACAACAGCATTGTATAGATGACCTTCCTGATCGGAAGCATCATATATAGAGTGGATGTCTTCGATGCCCAGTTCCACATCCCAAGACTTGTCGATAAAGCCTAAACCAAAGACCGAAAATGTTCCCGCTTTTTTAGTAGGAAAATTCAATTTAAACGAGAGGTCTTGGAAGTCATACTGCGAACCATACGTGTCAATAAGTTTCAATTCGCGGGCGATTGTAGAGAAGCCATAACGGTAGTTGAAGATGAAACTTGAGTTATGTTTCTTCGAAATTGGGCCTTCGCTGGTCCACTCTATACCCACCGTACCAACTTGCACACCATTCTCAAATTTAGAGTTGTTACCTGTTCGCATCTTCACGTCGAACACACCGCTTAGAGCATTGTTATAGCTGGAGTTGAACGTAGAAACAAAAAAGTCAGAGTTGGTAATTACATTAGAGTTAAGCGAGCTAACCATACCGAAACCTGCACTATAAAGGTCTGCAAAATGGTTGGGGGAGAAGATTTCCACACCTTCCAAGCGGTATTGCATAAACTGTGGGGCGTTACCGTGTACGGAGATTCCGTTGCCGTCACCTTGTCCTGCCACACCAGCAAAGGCAGTCACCAATCGAGCCGGATCGTTATAACCACCGGCATATCGGCTGGCCTCCTCCATCGAGAGCATCATACCGCCCGCCAATGCAGTGGGGTTAATCGTTGCCTCCTTATTCACACGAGGTCTGACCACCACTTCTGCCAATTCTAAACTATTCTCACGCAGGGTAATGTCAAGCACCACATCCTTGACACCCGCCACCAACACTTCCTTCAGCACGCTCGGTTCATAGCCGACATAAGAGGTCTCGATGGTGTAACGTCCCGATTGAGTAACAATGAAACTGAACTCACCTTCTATATTGGTCATTCCACCTGATCCAGGAAGCTCCGCCACCGTCACCGCAGCTCCGACAAGTGCTTCACTTGTGATAGCGTCAGTTACCCTACCCTTGATTGTTTGTGCCACGACACTTTGTGGCAAAGAAACACCGACCACAACCACGAAAAGCGTGACCAGTATACGAAAATAAGATTTGTAAATATTCTTCATATTTGGATGTTTTTATAATATATAAAAATTCAATTTATGTTTTGTGTGGGGGAATAATATTTCACCTCAACACGTTTATACTACAGGCTTACTGCAGTCTATCGTTTATATAGGCGCTTAAATAGTCGCTGAACCGTGTATTCTCTATTTATACAAAATTGCGGATGAGGTCGCCGCAGTTCAATTTACCCCACTTGTTGTTCATTCCCCCGCTGCGCGGTGCAGCGCATATAGCCTAAGATTGCCAAACCGGAGCGCTGTCGTCTCCTTCAGCTGGAAAGAAAAATGTTCGTACAGATCTACATTTGTAGCTTTCAATGTTTCGAGATAGCAACCCTCGCCTGAAACACAGAGATAACTCAGAAGTGCCTCAATAAGAGGTTTGCCACAATCTTGTCCCTGCTTGTCGATGCGGGTTGCAAATGCCATCAGATAACCATCGTTCGCAGTTTTGTATCTTTTCGCCACACGTTGCGCCACAGCGTCAAAACGCAACAACCGAATAATACTTCCAACACCAAGCTTCACAAGCATCTTTAACCCTCCCGCTTTTATGTAGGATATGGGATTAGTCTCTTTGCTCTGGGGACGAAGATATATCAGTACAGAATTTACCTGCTTGCAGTCGGCAACACAGATTGCATTTTCGGGCAAAATGGCGAGCGACACAGCCCAAAATAGCTGCATCTTCTCGTGGTTGTATTCCTTGCCACAGATACACTTGAATAGATCATATTGGCTAAAACCATCTGCAAGCGTCATAGCAAAACGCCAGATATCATCAGGCTGCATTTTGTAGCAATCCTTAAATGCTTCAATATGGTTGTTATTCATTGTTTCCGAATACTCAATAATTTATCTCTTATATGCTTCAATTCGCTGTTTGATGTTCCGATGCAGACATTGGCTATATTCCCAGGGTTCAATGCTGTGATAGTCTCCCACATTTAGAAAATCGAGAATATTAGTCAGATGACTGCCATCATAACCATCCAGAACAAGAACATTATGCTCGGGGGATAGCGTAACCGTGATGTTATCACGCAATATGGCGGGTGTTGCATCAGTGCGCCAATTGACTGGATTAATACACATCACATTAGGAGAACTAATGACAGGCTTAATAAACTTTACATCACTTACCGAGTTGTAACAGATGACCACCCCTGTGTCGGTAGCCCCCTTTGCTGCGACAAGCCAAGGCGCCTGCTCCACGTCCTCTGGCGTCACCTTGTATCCAAGCACGTAGGCCGCCACCATACGTTTACGCATCTCTTCAGGCATTATCTTAATAAGCTCAACCACAGCCTTACCACCCTGGCTGAACCCAGCAAGAATAAAAGGACGTCCCTTATTGAAGTGAGTCGTGAAGTGGTCGAAAGCACTCTTTACATCCACAAATGCCACGTCATGAAACCGTTTGTTGATTATACCCTCGTCCAATGTTGCCCATGTTTCAAGGGAAATATGGCGATAATAAGGGGAATAGAAATTATTGCCATCGGCCATATATGCAGCTATCTTCCTTATTTCAATATCCATATTCTCGCGATGGGTTGGGTTGAATACATCAGCATAGTGCGAAACGACGTTATCCTGAGTAAACCAGTCAAACTCCCATGTTGAGACCACATAGAAGACATCGACCCCTTCGCCTTTGTCATTCATCTCATTATACCACATTCTGCCATCTCTATAATCAGGAGCTGCAGGAACATACGCCGCAGTATCAAACTCCGTAGGATTTGCGGTTCTGCAGCATAACAATGTTCCCCAAATAGCTATTAGTGTTATGAGATATATAATCCGCTTCATCTATTACATATATTTTTTAACTTATAGTTTAGCACCAAACTTTCTCCGTAAAATTTTCGGGATTATCCTCTTTAGGCTTGTAAAACTCGTAATTCCGAACATTTGTAAACGTCTATAATTTCAGCCTCTCCTTTTTCACTTTCTTTGTTGCAATATTTGAGTGGGCTTGTTTCATAAACTCCATCAACCATAATAAAAGATCTACCCAATAAGTATCGTCAACATAATGGTTATAGTACACGCCATTAGCTCCCGTCCGTTTGCATATGGAACAACGAGATAGTACTGCTTATTGCCAGGAATATCGCCTTCGCCAAATTACATTAGCAGTATAGTCGCTATCGTAATGCTCATTAGAGAAAGGACCCTCATCCCATTTATTGCAAAAATATCCGTTCTACTCAAAATAGACAAAGAGTGCAGTCCTACATTTGTTTATACATCGCACTTTATACGTTAAAAATCGCAAATATGGGCATTTGTAAACCAAAATGTAAACAATGACATTTGGGGCTTTATATATAATTTACACAGCCTTGTTCCTTCAGCGAAAAACGCAGAGAGCGCTATTTACATACTGTCTACAAAATTTATTGGCAAATTTTATTAAGCATATACGATATGAAACCCTACACAAGCGACGTAACAATACATCTTTTCAGCATTTTATCATTTGCAATTCTTCCTTGCTTTGCAAATGAAGATCTCTTTAAGGAAGCGAAAACATTACAACGTGACGGGGAGTTCGATGAAGCTAAAGCGTCTATAAAAGTTACCTCGCAAGACCGATTGAAAAGGGTGCTATGACAGAGAGCAGCTGGCAATGTATACTGATGCATTGGCATAGTTGACGAACACATTTCAAAGCAAAGGTGAGCCTAAGGCGTGTATGTCTGCGCTGCAAGAGGTCTTCGAAGCATCCCTGCAATATAGGATGAATATCTCAGCGGTTACTATTCTGTTCTAGGTTATGCTCTTTCTCGCACGGAAGGTATGCGCCTTGCCGAAGAGGCAATATTGAAAGTACTCACCTTACCTGCTCATCGTGCGACTCCATAGCGATACTCCCGAGACTATGCCTATGCAGCAGCAGTATTCTACAGTAATCCTGATATCAGAATGAGGTAATCAACTGGAGCCAGGAGGCATTGGCCAAGCTCAGTCTTGCAAGAATACCTCTGGCCAGCAATGGGTGATGTCTGAGAGCGATTCAATCGCGTTTTATTTGAACCAAGCCCGTGAGCTCCGCGGGAAACTGCCATACAACAACGGTATGGTGGATGTGAACCTATTGTCTGGCATCTGTAAGACAGGGATTGGGGCGATGCTCTTGCGGCAGGCATTGAAGGACTTCAGCTAATCACCACTAAAGGAACATCTACCACCCGCGCCGAAGCATATCACCAGCTGGCACAGAACTATCTTAAATGAGAAAGATGTATATTTCTTTTTTTATATTGATTGTTTTATGTAATATTGCATCATAAATTATATGAACCTCTTTAATATGAAAAAATTATTACTGCTAATTTTAGCAGCAGTCTCTATGCAACTTAGCGCCCAAGACTTGGCGCACTACAAAAAAATTGTAAAAGAGCTTAGTTCTGCCAAATATCAAGGACGTGGTTACGCCGAGGACGGAGCGAACAAAGCCGGCAAGTGGATTGCAAAAGAGTTTGCCAAGATTGGAGCTGACGAGGTTGTTTGTCAGCCGTTCAAATTGAATATAAATACTTTCCCCGGCAAGATGGAGGTATGCGTAGACGACAAGAAGTTGACCCCGGGAGTTGATTTCACACTAAGAGAGTTTAACCCATCACTCAAGGGTGAATTCAAGTTGTATTATGTGGACACGCTCAACTACAACCCCGACAAGATGTTTGCCGACCTTGCCACGGCGGAGTATGAAGGGGCTATGGTGGTATGCGATTTTATGTTCACATATCGACACACGAAGGATTTTCAAAAATTGGCAAGCAAGAAGGATTGCAGCAACGTGGGTATGATCTACACGTGGGAGGAGCCTCTGAAATTCTACAAAGCCTACGGAGAGACCGTCAGAGAGAAACCAATTATTTGGGTAAAACCCGATTTCCCGAAGGATGCAAAGGTTATCAAGGTAGATATGGAGAACGAATTCTTACAGGACTATGAGTGCTTCAATGTCATTGCGAAGGTAGAAGGCATTAGACACGACAGTTGCTATGTGTTCACGGCCCACTACGACCACCTTGGCAAATTAGGCAAGAAGACCTTCTATCCTGGAGCACACGACAACGCATCCGGCACCGCATCCATAATCACTTTTGCCGCCCATTATGCCAAAAACAAGCCTGAATTCGATATGTATTTCATTGCTTTCTCAGGCGAGGATGCCAACTTGCGTGGTTCGGACTGGTATGTAGAACATCCGATTGTACCGTTGAGCCAGATCAAGTTTCTCTTCAACCTCGATATGATTGCCGACAACAATCCTAAGCAGTATTGTGAGTTTAACGATGTAGCTATGGATGAATATGCCTTGTTCGTGCAAATCAATGCAGAGAAGGGCTATTTTCAGGCCTTGGACAGACACGAACTTGACGAGAACAGCGACCACTGGCCTTTCGCAAAAAAGGGTGTACCGGTTGTGTTCTTTATGAACGAGAATGGTGATGCATACAAACATTACCACACCGTACACGACACATTTGAGAATCACATTTTCACTAACTACGAACCGACATTCAAGCTTATCAAGGATTTTATCGAGAGATAATCATCACCTATAAGTATTGCATAAAAGGCTTTGGTGATAGATCTTAATTGGGGAATAATCTCGCCTCTTCAGCGAATTGTATTATTCCGGATTTCTAACGTAATTTCCATATAGGAGCGGATGCCGTCGATATAGTCGGCATAGAGAATTTCGGCATCGCGACCTTTGAGGATGCGACACTTACCGCACAATTCGCAATCGTGCAAGCACCGCCACGCCTCAACTACATAGGCACGGCGCTCCTCGCGGGTTGAATTTTCGATGGTAGGCGCTGGCATAACTATGCGCTACGGTTGTTAGAGATTCTTTTTTCGTAGGTGTCGGTGATAAGGGTGAGGGCGCCGTCTCCGGTAACGTTGCAGGCGGTGCCAAAGCTATCCTGAAGGGCAAAAATCGTCAAGAGAAGGGCCGTACCAGCCTCGTCGAAATGCAGAACCGAGATAATCAAACCGAGCGATGCAAGTACAGTTCCGCCAGGGACACCCGGGGCGCCGATAGCAAATAATCCCAACATCAAAATAAACAATACAAGCGTAAAGAAGCTGGGCATTGAGCCATAGAGAAGCTGCGACACAGTCATAACAAAAATCGTCTCCGTGAGGATAGAACCACACAAGTGAATATTGGCAAAAAGCGGGATGGTCACGTCGCTAATCTCCTTGCGGAGCACGGGGCTGCGATGCGCACAATTCAGCGCCACGCCAAGTGTTGCGGCTGACGACATTGTTCCCAAAGCGGTAAGGTATGCGGGGCCGTAATATTTGAGCACTTGCCAACTATTCTTGCGGGAATAAATCGCCGCAATGCCATACAGCAGGGCCAGCCAGATATAATGACATAATATTACTACCAGCAAGATAGACAGGAAGATAGGTAGTTGTTTTGTCACGGCGCCCTGATAGCTCAAGATACAGAAATTGGCAAAAATAAAGATCGGCAGAACGGGGAGCAAGATCTTTTTAACAAGCTCCAAAACCATTTTTTGGAACACGTCAAGCAGGTGGCTGAACTCGTCAGATTTTACCCACGCGGTGGCCAATCCGATCATCACCGCAAGGACCAATGCCGTCATCACGTTCATCACGGGCGGGATGTCGATCTGCAGGATATTTTCGGGCAGCGGCCTAAGCGAATTGGCATCCGAAGAGATGTTCAGATGAGGGATGACTTGATATCCTACGGCAGCACCAAAAAATGAAGCTCCAACGGAAGAGAGATAGGCAATACCGAAGGCAAATAGGAGCATCCGCGAGGCATTGCTGCGCAGATGAGCAATCGAAGGGGCGATAAATCCCAAAATGATAAGTGGAACGAGGAAGAAGATAACCTGTCCGCTTATATGCTTAAGGCTCACCACCGCAGCCAGTACAGCGCCGTCAACATATACACCCGCTACAATACCCAACAACACTGCAATGAGCAGTTGCACAATCGTATTTTTGAAGAAATTTTTCATCGGATAGAATTCTATTTTTGGCAAATATAGTATGAAAAAATGAATATGCGATAAAAATAATGGGCTAACAAATTAGCGAAAAATAGATTATTCTTCAAATATCTGTCGATTATTACAACGATTTTTGTAACTTTGCGTTTGTTATACATAAAAATAAAGATTTCGAAACGTTATGCTGACACTCAAGCAACTCAGAGACGACAAGCAGGCGGCCATTGCTCGCCTGGCTAAGAAGGGAGTAGATGCAGCCCCCATCATCGAAAAGATAGAGCAGCTGGATGATAGCCGCAAGGCAATTCAGGCTGAATTGGATAATTGTCTGGCACAGCAAAATGCTGCCGCCAAGCAGATTGGTATGCTCATCGGTCAGGGCCGCAAGGATGAGGCCGAGGCTAAGAAGCAGGAGGTAGCGGCGCTGAAGGCCCGCTCGGCAGAGCTTACGGTTGAACACCAGAAGGCTCAGGATGAATTGCAGGCACAGATTGTGCTGCTCCCGAACTTCCCCGCCGAGATTGTTCCCGAGGGACGTACTGCGGAGGATAATGTAGTTGTGAAATTGGTTGAGAACTACTCGGAGCTCCCCGCAAATCCCCAGCCCCACTGGGAGCTGGCTCGCAAGTACGACATCATCGACTTCGACCTTGGCGTAAAGCTCACGGGTGCAGGTTTCCCCGTATATAAGGGTAAGGGTGCTCGTCTGCAGCGAGCCTTGATTAACTACTTCCTCGACTGCAACACAGCAGCCGGATATCAGGAGGTGGAGCCCCCCATTATGGTAAATGAGGCTTCGGGCTTCGGTACGGGTCAGTTGCCCGACAAGGAGGGACAGATGTATCACGCTACGGCCGATAACTTCTACCTCGTCCCCACGGCTGAGGTGCCCGTAACGAACATCTACCGCGATGTGATTCTCGACAAGAGCGAGTTCCCCGTTAAGGTTACGGCTTACACTCCTTGCTTCCGTCGTGAGGCTGGATCGTACGGTAAGGATGTTCGCGGATTGAACCGCCTGCACCAGTTCGACAAGGTGGAGATCGTGCAGTTGGCTCTGCCCGAGAATTCTTACGAGGCGCTGGATGGTATGGTTGAGCACGTTGAGAAGATCGTAGCTTCGCTCGGTTTGCCGTATCGTATCCTTCGTCTGTGCGGTGGCGATATGTCATTTACATCGGCTCTGACCTACGACTTCGAGGTTTACTCGGAGGCTCAGCAGCGCTGGTTGGAGGTATCGTCGGTATCGAATTTCGAGTCGTTCCAGGCCAACCGTCTGAAGTTGCGCTACCGCGATGAGAACAAGAAGACACAGCTTGCTCATACACTTAATGGATCTTCATTGGCATTGCCTCGCATCGTGGCAGCACTTTTGGAGAATAACCAGACTGAGGAGGGAATCCGAATTCCTGAGGTACTTATTCCCTACACAGGTTTTGATATTATCAAATAAAGTGTTATATTTGCCTTAAGAAAACTTATTTATTAAACATAAAACAAACAAAACTATGGCTTACAAAATTTCAGATGCGTGTGTAGCGTGTGGTACTTGCATCGACGAGTGCCCCGTAGAGGCTATTTCAGCTGGTGATATCTATGTAATTGATCCCGACAAGTGTATTGACTGCGGTACTTGCGCAGGCGTTTGCCCCAGCGAGGCTATTGCTGCCGAGTAATTGACATAGTTAAGAATGAAAAAGGGACGAACCTCGATGGTTCGTCCCTTTTTCTATACTCGTTTGCACTTTCCCGATAGACACTCAACTTCGATGGCCACAACTCCCGTGCGGTGGGCCGAGCGCTCGATGGCCTTCAGACCCTCTTCGAGATGCGTCGGGGAGTATTTTTCGACAATCAGGTGCAGAGCGCGACGGCGCTCCTCATCCTGCACAACCAAGCGGGCGCAACCCGCAGCGATGACCGACTCGAACTCTGTCGTAAACTCCTCTGGGACGATACGCTTCCGCCCAACGACGCAGAACGATACGCGTGCATCGTTCTCGATGGCACGTAATTTTCGCCCTTCAAGAGCACAATGCAGATAAATCGTATCACCCTCGACTGCGTAATTGACGGGCACGCCATACCCCCCATCCACAGAGGCCATCGACAAAACCCCGTACTCTCCCTCGCTGAGCAGCTCCAGAGCACGTTTCTCGTCGAGCAATCGATCCTGACGGCGCACCGTCGTATTATCGTAACGCATCGCTACAAAAGTTTTTTCTTTGACGGGATAACCACAAAATCCTTCAGATAGAAGGGCTCGAAGTAGGCAATATCCTCCACCTGATTGGCCGAAAGTCGCTGCTGCGCCAATCGCGCCAGACCGCGTGCCGAGGGGGTTATATTAATATAGGTAGCATCCTGCAGTACCTCGCGGCACTTGGCAGCTCCATTACCAAAGATAACAAGCTGACCATTGCGGCGCACATCGGCAAAGCTCTCGCCGTCGATAATCTCGGCCGACACCTCGCCCTGCGGCTCGCCCTTGGCGTTGTAGAGGCAGGTATAGACCTCCATACGGCGCGCATCTACCATCGGGCAGAGCGTAGCTTCGTCCCACGCCTCAACGTCAAGAATACCGGCCTCGTGATCCTCGATGGCCACCTCGGCAAGTGCGTCCAAAGAGCAGACTGCAATGAGTGGAATCTGCAATCCGTAGCACAAACCCTTGGCAAACGACACGCCGATGCGAAGACCAGTATATGATCCCGGGCCCTTGCCTACGGCTACGGCATCCAGCTCGTCGGGCATAACGCCCGTCTCGCGCAACAATTCATCGACAAAAACACCCAGACGCTTGGCGTGGTCGCGTCCCTCGTCACTCTCGCGCAACGATATGAGCTCGCCATCGCGGGCCAATCCCACCGAACAGATGTCGGTGCCTGTCTCAATACATAAAATCAATGACATATCTCGAAATTATATCAATTCAAAGTGTTCCAAGGCATTCAGAATACCATCGTCATCAACCGACGTGGTTATGTAGTCGGCCACCTCCTTCAGCGCATCGCACGCATTACCCATAGCAACACCCAACGCCACCTCACGGATGAGCGACACATCGTTTCCGCCATCACCGAAGGCCATCGACTCCTCCATCTTCAGGCCATAGTACTCCATAACGCGGTGGGCGGCCGTGGCCTTGTCAATACCTCGCAGATTCACATCCATAAACTTGTCGTTCCATCGGCTACCCACACACTCGGGCAGATGGGCCAGAACCTCTTTTTCGAGTTCGGGCGAGAGGTAGGGACAGAGCTGAAAGACGGGCTGTGTGGCCACGATATGCTTGGGGTCAGCCACCTCGGGGACAATATCGACCATCTCGATGGCGTCCTGCACCTGCTCGGTTATGCTATCGACGTAGATGTTCTGGTGAGTCATATATTCGGTTTGGAAGCCGTAACGCTCCTCCAGCTCAAAGACGCGATGAAGCACCTCACGAGGGAAGGCCTCCTCGTAGATAACATCGCCCGAAGCCGTTAGGCAGTAGCTGCCATTGACCGTGATATAACCATCAACCTCGATATCGCGCACTACATTGGTGTGGCGCAACAGACGACCCGTCGCGATAAAGACTTTGATGCCACGACTGCGCAGGCGCTTGATAGCCTCGCGAGCCGATGCGGGAACATCGTGCGTACGGAAGCTGACCAGCGTGCCGTCGATATCGAAAAATACTGCTTTTATCTTGTTTTTCATACTCTTACCCTATCCCATTAACACGAGAACTATTTATATCGTTTCATTGCCTTGTCCATCTCGCGCTTGGCATCATTCTCCTTCAGGTACTCGCGCTTATCGTACGCCTTGCGGCCGCGTGCAAGACCAATTACGACCTTGGCGTAGCCCTTCTCGCTAAGGAACAAACGCAGGCCCACGACCGTCAGACCACGATCCTGCAACGAGCGCTCCAACTTGTTGAGCTCCTTGCGATTGAGCAACAGCTTACGATCGCGTTTCGGAGTGTGGTTGTTGCACGTTCCCCAGCCATACTCCGCCACGTTCATACCGCGAATCCACAGCTCGCCGCGATCGAAATAGCAGTAGCAATCCGTCAGCGAGGCCTTGCCCAGACGGATCGACTTGATCTCGGTGCCCACCAGCACGATACCTGCGATAAACTCCTCGAGGATCTCGTAATCGAAGGTGGCACGTTTGTTTCGTATATTTATATTCCTATAGTCGGCCATATTTTTTTTATCTACATTATCTTACTTTATCTATCGCTCGCCCTCGGTCGGCGCAAGCCCGTTTGTGGCATTATTTTTGTCTTTTTTCGTGACGGGTAGGACCGGATAAAGGTAACTAATTCTTTTATCTTTATGTTTTACACATCTTTCTGTTTATTTTCTGTTTGCACACGGTATGCGCAGTGATGCGTGTACGCCTCCGGTTCCTGCCCTTTTTTTCTACCGCAAGCCCTCCCTACAAAATCAACCGCTTGCTCTGTTTGGCAATAGCGAGCTTCACCTGATTGAGTTTCGAGAGCTGCTGCAGACACTCGGCCTCCTCATCCTCGGTCAGCATAGGGTCTTTGAGTCGCTCGCGCTGCTCGTTGATCATTCGCTCGACAACCTTCGAGCGGTAGAGCATAATAGCCTTCGGCACACCGTTAGTCAGAATCTCCCCCTCGCTCTCGATGTGGACATCCTTCTGCGCCCAGATAGCGCTGGCGATGTAGTTGTCGTCCGAAGTCATTATATCGACCGCCATATTGCAGACCGCGGGATCGGGATGATTGACAAAGTATTGCGCCGGCACCTCGACCCCCTCGCCCAGACGCAGCCAATGTTCGCGGTAGGTCTGCAGGATGCTCTGGTAGATGGGGTTGGCAAAGGTGAGCTGATCAGCCTCAAGATTTTGCAGAATCTCAGTAGCGATATTGATCTGCACCGCATTGCGTCCCTCCATCACCTCGAAGCTCTTGTGTCCCGCCTTGAGCAGGTACTTCACAAGCTCGTATTCCAGCGCATCAACGCTACTGCCCGCCACAGTCGAGCGCATCACATCGACCTCAACCTCCTGCTGGGGCTGCTGCTCCTGCTGGCGACGACGTTGCGTCTGCTGACGGCGGATGAACTCCTCGGCCTCAGGATCGCCCGAGAGCATAGCTCGCTTGCGGGCCACCTCCGAGATGAGGACATTCTCATCGACATCCATAGTGCGGGCGCACTCCTTGATATAGACCGAGCGCTGTATCGAATCGGGGATCTGCACTATCGAGCGCACCACATCGCCAATTACCTCCGAACGCTTGATGGGATCCTTGCCCGCCTCGCGCATCAGCATCTTGGCCTTAAACGAGAGGAAGTCCTCCTCGGCGCTACTGATATATTCGCGTACCTGGTCGGCTGTATTGGCACGGGCAAATGAGTCGGGATCGTGCTCTACGGGGAGCGATACGATACGCACATTCATACCCTCCTTCAGGATCATATCGATTCCGCGCATCGTAGCCTTAACACCTGCCGAGTCGCCATCGTAGATAACAGTGATGTTTCGTGTAAAGCGGCCCAGGAGTCGTATCTGATCCTGCGTGAGCGACGTTCCTGACGAGGCAACGACATTCTCCACGCCAGCCTGATGCATCGAGATAACGTCGGTATAACCCTCAACCATAATGGCATAGCCCTGCTGCTGGATCGCTTTCTTGGCAAAGTAGAGGCCATACAACTCGCGCGTCTTGCTGTAAATCTCGCTCTCGGGCGAGTTCTGGTACTTGGCAACCTTGCCATCCGTACGCAGCGTTCGTCCGCCGAAGGCCACAACGCGGCCCGAGATGTTATGTACGGGGAACATCACGCGATCGCGGAAACGGTCGTACAATCGGCCATCGCTCTCACGCTTGAGCGTAAGTCCCGTCGAGAGCAGGAACTCCTCCTTATACCCCGCTGCGAGTGCCGCCTCGGTCATCGCATCGCCCTTGGCCGAGCAGAAACCCAGACCAAACTTGCGGATTGTGGCATCGGTGAAGCCGCGCTTCTGCGAGAAATAGGATAATCCGACCGTTCGGCCCTCGACATTCTCAAACATAAACTTCGAGAAATACTCCGCCGTCCAGCCATTCAGGGCAAACATACTCTCGCGGTCGTTGTTTCGGCGAACATCCTCCTCGGTCTGCTCGCGCTCCTCGACCTGAATACCGTAGCGCTTGGCCACCATCTTCAGCGCCTCGGGGTAGCTCACGCCCTCGTGTTCCATCACGAAGGTTACGGCATTGCCACCCTTACCGCAGCCGAAACATTTATATACGCCCTTCGACGGCGAGACCACAAACGACGGGGTCTTCTCGTCGTGGAATGGACAGCACGCCTGATAGTTCACGCCCTTGCGTTTGAGCGTGACGTAGTCGCCGATAATATCTACGATATTAGCGGCTGCATAGATTCTATCTACTGTGGCGCGATCGATCATAAGAGTACAAAATTACAAAAAATTATCGTGCCACACATTGAGTGGCGGGAAAATAGTTGTCATATTCTCGAAAATCGGCTATTACCGCCCTCGGGCAGCATATTTGTTGCTCATTTCTTCGAGATTTTCCAAGAAATGGATAACTTTGTCGTATGGATTTCAAACTCGTGTCGGAATATGCTCCTACGGGCGATCAGCCCGAGGCTATCGCGCAGCTCATCAACTCGATTGAGGGTGGCGCACGACACAACACACTCCTTGGTGTGACGGGATCGGGTAAAACCTTTACCGTGGCAAACGTGATTGCCCACTTCAACCGCCCCACCATCGTGCTGAGCCACAACAAGACGCTTGCAGCACAGCTCTACGGCGAGTTCAAGAACTTCTTCCCCGAGAATGCCGTCGAGTACTTTGTGTCGTACTACGATTACTATCAGCCCGAGGCATATCTCCCAACGACAGACACATACATCGAGAAAGATCTCTCGATCAACGACGAGATTGAGAAGATGCGACTCAGTGCCACATCGGCTCTGCTGTCGGGCAGAAGGGATGTGATCGTAGTGTCGAGTGTTTCGTGTCTGTATGGTATCGGAAATCCTGCTGACTTCCACGCGACATCTATCTCGATTAAGGTAGGCGAGCGGGTTAATTACAAGCACTTCCTCTACCACTTGGTCGAGGCGCTCTACACCCGTACGGAGCTGGAGCTCACGCCCGCTACGTTCCGCGTCAAGGGCGACACGATAGATATTATGGCCGCCTTTGGCGACAACTGCTACCGCGTTACATTCTTCGACGACGAGATCGAGTCGATACAGCGAATTGATCCCACGAGTGGCCAACGATTGGAGTCGATAGGCTCGGTAACGATCTTTCCAGCCAATCTATTCGTCACCACGAAGGAGCGTATCAACACCGCTGTCGAACAGATATATCTCGACCTGGGCAAGCGCATCGCCTTCTTCGAGAAGAATGACCGCCCGATGGAGGCACAGCGCATCAAGCAGCGTGTGGAGTACGATCTGGAGATGATTAAGGAGCTGGGCTATTGTCCCGGCATTGAGAACTACTCGCGTTACTTCGACGGTCGTGCCGAGGGTACACGCCCCTTCTGCCTGTTGGACTACTTCCCCGAAGATTATATGATGGTCGTGGACGAGAGCCACGTCACACTGCCGCAGGTGCACGCGATGTTTGGTGGCGACCGCGCCCGCAAGGAGAATCTTGTGGAGTACGGCTTCCGATTGCCGGCCGCTAAGGACAACAGACCATTGCGTTTCGAGGAGTTCGAGCAGATGATGGGTACGGCCATCTACGTCAGCGCCACGCCCGCCGACTTCGAGCTGGAGAAGAGCGAGGGCCTCATCGCCGAGCAGCTAATCCGCCCGACGGGATTGATCGATCCGCCGCTTGAGGTACGACCAACGGAGAATCAGATTGACGACTTGATTGAGGAGATTGACAAGCGCGTCAAAGTCGATGATAAAATTTTGGTTACTACAATAACCAAGCGTATGGCCGAGGAGCTGTCGAAGTATTTCGACCGCGTGGGCGTGCGCAACCGATATATCCACTCCGACGTAGATACGCTGGAGCGAGTGCAGATTCTGGAGGATTTGCGCGCGGGAATGTTCGATGTGCTGGTGGGCGTTAATCTGCTGCGTGAGGGATTGGACCTGCCCGAGGTGGGATTGGTGGCGATACTCGATGCCGACAAGGAGGGATTTCTGCGTAATGTGCGCTCTATCACACAGATAGCAGGCCGTGCAGCACGACATCCAAATGGACAGGTTATTCTCTATGCTGACGTATGCACCGACTCGATTCGCCTCTCCATAGAGCAGAGCAACCGCCGCCGCGAAAAGCAGATTCGCTACAATATCGAACACAACATACTGCCGCGTCAAGCACAGAAGAGCGGTACGGGCCAGAGTCTGTTGCTTGCGGGTACGGAGCGCCCCGAGGATATGAACGTATATCCGATTGCGGAGGAGCACTACGCCGTAGCGAGCGATGTTGAGAAGGGTTACTCGACACGCGAGCTTGACCTCAAAGGCATTGACGAGCAGATCAACCGCGCAAGAGAGGATATGGAGCGAGCGGCCAAGTCGTTGGATTTCCTCGCCGCAGCACGCTACCGCGATAGGATGTACGAATTGCAGAAGGTTAAGGAGGAGGCGTTGGGGAAGTAGCCACGACTACTGTTTCCCGCCCTTGAATGCGAAGTAGCGGCCGGCCAAGTAACTATAAACCACGCAGACGGCAGTCGTGAGGGCCTTGGCAGGAGTCGGCCAGATACCAAAGGTCTCAACGAAGAGTTTGATGCAGACGTAGTTCAGCAGAATTGATCCCACAACAGATATTGCATAACGCAGCAGCTGACCACCCGAGCCGATCTCGGTGGCTCGGAACGCCACGTTACGGTTGAGCCAGAAGCCCGTAAGGAATGTTATCGGGAAGACCACGATGAGCGAGGCTACGTGAGGCGAGACCACCACGAAGCCCAAATCGATAAATCGCTCGGCCACGATGTAGTGATAGATGACGAAATACCACACCAAATCGAGCGCCATATTTGCGGCACCACAAGCGGCATAGCGGAACATCGTGGGAGAGAGTAGCTGCGAGAATGGCCGCACATAAAACAGATCGACTATTCGTCCTATCGCCTCGGCAACGCGCATCACTTCTTATTATATATCCACAGATCGGGGAAGAGTTCTCGATATGAGCGGGCGAAGGTATTGCAATCCTCGCGGCTGTCGCTACCGTACATCGTAACCATAAACTTACTGCCGAAGGGCAACACCTCGCACTTGGCCTCACTCGCCTTCGAGTGCACCTGCTCGATAGCGCGGTCGGCATTGGCCTGGGTCGAGAATACTCCCATCACGACATAGTAGGCATATCGTCGAATCTGCACAGCAGGCGTCTGCGCAGGGACTGTAGCGGTCGGAACACTCGGCTCAGGCTGACTCACCATAGGCTCTGCAGCAGGTATTTCTTCGTCCGTAGCCTCCATAACTTGCTCCGCAGGTACTGCGGCAACCACCTTTTCCGAATCGTTCTTGGGGAAGAGGCTGTCGCCCCACATAATATATCCGCAGATGCAGAGCGCCACGATGACACACACGCCACACGCAGCATAGAGCCAGCTATTGCTGCGACGCTTCGGCCGGCGCACAACCAACGTCTTGACACCCTTGGGGTTGATGGCACTATTGAAGGGTTGCTCCATCTGGAAACTCTTACCCTTGAGCTGGCCAACACCACCGATGGTAAGCACTCCATCGGCCAGAGTCTTTGACTTCCAGCGCTCGTAAATATCCTCAGCCTGCGAGGTTTGACATCCTGCGATTGCGACAATCTCATCGACAAGCGATGGGGCCTCTTCGTGTGAAGAGAAGGCGACTACGTTACGCGGGCTGAGCAGGCGATCCTCCGAGATGCGACGCGCCCCCTGGCGCTCGATATAGAGCGTACCGACCTGGGGCAGACGCACTCCGCGACCGCTGATAAGCATATTATAGATTATCTTATTTACCTCTCCGACCATCTTCACTATTTTCTTTTATCCTCCTTCTGGGGACGGTTCTCGGGGCAATCGGGCTTACCTACGGGGAAGCGGCCCTTCATACCGTACCAAATCATCAGCACCGCCATAATGATGAACGGAATACTGAGCAACTGGCCCATATTGAGCAACATACCCTCCTCGAAGGCCTCCTGGTTGACCTTCACCATCTCGATGAAGGGGCGTGTAAGGAAGATGCCGATCAATCCCACACCGAAGATTACACCCGGCTTGCGACGTGCCACGTCGAACTTATAGTACATAACACAGAGGATGACGAAGGTAATGATGTAGCAGATAGCCTCATAGAGCTGCGCAGGGTGCTGCGGCGGAATCATCGCCTCGCCAATGTTGGGATAGAGTCGCACGAACTTAAAACCCCAAGGCACATCCGTAGCGCGGCCCACGATCTCCGAGTTCATCAGATTGCCCAGACGCACCAGCGCACCACCAATGGCTACGGGGATCATAATGCGATCCAACCACCATACATAGGGCATCTTATGCTTGCGCGTGGTGATCCACATACCGAGCAACATACCGAGCGCAGATCCGTGACTGGCCATACCGCCATTGCGGAACTCGGTAATGATAGCCCAAGGTTTGGTGATATAGTAGTCGAACTCATAAAAGAGGCAGTGTCCGATGCGCGCGCCCAAAACGGCACCCAGCACGATCCAGATAAATCCCGTCTCAACGATCTGCGAGCCGAAGCCCTCGCGCTTAACGTAATTCGAGAAGAAACGCTCGCCAATGAGGAAGGTCAGTGCCCACATCAGGCCGTAGTAGCGCAACTCAAATCCGCCGATGGTGAACATCACCGGATCGGCATCCCAAACAATATATAATAAGTCGTTCAGCATCTCTCTTTATAGTGTAAAATTATTTCTTCAACGGGAAGGCGAAAGTAGTACCCGAGCCGAGTTCGCTTCTTACGGTCACGCGCTCGCCGTGAGCCTCGACAATATGTTTCACAATGGCAAGGCCCAAGCCCGTACCACCCTGCTCGCGCGAGCGGCTCTTATCGACACGATAGAAGCGCTCGAAGATACGAGGCATATCCTCCTTTGAGATACCTACGCCAGTGTCCTCAACCTCAATGAGTACCTTATCGGCCATATCGCGGAAGCGGATGCGGGTAGAGCCTCCCTCCTTGCCGTAGTGGATTGAGTTAGCGATAAGGTTCACCAGCACCTGACCAACGAAGTGCTTGTCGGCCGTTACGCGGAACTGCGAAGGCAGCGAATCGGCACCCTTGACCGAGAGCTTGATGTTGCGCTTTGCAGCCTCAATCTCCAGCTGGTCGGCAATCTCCTTGGCCAGAGCCACGATGTCGAAGGTCTCCATCTTCAGACGGTTCATATCGTTCTCGAGCTTCGAGATGGTATCCAGATCGCTCACGATGTTGATCAGACGGTCGATACTCTTCTCGGCACGCTCCAGATACTTGCGGTTAATCAGCTCATCCTCCAAACCGCCATCAAGCAATGTAGAGATATAACCCTGGATGTTGAAAATCGGAGTCTTCAGCTCGTGAGCCACATTGCCCAGATATTGCTTGCGGAAGGCCTCGTTCTGCTTCAGGCGCGTAATCTCTTTATCGTTGTCGTCGGCCCACGCGGTGAGCTCCTCCGAGATATTCTCGACGTGTTTGTCCTTCATCTCATCGACAATCTCGGTGGTGTGTACATCACGCGAAAGCACCATCGAGTAGATGGGCTTAAGCTTGTAAGCGACGTACTGTTTCATCATAAAGAGCGAGAAAAGGGCCATCAGGATGAATACGCAAACTGCAACGCAAGCGACCATCCACCACACCAATCCGCACGCTATCATCACAGCCGCCACGATAAGCGTTGCAACCAAAGCCATCAATAACGAGGCACTCTCTTTTGTCTTTACAATCATCGTATAAAAGTTTTAATTGTTCATATTTCCTATCCGTAGCAGACTCTTGCGGCACTAATACATCCGCATCGAGGCCACAACACGGTACAACGCCTCGATCTGATCCTCACTAACGACCATTGGATCGAAATCGGGGTTGGCCGCCTCGAACCTCAACATCTGCTCCTGCTCGGCAATGCGCACTCTACGCAAAATTACATAATTCGCAGAAACTATCACATATAAACCTCCTGAAATAATGGCCTCGACACCTATTTTTTTCAAAAAAAGTATCGATCCGACCATCACCTCGCCGCTCATACCCTCGTCCGAGGAACGCACAGCTACGTCGCACGGCTCAACGATGGGCATCATCAGATGGCACTCGGGATCGTTCTGCTCCCAGCCTTGCATTCGCAGCGACTCCATCGCATAGAGCGGAATGGAGTGTCCAGTTCGCTCACGGCCAAACATATCGCCCTCGCCCGTAAGCAGCCATCCGGGGCTTATCTCGGGGAAGTGCTCCACGATGCGGCGAGCCAGCGAATGGGAGATTCCGTTCTTACCCGACTTGATCTGGTAGAGACTCTCCGAGCGTAGGAGACCGATATAACGTCCGAAGTAATTTGTAGTCATATCAGCCCAGCGGATAACGCTCTCAAGGCGCTGCCAAGGTGTGCTACTATTTGCCATATTCATTTTTTTTTACAATCTTTGCAAGCGCGGCCTCGTAGTTCAATGGATAGAATATAAGATTCCGGTTCTTACGATGAAGGTTCGAATCCTTTCGAGGTCACACTATGCAGGAGGGGCGATCAATCGCATTCCTCCTTTTTTTATGCCATATAACACCTTTGGCACACCAGCCTTCAGCACTCAATCACTTTCGCAGGTTTACAGCATTTCATTTTCCAAAGATAACATTTTTATTTTTATTTACAATAAAAAAAGTGCTATCAAATGCAAAATAAAGTTCAGCGCGGGCGACTATTCGTTATGACAGAACGAGTATTTCTCGTTTTTTTTGCTATATTTGCATTTGATATGGCCATAGAGAGAAATATGCGAAACATCGAGAGCGATCTCGAATATGAGAATAAAATCCGTCCGCAAGAGCTATCCACCTTCTCGGGGCAGGATAAAATTGTGGATAATCTGAAGGTATTTATCAAAGCCGCCCTGATGCGAGGCGACTCGCTCGACCACGTGCTGCTGCACGGCCCTCCGGGCTTGGGCAAGACCACGCTGGCGAACATCATCGCCCACGAGATGGGTGCGCAGCTGAAGGTTACGTCGGGCCCCGTACTCGATAAGCCGGGTGATCTGGCGGGTCTGCTGACCAACCTCGATGCGGGCGATGTGCTCTTCATCGACGAGATTCACCGTCTCAGCCCCATCGTCGAGGAGTATCTCTACTCCGCGATGGAGGATTACAAGATCGACATCGTGCTCGACAAGGGCCCCTCGGCACGCTCCATACAGATTGAGCTTGCCCCCTTTACATTGGTCGGTGCCACCACTCGAAGTGGCCTTCTGACCTCGCCGCTTCGTGCCCGATTTGGTATTACCTGCCACCTGGAGTATTACGACACGCCCATTCTGGCTGGCATCGTAAAACGCTCAGCACGAATCATCGACATCTCGATTGACGACGATGCTGCCCACGAGGTGGCTCTGCGCTCGCGCGGCACGCCCCGTATCGCCAATGCTCTGCTGCGCCGCGTCAGGGACTTTGCAATGGTCAAGGGCGAGGGCCATATCGACTTGGAGATCACACGCATAGCCCTGCAAGCGCTCAATATCGACTCGCGTGGTTTGGATCAGATGGACAACAAGATCCTGCAGACGATAATCGAGAAGTTCAAGGGTGGGCCGGTCGGTCTGAACACCATCGCCACGGCCGTTGGCGAGGAGGCGGGCACAATCGAGGATGTGTACGAGCCGTTCCTTATCAAGGAGGGCTTCATCAAGCGTACCCCCCGAGGCCGCGAGGCTACGGAGTTGGCGTACGCCCACCTTGGCTACACACCCAAACCCGACGAGGGGATGCTGTTTTAACCGCAAACCATAAAACTTAATATATATGAAACGAATTACTGCTCTTATCTGCGCGCTGTGCTTCGCTGGCGTTGCATTGGCTCAAGGCCCCAAGGGTGAGCCACAGATTCCCGTTTATCCTACGCTTCAGGATGAGGCTTCGTTCAGTATGATCCTCATTCCCGACCCGCAGAGCTACACCAAATTTGCAGCTAACCAGCCCTTGTTTGATCTTCAGACAGCGTGGGTGGCACAGAATATCGACCGCCTTAACATCAAAGCAGCCCTCTTCACGGGCGATATGGTTGAGCAGAACGGTAAGATGATCTCTGCTCCGAAGCCCAACGAATACAATGGCGACCAGACCGGCCGTCAGCAGTGGGAGGCCGTATCGCGTGCATTGAGCCGCTTGGATAATCGCGTGCCTTACGTCGTAGCGCAGGGTAACCACGACATCGGCGAGATCACCGCTACCGACCGCCATACGATTATGCCCAACTACGTCTATCCCGAGCGTAACATCCTGTTCGAAAAGCATCTGGTATCAACTTGCCAGAATTGGCAGGGTGTGCACACGATGGAGAACTCGGCTTACGAGTTCCACGACAAGGCGTGGGGCGATCTGCTTGTTATCACGATGGAGTTTGCTCCCCGCGACGAGGCTATCGCGTGGGCGAAGGAGCTGACAGAGTCGGATAAGTACAAGAACCACAAGGTTATAATCCTCGTTCACTCGTGGCTCAACACCGCTGGCGACCGCATCACAAGCGAGGGTTACACACTGCGCCCCTGCAACTGGGCTGACGATGTGTGGAAGAAGCTGGTTTACCCCTCAAAGAATATCGTTATGGTGCTGAGTGGCCACTCTGGCGCTGCCCCCAAGATCGAAGGCGACGTGAAGAGCACCAACTTCAAGCCCACCTCATCATATCGAATTGACAAGGCTGCCGATGGCCGCTCAATCCCGCAGATGATGTTCAACTCGCAGCAAGGTGACGGCGACTGGAATGGCAACGGAGGCGACTGCTGGTTGCGTATTCTGGAGTTCAAGCCCGACGGCAAGACCATCGGCGTTCGCACCTTCTCGCCAATGTTTGCAATCTCACGTCTGACGCAACATCTGGCTTGGCGTACGGCCGAGTACGATCAGTTTGATATTACGATCGAGTAATTGATTGTCTGAAATTAAAGAAAATACCCCGCCGAGCTGATGCTCAGCGGGGTATTTTTATCATTAGAAAGATATTTACTTATTCATCTTTGCCCAAGAGTCTTTGAGCGTTACCGTGCGGTTGAATACGAGTTTCTCGGCCGTAGAATCCTTATCCACATTGAAGTAACCGATACGCTGGAACTGCAAGTAATCCAGCGGCTTTGCGTCGGCCAGATACTTCTCTACGTAGCACTCGGTGAGGACCTTCAACGAATCCTCGTTAATCATCTGCTTCATCGCATCGAGCGGCTCGCAGCCCTGCTCCTTGCGGATGGCAGCCATCTCGTCGCGGGGATTCTCAACCTTCCACAGACGGTCGTAAAGACGCACCTCGGCCTTCAGGCAGTGGTCGCAGCTAACCCAGTGCAGCGTACCCTTAACCTTGCGGTTGCTGCCCGGCATACCCGTCTTGGTGTCGGGATCGTACTCGGCAAATACGGTCGTAACCTTGCCTTCAGCGTCCTTCTCGCAGCCCGTACACTTCACGATGTAGGCGTTCTTCAAGCGCACCTCCTGACCCGGAGTCATACGGAAATACTTCTTCGGTGCATCCTCCATAAAGTCGTCGCGCTCCATCCACAGCTCGCGGCTGAACTCGATGGTGTGGGTGCCTGACTCGGGATCCTCGGGGTTATTCACGGCCTCCATAGCCTCAACCTGTCCCTCGGGATAGTTGGTGATGACGAGCTTTACGGGGTCAAGGACGGCGCTCACGCGCGTTGCACGCTTATTCAGATCGTCGCGCACGGCGCTCTCCAGCAGAGCAAAGTCGTTGAGCGCATCGTAGGTCGTGTAACCGATCTTATCGACAAAGCTACGGATCGACTCGGGCGAGTAGCCACGACGGCGGAAACCGCAGAGCGTCGGCATACGGGGATCGTCCCAGCCCTTAACCAAGCCCTCCTTAACGAGGATGAGCAGGTTGCGCTTGCTCATCAGCGTGTAGTTTAGGTTCAGCTTGTTGAACTCATACTGGCGGGGGCGGTAGTTGCCCAGGCCATCACCCTCCTTCACCCAATCAACGAACAGATCATACAGGGGACGGTGGGGTACAAACTCGAGCGTACACAACGAGTGCGTAACGCCCTCAAAGTAGTCGCTCTGGCCGTGCGCAAAGTCATACATCGGGTATGCCTTCCACTTGTCGCCCGTGCGGTGGTGAGGATGATTCACCACGCGGTAGATGATCGGGTCGCGGAAGTGCATATTCGAGCTTGCCATATCAATCTTGGCGCGAAGCACCATACGACCCTCCTCGATCTCGCCACGATTCATCTTCTCGAACAGATCGAGGCTCTCCTCCACAGGGCGATTGCGGTAGGGGCTATCGGTTCCTGCCTGCGTAGGGGTGCCCTTCTGTGCGGCAATCTCCTCCGACGACTGCTCGTCAATATAGGCCTTGCCCTCCTTGATCAGACGAATGGCAAAGTCCCACAACTGCTGGAAGTAATCCGATGCGTAATACTCGTTGCCCCACTGGAAACCGAGCCACTGGATATCCTCCTTGATAGCCTCGACGTACTCCATATCCTCCTTGGTAGGGTTGGTATCATCGAAACGGAGGTTACACACACCACCATACTTAGCCGCTACGCCAAAATCCAGGCAGATTGCCTTTGCGTGGCCGATATGCAGGTAGCCGTTAGGCTCGGGCGGGAAACGGGTCTGAACGCGTGATTCACCCTTTGCAATGGCCTCCTCGATGACCTCCTCCACAAAGTTAAGACGCTCCTTGGTCTCAACTGTTTCGATGTTAGTATTCTCTGTCATAATGTGTTATATATTTTGTTATCGTTATTTCTCAAGTGATACGCCCTTGAATAGATTGACCGAAAGTTGCAGCATCTGTCGTGTTCCCCACCTTTCGCCGTCGCACTGGAACGCGATAAAAGCATTAAGGCGAACTGTATCGTCGAAGAACGAATTCTGGTAACCTATACGCGTGTCAACAAATGTATGTGTTGCATCGTGCCCCCCCTCCCAATACGGTTGCGTGCCGAAAAGTGTACTGCCGGCGTACAAATCCGAGCCATAGCCGTTGGCAAACATCTTGTTAGGAGCCGAGTAGTAGTAGGGCATCAGATTTCTGCCCGTATAAATCTGCTCGTCGAGATACACGCCCCACTTCGAGAGTCGTAGTTGCAGCAACGCACCACCCGGCATCTGCATCTCATCCTCAACGGCACGGTCGCGCTGCATAGTCAGTATGCCGTGCAACTTTATGTCAAAGTCGAAGAAGGCGTTAAACTTTGCCCCGACGTATGGATTTACAATCGCATTATCTACGACACTGCCCTCGATCTGCTGGCTGCCTGCGAAGTGAAACAACTGCAAGGCATAACCTGCGTAGAAGTGCCTGCCACGACCTATATCGTAACGTCCTGCCGAGAGCACACGAAAACGCTCACGCGCCTCGGCCGAATACATACCGCACCAATCTACCGATAGTTCGGCGTAGCCACGCTCGCCGATGTATTGCCCCAAAACGCCCTGCACGCGGTTATCGTAATAGCGGGCAGCATCGCTCAGGAACAGTTCTGAGTAGTATCCCCGCATTGCCGAGCGGTCGAAGATTCCAGCGTAGGCCTTGACCTTCGGAGTGGCAAAACGGTAATAGAGCTGCGGACGAGCCTTTGACAAGAACTTTGTCTCGTTGCCGAAGTCGGTAAAGAGGTCGGCACCGATGACGAGTGAGTTTTTCTCGTTCCACTGCACTCCTATCTGCGGCGTTAGGCGGGCGCTGAAGAGCGTTCCTGACTCGCCGAGTTTGGTACCTGTGTATTCGGTATTATCGAAAAAGGTATCGAAATTAACTCCCAGCAAGAGCTTCATATCCTCCTGGGCATACGCCCCCGCGGCCATAAACAGGGCCACCACAAGGAAAATATGTCGGACAAAACGATTCATTGCACCCAATTATAAATTTATAATCTGCAAAGTTAATCTATTTCCGCGATTTGTGCTATATTTGTAGAACATAATTATACGCCAAAAATGAGAAAAATTACAAACGAGGAGTTGCATCGTCCCTCAGCGGACGAATTTGCCACGATGGGGCGCCTGCCCGTAGTGGTTGTTCTCGACAACGTGCGATCGGCCCAGAATGTGGGCGCTTTCTTCCGCACATCGGACGCCTTTGCCATCGAGCGAGTGGTGCTGTGCGGTATTACACCTACCCCACCCTCACGCGATATTCACAAGACGGCACTCGGTGCGGAGCTGACCGTCGAATGGCAGCAAGCCGACTCTACTACGGATGTAGTCAAAGAACTGAAAGAGGCTGGTTACAAGGCACTTTGCGTCGAGCAGGTCGAGGGAGCGGTGATGCTCGATGAGTTGCAGGTCGATTCCGATTCGCGCTATGCACTCATCTTTGGCAACGAGGTTGCAGGCGTTGCGCAGGAGGTTGTTGATCTGTGCGACGGCGCAATCGAGATCCCGCAGGCGGGCACCAAACATTCACTCAACGTATCGGTTGCGGGAGGCGTGGTGCTGTGGCCGTTTTTCGCAGCATTGCGGGGGAATATATGCGCCAAATAGTGGAAAAATTTGCTTTCCGTGCAAAACTTATTTACATTTGCCAAAAATACGATAACAACAATGCCTTAAACATATACGCCCGAGTGCAAAGGCATATATTTAAGGTGTAGATAAAATAAACCAACAAAAATGTCAGTAGCAGGATCTGTCAGAGCCGTAACGACTCTGCGTTTAACCGAGATGAAGCAGCGTGGCGAGAAGATTGCTATGCTCACTTCGTACGACTACTCGACGGCAAAGATTGTTGATGCCGCGGGTATTGATGTAATTTTGGTCGGCGACTCTGCCGCAAACGTGATGGCGGGATATGAGACCACGCTCCCCATCACTCTCGATATGATGATCTACCACGCCCGCTCGGTGGTGCGCGGAGTGAATCGTGCGCTGGTGGTTGTCGATCTCCCCTTCGGAACCTATCAGGGCAACTCGAAGGTGGCACTCGATTCGGCAATCCGCATTATGAAGGAGACCGAGGCCGACTCGGTGAAGATCGAGGGCGGTGAGGAGATTCTGGAGTCGGTGCAGCGTATCATTTCGGCCGGTATCCCCGTAATGGGCCACCTGGGACTTACGCCGCAGTCGATCCATAAGTTCGGCACATACAACGTCCGCGCCAAGGAGGAGGCCGAGGCCGAGAAGCTCATCCGCGATGCAAAACTATTGCAGGAGGCTGGATGCTTCGCCATCGTGCTGGAGAAGATTCCCGCAGCATTGGCCGAGCGCGTAACGAAGGAGCTTACGATTCCCACCATCGGTATCGGTGCTGGTGGCGCCACGGATGGTCAGGTGCTTGTGGTACACGATATGTTGGGTATCACCAACGATTTCTCACCCCGTTTCCTGCGTCGCTATGCCGACCTGCACGGAGTGATGAGCGAGGCTATAGCGCACTACGTCTCAGACGTTAAGGCACAAGATTTCCCCAACGAAAAGGAGCAGTATTAGAGTTGAAAAAGGTTGTAATCATACCCACCTACAACGAGATTGAGAATATCTCTCGAATGATTGACACGGTGATGTCGCTCGAGGGAGAGTTCGATATGCTCGTTATCGACGACGGCTCACCCGACGGTACGGCCGAGGTCGTACGCAAGCGTCAGGCTGAGTTTGGCGGTCGCCTCAATATGATCGAGCGACAGGGCAAGTTGGGCCTCGGAACAGCATATATTGCGGGCTTTCGCTGGGCGCTGGAGCGCGATTACGACTATGTCTTCGAGATGGATTGCGACTTCTCGCATAACCCCGACGATCTGCAGCGACTCTACGCGGCCGCTTGCGAGGGACGGGATGTTGTTGTGGGCTCACGATATGTCTGCGGCGTGAATGTCATCAACTGGCCTATGTCGCGCCTTTTGATGTCCTACTTCGCCTCGAAGTATGTTCGTCTGATTACTCGTATGCCCGTGCACGACGCAACGGCAGGATTTGTCTGCTACTCACGCAAGGCGTTGCAGACAATCGACCTCGATGCCGTTCAGATGAAGGGTTATGGTTTCCAGATCGAGATGAAATATACGGCGTGGCGATTGGGCCTAAGGCTTGGCGAGGTGTCGATTGTCTTCACCGAGCGCCGCGAGGGTGCATCGAAGATGAGCGGTGGCATATTCAAAGAGGCGCTGTTCGGGGTGATGAAACTCCCATTAAGACGAATCCGTAGCTGCAAATAACTCTTATCGAGGCAACAAACTGACGGGAAATGGTCGTTTAGTTTGGATAAAAGAAATAAATACGTTATTTTTGCGTCGCAAAACGCCTCGCTCGAGGTGCTAACGCGATGGTTCCGTAGCTCAGTTGGATAGAGCAACAGCCTTCTAAGCTGTGGGTCGTGGGTTCGAATCCCGCCGGAATCACTTATAAATAATAAAGGAGTGCGCTATGCACTCCTTTATTATTTATCTAATTCACAGGTAGTTGACAAAAGAGTACTACAATCTCTCGCAGAACTCTATTTTCTCATTATTGGGGCCCAGGATTATAAAATACTTTATACCACGCTCCCAAAACGGTAGCGACTGTAATCCTCCATCAAGAATGTTCAGCCCCATCGCCTGTGCCTTCTCATAGAGCGCATCGATCTGCTTCACGTCGATTGCTATATGGTCGATAGCTCCCGCCTGCATCGTGGCGGCATAATTCTGGTACGTCTCAATGACAAGATTGTGCAGTTGCAAAAAGGCAACCTGCTCATCGCCATTGGCTGTCTGCATAATGAGCTGAAAGCCCAACTGCTCATAAAAGGCTTTCGTACGCTCGATATCGTTTGTCGGGACACCTATATGCTGCAGTCCCGTGCAAAAATCACTTATCATCATACTTCACTCATTAGTTAGTCCATACACTCCGCATCCTTGATGCGACAACCCCACAGGGCATAATACAACATAACCAGCTCGCAAACCAGCGCGATGGTCCACGTCCACTGCCAGCTACCAACCGCATCGGCAAATACGCCCTGCAACACGGGGAATACTGCACCACCGAAGACACCCATCATAAATACGCCCGACGCCTTCGAGGTGTATTTCTTCAGGCCCTTAATCGACAGCGTGAAGATGCAACTCCACATAACCGAGTGGCACAATCCTACAGAGACTAAAATCCACAGATTATTGGTAACCATCGCCACCACGATTTGGGCCGCAGCGATGATGGTCGTGACGGCGAGCAGCTTGCGGGGAGAGATGCTATCGAAGAAACTGAAAGTCATACGGCCAACCATAAATCCGCCCCAATAGAGCGTCGCCAGAAGGGCAGGAATACCCAAATCCAAGCCCCATAGAATCAAGTGATCCTTGCCGAAGAATGAGAGACCATAGCCTGAATCGATAAGTTCCATAGCGTGAAGGTTGACATTTACGCCAATCGACACCTCCGTACCCACATAGAAGAAGATGGCCACAACGCCCAGCGTGAGGTGT
>JAZRQX010000005.1:0-15345 GCA_045650235.1 Alistipes sp. | reverse complement strand
AGAATCCAGCAAAATAGGTCGTCCTGAATACCTTGTGCGAAGAGTATTACGATGGAGCATATCAATACCAACCATCCGAGATACTGATTCATTCTCACTTTGTTCCAGTACGATTTTACTCTGCTCTCGGCGAGCATACGCAACTCCTGCTTGCGAAGCACCTCTTCGCGGTCGAGTTTTTCCGAAAGTTTGTCCCAAGATTCTTTCAATTGTTCGAGTTCCATAATTGTAATAGTTTTAAGCGTTAAACATCTCTTTTATTTTATTCTTTGCGCGCATAAGTTTCACCGATACGTTCGATTGCGAAAGTCCCGTAATTTCGGCCATCTCTTCGTAGGCGTAACCCTCCAACCAGAGCATAATGAGTGCGCGGTCGATGTTACCCAGACGGCTGATTACCGAGTGTAGCTCCTCGATCTGCTCTCGGAGATGCGCATCCTCCTCCGATGAGAGGTCGAACGAGAGCGAGATCGAGACGGGCCGCTTGCGCCGTATAAACGAGATGCAGGTGTAGAGCGCCACGCGATAAATCCACGTCGAATGTTTGCTACGACCTTCAAATTGGTCAAAACTCTTCCAAAGGTTTATCAGCACCTCTTGATAATAATCCTCAATCATCCCCTTTGGCGCGTAGATGTAGCACACCTTGTAAATTATATTTCGGTGCGCGTGTACTACATCGCAAAATAGTTCTTCTTTTGTTTGAGCTTTCATTGTCTTTTGTCGTTTGACCTATTAGTCGCAAAAAAGGAGTGGAAAATTACAATGAGGTGATGTATTTTGAATAAAAGAGTGGTTATATGCAAAATGAGGCTGCTAACTACTTGTTAGACAGCCTCATTTTTCTGTTGGGGACTACCCTATTATTTCTCCATCTTGCGCAGGAAACACTCGATCGTGTTCTCCATAAGGCAGGTGATGGTCATCGGACCTACACCACCCGGTACGGGAGTGATGGCCGATGCGATAGGCTCGATAGCGGCGAAATCAACATCACCACAGAGCTTCTTGGTCTCGGGATCACGGTTTACACCTACGTCGATAACCACAGCACCGGGCTTAACCATATCGGCAGTTACGAACTTGGGTCGACCGATAGCTACAACCAGAATGTCGGCACGGCGAGTAACCTCCTTCAAATCCTTAGTGCGGCTGTGGGCGATCGTAACAGTTGCGTTCTCGTTCAAAAGGAGCTTTGATACGGGCAGACCAACGATATTACTGCGGCCTACAACAACCACGTCCTTACCTGCAATCTCTACATCGGCACGCTTCAGGAGCTTGATGATACCCTTAGGTGTGCAAGGCAACGTGCAAGGCTGCTTGAGCCAGAGATTGGCTACGTTCATCGGGTGGAAGCCGTCAACATCCTTCTCGGCGCTGATGGCTGCAATAACCTTGTCAGAATCAATGTGCTTGGGCAGGGGCAACTGTACCAAGATGCCATCAACTGTATCGTCGGCGTTCAACTCGTCGATAATGCCGAGCAACTCCTCCTCAGTGATAGTAGCCTCGCGACGGATGGTGGTATTCTTGATACCAACCTCTTCCGAAGCCTTCGCCTTACCCGTAACGTATGATACGCTACCCGGATCCTCGCCAACGAGAATCACAACCAAGTGAGGTACGCGGCCATACTTCTCGGTGAAGGTGGCAACGTCGGCAGCCATCTCCTGCTTGAGCGAGAGTGCTAACTCTTTACCATTAATAATATAACTCATAACTTTTGATTTTAATACTTAAACGCTTTGTCGCCAATATCCGAGCGGTGGAACAGGTTCTCGCACTCGATTTTTGCAACCTCTGCGGCAGCCTTCTGCTGAGCCTCGCGGAGAGTCGGAGCCTGGCATACGACAATCATTACACGACCTCCTGAGGTGACATACTCGCCATCCTTGAGCGCGGTGCCCATATGGTAGATTGAGCCGTCAACCTTGTCGGTACCCTTGATTGCGTAGCCCTTCTCGTATGAGCCGGGATAACCCTTTGATGCGAGTACGATGCCGAGCGTGGCCTGATCGTTCCAGGTGATTGTGGGCTGCTTGCCATCAACAATGTCGCAGAACACCTGGCAGATGTCGCTGGTCATACGGGGCAGGATTACCTCGGTCTCGGGATCGCCAAAGCGAGCGTTGAACTCGATTACCTTGATTCCGTTCTGAGTCTTCATCAGGCCGCCGTACAATACGCCACAGAAGGGGCAACCCTCCTCGACCATAGCAGCTGCTGTGGGGCGCATAATCTTATCCATTGCGTAGGTGATATCCTCCTCGGTGATGAAGGGAAGCTCCGTGTATGCACCCATACCGCCGGTGTTGGGGCCCTTGTCGCCGTCGAAAGCACGCTTGTGGTCCTGCGCTACGGGCATCGGATAGACATCCTTGCCATTAACGAAGCACAGAAGCGAGAATTCGGGACCCTCCAAATACTCCTCTACAACGACTTTACCCTTGCCAAATTTCTCGTCCAAGAGCATATCGCGAAGAGCGGCCTCGGCCTCCTCCATAGTCTCGGCGATCATAACGCCCTTACCAGCTGCCAGACCGTCGTACTTAAGAACGGTGGGCAGTGAGCCAGCCTTAACATACTCCATCGCCGCGTCGAAATCCTCAAAAGTAGCGTATGCTGCGGTGGGAACAGAGTACTTGTGCATCAAATCCTTAGCAAACTGCTTGCTACACTCGATGCGTGCTGCCGATTTGGTAGGGCCAAACAGACGCAGACCATTGGCCTTGAATACATCGGCAATGCCTGCCTCAAGAGCTACCTCGGGACCAGCTACCGTGAGCTCAATTTGGTTTGCCAAGGCAAACTCCTTGAGCTCCTCTACGGCAGTCTCCTTGATTGCCACACACTCGGCCAATGCGGCGATACCCGCATTGCCCGGTGCGCAAAAAATCTTCTCTACTTGGGGCGACTTGCTGAGAGTCTCAACGATGGCGTGACAACGGCCGCCCGAACCTACTACTAATACCTTCATATATATTAGTGCTTAAAGTGACGCATACCCGTGCAGAGCATAGTGATGCCACACTCGTTTGCCTTCTTTACTGAATCCTCGTCGCGTACGCTGCCACCAGGCTGTACGATAGCCGTAACACCATACTGTGACGCCAGGGTTACTGTGTCGTCGAAGGGGAAGAAACCGTCCGAAGCCAAAACCAAGCCCTCGGTGAAGCCTGCAGCCTGAGCCTGCTTCAGAGCAATCTCGGCAGAGCCTACGCGGTTCATCTGACCTGCACCAACACCTACCGTGTGACCATCCTTCACAACAACGATGGCGTTTGACTTAACGTGCTTAACGATTCGCCAGCCAAAGTTAAGGTCGGTAACCTGCTCCTCGGTGGGCTTCGCGTCGGTTACGCACATCTCTGCGGTAACGGTAGCCGTAGTCTTGTCCAGGTCCTGAACCAGAAGACCGCCATTTACGCTGACATACTGATTTACAACGCTCTCGTCCTTGGTCATATCTACCTGCAACAGACGCAGGTTCTTCTTCGTAGAGAGAACCTCCAGAGCCTCCTCCGAGAACGAGGGAGCCATAATAATCTCCAGGAAGATGGGCTTCATCAACTCGGCAGCCTCCTTGGTAACCTCGCGGTTTACGGCTACAATACCACCGAAGATGCTCACCTTGTCAGCCTCGTAAGCCTTGGTCCACGCATCTACTACATCAGTTCCGATTGCCGCACCGCAGGGGTTCATATGCTTCAGACCTACACAGAAAGGCTCGTCGAACTCGCGAACGATGCACAATGCTGCGTTAGCATCCTGAATGTTGTTGTATGAAAGCTCCTTGCCGTTCAGCTGCTTGGCATTAGCCAATGAGTATGAACCAGCTTCAGCCGAGCCGTAGAACTTAGCCTGCTGGTGGGGATTCTCACCATAACGCAAGCCCTGTACAAGGTCGAACTCGAGGAAGAGCTTCTCGTTCAAACCGGCAGCCTTACGCATATAGGTAGCAATCATTGAGTCGTACTGTGCAGTGTGGGTGTAAGCCTCTGCTGAGAGCTGCAGACGAGTCTCAAGGGTTGTGTTGCCATTAGCCTTGATCTCCTCGATAATCTTTGCGTAGTTCTCGGGGTTGCAAACAACAGTTACATCCTTGTAGTTCTTCGCAGCTGAGCGCAACATTGAGGGGCCGCCGATGTCGATATTCTCGATGGCATCCTCCATCTTTACGTCGGGCTTTGCAATGGTCTGGCGGAAGGGATAGAGATTTACACAAACCATATCAATAAACTCAATCTCGTTCTCCTTCAAAGCTGCCAAGTGGCTCTCGTCGTCGCGGCGAGCCAACAGACCACCGTGCACCTTGGGGTGCAGAGTCTTAACACGACCGTCGCAAATCTCGGGGAAACCCGTAACGTCGCTAATGTTGATTACCTCTACGCCGCTATCGCGCAGAAGCTTCATCGTACCGCCCGTGGCGATAATCTCCCAGCCCAAAGAACGAAGCTGCTGTGCAAACTCCACAACGCCTGTCTTGTCGCTGACGCTAACTAATGCTCTCATTCTTAACTATTTTAATATTTTATTTATTGTTTCAATATACAATTTGTGTTCAATGGCGTGAATCTTTGCAGTGATCTGCTCAATGTTGTTGCCATCGTACTCCACAGCCTTTTGAGCGATGATGCGCCCGCCGTCTAACGACTCGTCAACATAGTGAATTGTGGCTCCAAACACCTTTACGCCGTACTCAATGGCCTGCTCGATGGCGTGTGCTCCTTTGAACGACGGGAGTAGCGACGGATGAAGATTGATAATCCTTCCGCTGAAGGCCTTAAGCAGAGTATCCCCCACGATGCGCATATATCCCGCAAGGCAGATCAACTCAATCCCTGCCTGATGGCAACGCTCGACAATCCGCGCTTCGTACTCCTCCTTCGACGAGTATTCTTTGGCCGAGAATACGAACGTGGGAATATCCATCGCGTGGGCAACCTCGACAGCGCGTGCCGAAGGCCTATCGCATACAAGCAGAGCAACCTCGGCCGGAATTTCTCCCGCCGAGGCAGCTTTGGCTATTGCTTCAAAGTTGGAGCCGTAACCGCTGGCAAAGACAGCTATCTTATGACGTGCTGCCACTGATTATTTGATAGTTACGCCCTCGCCCTCTACGATGCGGCCAATTACAGATGCCTTCTCGCCTGCTGCAGTCAAAATCTCGACAGCCTTGTCAGCCTCCGATGCGTCGAGTGCGATTACCATACCGATACCCATATTGAAGATGTTGAACATCTCGCGGTGAGCAACGCCGCCCCACTTCTCGAGGAAACGGAAAACGGGCAAGATCTCCCAGCTACCCTCGGTAACCTCTACGCCCTGGCCCTCTGTCAAGATACGGGGAATATTCTCGTCGAAGCCGCCACCTGTGATGTGGCTGATGCCGTGAACGTCGCACTGGCGGATCACCTCCAGCACCTGCTTAACGTAGATGCGTGTGGGAGTCAAGAGCACCTCGCCCAGAGGCTTCTCGCCAAGGTCAGCGTGGGGCTCGTGGAGATTGAAGCCGTTGTCGCTAACAATCTTACGAACGAGTGAGAAACCATTTGAGTGAACGCCACTTGATGCGATACCTACGAGTACATCGCCGACCTTAACCTTCGTACCGTCGATGAGCTTCGCACGCTCAACAACACCGCAGGTGAAACCAGCAATGTCGTACTCGCCACCGCCGTACATACCCGGCATCTCGGCAGTCTCGCCACCAATCAAGGCACAACCAGCCTGACGGCAACCCTCGGCAACAGATGCTACGATAGCCTCAATCTTTGCGGGCTCGTTGTGACCAACTGCCACATAGTCAAGGAAAAACAAAGGCTCGGCACCCTGTGCCAAAACATCGTTTACGCACATTGCAACGGCATCGATACCGATCGTGTCGTGCTTGTCCATCTCGAAGGCCAGCTTGAGCTTGGTACCTACGCCGTCGGTGCCGCTTACGAGGATAGGCTCCTTGTAACCGAGCGATGCGAGGTCGAACATACCACCGAATGCTCCGATATTACCCATCACACCCGGGCGTGAGGTTGACTTGACGTGCGACTTGATTCGGCGCACTACTTCATATCCGGCTTCGAGGTTCACACCGGCATTTTCATAACTTTTAGCCATACTTATTTTATACTTTTAATTTATTGTTTGCGGAAATAGTTTACGGCATTGGCAAAGATACCCTGCTGCTTGTTGCCGTGGATGTTCTTGAACAGATCCTCATCGTAGCGCTCCGTGTGGCCCATCTTACCCAAGATTTGACCGTTTGCGCTGATGATACCCTCGATGCCGAAGCCCGAACCGTTGGGGTTGTAGGGTGCGCAGAGCGTAGCCTCGCCTGCGGGATCAACGTACTGGAACGCAACCTGACCATTGGCGAAAAGCTCGGCGGCCATCTCGTCGCTCACCACGAACTTACCCTCACCGTGGCTTACAGCGATTGAGTGCTGCTCGCCAAGCTCAAATGATGAGAGCCAAGGTGAATTGGTTGTAGCTACGCGAGTAGATACAATCTGCGAGATGTGACGGTTGATGTCGTTGCGGAACAGCGTGGGCGACTCCTTAACAACCTGACCCAAGCGGCCGTAAGGCAGCAAACCAGACTTAACCAATGCCTGGAATCCGTTGCAGATACCCAAGATAAGACCTCCACGATCCAACAGAGCGTGGATGGCGTCGGTGATAACCTTATTGTTCAGCACATTCACGATGAACTTTCCTGATCCATCGGGCTCATCACCAGCCGAGAAACCACCACTCAAAGCGAGGATGTGGCACTGGTCGATCATCTGCTTCATCTTCTCGATTGAAGCGGTGATATCCTCGGGCGTGAGGTCGCAGAATACGCTGGTCGTAGTCTTTGCGCCTGCACGCTCAAAGGCCTTGGCAGTGTCGTAGTCGCAGTTGGTGCCGACGAATGCTGGCAGATAGACGATGGGCTGCTCGACAGCCTCACCCTCGTACTTGATCGTGCGCTTCTCGGGCTCGCTCTTGCGAGTAGCACCGCCCTCGATGCCACGGTCGGGATAGATATGGCAGAACTTCTCCGAGTTAACCTTCTGCAAGTGGTCGATGCAGAACTTCTCGCCGTTGAAGATTACAGCCGACTCCTCGATTGTGCAACCGATGCACTCGGCAGCGTCGAATGTCAAATCCTCCGCAGCCTCTACGACGAACGAACCGTAAGCGTAGTTGAACAGAGCCTGCTCGCACATATTAACATCTGCGCCGACTTTGTTACCGAACGACATCTTGGCAACAGCCTCGGCAACGCCACCGAAGCCTACCGTATAAGCGGCTACAATCTTACCCTGCTCGATAGCTGATGAAACGAAGTCGAAGTTAGCCTTGAGCTGGTCGGTGTCGGGCATATAGTTCTTCAAAGGGGTGTGCTTAACCAGGTAGAGCTTGTGACCAGCAGCCTTGAACTCGGGGCTGATTACGGTGCGAGCATCTACGGTCGTGATACCGAAGGCCATCAACATAGGAGGTACGTTGATATCCTGGAACGTACCACTCATTGAGTCCTTACCACCGATTGAGGGCAGACCCAATGCGAGCTGCATCTTCAGTGCGCCAAGCAGAGCTGTGAGAGGCTTGCCCCAAGAGCTCTCGCTGTTCATACGCTCGAAATACTCCTGATATGAGTAACGCATCTTATCGTAGCGTGCACCTGCTGCTACAACCTTTGCGGCAGACTCCACCACTGCATAAGCGGCACCGTGATAGGGGCTCCACTCGGTGATGAAGGGGTTATAGCCGAATGCCATAATGCTGGCGGTGTTGGTGTGACCTGTGCCGACGGGGAGCTTCTGAACAGATACCTGCGTCTCGGTATTCTGAGTCTTTCCTCCGAAGGGCATAAGAACCGTAGAGGCGCCAATGGTAGAGTCGAACATCTCGATCATACCGCGCTGCGAAACTACGTTATCATCCTGCAAATTATTCTCAACCTTCTCGCGGAGAGTTGCGCCAGCAACCTCGCGTGCGAAGGGATTCTTCTCCTCTACAGCATCGACACGAATCTTCGTGTAGTGCTTTGCACCAGCCGAGTCGATAAACTCGCGTGAAAGATTAACAATCATCTCGCCGCCGTAGAACATCTTCAGACGGTTGGTGTCCGTTACGTCGGCAACGTGCGTAACCTCGATGCTCTCTGAGTGGCAGTACTCGATGAACTGCTCCTTATCCTTAGCCTCGATTACAACGGCCATACGCTCCTGAGACTCGCTGATGGCGAGCTCCGTTGAGTTCAAACCGCTATACTTGGTCTTGACGCGGTCAAGGTAGATATCCAAACCTGCAGCCAACTCACCGATGGCAACTGATACACCACCAGCACCAAAGTCGTTCGACTTCTTGATCAGCTTCGTTACCTCGGCGCGACGGAACAGACGCTCCAGCTTGCGCTCCTCGGGTGCATTACCCTTCTGTACCTCCGATGAACACTCCTCGATTGACTTCACGTTGTGCTCCTTCGATGAACCCGTAGCACCGCCGATACCGTCACGGCCTGTGCGACCACCCAACATAAGGATTACATCGCCAGCGGCGGGAGACTCGCGGCGAACATTCTCGGCCTTCACGGCACCTACAACGGCACCTACCTCCAGACGCTTTGCAACGTAGTCGGGGTGGTAGATCTCGCGAACGTGCGTAGTGGCAAGACCAATCTGGTTACCATAGCTCGAATAACCTGCAGCAGCCTTGGTGGTGATGATACGCTGGGGCAGCTTACCCGGCATAGTCTCGGCAACGGGCTTATAGATATCGCCGGCACCCGTCACGCGCATAGCCTGATAAACGTAGCTACGTCCTGACAACGGGTCGCGGATAGCACCACCCAGGCAGGTCGAAGCGCCACCAAATGGCTCAATCTCTGTGGGGTGGTTGTGAGTCTCGTTCTTGAATTGCAAGAGCCACTTCTCCTCTACGCCGTCAACATCGACATTGACGTAGATCGAGCAGGCGTTGTTCTCCTCCGACTGCTCCTGATTATCCAGCACGCCCTTCTTCTTGAGGTAGCGTGCGCCGATGGTAGCAAGCTCCATCAAGCAGAGGCTCTTCTGTGAGCGTCCCAGCTCCTCGCGAATCTTGTGCAGCGTCTCAACAGCCTCATCCAGCTCCTCCTTGAGGAATGACTCGTCGATGGTAATCTGCTCAATCTCGGTAGTGAAGGTGGTGTGGCGGCAGTGGTCGCTCCAGTAGGTGTCGAGGATGCGAAGCTCGGTCTCCGACGGATCGCGGCCCTCGTTATTGTAGTAGTTGACAACCTCGCGAAGGTCGTCAGCGTTCATCGCCAGGCCGTACTGCTTGCAGAAGTCGGCCAACTCCTCGTCTTTCAGCGCAGTCAGACCGTGCAGGATGGGCACGGGCTTAACCTCGGCATTCTCCATATCGCTCAGTACGCTCAAATCCTTGCGACGTGACTCCACGGCGTTGATATAGTAGTGCTCTACGCGAGCCATCTCCTCCTCGGTGATAGCGTCGTCGAAGATAATCAGCTTAGATGACTTGATGTGTACGTTGGCAGTAGGCTCGATCAGGCGAACACAATCTACAGCCGAACTTGCGCGCTGGTCGAACTGGCCGGGAAGATACTCAACGGCCAAATACTTCTTGCCCTCAAGCGAGCACTCATCGCTTACACAGTCGGTAACAATCTCGCCAAATACGGCGTAGCGGCTCTTCTCCAAAAGCTCCTCCGAGAAGCCGAACAGGTCATAGACATTGAGCAGACGCAACGAGGCCAGATTGAGGCCCAAATTGTTGTTCAGCTCCTTGCGCAGAGTTTCAGCCTCGACCTGGAATCGAGGATATTTCTCTACATAGATGCGGTAATTCTTCATATTTTATGTTTCGTTATTTTCGGTTGAAAGTGTTTCGTTGGATTACAACTCAGCCTCGAGAACCTTCTCGGTCTGTGCCTTGCGGAAAGCTACAAGGCGAGCCTCAAGCTCCTTGTCCGTCAGAGCGAAGATTGAAGCTGCAATCAGAGCAGCGTTCTTTGCTCCGTTGATTGCGGTTGTTGATACGGGGATTCCGCCGGGCATCTGCACAATCGAGAGCAGAGAGTCCAAACCACCGAGTGCTGATGTCTTGATAGGAACACCAATCACGGGTACGGTAGTCAAGGCGGCCGTTACACCAGCAACGTGAGCTGCTCCGCCGGCACCCGCGATGATGGCACCGATGCCACGCTCCTTGGCCGACTCAGCATACTCCACCATCAAGTGAGGTGTGCGGTGTGCGCTGATAACTCTTTTCTCGTACTCGATTCCCAACTCCTCCAATGTCTCACAAGCGGCCGACATTACGCCCCAGTCGCTCGTAGAGCCCATAATAACTGCAACTTTCATATTATCAATGTGTAATGTTAAAAATGCAGCCGCTGCAATTGCGTGCAACGGCCACTATTATACTTAAAATCAACTATTTTTCGCTTTTGCATCACCACACACCCCACCACTCCGATGCTTGGCAACAGATCCTGCAGAGTGGAGTTGAGTAGTTGTGGTTAGGTTTTTAGCCATTTCGGGGGCATTTTTATAACTATCGGCAAAGATACATTAATTTATTGTAATGTAAAAGTATTTTGAAGACGAAAATATCAACAATTTTTCCAATTTTACAATCTGCGGTCGGCTCTTTTTGTGGGGATGAGATTGTAGGTGATGATTTTGATTTAGGAACAATAAAAAAGGAGGGTTGCCCCTCCCCTTTTCACTCGGCTGAAACAGAGACTTAAACTTATGGCTTTCACTCCTTTCAGCTTTGTGTCAGCGCCGCGTCCTTCACGGGCGTAGCACCCAAACTATATTCATAAAACAAACAAAATAAACTCTATCTTCGAAAGATCTGTTGCAAAGGTCGATATTTTGTCGCAACCGGTCAATACCGATAAAAAGTGATTTACAAATTGCTTATTACCTAAAAGTAGTGATTGCGATATAACGTAAAAATGTGTATTTTTGCAAGCAAAAATAGAACAGAATGTATTTGTCGGATTTGAATACGGGAGAATCGGCCGTTGTCGTTAAGGTTTTGGGACACGGTGGCTTCCGTCGTAGAATACTCGAGATGGGATTCGTTAGGGGGCAGCAGGTTGAGTCGGTGCTCAATGCTCCGTTGCGTGATCCGATCAAGTATCGTATTATGGGATACGAGGTGTCGTTGCGCCGTAGCGAGGCTGCGATGGTGGAGGTTATCACCATTGAGGAGGCGCGTGCGCAGCGCATAGAGCTGGGAGTGGAAGTGTCGCCCAATGACGATGATATAGAGCAGGTTATCAATGCCAAGTTCCGTGAGATAAATGTCGCTCTGGTGGGTAATCCCAATAGCGGTAAGACTTCTATTTTTAACGCCCTCTCGGGAGGCCGCGAGCACGTTGGTAATTACAGTGGCGTAACGGTCGATGCCAAACAGGGCTCGTGTCAGTATAAGGGCTACAAAATCAATATCACCGACCTTCCGGGAACATACGCTCTGTCGGCATATACACCCGAGGAGATGTATGTGCGTCAGCACCTGATGGAGAAGATGCCCGACGTTGTGATCAATGCCGTTGTGGCCTCAAATATTGAGCGTAATCTATTCCTCACAACAGAGCTTATTGATCTTAACCCGAAGATGGTTGTAGCGCTGAATATGTACGATGAGCTGACACGCAGTGGCAGTAAGTTGGACTATGAGCAGTTGGGTGCGATGATAGGTGTACCAATGGTTCCGGTGGTGGCACGCGACAGTAAGGGCCTCAATGAGTTACTCGATGAGGTGATCCTTACCTACGAGAACGAAAATCCCAAGGTGCGACACATTCATGTCCGCTACTCATCAACGATCGAAAATGAGATCGACTCGCTCGCTCAACGGATGAAACAGAACGTTGACGAGCTGCCAAAATGTTTCCCGCCTCGCTACTGGGCGCTGAAGATGTTGGAGGGTGATAGTGGTGTTATTGAGTCGCTGAAAGGGGCCGAGCACTATGCTGATTGGGAGGCCCGAAGTGAGAAGGCTGCAGCGCGTATCAAAGCCGATTTGGGAGAGGATGTCGAGAGCGCTGTTACCAACGAGAAATATGGTTTTATCGAGGGTGCATTGGCCGAAACGTATGAGATAAGCAGCGTTGATTCCAATAGAAGTACATCGCTTATCGACCGCATCGTTACACACAAATACTTCGGTATTCCGATCTTTATGCTACTAATGTTCATAATGTTCTGGAGTACATTCACTTTGGGCGCATATCCGCAGGAGTGGATCGAAGTTGGCTTCGAGTGGTTGGGTCAGGTTGTGGGAGCAATGATGTCGGATGGCCCGTTGCGCGATTTGATAGTTAATGGTATAATTGGCGGTGTGGGATCGGTTGCTGTGTTTCTGCCTAACATCTTGATTCTCTATCTGTTCATATCGCTGATGGAGGATTCGGGTTATATGGCTCGCGCGGCGTTTATTATGGATAAGTTGATGCACTTGGCGGGCCTGCACGGAAAATCGTTCATTCCGCTGGTTATGGGCTTCGGCTGCAACGTGCCTGCGATTATGGCAACGCGAACGATCGAGAGTCGTAGTAGCCGCTTGATAACCATACTGATAAACCCCTTTATGTCGTGTAGTGCGCGACTGCCGGTGTTTATTTTGCTGGCTGGAACATTCTTCCCTGAACACGCAGGTCTGGCGCTATTCTGTATCTATATCTTTGGAGGTGTAATGGCGGTGCTGACGGCCCGTATCTTGCGCCGATTTATGTTTGGCGAGGATGAAACGCCCTTTGTGATGGAGCTGCCGCCCTATCGTGTGCCGACACTCAAGGCTACGTTGCGTCATATGTGGGATCGTAGTGAGCAGTATCTCAAGAAGATCGGAGGTTTGATTCTTGTGGCAGCGGTAATTATTTGGTTTTTAAGTTACTATCCTCGCACTGGGGCAAATGTTATAACACCCGAAAATATCGAGACAACTGCTTTGGCGCAGTCGGAGAACTCGTATTTGGGCCGTATTGGTAAGGTCTGCGAACCCGTGATGAAGCCATTGGGACTCGATTGGCGTGCAAGCGTGGCGCTTCTGTCGGGCGCAGCAGCCAAGGAGATTGTGGTGTCGACGTTAGGCGTGCTCTACTCGGTTGATGATGCCGAGAGCGACGGAGCATCATTGTCGGCTCACCTGATTGCCTCGGGCAACTACTCGCGCGCAGCGGCGCTGGCAATGATGATTTTCGTCTTGCTCTACTTCCCCTGCATCGCAACCGTTGCGGCTATTGCTCAGGAGGCGGGAGGTTGGCGCTGGGCACTCTTCTCGGTTGTGTATAACACGCTGCTGGCGTGGGTTGTAGCATTTGCAGCATTCCATATCGGAACTTTGTTGGGATTGTAAGAAGTTGAATTATGAGAGGATATAAAACTGATACGAATAGTCGCCTGCTATTCTCGAAAGATATGAAAATCATCGAGTTGATCGATGCCGATTACAATCTGCTGTCGATTCTGCTACGATTGGATGTTCAGCTCCCGTTTGGCGATATTTCGATTGAGCAGATGTGTCGCCGATACGATATGTCGCCCGAGCTATTTCTGATGATTTGTCAAATATATGCTACCGCAGATTTCGAGCCGCAGGTGGATCTGCTTACGGGTGATGATCTGCACTGCATAATTCGTTATCTGCGTGCATCACATCGTTATTATCTCGATACGGTGCTGCCAGCGATCGACAGTGGCGTAGAGCGTGTTTTGGAAGATTGCGACCATAAGCAGGGAGCGATCGTTAGGAAGTTCTATGATGACTATGCCGACGAGGTGCGCGCCCATCTGAACTACGAAGAGACACAAATTTTCCCCTATGTTGAGTCGCTTGCCGAAGGCAAGGTGTCGAGGGTGCAGATGGCTGAGAATATGGCTAACCATACCGATATCTGCGATAAGGTGAATGATGTTAAGAGTATCATTATCAAGTATCTGCCTGAGTCGTGTCCGACGTGGAAGCGTTGCGATCTATTGTTCGATCTGTATCGTATGAGCGACGATCTGGCGAAGCATACTCTTATTGAAACTAAAATTTTGGCACCGTTGGTCTATGCCGAGGAGAGGAGGCAGGGCTTATGAAACGCGTTAGAGTTGCAATAGTCGAGTCTTCGGCCATAATTGCCGAGGGGCTGGCCTCGCTGCTGGGTGGAGGCGAGTATGAAGTTGTGTACACAGGTGGAGACATGCGTATGCTCGTTGAGCGTTTTGGTGTGATTGCGCCCGATGTTGTGGTTGTGAATTCGCAACTTGTTACGACTGCATCACAGTCTTTGAGGAGCGTGTTTGCAGAGTTGCAAGAGGTGACTCTGATGGCACTCTCGACTGCGGTGTGTGATGAGGAGACGTTGCGTCAGTTTGATGGTGTGATAAATATCTACGATTCTGCGCAGCAATTGCAACGTAAACTCTCGGCTGCATTCGAGCAGGAGCCGTCAAATCCGTATAGCGACAGCCACGATCTATCGGAGCGTGAGCGAGATGTGCTTATTCTGGTGGCTCGTGGTAAGGCCAATAAGGAGATTGCTGATGAGTTGAATATCTCGATTCATACGGTGATGTCACATCGCAAGAATATTACCCATAAGACGGGTATTAAATCTGTGGCTGGACTTACCGTGTATGCACTGCTGAATAACCTGCTTGATCAGGCTGATGTAACACTTTAGTTACAATATTGTAATTAGCATATATTCAAATAAAAATGGAGTGCAGACCAAAGCTACTGCACTCCATTTTTTATTGTTGATTGACCTCTTATTTTGCTACAAGAATCAGAGGCTCTATAGCACCAACTTTAACGGGGCTACCCTCCTTGACATTCAGCTGCGAGATGCCATCAACGGCCACCTTCTCGCCATTGGCCACTACAGTGTAGTCGCCTGCAGGAACGTTGAACGATGTAGCCTCGCGCTCGCCATTGAGCAGAACAACGATTCTCGATGCAGAGTCCTTCTCGCTGACATTATCCAATACAAAACCTACGGCAGCGCCCTTGTCAGTCTCGATGAATGAGAGGTGCTTGCGTACCAAATCGGCATTGGCCAGGCAGAGTGCGGGGTGTGCCTTACGCAGGGCGATGAGCCCCTTGCAGTAGCTGAAAAGATCGTTGTACTTGCTCTTCAGCACCCAGTCGATGGCGTTGATTTCGTCGGGCTGATTGTACGAGTTGCCGACGTGCTGCTTGGTGCGATACATCTCCTCACCACAGAAGATAAAAGGAAGGCCCTGAGAGGTGAATACTGCCGTGTGAGCCAATTTTGCCATCTTCAGGCGATCGGCCTCCGAAGCCTCGGGTGCCAGAATCTCCAGACGGTCACGCAGGTTG
>JAZRQX010000004.1:0-38753 GCA_045650235.1 Alistipes sp. | reverse complement strand
GACCACCTCGGCCCCGAGTTCGAGCGCAACGGCATCGACGCTAAGATCTGGCTCTTCGACCACAACTACAACTACGACAACATCGCCGACCAGCAGGGCTACCCGCTCCACATTCTGGCCGACAAGGAGGCTGCGAAGTATATCGACGGCTCGGCGTGGCACAACTATGGCGGTCGTGTGAGCGAGCTCGACCGCATCCACGAGGCATACCCCGACAAGGAGATTGTCTTCACGGAGGCTTCGATTGGAACGTGGAACTACGATTTTAATAAGTGTCTGCTGACCGACTTCAGCAATATCTTCCTCGGCACGCTCAACCGCTACGGCCGTGGCGTAACACTGTGGAACCTGATTCTCGACGACAAGGGCGCGCCCAACCGTCCGGGCGGTTGCCGCACCTGCTTTGGCGCGATTGAGATCTCATCGGAGAGCTACTCTTACGACTCGCTCGACCGCAAGAGCCACTACTACAACATCGCCCACTGCTCGAAGGTCATCAAGGCCGATGCGTGGCGCGTAGCCTCGACTGAGGCGCTGCCCGAGGGCGTAGAGATGGTCGGCTTCGTCAATCCCGACTCGTCGCTCGCAGTCGTTGCGGCCAACCATACGGATCAGATGCAGCAGGTTGTGGTGCAGGGCGCAAAGCGCGAGTTCACACTCTCGCTCCACCCCCGCTCAATCGCCTCAGCCCGCTGGATGGAGTAGCCCCCAACACATCAATATGGTTGCCCATTGGGCATAAAAAAAGCAGACTCAAAAGTCTGCTTTTTTTGTGCCCAGAATAGGACTCGAACCTACATGCCGCGAAGCACTCGCACCTGAAACGAGCGTGTCTACCATTTCACCATCTGGGCATCGTTTCGTGGCACAAAGGTACTACTTTTTTTTATTTCACAATAGTTTTCGCCGTTTTTTTTTCGCTCGGCATCAAAATAGTCCCTCGCGCACCTTTACACAACCCTCATTAGCAGCAACTTAGCCGCCAACCTACTACTGGAAGAATTTGTAGTGGAAGAGCAGCAGATAAACCACTGCGCACGAGATATAAGCGTCGGCCAGATTGAAAATCGCGCCGAAGAAGTAGTTGTTGTAATCGACCAGGAACGAGAGCCACTCGGGGCAGCTGTTCCACTGGAAGAGCGGGAAGTAGAACATATCGACCACCTTACCCATCAGGAATGTGCTGTAACCCTCGCCCAACGTCGCCACCGTGAGGGGTGTCGAGGCGGTGAAGATCACGCCGTAGAACATCGAATCGACCAGATTACCAATCGCACCGGCCAGAACCAGCGTCAAGCCGACGAGTACGCCGCGCGGGGTGCGACGCTCGGGGCGTGTGAGGTAGTAGATGTAGTAACCCAGCGCACCGATCATCACAACGCGGAAGAGGCTCAGCATCAGCTTGCCCCAGTCGATAGCGCCACCCACTTCGAGGCGCATACCGAATGCCGCGCCGCTATTCTCGACAAAGTGGAGGTGGAACCACGGGAGGATCTCGATCGTCTCGTCGAGGCACATCGAGGTCTTAACCCAGATTTTCAGGATCTGGTCGAGCAGGAGCAGAACCAGAACCATTATTGTTACGTTCTTCAGTTTCATAATCTTCGATTTTGGGCAAAGGTAAGAAAAATTCCGCAAACTCAGCGTCTGCGGAATTTTTTAGTGTTACGGGAGGTTATTTATATTTCTCGAGAATATACTTAATTGTCGATTCGTAGTATTCAGGGCACAACTCCATAAACAACTCTTCAAGTACCTCGACTGTATAATTGCTTTTTTCGAGCCACGCTCTAATCAAACTCTCAAGATCCTCGATAGGTAACGATGCTATGTACTCGCCTTGTTTCTTTGTGTATTCTTCTAAAGTGATACATTCGTTCATCCAATCTTCAAAAGGCACTTTCCTGTAATGAATTATACAATATGGGTACTCAATGCCGTTCTCATCAGTCTCATTGTAGCGGTCGGTTTCAACGATGATATTATTATCATCATAACCAATAACTTTCCACTGCGATGTATATGTGTCTAATTCTACTGTAAAATAATTATCCACAACATCCGACATTACGCGCTCGCCGTAGAAATGGGGAATTCCTCCCTCTAGCATTCCTCGAGTATATTCTTTATAGATATTTTTTGCGAAAGCATATCGCTTAGTTCTCGCGCCAGAAGGCAACAATCTTCCGCCATCCTCTCTTGGCGTGCCTATAATATACTCTTTGCCCTTACCATTTGGCTCGGTGTAAAATTTCATTGAGCCATACCAACATTCAGCAGATAGCATTACATCCGTTACCGAAAATTCAGATTTTTCTAATCCGCTTATCTTATTATCCCAATAATCATTGTAAATAAAATCATTGGTATCGCTGCAGGCCACAATATAAAGCGATGTAATTAAAATAAGTAACTTTCTCATAGCGCGGTAATTTAAGGGTTTGTGCTCGGTTGTAATATAGTGATTAAATTTGTAACATACAATATGTTTGCGATTTTTTTACACATTCCTATCCCTTAAACGCAAAAATTTCAAAACCTTGCACGCGAATGAGAAAAAAAAATTGAATCAACAAAAAACCCGCCTTCAGTAGGCGGGTCATAGGGTTTATTATTTCTCTTTGCGTTTTTCGATTTGACGCTTCAGGACATCTTTGGCTGCATCGATTGCCTCCTCGAAGGTGTGCGCCTGCTCCTCGACGCGGATGTCGCCACCGGGGAGTCGGAGGGTAACCACTGCGATCTTGTTGCCCTTCTCGTCATCTTTTTCGAGTTTCAACACTACATCGACACCCGTAGCGGTCTCCGCCACGCGGTCCAATTTGGCTAATTTCTTCTCGATGAATTCGATCAGCTTCGAGCTGGCATCGAATTTCACTGACTGGATCTGTACGTTCATAGCCCTAAAATTTTAGTTAAACAATATATATACAGCGACCACGGTCGCCTACGATTCCCTTACGAAAACCTTGTTCCTCTACGCCTCACTGCTCCGCCTCTCGCGGGTGGGCGCTGAGGTAGGCCCGCTGGAGCTGGGCGATGTTATTGTGCGTATAGACCTGCGTCGCACGCAACGAACTGTGGCCCAGGAGTTCCTGTATCTCGCGCATATCAGCCCCGTCGTTCAGAAGGTGCGTTGCGAAGGTATGGCGCAAAACGTGCGGCGAGGCCTTGCCCTCGACTCCACACTCCCGCAGAAGACGTGCCACACTGCGCTGCACATCGCTACGCGAGATAGGTTCTCCACGCTTTGATAAAAATAGTCTATTTTGATCGAATATGCAAATTTTTTGCTCCGAAAATTCCTCCACAAAACGTTTTATCTCGCATCGCAGACGCTCGACGATGGGCAACACGCGCTGCTTGGAGCCCTTACCCATAACGCGCAGTGTGCGGTAGTCATCCTCGAAGTGAGTCGGAGCGATGGCCGTAAGCTCGGCCAGGCGCAGACCACAGCCATACAACATCATAACCATCAACGCATTACGCCTTGCGAGCCACTCTCCCGATCGCAGGTCGCTCTCCAGACGCTCCACCACCCTTAGCATATCGCCCTCGGGAACAAACTTGGGCAGTCGCTGCGACGTACGCAGGGCTGTAATAGAGACAAACAGGTCGCGCTCGATGATACCCTTGCGGCGCAGGAACTTATACATCGACCTTACGGATGCCACCATCCGATTGACCGATGCGGCCGAGCGACGCTGGCGTCCCTTTGCGCCGTGATCGGCGAGCCGCTCGTCCGAGAGCGCCATAATCCACTCCCTAAGATCGCTCTTATCGACCTTTAGAAGCGAGAACTCGCCACTCTGCTGCTCGCCCCAGCGCACAAACTCCTCAACGTCGTGGCGATAGTTACGCACCGTGAGGGGTGAGTAGCGGCGCTCGACGCTGATGTAGTTGATGAAGAGCTCGATTACATCGCTGTTTGTCATTATATTTAATGGTATGGCAATCAGCCCGATTGTTTACATCTGCTTCACCAGCCAATCCATCGCCGTACCCTCGGAATAATCATTGAGAAGAGGTACCCACGAAAAATGGCTGATCATCTTCGAGATTCCGAACTTCTGCATATAGGCATCGTCGTAGATCTGGATCTTATCGTTTTGCGCGCCCAGACGCTCGCGCGCACCAAAATAGACGTGTGAGCTGATAACCTTGCAGGTGGTATCCGAATCGGCGTGAACGAAGAACATCGGCAGACGACAGAAGGCCTCGGTATCGATGGGCGCAAGGGCCATATCCTCGCCATTCCACTTATATACCTTATCCTGGAAAGCCTTCACCAGATCATCCATAAACTGGCCGTCGTAACGCTCCTCCACCTTATGAATCGGCACGATGGGATCCATCGCACAGCAGGGGATAGCCGCCTTGAAGCGGTCGGGGAACTGCATCATAAATCGCATCGTACAACCGCCACCGCTCGAAGCACCGGCGCAGAAGAGTTTCGATCCATCGACAATACCGTCGGCGATAAGCGTGTCGATGAAGGCCATCTGCAGGGCGTTGTTGCGATCCACGAGCTTAATACGCTCCTCGTCGAGCGAGGCGCTATATGAGTAGTTGGGGTTGGCAATGGCGAACATCAGCGTAGCGCACTCCACACCCGCATCGGGAAGCGAGACGATGCAGCGGTTGGCCATCGCGGCGGTCATCAAATCGCGGTTATACTCGCCACCGCCAATCTGCCACACCAGTAGGGGCACATTCTTCTTTACGTTACCCTCGGCATCCTTCGGCAGGTGCAGGATATACTCGCGTGTGATACCTGCGTAGGTGAACTCACCCTTCACACAATCATCCAGCACCGCCAATCGGCTCTCCGTGACATTCTCTGCCGTGACGTTAAGATTGGGATCGACCTTACAGATGAGCTGCCAACCCTCCATCTGACGATTTTGGCCACGACGACCTCGGTAGTTGAACGAGTTGGCCTCGATGCGCAGGGTATTCTTCTTTCGCGTCAGTACAATGCCGTCATCCTCGTAGGGCACGGGCGCAGCACCCGTCGCGGGATCGACAAATCCGTCGGGGATATTATTCACAATGTCGAAATCCTCAGCCTTCAAGCCTCGAAGCGAAGCTGCGTCGGCAACGGTGAGCTCGATGGCATCGATCATCACATTATTAATATCGCCCACGCGCGTGTAGGCCACAACGCTCTCGACCTCGGCCGAGGGGCGCTCGCAAGCCGTCAGGCAGAGCAACGCCACAACAAAAAAGCATAATTTTCTCATATCGATCAAGTTTTGTTTCAAAGATATAAACTTCCGAAGATAATATCAATAGTTATATCCACAAACACAAAAAAAAGAGTTCGGCACAAGGCCGAACTCTTTGTGTGGATATATTCTATCGAGCAGATTACTCTACGGGAATATCCTTGTTTACGTTCTTTGAACCTGCAACAGCGTAGAAGAGCATATATGCAAGACCAATGATCACTACCCAGTAGCTGTTGATGAAGCCAGCAGCGTCAGCAACCAAACCCTGGATGAAGGGGAGGATACCACCACCGCAGATCAGGGCCATAAAGATACCTGAAGCAACGGGAGTGTACTTACCAAGACCCTCAGCAGCAAGGTTGAAGATTGAACCGAACATTACTGAAGTACAGAGACCGCACAAGAACATAAATACCATACTTACGGGAACCTGAGCGTCAACACCGGGGATTGACATACGTACTGACTCGGGGATGAACATCAAGCAGAGTACGAATACGATAGCCAAGAGGTTAGCAACGGTAAGCATCTGCTTTGAAGATACCTTACCACCGATAGCACCACCCAAAAGACGGCCCAACATCATACAGAACCAGTAGAAACCTACCAAGGTACCTGCGATAACGGGACCTACGCCCTCGAGGTTAGACATATAGAGGTTAGCCGTGTTAGGAATACCTACCTCAACACCTACGTAGAAGAAGATAGCGATAGCACCCAATACGAAGTGACGGAATGACATAGGACCGTGGGGATCCTTCTTTGCCTTACCGCTCAGACGAGCAGCCTTCTCCTCCGCAGTCTCCATATGAGGCTCGGGAATCTCTGAGAAGTAGATTACTACGAATGCCAGAGCGAAGATAGCCATAGCGATGATGAGCGCAGGAGCTGCATCAGCTACGGTAGCCTCAGAAGCCTGACCACCGATCAGATAACCCAACAGGATGGGAGCGATGGTGCCACCTACAGAGTTGCAAGAGCCACCGAGCTGTACGAGCTGGTTACCCTTGTTACCACCACCACCGAGGGTGTTAAGCATAGGGTTAACAACGATGTTAAGCATAGTCATTGAGAAACCGGCTACGAATGCACCAAGTACATAAACACCGAATGACTCAACGTAACCAGATGCGAACTGGATACCAACACCTACCAAACCTACGATAACGGCAGCAAGTGAAGTGAACTTGTAACCGCGACGCTTCAGGATGTGACCTGCGGGGATACCCATACAAGCGTAAGCGATGAAGTTAGCCAGCGTACCGAGCTGTGCCATAGCGTTAGATGCACCAAACTGGTTCTGCACGATAACACCCATTGAACCTGCGAAGTTGGTAACGAATGCGATCATAAAGAACAGCATAAACATCACGGCAATGGCAAATACATTACTTTTCTGTTTTGTTTCCATAAAAATTTTAGATTAGTGATTAAAGTATAATTTTGAATTTTGAATTCTTAATTTTGAATTATCTGTCCCTCTCGGCCCCTTTATCTCACCCTCGGCCCCTTTATCTGTCCCTCTCGGCGATGAAGGCACACAGGTTGACGAGTGCCGTTCGATAGGGCGAATCTTCATATCGGGCCAGAATCTGCGTGGCGCGGTCGATGTACTTCTGCATCGTGCGGGCCGCCATCGCCGCTCCGCCCGTCGCTTCGACAACCCCTTGCAGGAAATCCACCGCCGACTCATCCTCCTTGCACTGTGCCAATTTATCCAGCAACTGCAACTTCTCGGCAGGGGTACACTTCTCCAGCACCTCGATCAGCGGCAGGGTAATCTTTCCCTCGCGCAGGTCGTTATTTGCGGGCTTGCCCGTGTGAGCCGAGCGGCTGTAGTCGAGAATATCGTCCTGAATCTGGAACGCCATACCGATAGCCTCACCGAAGCGGCGCATCTGCTCCACATCCTCGCGCGAAGCCATAACCGACACAGCACCCACCGAGGCGCTGACGCTGATCAGGCTGGCCGTCTTTTTGTATATTATCTCCAGATAGTCCTGACGTGTGGTGTCGTGGTCGGCAGCGTGCTGGCTCTGCAACACCTCGCCCTCGCAGAGCGTGGCCACCGAGCCGATAATGTGCGTCACCAGGTCGTACTGCGCACTCTCCATACCGAGCGCCATCGTGCGGGCCAGAATGTAATCGCCCAAGACCACAGCGTTGCGCGACTGCCACAAGGCGTTGACCGAGGCACGTCCGCGACGCGTATCTGCCGAATCGATCACATCGTCGTGAATGAGCGATACGGTGTGCAGCATCTCCACCATCATAGCGGCCATATAGGTTCGCTTGCTGCAGTTGCGCTCACCCTCCACCCAGCGACGCTTGTTGGCCGACGAGGTGAGAGCCGAAGTGAGCATAATGATGATGGGACGAATGCCCTTGCCGCGCGAGTCGAAGACGTATGACAACATCTCGGACATCAGCTTGCCATCCGACGAAAAACGGCTACGCATAAACTCCTCGAAAGCTTCGAGGTCGGCCGCGATCGGGGTACGAATTGACTCAAGTGTTATCATATTATTAGCTTCCATAAGCGCACTTTACTTTGCAAATATAGTAATTTTTCGTAATTACACCTCGAAAAAAGAATGTTTTTCGTAACTTTGACGCATTAAAACCGATGTAAGATGTTATTTAGTAAGCAAACTATCAAGAATAGCCTTTTTGCGATCTGCACAATTCTGCTCTTTTTCGTGGCAGCCATCATCTACTGCGCACCGCAGATGAGCGGCCAGAAACTCGTCCAGCACGATGTGCAGCAGTATGAAGGTATGGCCAAAGATATTCTCGACAACCGCGCCGCTACGGGCGAGGATGCACAGTGGACGGGAGGTATGTTTGGCGGTATGCCCGCCTACCTGATCAATGTGCTCTACCCCTCGCAGGCCGTCAAGGGTACGATCGGTAAGGTTGTGAAGGTGATCGACACGCCCGCCTCGTTCCTCTTCTTCACGATGACGGCGATGTGGATAGCGATGCTTCTGTTTGGCGTAAATGCCTGGGTAGCAATCATTGCCGCGTTGGCCTACGGCTTTTCGACCTACTTCATCCTAATCATCGGAGCGGGCCACATAACCAAGATGTGGGCGCTGATGTACGCCCCGCTGATGATGGGAGGAGCGTACTACACCCTACGCAGAAACCTATGGGTTGGAGGTGCACTGACGGCGCTGTTCACATCGCTCGAAATTGGCGCCAACCACCCGCAGATCACATACTACTTCCTGCTGGCTATGGTGGCATTGTGGCTGAGCGAAGGCATTTTCGCTTTCAAGGAGAAGACGCTCAAGGATTTCGCAAAGCGCACAGCCGTATTGGCGGCGGCGGGAATCATCGGCGTAGGTTCGAACCTCTCGCCTCTGTGGCAGACGATGCAGCACTCGAAGGAGACCACGCGCGGTGGCTCGGAGCTGGCAACAGCCGAGGCCGGGAGTGGCGCCGACGGATTGGATTTAGAGTATGCTACGGCGTGGAGCTACGGCAAGGCCGAGAGCCTCAACCTCCTTGTGCCGAACTTTATGGGCGGTGCTTCGACCGACACCTTTTCGCCCGACGGCCCCGTGGCCGAGGCTCTGCATCCCTACGGATTGGAGCAGATGGCCGAATATATGTCCCTGTATCGTGGCGATCAGCCCTACACCGCAGGCCCGACCTACTTGGGTGCAGCGGCGATATTCTTGGCCGTGATGGCGCTGATGCTACTGCCCAACCGCCAGAGATGGTGGATCGTAGGGGCGAGCGTGGCGATGCTCCTGCTCTCGTGGGGAAATAATCTGATGTGGTTCACGGAGCTGCTCTTCAACATCCTGCCCGGATACAATAAGTTCCGCACGCTATCGATGTCGCAGGTTGTAATTCAGTGGACCGTGCCCCTGCTGGCGGCACTTGGAGTTAGCGTGATTGTCGGCGGCAAGACGGATAAGACGAAGATAATGAGCGCCCTGAAGTGGGCCGCAGGAGTTACGGGCGGAGTACTGCTGGTGATGATTATCGGCGGTCGCTCGTTGGGCGATTACGGTATGCAGGAGAGTGGAGAGATGCCCTCCGAGCAGATGTACCAGATGCTCTCGCAGCAGGGTGGCGAGGAGTTCATCAAGCAGGGCCTGCACGAACACATCGCCTGGAGCACAGCCTCGGCAATGGTCGAGGAGCGTGTGGCGGCAATGAGGGCCGATGCGTGGCGGTCGCTGCTCTTCGTTCTGCTGGCGGCAGGTGCTGTGCTGGCTTACGTCAAACAGAAATTTATCAAGAATACGGGAGTGCTCTGCATCGTGCTGACGGTGATCGTGGCGGCCGACCTGATAAATGTCGATACGCGCTACCTTAACTACGACTCGTTCGTCGATTCGCACTCGGTGCAGCTGCAGCCTACGGCGGCCGACCTGCTCATAATGCAGGACAAGGATCCCGACTACCGCGTGTTGAACCTGACGGTCTCGCCCTTCAACGACGCCACAACGTCGTACTTCCACCGTTCGGTGGGAGGCTATCACGGAGCAAAACTCTCACGCTATCAGGATCTGATTGACGTACATTTGAATAATCTCAACGAGGGCGTATTGGATATGCTCAACGTGCGTTACATCATCGACTCTCCCGAGGCCGAGGGTGTCTATAAGCGTGAGACAGCCAACGGCGCTGCGTGGATGGTTCAGAGCGTTGCTCGCGCCTCAACTGCGCAGGATGAGATCGACCTTGTAGGCCGTATCGACACCAAGCGCGAGGCGGTGATGACAGACGAGTTCCTGCCCAAGAATTTCAACTTCTCGGAGGGCACAATATCGCTCGAAGAGTATCGTCCCAACTACCTGCGCTACACGGCTCAGGCCGAGGGTGATGCGCTCGTTATCTTCTCGGAGATCTTCACCCGCGAGGGCTGGACGGTAACAATCGACGGACAGGAGGCTCGCCCCTTGCGTGCCGACTACGTTCTGCGAGCTGTCGAGATGTCCGCAGGCAGCCACACCATCGAGTGGCGCTACCGCGCTCCAAACTGGGCACTGGTCGAGGGCATAGCGTGGGCCTTCTCGATTGTCACGCTGATAGGATTTATACTAACCTTAATTTACTTAATTCGCAATGCAGGCAGACAAAAGAATCAAGCGTAAGGTACGTCGCTCATATATAGTCTCTACGGTAAGTATCGCCCTGGTACTCTTTCTGATGGGCTCGGTGGGATATATGCTCTCGTCGGCACTCGACGCCACGCACACCTTGCGTCGCAGCATAACCCTATCAGCCGAGTTGGACCCAGCGCTCACGGCAGAGCGTCAGGCCGAGGTGGAGGCCGAGCTGCGCTCGTTGGAGGGCGTTGTGGAGCTATCGTTCCTATCGAAGGAGGAGAAGATCGGCGACGAGGAGTTCCGCCGTATGTTCGCCTCGGAGATCGAGAGCGTGCTGGAGGATAACCCCCTGCGCAACAGCTTCGAGGTAATGATCGCCTCGATGGATCGCGAGGCGACCGATCAGATGGTCGATCGGATGTCGGCAATCGAGGGCGTAGTCTATGTGGCCTACCCCGCATCGACAATCGAGCGACTGCACTCTACGGTGGGAAAAATCACGCTCGTGCTGGCCGTCTTTGGCGGGGCGCTGCTGGTCATTTCGCTCATACTTTTGAACAACACTATCCGCCTTGCAATCTTCTCGCGCCGCTACCTTATCAACACACTCAAATTGGTGGGCGCCACGAAGTTTTATATTATGCGCCCCTTCATCCTCACCTCGCTCAAGCAGGGCTTCTGGGCGGGCTTTGTGGCAAGCATTATGCTCGGTGCGGTGCTGGCCGCGATGAGCGGTGCGCTACCCGAGATCGTATCGACCTCGGAGCTGATAAAGATCGGTATCGTGGTCGGAGCGATGCTGGTGGGAGGTATGTTGCTCTCGCTGACCTTCACGACCATCGCGGTGAACAAATTTGTAAATATGAAATCGAATAAGATATATCTTTATTAATATGAAATTTCTGGAAAATCTTCGTGCGCGCTTCGCCGCCACCGCAGACAAGAATGACGAGTCGATGACGCTGACTCTGAAGAACTACATCCTCATTATCGCCGGCCTGGTGGTGATCATCATCGGTATGGTGCTAATGACGGGCGGCGGCAGTGACGACCCCGCAGTCTTCAACTACGAGATGTTCTCGTGGCGACGCATCACCCTCGCGCCGATCCTTATCGTGGGCGGCTTTGCCTTCGAGATCTATGCGCTGATGAAACGATTTTAACAAACCTGTATTCCGCAAAACCTTCGGAAGCACCCCTTTGGAGCCGCCGAGCGGCGACCAAAGCCCCTGCCTGAGGCGGGGGTTGGGGGTGGGTCAGAATCTGTTAATGCGGCCAACGGCCGCAAGGTTTGCGTTGACCAGCAAGGAAACCTAATTGTTAATTTTAAGCCCTATAAATAAATGACTATAATCGAATCTATCATTCTCGGTGCCGTGCAGGGCTTGACCGAGTTTTTGCCTGTGTCGAGTAGCGGCCATCTGCAGATCGCTAAGGCGCTGTTAGGCGTAGAGATAGAGGAAAATCTCGCCTTCGACACCACGCTCCACGCCGCAACCGTACTGAGTACCATCGTCATACTCTGGCCCGAGGTCAAGCGCCTTATCACGGGTCTCTTCTCGCGCCACTTCAACGACGAGCAGGCCTACATCCTGAAGATCGCGCTCTCGATGATTCCCATCGGAGTGGTCGGCTTCACACTCAAGGATTACATCGACCTGATGCTCTCATCGCCCTACATCCTCACGATCGTGGGCGCGATGTTGCTCCTCACTTCTCTACTTCTCGCATTTGCCTACTATGCACGTCCCCGCCAGAAGGAGACAATCTCCTACCGCGACGCCTTCATCATCGGTCTTGCGCAGGCCGTAGCCGCTATGCCGGGCCTCTCACGCTCGGGCTCGACAATCGCCACGGGACTGCTGCTGGGCAATAAGAAGGAGGCGATGGCGCACTTCTCGTTCCTGATGGTGCTGGCACCGATCTTGGGCGAGATGCTGCTGAATATCGTTAAGGGCGAGGTTGTATTCTCGTCGATTGGCGTTGCGGAGATGGCCGCAGGCTTTGTCGCAGCCTTCGTGGTGGGATGCCTTGCCTGCCGATTTATGATCGACATCGTCAAGCGCGGCAAACTAATCTGGTTTGCAGTCTATTGCGCCGCCGCAGGAGTAGTATCCATTGTAAGTAATTTCTTGTAATATGCAGAACGAATCACTACGCGACATAGATTTCAAGGAGGGCTACATCGCCGTCATCGACAAGCCCCTGGAGTGGACCTCGACGGACGTTGTCCGCAAGATAAAATACACCCTGCAGCACCGCCTCGGCTACCGCAAAATCAAGATCGGTCACGCCGGCACGCTCGACCCGCTGGCCACGGGCGTGCTGATTGTCTGCATCGGCAAGGCCACCAAGATGGTCAATGCCCTGCAGGCCGAGGAGAAGGAGTATGTGGCCGACATCGTGCTGGGCGCAACCACGCCGAGCTACGACCTGGAGCACCCCATCGACTGCTACTACCCCACCGACCATATCACACGCGAGAAGATTGAACAGGTGCTGGAGAGCCTCACGGGCGAGCGACTGCAAGCGCCACCCATCTACTCAGCCAAGAAGGTCGAGGGCGTGCGTGCCTACGAGTTTGCGCGTGCGGGCGAGGAGGTGGAGCTCAAGCGAGCGCTGATCAACATCTACGAGATGGAGATTCTCTCGCTCGAGATGCCGCTGCTGCGCCTGAGGGTGCGTTGCAGCAAGGGAACGTACATCCGTTCGCTGGCTCACGAGATTGGTCAGGCACTCGATAGCGGAGCCCATCTTTCGGGACTAAGACGCACGCGCAGTGGAGGTTTCAAGGTCGAAAACGCATTCGAATTGAAAAATTTTCTCGAAAAATTGCACGAGCGTGAAACAAAATAGCAAAATTATCGTATTACATATTGATATTTGTGTCTTTCGCGGCTAAGCCCTTTAGACTTAACCCATTCCACCACAAGGAGCCAACAGACGACCAAAGTTCTCTCCCGTGGGGAGGATTTAGGAGAGGGTAAGATTTGCAAATGTGGCACCGACCACAATGTAGATCCAGAGTGCAGACAGATTTACGACAGATATAGGAAATACAAGTAAAATAAAAATATGAAGTTATCTCAGTACGGATATGAGTTCTCGGCCGATATGTTGGCCAAGTATCCCACCGACAACCGCGACGACTCGCGCCTGATGGTTATCAACCGCGCCACGGGCCAGATCGAGCATCGTCTTTTCAAGGACATTATCGAGTATTTCGACGAGAAGGATCTCTTCCTCTTCAACGACACCAAAGTCTTCCCCGCTCGCCTCTACGGCAACAAGGAGAAGACCAATGCCGAGATCGAGATCTTCCTTCTGCGTGAGCTCAACAGCGAGCTGCGTCTGTGGGACGTGCTGGTAGATCCGGCGCGTAAAATCCGTATCGGCAACAAACTCTACTTCGGCGCTGACGAGATGATGGGTGCCGAGGTTATCGACAACACCACTTCGCGTGGTCGCACGCTGCGTTTCCTCTTCGACGGTTCGTACGAGGAGTTCAAGGAGGCACTCTACCGTCTGGGCGAGACTCCCCTGCCGCGCTGGGTACGCGAGAAGGTCGAGGAGGAGGATGCCGAGCGCTATCAGACAATCTTCGCCAAGCACGAGGGTGCTGTGGCCGCTCCGACGGCGGGTATGCACTTCTCGAAGCACCTCTTGAAGCGTATGGAAATCAAGGGTATAGAGTCGGCCTTCATCACTCTGCACGCAGGCTTGGGTAACTTCCGCACGGTGGATGTGGAGGACCTGTCGAAGCATAAGATGGACTCTGAGCAGTTCGTGGTAACGGAGGCTGCAGCCGAGAAGGTTAACCAGACCAAGCGCGACGGACACAAGGTCGTGGCAATCGGTACGACCGTTATGCGCACCATCGAGACTGCCGTTTCGACGGGCGGTATGATTAAGGCTATGGAGGGCTGGACCAACAAATTTATCTTCTGTCCCTACGACTTCACCGTGGCCAACGCTATGGTGTCGAACTTCCACCTGCCCTACTCGACGCAGCTGATGATGGTGGCGGCCTTCGGCGGCTACGACCGCGTGATGGACGCATACGACATCGCCAAGAAGGAGGGATACCGATTTGGTACCTACGGTGACGCAATGCTCATCTTATAATTATAAGGTATAGAGCAATATTAAAAAATTTTTATTATCTTTGCATATTGTAAAACAATAAAAGCAATGGCTTCACGCAAAATACTATACGTTTGTCAGGAGATTACGCCCTACTTGCCGGAGACCGAACTTTCGGGTCTGAGCCGCCGACTTGTGCAGGCTATGCAGGAGCGAGGCAACGAGATTCGCACGTTTATGCCCCGCTACGGATGTATTAACGAACGACGTAACCAATTGCACGAGGTTATTCGTCTGTCGGGAATGAACCTCATTATCGACAACAACGACCACCAGCTCATTATCAAGGTGGCCTCGATACCCTCAGCGCGAATTCAGATCTACTTCATCGACAATGAGGACTTCTTCTCGCGCAAAGCCGTTATGACCGATGCCGACGGCCAGGAGTTCGCCGACAACGACGAGCGAGCAATCTTCTTCGCTCGCGGTGTGCTGGAGACAGTCAAGAAGCTCAACTGGTCACCTACGGTGGTACACTGTATTGGCTGGATGTCGGCCATCGTGCCCATCTACCTCAAGAAAGTCTTTGCCGATGACCCCTTGTTCCGCGATGTCAAGATCGTTGTATCGCTCGCCGACGACCGCTTCGAGCGTCCGCTCGACCAGGGCCTCAGCAAGAAGATTGAGAACGAAGGTATCAAAGACGAAAAACTCGCAATTTTGGCCGAGCCTTCATACGAAAACTTCTATCGTTTCGTTATTGATTATGCCGATGGTGTTGTTGTAGCATCGGACAAGGCAGATCCTAAGCTCGTGGAGTATGCTCGCTCGACGGGTAAGCATATGCTGGAGTGGCAGAATGTGGAGGATGCCGAGTTATTCGACAATTATAACCGTTTCTACGATGAACTTTAAGAGAATGAAAAGTCTGTTGGCCACAATGGCTGTTGTGGCGGTGATGGTGGTGATGACCCTTGCAAGTTGCACCACTACGGCCGATTATACGCTCGGCCAGGAGCTCGCTCCCACCAACCAGCAGATGACGATGCGTAACCGCTCATACCGAGGCGGTGTGATCCGCGAGGCTAACCGTGACGACGTACCCTGCAAGGTATTCGAGTCGCGCCTGTTCCGCACCGACTCAATCAAGTCCACCTCGCTCGATATGCTCTTCCTCGGTCAGCACAACGATCCCGAGTTTGGCCGTCGCACGATGGGCGTGGCAACGCAGTTTATACATATGGCGCTGGTCGATGATTCGATCGGTTTTGGCTATCGCCCGCTCTACGACTCGATGATGCTGTTGCTGCTCATTGATACGGTTGTGGGCGACACGATGACTCCCGTCAAGTATAACATCTATCAGCTCTCGGCTCCGCTTGTGGAGGAGGGTGCCGAGGATACCGTATTCTACACCTCGTACGATCCGCGCGCTATGGGCCACCTCGCGGCAGATGCCGAGCCCATCTTCTCGTTCAAGTTCCCCGACTATGCTAACGGCATATATACCAACACGATGGAGTTGCGCCTAAAGGAGGAGGCCGGAGCAAAGGCATTTATCAACAAGCTGCTCTGTATGGAGACGCTCGACGAGAATGGCTTTGCCAACAAGCTCGACGTATATGAGAGCGACTCGGCTTTCATCAGCGCATTCCGAGGTATCTGGATTGAGCCCGCCGAGGGCCAGACCGAGGGCACAGGCTCTATCTTCTCATCCGAGATGGGAGAGTCGGGTATGCAGATCTATGGCCGCTCGCGTAACCCGGGCCCCGATGCCGACATCATCCTCGACACGATCAACATCCCCTACATCTTCTACACCAAGTACGCTTCGGTCGGTAACGTGGCGGCACAGAGCGTGAAGTACGACTTCACGGGCTCGCGCCTGGAGGGTTACCCGATGGATGAGGGCGATATAGAGCGAGAGGATTTGGGCCTTACCTACGTCGATGGCTGTGCGGGTGTAATCACGGAGTTGTATCTGACTGACGAGTTCCTGCTCTCGCTGCGCAATATCAACAGCGGTGATGATGATTACGTCTCGGCGGCAATCAATCAGGCGACGTTACGCTTCTACATCGAGGATGCCGAATACGACTACCTTGTGATGGATCCCATCAAGATGGGCGAGCAGATGGATCGCTCGATCCCGCGACTGGGTCTCTATACCGACTACAAGTCGCTCTCACCCGTTGTCGATTATATGTACGAGGACGAGGTCAACGGCTCGAAAATCTACTTCAACGGCCACCTGAACCGAAGCCTTGCGGCATACGAGATGAACATCTCATCGTTTATGCAGGGCATTGTAAATGAGGTGTTAGCGTTGGAGGCCGACGCCAATGGAAATGTCGATTTGAGCAAGCTCGACATACCCCGAAAATTGTACCTCGCACCGAGCGCCTACAACCGTTACACACTCTCCCGCTCGAAGGTGCAGGGTGGAAACAGCGACCTCACGGACGCAAGCATCGAGCTTTCGCTGACTTACACGTTGGTGAAATAGAGTAAGATAAGTTATACCACGACAAACCTATGGGAACATAGGTTTTTGTCGTATTAAGAATAATGTTGTAATGCAAGAGAATTTAGTTATCGTAGAGTCTCCGGCAAAGGCGAAAACAATCGAGCGCTTTCTGGGTAAGGACTTCATCGTAAAGTCGAGCTTCGGCCACATCCGCGATCTGGCGAAAAAGGGCCTCGGAGTAAAGATCGACGAGGGCTTCGCACCCGACTACGAGGTACTTGCCGACAAGAAACGCGTTGTGGAGGAGCTCTCGCGCCTCTCGAAGAAGGTCTCGACCGTGTGGCTGGCATCCGATGAGGACCGCGAGGGAGAGGCCATTGCGTGGCACTTGGCCGAGGTGTTGGATCTGCCCATCGACAAGACCAAGCGCATCGTATTCCACGAGATCACCAAGAACGCCATCCTCAACGCCATCGAGGCTCCCCGAACAATCGATATGAATCTGGTCAACGCCCAGCAGGCACGCCGCGTGCTGGATCGCATCGTGGGCTTCGAACTCTCGCCCGTGCTGTGGAAAAAGATCAAGCCGTCGCTCTCGGCCGGTCGTGTGCAGTCGGTGGCGGTACGATTGATCGTTGAGCGTGAGCGCGAGATCATCGCCTTCAACTCGACGGCCTACTTCCGCGTGGTGGCACAGTTCTACCCCGAGGGTGACGAGAGCAAGACGCTGTTCAAGGCCGAGCTCTCACATCGTTTCGAGACCAAGGCCGAGGCTGAGGCATTCCTGCAGAGCTGTGTAGGTGCGAGCTTCACCGTTAGCAAGGCCGAGGAGAAGCCTATGAAGCGTTACCCCGCTGCTCCGTTCACCACATCGACACTCCAGCAGGAGGCTGGCCGCAAGCTCGGAATGTCCGTGGCACAGACGATGTCCGTGGCACAGCACCTCTACGAGCAGGGACTTATCACCTATATGCGTACCGACTCGGTGAATCTCTCGTCGCAGGCTATCGGCCAGTGCAAGACGCAGATCGAGACGCTCTTTGGCGAGAAATACTCTGCCGCTCACAACTATAAGACAAAGACCAAGGGCGCACAGGAGGCTCACGAGGCCATCCGCCCCTCATACATAGACCGCCAGCAGATCGACGGCACGGCTGCCGAAAAGCGCCTCTACGAGCTGATCTGGAAACGCACGGTAGCCTCGCAGATGGTTGCTGCCGAGGTGGATCGCTCGTCGATAACGATCAATATGGATGGCACCAAGTGGCAGTTTGTGGCTACGGGTGAGGTCGTTCGTTTCGATGGTTTCCTGCGCTTGTATTCAGAATCAACCGATGACGAGCAGCCCACGGAGAGCAGCGAGGCAATCCTCCCGAAGATGGAGGTTGGCCAGGGTGTGCGTTCGGGACAGATCGTAGCTACAGAGCGTTTCACGATGGCCCCCGCGCGCTACAACGAGGCTTCGCTCGTGAAGCGACTGGAGGAGCTGGGTATCGGTCGTCCTTCGACCTACGCACCCACCATCACCACGATCATCAATCGCGGCTACGTCGTTAAGCAGAACAAGGAGGGTCAGAAGCGTTCGTACGAGGCGCTGACGCTCTCGCCGACGGGTCGCCTGACGGAGAAGACCCTGACCGAAAACTACGGCAAGGAGAAGAACCGCCTGGCTCCGACCGACATAGGTATGGTCGTGAACGACTACCTCGAGACGCAGTTTGCGCAGATTATGGACTACAACTTCACGGCAAGCGTGGAGAAGGAGTTCGACCACATCGCCAATGGCGAGATGACTTGGGACGAGATGATCAAGCGCTTCTACTCACCGTTCCACACGATGGTCGATCGCGCCATCGAGACGCAGACCACCAAGTCGTCACAGACACGTGTCATCGGCATCGACCCCTCGACGGGCCACGAGGTGCGCGCACGCATAGGTCGCTACGGCCCGATGGTTGAGATTGTCGCTGGCGAGGGCGAGAAGAACCGCTTCGCATCGCTCAAGAAGGGACAGCTCATCGAGTCGATCACGCTGGAGGAGGCACTCGAGCTCTTTGCACTGCCACGTTGCCTGGGTAAGTTCGAGGGCGAGGATTTGATGGTCGGCATCGGTAAGTTCGGTCCCTACGTCCGCTACGGCAACTCGTTCGCATCGTTGCAGAAGGGCGACGACCCCTACACGTTGCAGTATGAGCGCGCTGTGGAGCTTATCGAGCAGAACAAGCAGGCCGCAGCTGCTGCCGCAATGCCGCTGAAGAGCTTTGCGGAGGATAAGGATATGGTAATCAAGAATGGCCGCTACGGCGCCTACATCGCCTACAAGGGCAAGAACTACCGTCTGCCCGCAGACCGCAAGCCTGAGCAGATGAGCTACGAGGAGTGCGTCGAGATTGTCAACGCGGCGCCCAAGAAGAAGAGATAGTATTCTTAAGTATTAAGTGATAGCCCCTCGGGGCAGAAAGGCTACTCCTACGGGGGTGGCCTTTTGTTGTTGTAACGGTGTGATGACACCTATGTTCTAAATAGAGACCTCAGCCGACGGATTGCGACGTAGCTTACGCACCTGAATAGCCAACAACACTGCGGCCAAAAGCGTCGAGGTAAAGTCGGCAATCGGAATCGAGTACCACACGCCATCGACACCCAACTTCGGCGGCAGAATGAAGAGCAACGGCACAATGAAGAGCATCTGGCGAGCCACCGAGAGCAGTATCGCACGCTTGGGCTTGCCGATGTGCTGGAAGAAGTTACCCGCAACGATATTGAATCCCACGATGGGAAGCATCAGTACCAAAATTCTGAGTCCGCGCGCCGAGGCCTCGATCAGCTCCGTAGCGTTGCCAGATCCATCCTCGCTCACGAACAAGCGCACCACCTCGTAGGGGAATGCCTCGCAGATGATAAATCCGAGCGTCGTGGTAGCCACCGACCAGCCGACGGTCATCCACATCGTGCGCAGCGCACGGTCGTACTTACGCGCTCCGTAGTTGTAACCCACGATGGGCTGCATACCCTGCGTGAATCCCATCACCACCATCGTGAAGAGGAAAGCCACTCGGTTGGCGATGCCGTAAGCACCGATTGAGAGGTCGCCGCCATAGTTGCGCAGCGTCGTATTGACCAGAATTACCACCACGCAGGCGCACGACTGAATCATAAAGGGAGCCATACCGATGGTGAGGATTCCCTTCACAATATCCCAATGGAAACGGAATGCCGTGGAGCGGAAGCGCAGGAAACTCTCGGGCTTGAGGAAGTGGCCGACGAGCAACACCAGCGACACGGTCTGCGAAATGACCGTCGCCCACGCCGAGCCGGCGATACCCCAGTCGAGCCAAAGGATGAAGATGGCATCGAGGATGGCGTTAAGGATCACCGATATGATGGTGATAATCATTGCTTTATTGGGATAACCCGCCACGCGCATCATATTATTCAGGCCGTGGAAGAGGTGTGTAATGGTATTTCCGTAGAGGATGATGCGCATATACTCACGCGCATAGGGAATCGACTGCTCGCTCGCACCGAAGAAGTACAACAGCTCGTCGATATAAACAAGGCCGAAGACCATAATGATCATACCGAGCACGACATTCAGCAGCACCACATTACCGAGGATATTCTCGGCAGCGGTCTTGTTGCCCTGGCCCAGACGTATCGACGTGAGGGCAGCCGAGCCGGCACCCACCATAGCGCCAAAGGCGGCCGAGAGGTTCATCATAGGCATCGTCAGCGCCAATCCCGTGATGGCCATTGGGCCTACACCCTGACCGACGAAGATACTATCGACGATGTTATAGAGCGAAGCCGCCACCTGCGCAATAATGGCAGGCAGAGCATAACGCATCAACAACCGCGACAACGAGTCGGTGCCCAACGACAACGGGGAATCCTGATTCTCTCTCATACTCGGCAAAGGTACTAATTTTTTTGGCTCGTTATTCTATATTGTGATCCTCTTTTTTTATGGCATAGACTATTTGATGGCCACAGTCCAATATGTAACGCAGTTCGACCGGCTCGCCATAGGCCTCGGCCACGATCGACTGCTGTTTCGGTGAGATTGCAACGATGCGCAGATCCCTGCACAGATCCACCCCCTCGCGACGCAACATCTTATACAGAGCCTCCTTGGCTGACCACGCAAGGGCGAGGAATGTCTGACGATCGAAGTTCGCCTTCGAGGCTACGAGATGCTCCTCCTCGGTGAGGTATCGCTCGGCAATGGCGGAGAATCGGCGGTCGCGGCACTCGATATCGACGCCACACTCGCGCGCCGATAGCAACACCGCCACGCGGTCGCGGCAATGCGAAACGGAGATATGTTTGTATTGGGAATTTTTGATGATGGGAGCGCCCTGCGGATCATACTCTATCACAACGGCCCCACTTGCAGACTCACTCGGCCCCTCGCCTACAACACTACGCAACGGCCCCTCGCCTGCCACCCTGCTCGGCCCCTTGCTCGGCCCCTCGTTTATGCCCTTACGCAGCGCCCGCCTCCACGACAGACGCTCGGCCCGACGATGGGGGGAGGTTATGCCCTCGAGGGAGAGCAACTCCTGCTCGGTGGCCTCTCGCTCCAGCTCCTCAATATCGCCCACGGGGGCAACGAGCAGCAGTGCTCCGTCCCCAACAGAAAGCCTCTCGATGCCGCTACTGATCGCTCGCGCCTGGCTACTCATCGCTCTGGCCAACGACGACTTTAATCTTATCGACACGGCGGCCGTCCATATTTTGCACCGTGAAACGCACGTTGTGAGCCTCGACCATATCGCCCTTACGGAGCAGATCGCGCCTTAGCTCCAGCATCAATCCTGCCAGAGTCTCGGCACGTCCTTGCACATCCGAGAAGAGATCCTCCTCGCAACGGAGCACACGCTCGAAATCAACGATATGTGTCTTACCATCAAATATATATGTATTTGCGTCTATGCGCTCGTAGAAGCTCTCGTCCTCGTCGCTCTCGTCGGAAATCTCGCCCACGACCTCCTCCAGAATATCCTCCAGCGAGACGAGGCCCTGCGTTGCGCCGTACTCGTCCACGACGATGGCGACGTGAATCTTGTTCTCCTGAAAGTCGCGCAGCAGATCGTCAATCTTCTTGTGCTTGGGCACGAAGTAAATCTGTCGCAGCAGCTGCTGCCAGCCGAACTCGTCGCCGCTGTTGATGTGCGGCAGAAGATCCTTGACGTAGAGCGCACCCTTGATATTATCCAGGTCCTCATCATAGACGGGGATGCGCGAGTAGCCCGACTCGATGATCGTCGCCTTCACCTGCTCGTAGGTTGACGTCAGCTCGACAGCCACGATGTCGATGCGCGGGCGCATAATCTCCTCGACCTCGGTATTGACAAAATTGACAATTCCCGACAACATCTGATGCTCCTGCGGCGATGAGCCACGCGCCAGATCGACCGCATCGGCCAGCTCCTCCATCGAGATCTCCGCGCCACGCGACGCCATACGGCTCAGGCGGCCACCCGTGCGCACGAGGATGTAAGAGAGGGGGTATGAGATGATGCGGAAAACCTTGATCGGATAGACCACAAAGCGCGCGAAACCACGCGGATTGCCCTGCGAGAAGACCTTGGGCAGAATCTCGCCAAAGAGCAACAGCAGGAAGGTCACGAGCACCGACTTGACGATAAACTCGAACGTGCCGCTATGGAACGTGAAGAGCGTGTCGATGATGTTCGACGTGAGGATTACGATGCAGATATTGACCAGATTGTTCGTCACCAGAATCGTCGCCAGCAACGAATCGACATCTTCCAGCAGCGACAGCACGGCCTGGTCGCGGCTATTGCCCTCGCTACGCATCGCTTGCTGATCGCGCGCCGTGAGCGAGAAGAATGCCACCTCCGAACCCGACACCAAGGCCGAGATCACAAGCAACAACACCGAGACTACCAACGACACTACGGCCGTCAGCGTAAAACCCTCATATATAACGCCTAATGCTTCCAACTACGGTGGGTTTAGAATAGCTTATTATCGTTTGCCGCGGGCTCCGACTGCTCCTCCTGCAATACCTCACGGCGGCGCGAAGTGCTCTCGCCCACCTTCAGCTCGACATTGCGACGGCGGAACGAGGGGATGCGAAGCTCGGTCTCGATATTCTCATACTTCGAAGGCTTGCGCTCCAGCACGGCAGGACCTGACGGACGTGGCGGCATAGGCGCAACGGGAGGAACGGGATCCTTTATGGGCTCAACCTCGATCTCCATATCCTCAAAGGGTGCCACAGGCTTCTGGCGCGAGAGCACGGGCTCGTTGTCGTCAAAACCCGTAGCCACCACGATAACCTCCAGCACACCATCGGGCAGAGGCTTCTGGCTCGCACCCCAGATGATGTCGGCCTTGTGCTCCGTACCCGTCTCATCGTCGGTGTAGCTGGCGTAGGTCTGGATATAACGCAGAACCTCCATAGCCTCCTTGTAGCTGATGTCATCGACACTGGCGGCAGCGATGCTGAGCAGAATCTTCTTTGCTCCCGAGATAAGGTTGCTATTCAGCAGCGGCGAGCAGAGTGAACGGCGAGCCGCCTCTCGGGCACGATCCTCACCCTCGGCCGTAGCCACACCCATATGGGCGCGACCGCTACCCTTCATCACACGGCGCAAATCGGCATAATCGACACGGATGAAGGCCGACTCAACGGTGATAATCTCGGCGATACCCTTCGTGGCCGAGGCCAAGATGTCGTCAGCCTTGCTGAAAGCCTTCGACATAGGCAGGTTGCCAAACTGCTCGATGATGCTCTCGTTGTCGATAACCAGCAGCGAATCGACATACTTGCGCAGCTCCTCAATACCGCGCTGTGCCTGATCGTAGCGCGTGGGTCCCTCCCACAACAGGGGCGAGGTTACGTTCGCCACGGTCAGGATATCCATATCGTGAGTGAGCTTGGCAATCACGGGCGAAGCACCCGTACCCGTACCACCACCCATACCTGCGGCGATGAAGACCATCTTCGTGTCGTTGGCCTCGAGGTGCTGTTTGATCAGGTCGATCGACTCGGTAGCCAGACGGCGGCCCTCCTCGGGGTCGTTACCTGCACCCAGACCGGGGCCCATCACGATCTTGTTCTCCTTCGGGATGTCGAGGTTGTCCAGCGCACGCTGATCGGTGTTGCAGGCCAGGAAATTCACATCCTTAATACCCATCTTCCACATATAGTTCAGCGCATTACCGCCAGCACCGCCCACGCCGATTACCGTGATAATCGAATTCGACTGCTTGGGCATTGAGAGTTCGTTCATTATATCTTCCATCTTCAGTAGTTTCTATTAATATTCATCATCTCCATCATCTTCGTCATCCGGAGCGGGGAAGGCATCCGACAACGCACGCTTGAACCAGCTGCCTATGCGGCTCAGGCCCGAGGGCTTGACGATATCCTCAGTGCCGTCCACAATATCCTCCTCGTCCTCTATCGCCTCCTGCTTGGGGAGCGTAGGAGCGGGCTGTGGCTCAGGCTGCGGCTGGGGGGTAGCAATCGGCTCGACGGGCTGCTGCTCGGGCTCTACCTTCGGGGTAGGCTGGGGCTGGGGCTCCGCCTTGGGTGCAGGCTTGGGCTCAGGCTTGGCCGAGGGGATAAATACTCCCACGGGGCAAGCTCCCAGCTTGGCACCACGCTGCAGAAGCGATACGGCAAGCGTGAGGTTGGGCGTTGAGACCTTCTCCAGTGACTCGGTCTGCACACCGATCTCGGCACAAGCCACGCGCACCTCCTGACCCGTCACACGACTGAACAGATCGGCCACGTTCTTCAGTGCCGCTACGCCACCCGTAAGCACGATACCTGCGCCGAGTTTCTTCGAGTAGCCTGAGTCGCAGATCTCACGCCAGACGTACTCGGCAATATCGGTCATACGGGCCTCGATAACGGCCGCAAGATTGAGTCGTGAGATGGGCTTGATGGCGCGTGAGCGCGAGCGCACCTGAATAACCTCGTCGGGAGTGAGATCCACTACTGCCGAGCCACACTGACACTTCAGGTTCTCGATCGTGCGTGGGGGGATGTGGCCGTTGAAGCAACGAATATCGGCATTGACGGCTGCGCCACCCATCGGGATTGAGGCTATGTAGCCGAGCGCACCGTTGTGATACACAGCGACATCCGTAACGCCGCCACCCAAATCAACCACCGCAACGCCATCCTCCTTCTCGTCCGTCGTCACCACCGAGTCGGCCACTACGGCCGCACCGGCGAAGATTTCGCGGATCTTGATGCCGGCATCCAGAAAGACGCGGCGCAGACGGTCCTTGGCAACGTGCTCGCAGAGGATGAAGTTGTAGGTCGATGAGAGCTGCTTGCTGTAACAGCCAACGGGATTCTTCATCTCGGTGCCTGCATCGCCCTTATAATTAAGCGGATAGAAATCCATAATCACCTCGCCATCGGCCGCCTTCACGTTGCGCATACGCTCGCTCAATGCCATCAGATCGCTCTCCGAGATGCGATTCTCAGCATCGGCAACAAAGACGTGATCGACGTAGCGGGCACAACGCACAAACTTACCCGAGATGCCGACGTAGGCATCGGTGATGGTGATCGCAGCCTCCTGCTCAGCACGCTGACGCGCCTTACGCAGAGCCTCGGCCACGAGCTGGCTGTTATCGACCATTCCTGCGGTCATACCCTCGCGTGTGGGCTCGCTGACGATGGTTACGATCGAGATGTTGCCCTCCTCGGTCAGGGTGGCAACGGCCACAACGACCTCCGACGAACCGATGTCAATGGCGACGATATAGTTTTTCTTCTCCATATTTATTTCAATTATTATCTTCTTAAAATTTTCATCATTTTGTGCAGACCACCTGGCCCTCGTACTCGACCGAGATGGTGCGGAAGGCATCCCATCCCACGTTGCCGAGGCCCTTGTCGTAGAAGGCCAGCAACTTATCAAGCTTCTGCTCAACGCGTTCGGGCCTACCGAAGAGAATCGTATGCCGTCCCGAGCGGGGAATGAGCTCCAAACGCAAATCGCCGCTACTCATCGTAGAGGCTACAATCTGGACTATTTCGGCACGCCAAAACGAGTCCTGCTCAATATATTTTACAAAGTTAATCAGTTTACGGAAATCTTCATACCTTTTCTGCAACTTTTTTTGTTTCTCGCGTTCGGCCTGCTGACGTGCCGTCACGCGGTCGATCTGCTTCTCGTTTTCACGATCCATATATCGCAAATTGCGGCGGAGCATAGCCTTCTCGTCGCGCTTGGCCTCGACACGGGCATCGTACTCGTCGTAATCCTCGAACGGACCCTTGAATCCGCCGAGCCAGCCCTTGCGATCGACCTGCATTCGGCGCACCGTCTTGACCGAGTCGGCAATCTGCTGCGTGAGGCGGAACAGCGGTACCTTCTCATACTGCAACGTATCGATCTCGGCCTCGCACTGGGCAATCTGTTGCTGGACATACTCCTCGACACTACCCACATATCGCGGCGGCACGGGGAGCGTGTAACTACCCGTCACCACAGGCACATAGACGGCACTCTGCGACGGCACGGGGAAGATGAAACCCTCGTCCGTAAGGTAGCTATCCACGCCATCGACCATCAGTCTTACTATCGGGCGGCGCTGGCTCACCTCCACGCGAAGCTCGCCGTCGTAGGTGAGGTAGGCACTCACTCGATCGACAAAACCCTTGTCGCGCACGCTACGCTCCAAACCTGCCAGATCGACCTCGGCGACAGGCTCTCCAATGGTGGCCACACCGCTCTGCTCGATCCAGTGGCGCACCATCTGGGTCGAGACGAGGTTTTCGTGCTGGAGGCTGTCCGTCACCACCACCGTCAGGCTATGCACCGTCGTGGTGGCACGATGAAGCTCGGCGCGGCTGTGGAAGAAGACCACGAAGCTCACGACCAAACCCCACAGCACCAGGTTAAGGAGTATTTTCAGCGCTCGTTGCATTATGCTTTTTTAATCAATTCGTCGGCAATGGCCTGGCAATATACATCGATATTGCCCGCACCAAACGTAATCACAACATCGGTCTGACGATCAAACAGATACTTCGCCAGATTCTCTCTCTCGCAGAGGCTCCAATCAACCGTCACATACTCACCGATAAGCTCCGAGCAGATGCCCTCGATAGGCTCCTCACGGGCAGGATAGATCGGCACCAGCACCACTTCGTCGGCGTGCGACAAAGCCTCGGCAAACTCGCGATACAGGTCGCGCGTGCGGGTGTAGAGGTGGGGCTGGAATACGGCCGTCAGCTTGCGGTCGGGGAACATACGGCGGGCCGATGTGATCGTCGCCTCCAGCTCCTCGGGATGGTGGGCATAGTCGTCCATATAGACCTGACGGGGCGTATTGACATAGAACTCGAAGCGGCGCTTCACGCCCGAGAAGGCTGCAAGTCCTGCGCGGAGCAACTCCTCATCGAGTTTCTCCCCGCGCTTACGCGAGGCACACACCGCAGAGGCTACGGCCGCTACGCAGTTCTCGACATTCACCCAGCCGGGGATGCCAAGTCGTAACGAACGCAGAGGCCCAAACGGGGTTGCGATATCGAATTGGTAATACCCTCCCTCGCAGAGGGTTATGTTCGCAGCGTGGAAGTCGCTACGGGGATCATCATAGCTGTATCGCCAGATGTCGATACCCTCGGGCAGGGGTATCTCCACACCCTGCTTGAGGACCAGATCACCACCCTTTTTGATCAGCGCCGCAAACTGCCCGAAAGCCTCCACTACGGCCTCGAACGTGCCGTAGATATCGAGGTGGTCGGGAGCAACCGACGTGATAACGGCCACATCGGGCTTCAGACGCAGGAACGAGCGGTCGAACTCGTCGGCCTCGACAGCCAAGCGAGTGCCCTCGCCGAGCACCATATTGCCGTTGAAATTCTTCGAGATACCTCCCAGGAAGGCACTGCCGCCCACACCCGTAGAGTGGTTGAGCCACGCTATGAGGGTTGAAGTGGTGGTCTTGCCGTGAGTACCCGCAACGGCCATAACATACTTCCCTTCAGAGAGATGACCCAACATCTGCGAACGTTTCTCGATCAGAAAACCACCCTCGCGGAAGATCTCCATCTGCGGATGATCCGACGGCACAGCCGGGGTATAGACCACCATCGTGGTCTGGGCATCGCGGAAGGCTGCGGGGATATTCTCCACCTCATCTTCGTAACATACCGTAGCACCCTCTGCCGCAAGCGCGCGCGTGAGAGGCGTCTCCGTGCGGTCGTAGCCCGCAACCTGACGGCCTTCGTGAAGGAAATATCGGGCAAGGGCGCTCATTCCGATGCCGCCGATACCCATAAAGTATATGTTGTCGTAGTGCTTCATCTTAGCTTGCATTATTATTGATACACTTTCGGTGTCGTGCCATTAAAACTTACACCACTCCTTCTCGATCTGGCGCACGACTCGCTCGGCCGCATCGCCAATACCAAGTCGGGTGATATTATGTTTAAGCTGCGCCAGACGCGCACTGTCGGCAAGCATCCCGAGTGCCTTCGGCATACCCTGCTCAACGGCATCAGCATCGCGCACCATCACAGCCGCATCCTTATCCACCAGCGCCATTGCATTCTTGGTCTGGTGATCCTCCGCCACGTTGGGCGAGGGGACAAAGAGCGTCGGCTTACCCACAAGGCAGAGCTCCGAGACGGTGCAGGCACCACTACGCGAAATCACTACATCGGCCACCTCGTAGGCGTAGTCCATACGCTCGATGAAGGCGCCCTGCCAGATGTGGGGCGTGGGGTGCGAGGCGAGGAATTCGCGCATCTCGCGCTCGTAGAACTTACCCGTCTGCCACACGACCTGCACCTCGGGCTCACCATCCAGAGAGGTGATCCAATGCTTCATCATCTCGTTCAGCGTGCGGGTACCGAGCGAGCCGCCAACCACCAAGATGGTCGGCATATCTGCGCGAAGGCCATAATATTCGAGAGCCTCGGCACTCTTGCCCTCGACCGAAGAGAAGCTACCACGCAGGGGGTTGCCCGTATGGGTAATTTTATCGGCCGCGAAGAATCGCTCCATACCCTCGTAGGCCACGCAGATGCGGCGGGCACGTCGGGCGAGGAGTTTATTAGTCAGGCCCGCGTAGGAGTTCTGCTCCTGAATGACGGTCGGCACGCCCATACCCTGCGCCGCCCAGAGCACAGGAGCCGAGGCATAACCGCCAAAACCGACAACCACATCGGCCGAGAAGTCGCGTATCACCCGACGCGCCTTTCTGAGGCTGCTCACCACCTTGAAGGGCACGAGCAGGTTGCGCCAATCCAGACGGCGCTGCAGGCCCGCAATGGGCAAACCCACGATATTGTAACCGAGAGCAGGAATCTTCTCCATCTCCATCTTGCCCTCGGCACCGACGAAGAGAATCTCTACTTCGTCCTTCCACTTACGCTTCAGCGCCTCGGCAACCGCCACAGCGGGGTAAATATGGCCCCCTGTTCCGCCTCCCGAAAGTATTACTCGTTTCATCAGTATTTTCTATTATTCCTTTTCAAAACTACCCTTTCAAGTAATTTTTATTCTTTAATCCTCAATCCTCAAAACCCAATTTTGAATTTTGAATTTTGAATTCTACATCTCTACCGTCCCCAACTCTCTCTATCGAGCGAACGATAGGTTATCGCCTCCGAGATATGGCTCGGCTCAATGTCGGTCGCACCCGCCAAGTCGGCTATCGTGCGAGCCACTTTGATGATGCGGTCGTAGGCTCTGGCCGAGAGTTGCAGACGCTCCATAGCCGCATCGAGCAGTCGGCGCACAGGCTCGCTCAAGGGGCAGAAACGGCGCAACATCGACGACGACATCATCGTGTTGGTGTATATTCCCGTACCGCGAAATCGCTCGGCCTGAATAGCACGCGCCCGCATAACGCGCTCGCGCACAACAGCACTTCGTTCGCCCTCCTCCTTCGAGGATAGCTCCTCGCGTGATACAGGGACAATCTCGACGTGCAGGTCGATACGATCCATCAGCGGCCCCGAGATACGCCCCACATAACGGTGAACGGCCGCTGCCGAGCAACTGCACTCCTTCGTGGGGTGGTTGTAGTAGCCGCAGGGGCAGGGGTTCATCGATGCCACGAGCGTAAAGTTCGAGGGGTAATCGACCGTATAGCGCACACGCGAGATGGTGATATGCTTATCCTCCAGAGGCTGTCGCAACACCTCCAGCACCGAGTGGCCGAACTCCGGCATCTCATCCAAAAACAGCACTCCGTTATGCGCCAACGACACCTCGCCCGGCTGGGGCGAGTTACCGCCACCAATCAAAGCCATAGGTGATGCCATATGGTGGGGTGCACGGAACGGACGCTGACTCATAAGGCCTACCGCCGCACCGAGCTTGCCAGCCACGGAGTGGATCTTCGTGGTCTCCAGAGCCTCATCGAGACTCATTGGCGGCAGAATCGAGGGCATTCGGCGTGCCAACATAGTCTTTCCCGAACCGGGAGGGCCTATCATTATAACGTTGTGTCCGCCCGCGGCAGCGATCTCCAATGCTCGCTTGGCGTGCTGCTGGCCCTTCACATCGGCGAAGTCGTCGGCATAGGGGGCTTCGACAAGCGTCGATTGCAACTCGCCCCTCACAGGCTCGAGCTCCACCTCGCCCGAGAGCGAAGCGGCAACCTCGCGCAGTGACTCCACAGCCAACACGTCGATACCCTCGACAACTGCCGCCTCGTCGGCATTCTCGCGCGGGACATATATCTTACGAAAACCCTGCGCCTTGGCCTCGGCCACGATGGGCAGAACACCTCTAACGCCACGCACCGAGCCATCCAACGACAATTCGCCCACGAAGTAGCTATCGGCCAGCGGTGCCGCCACCACCTGGTCCGTAGCGGCAAGGATAGCCACCGCGATAGGCAGATCGAAGCCCGATCCCTCCTTGCGCAGATCGGCCGGAGCAAGGTTTACCACACATTTACGCGCCGTCATACGGAAGCCCGAATTCTCGAAGGCCGAACGTATGCGCTGCTCGCTCTCGCGCACGGCATTGTCGGGCAGTCCCACCAGGAAGAGCCCCAGACCACCACCCGTGATGCTCACCTCGACGGTGACGGTGGTGGCGGCAATGCCATTAACCGCGCCTGTAAATGTGCGTATAACCATTTATCAATTTTGAATTTTGAATTCTGCATTTTGAATTTAGAACGGAACCTCGTCCGTTATCGGTCGCTGGCGGTCGATGTTCGTAGGGCCTTGATCGAGCCCGAACTCGCCACCCATCGACGAGCCTAAACCGCCCATAGCGCTGCCGCCATCACCCTGAGGTAAAGGATTATTCCACGGAGCCAAATCGTTATTCATACTGCTGGTAATCTCCTTATATCCGCCACCCATCGGGTCGGCTGCCGTAGAGTATTCGTCGGCATCCATATCGGCAAAGCGGGCCTGATCCTTGAGGAATCGCAGCGGCACGTCGCACACCGCACCGTTACGGTGTTTGGCGATGATGATCTCAGCCATACCCGCCGTGGGCATACCGTTCTCGTCGGTCTGTATGCCGTAGTACTCGGGTCGGTGGATGAAGGCCACGATGTCGGCATCCTGCTCGATAGCTCCCGACTCACGCAGGTCCGAGAGCTGCGGACGCTTCGAGCCGCCACGCGTCTCGGTGGCACGGCTCAGCTGCGAGAGGGCGATGATGGGTACGTTGAGCTCCTTGGCGATAGCCTTCAGCGTACGCGAGATGAAGGCCACCTCCTGCTCGCGGTTACCGCGCGAATCCTGATTGCCGGTCATAAGCTGCAGGTAGTCGATGACGATGATCTTGATGTCGTTGCTGATCTTTAGTCGGCGCGCCTTCGAACGGAACTCGAAAACGGAGAGTGCGGGCGTATCGTCGATAAACAGAGGCGCCGTGCCGAGCGGCTTGGTTGCGCTCTCCAGATGGCGCCACTGCTCGGGCGTGAGGCGGCCCGACTTAATATCGTTTCCGGGGAGTCCCGTCTCGGCCACGATGAGTCGCATCATCAACTGCACCGACGACATCTCAAGCGAGAAGAATGCTACGGCCGACTCGTGATCAACGGCCATATTACGCGCCATCGAGAGCACGAATGCCGTCTTACCCATCGAGGGACGTGCCGCGATGATGATCAAGTCGCTGGGCTGCCAGCCCAGCGTAACGCGGTCGATAGCCATAAAACCCGACGGAACGCCATTGAAGGCCGAGGTGTTCTTGCTTGCATCCTCGATCTGTTTCAGGGCCTTATCCAGAATATCGTCGGCACGCTGCACCGAACGCTTGACGTGGCCCTCGGCAACGGCGAAGATCTCCGACTCGGCAAATCCGATCAGATCGTTCACATCCTGATCCTCGTCGTAGGAGCGACGCTGAATCTCCGTAGCGGAGCGGATCAGCTCGCGCTGCACATACTTCTGCGCGATGATCTTGGCGTGAAACTCGACATTGGCCGCCGATCCCACCTTCTGCGTGAGCTGCGCCAGATAGGCCGCACCACCCACCTTCTTCAGCTCGCGGCGCGACTTGAGGCGCTCGGTTACGGTGTAGAGGTCGATGGGCTTGAGCTCGGCCGAGAGCGACTCGATAGCCTGAAAAATCAGGCGGTGCTCCTCGGTGTAGAAGGCCGAGGGGGTGATGTACTCCTGCACGGCGATGATACTATCCTTCTCGAGCATCAGCGCACCCAGCACAGCCTCCTCAAGTTCCACAGCCTGAGGGGGTACGGTGCCGACGATGGGGGCATCGGTTAATTTATCGTAAGCGGCGCGGTTGGTGGCCGACTGATTATATTCTTTAGCCATAAAATCGGATCTTTCGGTTTTGTTGGTTTCAAGAGTCAAAATTAGCTATTTTTTGGGCAACGGACAATACAAATGAGGAAAAGTTATGAACACCCCACCCATCAACATCGGTTAATAACTCCGCACGGCGGCTATGCTACGGCTCCAAACGCAGGCTGCGGCGCGTAGTGGCCAGAACGGCTACGCTCAATCGGGCCGAGGGAACGGCCCTCAGGATCGTCTCGCCCAGCGACATAATGGTTGCGCCCGTCGTAAAGACATCATCGACGAGCAGTATATGCTTATTCTCCAGCGCCTTGCCATTCCTCACGCGAAAGATTCCCTCGACGTTGTCCCAGCGGTCGGCGTAGCTCTGCGAGGTTTGGCTGGCGTTGTAGCGATGGCGGCAGAGGCTGTGGCGATCGACCTCGAGCCCCATCTCGCGGGCCATACCCTCGGCCAGATACTCCGCCTGATTATATCCGCGCCAGAGTCGGCGACGCCAATGCAGCGGCACGGGGATAATCACATCGACATCGGCATAGGCCCCGCTCTCGCGGAGCAGCGCCCCATACCAGCGTCCCAAATCGTAGGCCGAGAGCCACCGCCTCGCATACTTGAAGCGGTGAACGGCATCGCGCCACGGGCTGCCCTCGACATACCACAGTAGCGCCGAGGCCTCCTCGACGGGGAGCAATCCCCAGAAGCGCTCGTGCATAGCATTGGCCCGCTCCTCCCAGAGCATAGTGAGCGGAGCGGTGGCCTCGCAGGCGGTGCAGACGACCGTCTGGCCACGCGGCATCGGCCCGCCACAGATGGGACACGAACGAGGCACGACGAGCGAACGCACATCGGCGATTATATCACTGAGGATCGACATCTATTGAAATGATAATTCGCTTGAAATCAGCACTCTTTTCCGCCTCGTGCAACTCCTCGCGCAGCAGCTCGCGCGCACGCTTGAGCGAGCGGCCATTCTCCACCTTGAGCATCAGGCGCAGGATATATTCGCCTCGGATACGGTCGATCGGAGGTGCTACGGGGCCGGACACACGCGCCCCGAAACGGGTGCGCAGCCGCTCGGCCAGATGGGCCGCAGCTCGGCGCAGCGTCTGCTGATCACGCTCGCGCAGAGTGAGCTGTATGATGTGGGAGTAGGGCGGGTAGCAGAAGGCGTGGCGGTCGGCAAGCTCCACACGCGCCATAGCCTCGTAGTCGCCACGCGCCACAAAGCCGATGGTCTGGTTCTCGGGCTCGGAGGTCTGCACGATGACCACACCCTCGCTCTGGCGACGGCCCGCACGTCCCGCCACCTGCGTCATAAGCTGGTAGGCGCGCTCCGAGGAGCGGAAGTCGGGCGAGAGCAGCAGGTTGTCGGCATTAAGAACGCCAACCACAGCCACACGACCAAAATCGAAACCCTTGGTTATCATCTGCGTGCCGACCAAAATATCGGTCTGCCCCGACTCGAAGGAGCGGATGATGCGGTTGTAGGCACTCTCCGAGGTGGAGGTGTCGCGGTCCAATCGGGCCACGCGGGCCGACGGAAAGAGCGTCGCAACGGCCTCCTCGATGCGCTCCGTGCCGAAGCCCATACCCTTCAGGTCGGCCGTCTCGCACTGCGGACAAAAGCGCGGCACGATAGCCGTATGGCCGCAGTAGTGGCACTCCATACGCTCCGTCGAGCGGTGGTGGGTAAGCGTTACGTTGCAGTTGGGACAGCGCGGTGTCCAGCCGCAGCCGCTGCACTGAACGTAGGGCGCGAAGCCGCGCCTATTCTGAAACAGCATCACCTGCTCGCCGCGTTCGAGGGCCGAGCCTATGGCGTTGATTAGCACTTGGTTGAAGTGGGTGCGTCGTTCGCCTCGCTTGACCGAGCGCATCGTGTCCGAGATGATTATTCGCGGCTCGCGCGCATCGCCATAACGCTGAGCCAGAAGCGAGTAACCGTACTTGCCCCACTCGGCATTGGCATAGCTCTCGAGCGAGGGCGTGGCACTACCCAGAACCGTCTGCGCCCCATACAACGAGGCCAGCACGATGGCCGTATCGCGCCCCTGATAGCGTGGGGCCGAGTCGCTCTGCTTGTAGCTCGAGTCGTGCTCCTCATCGACGATGACGAGTTGCAGATGGCGCAGCGGCAGGAACAGCGCCGAGCGCGCCCCGATGACCAACTCGCCACCCGAGCTATGCGTCAGTCGCAGGAATGTCTCCGTACGGCGTAACATAGTCAGCTTGGAGTGGTAGGCACTCACGCGCGAGCCAAAGACACGTTCCAGACGCTCGATAAGTTGCCCCGTGAGGGCAATCTCGGGCACGAGCAGCAGCACATCGCCACCGCGAGCCAACGCCTCAGCCATAAGCGTCATATATATCTCGGTCTTGCCCGAGCCCGTAACGCCACGCAGCAGATGCACGCCACGACCTTCGCTGCGGCTTGCGTGGATCTCCTCCACGACACGTTGCTGTGCGGGTGTGAGCTGGGGCAGGATGAACGGCGAATCCATATCGCGCTCGATGGTGCGTTCGCGCTCCACAACCTCGATGTAACCGCCCTTGCAGAGGGCCGCAATCTGCGCAGCATCGCAGTCGAGCAGTCGGCGTGGCAGAAGGCCTGCGCCACTCGTCAAATTTTCGTTACAGGCTAATGCTGAGAGGATTGCGCTTCGGCGTGGGGCACGGCGTTCGACACGGCGGGCCTCCTCCTGCAATCGCTCCGCGTCCTGCCACTCTTTGCGCAATGAAATATATTTCTCGGTGCGGGGAGAGAACTCCTGCATCGAGAACTCCTCCGCCGAGCGGCCTCGTGGTTTGATGAGCGAGGGCAGCGCCTGACGCATAACCTCGCCCAGCGTACACATATAATAATCGGCCATCCACTCCCACAGCTGCATCTGCTTCGCATCCAGCAGCGGCCTGTCGTAGAGGCGGCGGCCGATGGGTTTGATGCGCCTCAGGTGTGGCGGCTCGCTGTGCAGTCGCCAGACGATGCCTGTGTAGATATTCCTCTGTCCGAACTGCACCGCAACGGCATCGCCCACGCCCAACGACTCCCACTCCGCACCATCGGGCACGGAGAAGCAGTAGGCTGGCTGCGCCAGCGGAAGGACTATGTCGGCATAGAGTGGCATCGGAAGTCAAATATAAGAATTTTCGAGAATAAAAACGGGGCAAGATAACATTTTTCTTTGCAAAATAGTTACTTTTGCAAAACAACAATTAGCATTATGAAGAAACTCTTTCTACTTATCACCCTTATAATTGGAGTCCTGCAGGGTGAGGCATATGCTCAGACATTCGATGAGGTCGTAAAAAAATTCGAGGATAAGAAGGGTGCCGAGGTAATCAAATTACCGGGCGCACTTATGAAAATAGCCCTGGCCTTTGCCGACGAGGACGAGGATATGCCCCGCGAGGCTATGGAGTTTCTCAAGCACATATCGTCGATGTCCTATCTCGATATGGCGGAGTGTAGCAGTGCCGACAAGCAGGCCTTCGCAACGGCTATGAAGAGTTTGACGATAGATGATTTTGAGCCTATCGATACGGAGGACATCAAGAACGCACGAGTCTTCTTCCACAAAGGAAAGAAGAAGAACCAGATGATAATGGCCTCATATGAAGGCGATAACTACTCGCTTACACTTATGACGGGCCGCTTCGACGAAGCACTGGCTGCGATGTATGCCACCGCGAGCAAAGACAAAGAAGAGAAGAAATAACAAGCCCGAGCAATAATGATTTACCCCTGGGGCGACGAGCGCCGCTTCAACTCCTACGCGGCATATTTTCGACGTACGTTCGGCCAGCGAATGCAAAAGGTTACGGTGAACGCGGGCTTCAGCTGTCCCAACCGCGACGGGCTGATCTCGACGGGAGGCTGCACATTCTGCGACAATGCCGCCTTCACCCCATCCTACTGCAACCCCTCGAAGAGCATCACGCAACAGATCGACGAGGGCATCGAATTCCATCGTCGTCGCTACCGCAAGGCGGAGCAGTATCTTGTCTATTTTCAATCATTCTCAAATACTTACGCATCACTTGAGCGCCTGCACGAGTGCTACAATGAGGCCCTCTCGCACCCATCGGTGGCAGGCATCGTAGTGGGTACTCGGCCCGACTGCGTGGACGAGGAGAAGCTCGATTACTTTTCATCGCTCGCCCGCCAGAAGTACGTCGCCATAGAGTATGGCGTCGAGTCGTGCTACGACGCTACACTCCTTCGCATCAACCGCGGCCACGACTTCGCAACGGCCGAGCGGGCAATCCGTCAGACGGCCGAGCGGGGCATCCACTGCGGAGCGCACTTCATCCTCGGCCTGCCGGGCGAGAGCGATCGGATGCTCATCGAGCAGGTGGAGCGGATAAACTCGCTGCCGCTGACCACCATCAAATTCCACCAATTGCAACTATTTCGCGGAACGGCGCTGGCCGCCGAGTATGACGCTCACCCCGAACGATTCCGCTTCTGGAGCGTGGAGGAGTACATCGAACTCTTCATCGAAATCCTACGTCGCCTCAGGCCCGACATCGTCGTAGAGCGATTTGCGGGCGAAGCACCACCCCGCTACCACCACACCGCAGGGTGGGGATTGGTGCGCAACGAGGAACTTTTGGCGATGCTCGACCGAAGATTGGAGGAGAAAAGTGTACACCAAGGCGATTTTTTTAATATATTTGCGCCCGCAAAGTGATAAAGCTATCAATTTTCACACATTAACGCATTTTAGGTTTCAAATTATAAGGAGTTAGGTTATGAATCTCACATTAACAAAGGTGGCCGTAGGCATCAAGGAGTATTTGCTGATGGCTCTGGGAATGTTTATGTACGCACTGGGATGGGTAGGTTGCGTAATCCCCGTAGGAGGTATGGGCGGCGGCGCAACGGGTCTTTCGATGATCCTCAACGCTCTGTTCCCCGCCATCTCGATCGGTACGCTTGTCTTTATCATCAACGCCATACTGCTCATCGTGGCAGGTTTCATCGTAGGCTGGAACTTCGGAATCAAGACCATCTACTGCATCATCGTACTCTCGATTGCAATGGACGTGGTGGGCGCAGTCCTGCCCGAAAATATTCTGGCGATCTACACCCAGAACATCGACTCGCACAACATCCTGCTCGTAATCCTCGGCGCGGTATTGGCCGGTGGAGGCGTAGCGCTGAGCTTCAGCCAGGGCGGCTCGACGGGTGGCACGGATATCGTGGCGATGATTATAAACAAATACAAGACAGTTAGTTACGGCAAAATAGTGATCACGAGCGACTTTTTCATCATCGGCAGCTCGCTCTTCATCGCACCCGACCTGGCAACGGGTATCGCAACGGTAATCTACGGTTATATTATGGTTGCCGTATTCGGCTACACGGTCGATCTGATTCAGTCGGGTAATCAGCAGTCGAGCCAGATCTTCATCATCTCGCCCCACTATGAGGCCATCGCCGATGCGATCAACCACGAGGCCCATCGCGGTGTCACGGTGATCGACGGCAAGGGCTGGTACACCAAGAACGAGTGCAAGATCGTGATGGTCGTAACACGCAAGCGCGACGCTTCGCAGGTGCTCAAGATCGCCCACCGCATCGACTCCAACGCCTTCTGTACGATGGGCTCCGTTATGGGAGTTTATGGTCAGGGATTTGAGGCCCTGGGCAAGATTTAAGCTCAAATATCAATAAAACGGCACTACCCCCAAATGGTTAACATGGCCTTTGGGGGTATATTTTTTGCTCCCCAAGTTGCTATTTATTAAAAATTATCAATATCTTTGAGAAGTCATTGACCATCGATGCCCTTTTAGGTGGGGCGCTGGCCGATGGTCGAGCGGAAGATATACATCTTATCTTTCTATTCTCTTATGCAACGTACCGTATGACCTTCGCGCGGGTCGCCGAACTCATTGCTCTCGGCCCCCTCATTGATAAGAATTCGGCCAACCATCAGCTCGCTACCGTGGTGTGTCGCTGTCCAGTATGCGCCCCAATTACCTCGGCCTGCAGCCTTGCCGTCGCTATCTCGGGCACCACCCTTCGGCAGGAAGATACGCTGCACCTGATGGTTGTACTCGTTGCTTCCCGAAACCCATACTCCCGCTCTGCCGTCCTTGTCGTGAGTCTCTAACGAGAAGTTCTTAATCAGTGTCCTCATCTCATTCCA
>JAZRQX010000003.1:0-36441 GCA_045650235.1 Alistipes sp. | reverse complement strand
CTCGATCGCGGGAGCTACATAAAATTTCTTTTCCATTGTGTAAAAAATATTAAAAGTTAAACATAAAAAAATATAAAATTGCCTTCTATTTATCTCCTCGCAAAAGCCCCTAAAACTCAACCACTTACACCCTCTTTTCAGATCTTAAATAGACCTCCGCAAAATTTAAGGCGTAACTAACTGATCTAATGTAAATTGAACAACAATTCAACAAAAAAATGCGCACAAAAACAAAAACCTCCCGCTACTTTCGTAACGGGAGGTTGGGCTATATAAGGCTATATAATCTCTGAAATTTATCGTGAAAGTTCACCTTTCAGGCGGAGGGTGTGTCCCAGATCCTCGATCTCGAAGATGTGGGCGCGCTCCTGACCGGCGGGCGAGTTCGGGGCGTGGAGTACAACGCACAGACGGCCGTCGAACGTGCGGAAGATCATTCCGTGGCCGCCGTGCTTATCGAACAGAGGTTCAGCCTGCTGACGCCACGGGCCGATGACCTTGCCCGTGGTCGATTCGGCGATACCGATAGCGTAGTCACCATTCTTGAAGCTCGACCATATCATCAGCAACTTACCCATCTTGGTGCGATAGAGGTAGCAGCCGTCGGTAACGTATGTACGCGAGCCATCCGAGCGGAGCGATCCCGTAGACCACTCGGCAGCCGAGGCGCAGAACAATCGCATAGGCTGGCCCACCGTAGCAGAGAGATCCTTCTTCAGCTCAACGAGTTCCATCGTTCCGTCACCCATCTCCACCCACTCGTGGCAGTAGATCATATAGGGCACTCCATCCTCGACCCAGAGCGTACCGTCAAGACACATCTCGCCCAGCGGCGTATGGGGATGTTTGCTCTCAAAGGGGAGAAACGGGCCCTCGGGGCTCTTTGACCAGAAGATCTGTGTTGCTCGATGCTGGAATGCGGGGTGGCCCTCCTGCGTCGCCTTCCACTTGATGTCGCTATTAAGCGTGCCGAAGAGGTAGTACTCACCCTTATATTTATGCACCTCGGGAGCCCACACCGTACCCGTAATCCAATTGTCGCGTGGCACATCGAACACCCTCACGGGGCCCTCCCACGTCTTCAGATCGCGGCTCTTGTAGGCCATCATACCGCCGTAGGTCTGGCCGTTCTCTGTCGTGGGCGAAGAGGCATACATATAATATACGCCCTCCTTCTCAACGGGCATAATGTAGGGATCGCGGATGTAGATATCATCCAGCGTAAGTGTTTGTGCCGAGCCGGCAATCGTGGCCGCCACAGCAAGCAGTAATGTCAGAATCTTTTTTCTCATCAGGTTATTGTTTTGGGTTAAAATACTCTATAATCTTGCGGGCGCGGCTCTCCCCCACTACCTCCGTTAGCTGCTCCAAAGTAGCCTCGCGCACCTTTGAGACCGTACGGAAATGCTTTAGCAGGGCGTTCAAACTCTTCGTGCCGATGCCAGGAATCTGCTCCAATTCGCTATTGATGAAGGCGAGGCTGCGCTTCTGGCGATGGAACGTGATACCAAAGCGGTGCGCCTCATCGCGGATGTGGCAGACAACCTTCAACGGCTCGCCCGTACGGCTCAGATAGTACGGCATAGGATCATTGGGATAGAATACCTCCTCGATACGCTTGGCAAGGCCGACAATAGGCACCTGATTCTCAATCCCGAGGGCACACAACACCTCGTAGGCGCTCGAAAGCTGTCCCTTACCGCCATCGACGATGATCAGATCGGGCAGCTCGGCTCGCTCCTCTATAAGGCGCGAATAACGACGATATACGATCTCGCGCATCGAGGCAAAATCGTCGGGGCCGACAACGGTCTTGACGTTGAAGTGGCGATACTCCTTGCGCGAGGGCTTTCCGTCGCGGAACACGACACACGAGGCTACAGGGTTAGTTCCCTGGAGGTTAGAGTTATCGAAACACTCGATATGGCGCGGCTGGCGATCGAGCCTCAGCTCGCGCTGCATAGCATTCATCAGTCGCTCGGTATGGCGTTCGGGATTCTTTATTTCGAGATTTTTCATCTGCTCTGCGCGGTAGATTCGGGCGCTCTTGAGCGAGAACTCCAGCAAATCTGCCTTCTCACCACGCTTCGGAACGGTGAAGACAATCTTATCGAACAGAATGGCTGCCGAGGGCATAAAAGGCACAATCACCTCGCGCGAGAGGTCGTGCGAGATATTCTCCACCACATACTGAATCGCCATCGAGAGCATATCCTCGCGTGTGGAGTCGGCACCCGTTGTCAGGCGCACCGTGTGCAGTGCCACGATCGAGCCGTGACGCAGACGTATGAAGTTACAATATGCCACATCGTCATCCTCCAGCAGCGAGAAGATGTCGCAATCGACAATCTTGGCACTCACGATAACCGAACGACTCTGATAATTCTCCAGCGCATCCAGACGCTGCTTAAAACGCTGTGCCGCCTCAAATCGAAGCTCTGCCGCCGCCTGCTGCATACTCTGCTCCAGATAGCTGCGTACGGGCCTCAGATCGCCCTTCAGCACCGCTTTCACCATATCGGCCAACAGGCCATACTCCTCCTCGCTCTGCGCCCCAATGCAGGGCCCCTTGCAATTACCGATATGATACTGCAGGCAGACGCCATACTTACCGCGAGCTATGGCCTGCGGCGATAGATTCAGTTTACACGTTCTCAGGGGGATAACCTCGCGGATGAACTCCAACACCGAGCGTTGCATCGAGATTGAGCCGTAAGGGCCGAAGTAGAGCGACCCGTCGTGCCTCAACTGGCGCGTCGACTCCACTCGCGGAAAGGGCTCACGTCGCATCACAATCCACGGGTAGGTCTTATCGTCCTTGAGCAGAATGTTATATCGCGGCTTATGGGTTTTGATAAGCGAGTTCTCCAGCAGCAGTGCATCCTGCTCGCTCCCCACCACAATGTGACGGATGGCCACAATCTGCTTGACCAGCACCCGCACCTTTGGTGTATGATCCTTATTCTTAACGAAGTATGAGCTTACACGCTTACGCAACGACTTTGCCTTACCGACATAGATTATCTCGCCGTTGCGGTCCAGAAACTGGTACACGCCCGGCTCGAGTGGCAACGCCGCCACCTGCTCACGGAGAATATCCTCGCGGTTGCTCATAACGCAAATTTACATTTTTTTGCTCAAATCTCCTTATATATACAAATAAAAAGAGTGCCAATCCTTAATTGGATTAGCACTCTACTATTTTTAGAAGTTGTGCAATAAGCGATCTATCGACAATAAATCTAACGCCGAAATTCCCCTATTAGACTACTTCTACTTTAGTCCTGGAACTTTGCCGCCAAGAACTCACGGTTCAAGCGAGCAATGTGAGCGATAGAGATCTGCTTGGGGCACTGAGCCTGGCAAGCACCGGTGTTGGTACAGTTACCGAAACCGAGCTCATCCATCTTAGCAACCATCGCCTTAGCACGACGAGCACCCTCAACACGGCCCTGGGGCAACTTTGCGAGTGAAGATACGCGAGCAGCTACGAACAACATAGCCGAACCGTTCTTACAAGTAGCGGCGCAAGCACCACAACCTACGCAAGCAGCAGCATCCATTGACTCATCTGCGTCAGCCTTGGGAATAGGAATTGCGTTACCATCGGGTACTGAATTGGTACGAACTGAAACGTAACCACCAGCCTGAAGAATCTCATCGTAAGCACCACGGTTTACTACGAGGTCCTTGATAACGGGGAACGCAGCCGAGCGCCAAGGCTCGATGGTGATGGTAGAGCCATCCTTGAACTTACGCATATACATCTGGCAGGTCGTAACAGCCTGTGAAGGACCGTGAGCGTGGCCATTGATGTGCAGTGAACACATACCGCAGATACCCTCGCGGCAGTCGTGGTCGAAAGCAACGGGCTCCTTGCCAGCGTGTACCAAATCATTGTTCAAGATGTCGAGCATCTCGAGGAACGAGGTGTCGGCAGAGATGTTCTTAACCTCGTAGGTCTCGAACGCACCCTGTGATTTAGCGTCCTTTTGACGCCATATCTTTAATTTGAAATCCATTGTCTAATTGTTATTAAAGTTTAACGTCAAAATTAGTCCTTATAGTTACGCTGTGCGCGGTGTACAAACTCGTAGTCGAGAACCTCCTTGGTCATCTCGGGCTCTACGTCCATACCCTTATACTCCCAAACGGCAGCATAAGCGAACTTGTCGTCGTGACGCAATGCCTCACCATCCTCGGTCTGGTGCTCCGAACGGAAGTGACCACCGCAAGACTCCTCACGGTTAAGTGCGTCGCGAGCCATCAACTCACCCAGCTCCAAGTAGTCAACCAAACGCAAAGCCTTCTCCAACTCTACGTTGAATGAATCAGCCGTACCGACAACCTTAACGTCGCTCCAGAACTCCTTACGCAGAGCCTGAATCTCCTTGATAGCCTTCTCCAAAGACTCCTTCGTGCGGGCCATACCTACGTTGTCCCACATAATGTTACCCAGACGCTTGTGGATATCGTCAACCGACTGCTTACCGTTGATTGCGAACAACTTCTCGATCTTCTCCTTAACGCCCTTCTCAGCCTCAGCAAATGCAGGTGTATCGGTTGATACCTTGGGAGCCTGAATCTTCTTTGCGAGGTAGTCGCCGATGGTGTAGGGAAGTACGAAGTAACCGTCAGCCAGACCCTGCATCAGAGCCGAAGCACCCAGACGGTTAGCACCGTGGTCAGAGAAGTTAGCCTCACCGATTGCGTACAGACCGGGGATAGTAGTCATCAGGTTGTAGTCAACCCAGATACCACCCATTGTGTAGTGTACAGCGGGGAAGATCTGCATAGGCTGCTCGTAGGGGTTCACGTCGGTGATCTCCTCATACATATCGAAGAGGTTACCATAACGCTGCTTGATAGTCTCCTTACCCAGACGCTCGATAGCGGTCTTGAAATCGAGGAATACTGCGAGTCCTGTCTCGTTCACACCAAAGCCTGCGTCGCAACGCTCCTTAGCTGCGCGTGATGCAACGTCACGGGGAACCAAGTTACCGAAGGCGGGATAACGACGCTCCAAGTAGTAGTCACGATCCTCCTCTGCGATCTGCGAAGGCATCTTCTTACCTGAGCGGATAGCCTCAACATCCTCCTTCTTCTTAGGAACCCAGATACGACCGTCGTTACGCAATGACTCTGACATCAACGTCAGCTTCGACTGCTGCGTACCGTGGATAGGAATACAGGTGGGGTGAATCTGCGTGAAACAGGGGTTAGCGAAACCAGCACCCTTGCGGTAGCACTGGAATGCTGCCGAGCCATTCGAACCCATAGCGTTGGTTGAGAGGAAGAATACGTTACCGTAACCACCAGTAGCGATAACTACGGCGTGAGCACCGTGACGCTCGATCTCACCAGTAACCAGGTTACGAGCGATGATACCCTTAGCCTCGCCATCCTCAACTACGATGTCCAACATCTCGTGACGGGGGTAGCTCTTTACAGAACCTGCAGCGATCTCCTTGTTCAGTGCAGCATAAGCACCCAAGAGGAGCTGCTGACCGGTCTGACCACGAGCGTAGAATGTACGCGATACCTGAGCACCACCGAACGAACGGTTAGCCAACAGACCGCCGTACTCGCGAGCGAAGGGAACACCCTGAGCTACGCACTGGTCGATGATGAGGTTTGACACCTCTGCCAGACGATATACGTTAGCCTCGCGTGCGCGGTAGTCACCACCCTTGATGGTATCGTAGAAAAGACGATATACAGAGTCGTTGTCGTTCTGGTAGTTCTTTGCTGCATTGATACCACCCTGTGCTGCGATAGAGTGCGCACGGCGGGGTGAATCCTGGATGCAGAATATCTTCACGTTGTAACCCAGCTCACCGAGTGAAGCAGCTGCAGACGCACCACCCAGACCAGTACCTACGACGATAATGTCGAGCTTGCGCTTGTTAGCGGGGCTGACAACCTTAATAGCCGCCTTGTGGTTGCTCCATTTTTGAGCCAACTCACCGGCAGGAGTCTTTGAATCTAACTTTAAAGCCATATTTGTCTGTTTTTAATTGTTCTGATTGATGTTGATTACAGGCTGCAAACGAAGAATGCTACAACAACTGCGGCAAAGCCCAAGATAACCAGCGTAGATACTACCTTAGCGGCGCACTTGAGACGGGGATACCAGATGTCGTTAGCCCAACCTACGGTCTGGAACATTGACCATACGCCGTGGTTAAGGTGCAACCACAGAGCTGCCAACCATACGAGGTAGAGAACTACGTTGATGGGGTTCGAGAAGGTGAACTCGATAAGAGCAGCACCGTCGGTGGGAGCAAGACCCAACGCATTCTCGTGCTGACCGAGAAGCTCAACGAACATCATCTTTGACCAGAAGTGGCAAAGGTGCAACAGCAGACCAAGAACAACGATTACGCCCAGGAGGAGCATATTCTTCGATGCCCACTCAACGCCCGGCTCGTTAACCGTTACGGCGTAACGCTGCTTACCGCGAGCGCGATAGTTGTCGATCGTGAGGATCAACGCATAAACGAAGTGCAGAACAACCAGAGCGGCCAAACCTACGGTAGCCACTACGGCATACCAGTTGGCACCCAGGAATGCACAAACCGCATTGTAAGCCTCGGCACTAACCAGCGCCACGAGGTTCATTGACATATGGAAGAGCAGGAAGAGGACAAGGGCACAACCCGTTACACTCATCACCAGCTTCTTTCCAAGAGATGAATTACATAAAAAACAGCTCATAATAAAAAGATTTTGTTTATTTTTGTTTGTGAAATTGTTTTTCCAAAAATCAAACGGCACATAGCGCCCCAAATATTAATGCAAAGATAGTAATTGTTTGCGGAATAACAACACCGAGGCCCTTTATTTTACAGGTAAACCCCAAAATAGATTGACTTATGGAGAAAAAAAACATACGCCGAGAGGTAAAACAGGCCGTTCTGGCGCTTCCGGCCGATGTTCGCCTGGCCGAGGCCGAGCGCGTCGTGGAGCAGCTAAGGCGCATCATCAACGAGCGTCAGGCCGAGGTTGTAGCGCTCTTCAGCCCACTTCCCGACGAGATCAATATTTTCCCTTTGGTCGCCTCGCTCAACTGCCGCGTGGTGTTGCCGCGCATAACCGCAAGCAGCCCCGAAGAGTCGCTGATGGAGTTTTACGACTACTCGCCCGAAGAGATTTGCGACGGAGCGTTCGGCATCCGCGAGCCACAGGGCAAAAGGGCCATTAAGGCTGACCAAATCGACCTTATGATAGTGCCAGGCGTAGCCTTCACCCGCTCGGGAAAGCGCCTCGGGCGAGGAAAGGGATACTACGATCGCTACCTCGCACGCGAGGGTTTTCGTGCATTCTGCGTCGGCGTATGCCACAGCTGTCAGCTGCGCGAGAGTCTGCCGACGGAAGAATTTGATCAAAAGATGGATATGATTATCGCGGGCGAGTAAACATTTTCTTGTACGACTGCACGATTTGATACACATTTTCTTATATTTGTAATCGACTAACCAACTAATACACACTAACGATGAAACAACTTTCCATTTACCTCTTGGTGTCGATTTTGCTCTCGGCCTGCTCACCCGCTCCCGAGACTACACAAACCGACCAAATCCGATTCAACTCATTGGGCTATCAGCCCCAATCTCAAAAGCAGGCAACGATACTCCTCCCCGAAGCCGAGCAGTTCCGCGTACGCCGTGCCGACAACGACCGCGTGGTATTCAAGGGCACGCTCGGCGAGCTGCGCACGCAGCAGGATGTCGAGCAGAGTGCCCGCATAGCCGACTTCTCGGCACTCGACAAGAGCGGAGAGTTCTACATCGAGATTCCCACCGTTGGCCGCTCACGCAACTTCACCATCGCCGACGATGCCTACAACGAGGCTTACGCCGCCACGATGCGCGCCTTCTATCTATGGCGCTGCGGCTGCGAGGTCGATTACACCTACAACGGCATACGCTACCATCAGGATGCCTGCCACGCCGAGGATGGATATGAGGACTACATCGGCAACAAAGGCCACCAGCACGACGGCACGGGCGGCTGGCACGATGCAGGCGACTATGGCAAGTATGTTGTCAATGCGGGTATCACCACCAACCTCCTCTTCTGGGCGTGGGAGAGCTTCCAGCCCCAGCTGCAGAGCGTAACGCTCGGCCTGCCGGAGACCGCTCCCGCCTACCCCGAATACCTCAAGGAGATGAAGTGGGAGATCGACTGGCTGCTGAAGATGGCCTACCCCGACGGCTCGGGCCGCGTGTCGCACAAGCTGACGGCAACCAACTTCGCAGGCTTCATTATGGCCTCGGAGGATGCGCAGAAGCGCTACTTCACGCAGTGGTCATCGGCCGCTACGGCCGACTATGTTGCGATGCTGGCTCAGGCTGCTCGCGCCTTTGCGCCTTACGATAAGGAGTATGCCGAGAAGTGTCTTGCGGCAGCTCGCCACAGCTACTCACTGCTGCGCACCATCCCCGAAGAGCCCTTCGTGCAGGGTGATTTCAGTACGGGAGGCTATCAGACCCGCGACATCGACGATCGCATCTGGGCCGCTGCCGAGATGTGGGAGACAACGGGCGAGGAACTCTACCTGAAAGATTTTGAGCAGATGGCCCGCGATATGAATTGCGAGGTGGACTCGAACTGGGATTGGGGCGATGTGAGCAACTCGGCAATGTTCCGCTACGCCCTCTCCGAGCGCACGGGTAAGGACTCTACGATCGAGGCTACGATCAAGAAGAACATCATCGCCATTGCCGATGGTATGGTGGAGGCCTCTTACAACGACATCTACGGCCGTCCGCTCGACCGCTACTACTGGGGTTGCAACGGCACCGTAGCACGTCAGGCGCTCAACCTATACGTCGCTTCACGACTCAACGACAGACCCGAGTACAAGAATACGGCACTCAACGCCATTTCGCATATCTTCGGCCGCAACTATTACGACCGCTCTTACGTTACGGGTGTGGGCCACAATCCCCCGATGCATCCGCACGACCGCCGCTCGGGAGCTGACGGCATCGAGGCTCCGTGGCCGGGCTACATCGTCGGCGGTGGCCACTCGGCAACCGACTGGGTGGATGAGCAGGGAAGCTATTCACACAACGAGGTGGCGATCAACTGGCAGGCGGGAATCGTCTTCGCGCTGGCTTGGTTTGTCAATTAACCTTTGAGGGCTTACCCTCACGGAACATCAACATAAAGGCGACGGCCACCGCGAGAGCATAGGCTGCAAAGATAAGCCACGCCGTCTGCCAACCCTCGATCTGGGCCAAACCCTCGGTGCGACTGTAGACAAAGTGATTGACTACAGCCTGCGCGCCGAGGGTTCCTATTGTAGCGCCTATACCGTTGATCATCATCATATAGAGTCCCTGCGCCGAGGAGCGAATTTTGTCGTCGGTCTGCTCATTGATATAGAGCGAACCTGAGATATTGAAGAAATCGAACGCTATACCATATATAATCATCGAGAGCAGGAACATCCACACTCCCTCACCAGGATTACCAACGCCAAACAGCCCGAAGCGCAACACCCACGCCAGCATAGCGATGAGCATTACATACTTAATTCCAAAGCGACGCAGCGCAAAGGGAATGAGCAGAATACACAACGTCTCGGAGAGTTGCGAGAGCGAGATTAGCGCATTGGCGTGATTTGCGCCAAAGGTCGAGGCATATTCGGGAACATCCTTAAATGCGGTGATGAAGGGATTGGCAAAGCCGTTGGTAATCTGCAACGACACGCCGAGCAACATCGAGAAGATGAAAAAGATAGCCATACGTCGCTCGCGGAATAGCGACAGGGCACTAAGTCCCAGCACATCGCTAAGGTTCTTGCGGCTCACGCCACTGAGCGTAGGACACTTGGGCAGAGTAAAGCAGTAGAGGCCGAGCACAAGGCCGAGCACTGCCGAGAAGAGAAACTGCGCACTCGAAAGCTGCCATCCCGCAAAGTCGCAGACAAGCATCGCCACGATAAATCCCACTGTACCCCAGACACGAATCGGCGGGTAGCTTCGCACGGGATCCTCGCCACGACTCTCCAACGCGTTGTAGGCGACAGAGTAGGAGAGCGCGATGGTCGGCATATAGAACATCACACTAAGGCTATATAGCGCAAAGAGCGGCCACGCTCCGCCATCGGGCAGAGTGGTGTAGAACCACGCCCCACCGATAAAGAGTGCCGCCAGGAGATGGCACACACCGAGCAATCGCTGCGCTGGCACCCAGCGATCGGCCACAACGCCCATCAACGCTGGCATAAAGAGCGACACGATGCCCTGCATAGCGTAGAAATAGCCGATATACTCGGCAAGTGCCGATGAGGCCAAGTAGCTGCCCATCGACGTAAGGTAGGCACCCCAAACTCCGTATTGGAGCAGGTTCATCAGGATAAGTCTATATTTAATACTCATCTTCTCGTTGTTTTCGTTTTTTTGACAGAAAGGGCCCTCCGATGCAATTTCCCGTCCCCCGAAAAGCCCATTCCGAGGGGTTTGCAGAGCAAAAATAGTGGAAAAGGATGTGAAAAAATAAAAAAAATTAAATTTTTCTTTGCAGAATAGAAATTATATTCTACTTTTGCACTGTCGAAAACGACACGACATAAGATTGGGCTATGGTGTAATGGTAACACTACAGATTCTGGTCCTGTCATTCCAGGTTCGAATCCTGGTAGCCCAACAAAGGAAGCCTCTCAGTTTTGAGAGGCTTTTTCGTTGCGTATAACGACCATCTCGCGCTAACGCTCAGCCTTAACACTCTTCACCACACGACAAGGATTACCTACGGCAATCGAGTCGGCAGGAATGTCGCGCGTAACCACTGAGCCGGCACCTATGACGGCACGATCTCCAATGGTAACCCCCGGCAGAACCGTTACGTTAGCACCAAGCCACACATTCTCTCCAATGGTGATCGGTCGATCGTTGAACACACCACGCAGACGCTCCGTCGGGTCGATGGCGTGGTTGGTGCAAATAAGACTGCATCCCGGGCCGATGAGTGCGCAATGGCCGATAGTTATGATATTGCTATCGAGGAAGGTGCAATTCATATTAACAAAGGCCGTACCCTTGAAGTGGATATTCTTACCCATCAGACACTGGAATCCCGACTCCACAAAGAGATATTCGTTGTAACCCTCGACAAGTTCGCTCAAGATCTCTCGACAGCGAGGCGACGAGGGGATGGTATGATTAAACTCAAAACAAAGATCCTTCACTCTATTCTGGAATGCAACCACCGCCGCATCGCGGCGACTAAACTGCTCTCCGCTGAGAGCCTTCTCCAATTCTGTCATATCTATCTACAATTAAATTATTTAGAGTGCAAAATTAGTCCAATTACAGTCCAATGTATGGAATATATTGCCAAAATTTTGGCATGTTTTACCGAAGATAGACACACAAAAAAGGTTACCCCACTTTCGGGATAACCTTTTTCTCTTTTTTGTAAAGATACTTATTTTAGTGAGGTGATTTCAAGGCTTGCGCACTTCCGAGAAGCGGAGTTTACTTTGACGTAAATGAGCATTCGAGGAAGAAGCGTAACGCAGAAATCATCCAATAAAATAAATAGATTAAGCTACTGCGTTAGAGATAAGGAAGGTAGCAGCAACGGTCAAAATTGCGTACAACTCGGGGAACGCAGCCAGGATAAGGGTCTTACCCATAACGTCGTTACCGTTACCGATAGCAGCGATACCGTTAGCACAAACCTTTGCCTGATAGTAAGCAGCCATAAGGTTAACAAAACCTACGAGCAAACCTGCACCAAACACAGCTGCAGCCTGGAACATAGTAATATCAGCGGTCAAGAGGCCCTGAACCATAAAGAAACATACGAAACCGTACAAACCCTGAGAACCGGGAAGTGCCGAAAGAATCATATAGCTACCGAAGGCGCCACTATTCTTCTTCATTGCACCTACTGCAGTCTGGCCGCAGATAGAAGTACCAATTGCTGATGCGATACCAGCCAAGCCTACCATAAATACTACGCCGATGTAGGCCAAAATCAATGCTGTTGAATTCATAATTGTTTAGTTTTATTAAATTTTACTTTTGTTATTTATTTCTTTTCATTTGTAAGAGGCTCGAATGAGCGTGTAGTCATCTCGAAACCTGCATTTTTGTAGAACTCTACGAAGGTCAAACGCATCGGGTGAACGAACGACGAGATTGCCGACATAAAGAGGTTGATACCGTGACCAACCAACAGGATCGCCGCAGCTCCAATGATCTGGAAAATAGTACCTACGCCGAACGACTCGATACCGGCATCAAGTCCCGTAAGACCGAGCGCCAACGAGTTGAACACCTGCGCCAATACACCTCCCGACAGACCGATAGCAAACAGACGGATGTACGAGAGCACGTCGCTGAGCAGACCCGTAATATTATTATAGGCGTCCCACAATCCCGAACCGAAGTTTATGATCGGGTTGCGCTTGATATTGTTGAGCAAGAGCATCAGCACCGCGCCAACGCCCATCGCAGCATAGAATGCCGGCGAGGAGGCACTGAACCACGAGATCGCAAGATTCTCATTGAGCATAGGCAAGCCAACGGCCACACAGCCCGATAAGAGGATGATGAACCATCCCAAAAGGCCGAACGTAGAGGTAAAGCCGAAGAGCTTGGTCTGCAGGCAGATATTGAGCAGCATACCAAACAGAATCTGCACAACACCCAGCGCCAGTGCCAATGAGAAGAACTGATTCTGGAAGTCGAGGAAAGGCGACTGAGCAATACTCTCATAGCCCAACATATCGGGAATGCTCATTCCGAAGAGAGAACCCGTGTAGAGACCAAACAGCGTTGTCGCACCACCGCAGAAAATCGTGAGCCACGAAGCCTGCTTGAGGGCAGCACCACCCTTCTTAAGGAGTACAATACCAGCCAACAACAGAATAGCGCCATAACCCGCATCGTTCAAGCAAATCGCAAAGAAGAGCATATAGAACGGAGCGAAGAATGGCGTGAGATCCATCGTACCATACTTGGGCAGGGCGTACATCGCACCGATGAGCTCGAACAGACGCGCAAAGCGGTTGTTCTTGAGTTTTACGGGGGTGTCATCTTCGGGGGTGGGATTGCGCTTTAGGTAGATCACGCCCGAATACTCATCCAGAAGTTTATCCACCTGCTGCGACTTATCCTCCTCGGCCCAGCCCTCCAGAACTACCAACGCTCCGTCGGCAGCCTCTGAAGCTGTTCCGTGAATCTTCACATTCTGCAACTGCTGTGTAAGCGACTCCAGCTCCTGCTCGATAGCATCCACGCTTGCGGCACACGCAGACAAAGCTACATCTACCTCGGCTACATCCTTGCGGCGAGCATCGGCCTCGGCCAAAGCAGCGCGGCTATCCATCGTAGGAGCCTTAACCTCCTGCGCATCGATTGCCACCTCAGCCCCAGGAGTAGTTACAACAACAAAATATACCGACGACGAGTCGCGGCCAATCTCCACAATGGTAAGATCGGCACCCCACTCCGCCGCGTGAGCATCGAAAGCGGAAGCCTGTGTCACATAATAGCGAAGCACAACACCCTGCTCAGCAAGGCGCTCGCGGGCACTGCCATCGAACTCACCCCAAGGCTTGAGCTCCTCGGCGAGTTTCTCCAGACGAGCTATCTCGCCCTGCAATGCACTCTTCTGCTGACGCAGATCCATATAGGCCTCATAAGCCTCGCTGCCCGATGAATAGCTCTGTGCAGCGGCGACATACTCCTCCGAAGAAGAGAAGGCCTGAAGAGATTCAACAGCCTTGCGATAGTGATCAATCTGCGTTAGCAACTGACGATCCTGCTCCGAAGGCTCCCAGCCTGTAGTGGTAATGTCCACCAAGCCCAACTCACGAAGACGGGCGATAAAATCATCACTCTGCGTTGCCAGCAACACAAAGTCGTAACGTGACATTCTTACTATCATAACTTAGACCCCTCCGCAGCCTGCTGTTGACGAGTTTTAACAATCTTTTGTGCCGACTTCGAGAGATTCTCCTCATCCTCCATAAATCGTTTGATCTTACGGATGGCCTCCTCGTAACCGGGGATCTGGACCTTCTCATAGAGGTTCACCTTCTGCGTGGTCTTACGACGTGCGTAGTCCAGCAGCTCCATCTTGCGGTTGTAAACCTCACACTCGACGCCCAGACGTGCCAATCGTTTGAGCAGATCGACTCCGTCGGCATACCACACCGGCGACGAGAACAGGTCGTACTCCTTCTCCTCGAAGCATATATCCTCGAGCAGCGGGGTTCTCACGCCTGCGATCTTCTGCTCCTTGAGGACTACGTCCGCAATCCTGACAAGCGTAGGATCGAACTCGCCCCACAGCGCAGCCATATAGTCGTACTCGGCACTGAGTGCCTCCATACGACTCTGGTAGTCGCGTGCGGTATCCTTCGCCTTCTTAACCTCGGAACGCAGAGCCGACTCCTTACTCTTGATGGTAGGGAGGGCCGCGCGTCGCATCTTGAGCTGCTTACCGAGTTCGCCCAGCGAAGTTTTGTTATATTGAAATTTAATTGCCATAGACGTTTATTTTTCTACTTGGCACACTTATGCTTTCCAGTACTTGGCGATAAGCTCGGCCTTGATAGCTACCTCCTCCTGCGAGAAGTACTTGCCGAAGAGCGACCACGCCGTGTCGAGCATCTGCTCGATCTCGATATTTACGTCGATAGCAAGAAGCTTCTCCGAGTAGTCGTGAGCAAACTTCAGTGCGCGCTCGTCGTAATCCGACAAATCGAAACCATTCTCGAGCTTGGTCTTAGCATTGGCAGCATCGGCATACAGACGCACGCAGGCATTCATCACCTGAGGATGATCCTCGCGAGTCTTCTTACCAATTACGAGCTGCTTCAGACGCGACAGCGAACGGAAGGGATCGACGATAACCTTACCCGTATCCGAGTCGTTACGCAAGAAGAGCTGACCCTCGGTGATGTAACCCGTGTTATCGGGAATAGCGTGGGTAATATCACCACCCGACAGCGTCGTTACGGCGATGATGGTGATTGAACCACCGTTAGGCAGCTGCACAGCCTTCTCGTAGATCTTCGCCAAATCCGAGTAGAGCGAACCAGGCATAGAGTCCTTCGAAGGGATCTGGTCCATACGGTTCGACACGATAGCCAGCGCATCGGCGTACAAGGTCATATCGGTCAACAGAACCAGCACCTTCTCGCCCTTGTCCACAGCGAAATACTCCGCAGCCGTCAGTGCCATATCGGGCACGAGCAGACGCTCAACGGGAGGATTCTCCGTAGTATTTACGAACGATACGATACGGTCCAGCGCACCTGCGTTCTCGAATACCTGCTTAAAGTAGAGGAAGTCATCGTTGGTAAGACCCATACCGCCGAGGATAATCTTGTCGGCCTTGGCTCGCAGTGCCACGTTAGCCATTACGGCGTTGTAGGGTTGGTCGGGGTCGGCGAAGAAGGGGATCTTCTGTCCCGACACGATGGTATTGTTAAGGTCAATACCTGCGATACCCGTAGCAATCAGCTCCGAAGGCTGCAGACGGCGGAACGGATTCACCGTCGGGCCACCAATCTCGCGCTCCTCACCCTCGATGGGCTCACCGCCCTCCAGAGGCTCTCCGTAGGCATTGAAGAAGCGACCTGCCAGATTGTCCGACACGCGCAACTTGGGAGCCTCGCCGTGGAATACCACCTCTGAGTTTGTGGCAAGACCCTCGGTACCGGCAAACACCTGCAACGTGACGTTCTCGCCCATAATCTTTACCACCTGCGCCAGCTTGCCGCCGACGGTTGCCAACTCATCGTTACCTACGCCCGTGGCGCGCAACGTAATGGTGGCTTTGGTGATATTATCAATCTTAGTATATACTTTTTGAAATGCTCGTGTTGTCATTGCTCACCTATTTTGAGAGTTGATTATTAAGTACCTGCTCGATCTGGCTCTTATACTCGTAGAACTTGTCGCTCTTCCACTCCGAGTAGTTCATCTGACGGAAGAGGTTGATCAAGCCCTTGAAGAAGCGCGAGCACGCCTCGAAATCGGTAAACTCGAACGACTTGTGGCACACGTCAAGCACCATCTCGTACATCATCTTCTGGCGCTCGATGGGGCAGTTGGCATCGATATCATCGAAGGCATCCTGCTGCAGAATCACGAAGTCCAGAAGCTCCGACTTCCAGATACGCTCGTGATACTCCAAAGGCACACCATCATCACCGAGGATGTTGATCTGGTCGTTGGCCTCCTTACCGCGCTGCACGATGGTCTTACCCTCATACACCAGGTTAACCCAGCCCTTGCCGATGTGCTCGTCGAGATACGACGCTACCTCGGGGTACTCCAGATACTTCGAGTACGAATCCAGCGGGTCGATAGCGGGATAACGCTTCGAGTCGGCACGGCCCTGCGAGAGTGCGTAGAAACAACGTGCTGCCTTCTTCGTAGACTCCGTCACGGGCTCCTTGAGGTTACCACCCGCGGGTGATACCGTACCGAGGAAGGTAACAGATCCTGTCTCGCCGTTATAGAGCTTCACCAAACCTGCGCGAGCGTAGAAGTTTGAGATAATAGCCGAGAGGTCCATCGGGAATGCATCCTGACCGGGAAGCTCCTCCAGACGGTTTGACATCTCACGAAGAGCCTGTGCCCAACGTGAAGTTGAGTCAGCCATTACCAACACCTTCAATCCCATCGCGCGGTAGTACTCACCGATGGTCATACCCGTATAAACCGATGCCTCACGCGCAGCCACGGGCATATTCGAGGTGTTACAGATGATGATCGTACGCTCCATCAGCTTGTGGCCCGTACGCGAGTCGATCAGCTCGGGGAACTCTGCAAAGATCTCCACAACCTCGTTAGCACGCTCACCGCACGCTACGATGATGATAACGTCAGCCTCAGCCTGCTTAGAGATGGCGTGCTGAAGCACCGTCTTACCAGCACCGAACGGGCCGGGGATAAATCCCGTACCACCCTCGGCCAGCGGGTTGAACGTATCGATAGCACGCACACCCGTCTCCATAACGCGCGAGGGACGCGGCTTCTCGTTGTAGCAACGCACGGCCTGCTTCACGGGCCAACGCTGCACCATCGTCACGTTATACTCGTTGCCATCCTTGTCGGCCAATACTGCAATCGTATCGGTAACCTTATATTTGCCGGCTGCGACAACGCTCTTTACCATATATGAACCCTGCATAATGAAGGGCACCATAATCTTGTGGTCAACCCACTGCTCCTTAACCTGTCCGAGCCAGTGGCCTGCCGTAACCTTATCACCCACCTTGGCCAGAGGGGTGAAATCCCACTCACTATCGAAGTCGATGGGGTCGGTGATCGAGCCACGCTCGATGAACAGACCATCCATACGCTCCAAGTCGTTCTGCAGACCGTCGTAGTTACGCGAGAGCAGACCCGGCGCCAGAGTAGCCTCAAGCATATGGCCGAGGAACTCCACCTTATCGCCGATCTTCAAGCCACGCGTACTGTCGTACACCTGCACATAAGCGTCATCGCCTATGACCTTGATGACCTCGGCCATCATTCGGACATCACCGCAATATACATAGCAGATCTCGTTCTGCCCCACCGCACCGTCGGCCTTAACGATCACGATGTTCGAGATGATACCGTTTACACGTCCTAAAGTTTTCATTTATGTAGTTTTTATTGTTTATTTTATCAGTTCCTTGCTATCCAACTCGGCCATAATACGATCCAGCATAGCGCGACCGCGCTTGGGATCGAGCTGCGACCAGCGAGCCACGATATTGATCTTGACCAGATATGAGAGTATAGCATTGATGTTAAAGTAGTCCGACGAAGCCAGCTCGCCCGCGTGCTCCCAGCGGATCAGGTCGATCTTGTGCTCCTTCTCGACCATATTCTGTTCGTCGTTCACAGCCGCCAGAATGGCGTCCACATAGGTCAGCTCGCCGCGCAGACCAAAGTCCGCAGCCGACGAACGCTGCAACTGCGCCACAACATCACCCTTGCCAACCGTCACGCTATCCACGCGACGATCCTTTGAGCGAGCAACCGCTGCCGCTGCTACGTTGCGCAGCGTACGGTCGAACTCGGACCACTGACGCACGAAGCGCGACTTTGAACGGGCACACTCCTCGTAGTAGGCGGTCAAAAGCGCGCGCTCGAAGCCGAGCGATAGATCCACGCCTTCGGTCTCCTCGCTCTCCGTTGCGGCGTAGTCCTTCAGCACCTTAGCCATTGCCTTGGGCAAGGCTTGGGGCGAGGTCATCTCCTGCTCAAGCTCCTCGGCGGGGATATTACCCAGAGGATTGTAAGCGGAGCGTCCGGCACGCAGAGCTATGATGTTTTCGCAGTCGTAGTAGCCATAGAGCAGACGCACCGCCTCGGCATCGCCCGACGATACCTCCTCGAGGATCTCGGCGATGATCTCGCGTGCGTTGAAGCCCTTGGTATCGCTATCGAGTGCATACTCGCGCAATCCGGCTACCAGACAATAATAATTCTTCTCGAACATTAGATTTAAGCCTTAAAGAGGAGTTGAGCAACTTTTTCGCGCAGATAACCGCCGAGCAGAGCCTCGACGCTCTCGTCAGAGAACGAGATGTAGTATCCGCCACCCTTCTCGCCTACCTTGAAGCCACTCTTCACATCAGCCGAGAAACCTACCTCGATACCCTCGGCGAGCAGAGCCTTTGCCGAAGCCTCGATAGCCTCGCCCAGCTCGGCCTTCTTTGCCTCGGGCAGCAGAGCCGACAGCTCAGCCTTAGCACCGTTGTTCCAGCCCTTAGCTACGGCCAGCAACATATCTTTAATAAATGAAGGATCGAGATTTGCGCTCTTAACAGCGGCACCGGTCGATTTAGCCACAACCAAAGTCTCAATCTCAGACTTGATCTTTGCCACAGCCTGCTTGCCAGCGAGCGAGATTTCGGTCATCGCATTCTTCTCCATATCGGCAGCCTTATCCTCTGCAGCTGCGAGAATCTGCTTAGCCTTTGCCTCAGCTTCAGCCACGATCTGCTGAGCTTTGCTCTTCGCCTCAGCCACTAAGTTGTCGGCCTCAGCGCGACCCTTCTCCAAGCCCTCTTGAAAAAGGCGGTCGGTAAGTTCTTGAAGTTTTGAATTTGCCATATTAGTTCATTATGTTAGTTTTAGTTTTTTCGGTTCAGGTTGGCCTTTATGCGACAAATATGTCATTTATATTCCCAATGACGACACAACACTTTGCGCAAAGTAAATTTTCCTTACAAAGTTAGGATAACTTCTTCATACATCCAAAATTTAAAACCACTTTTTTACCCCCAATTTGAAAAAATAACATACATTATACACCATATTGACCATTTGGCAGAAAAGCCGATATGGCATAAATATTGGATTATTTTGCATAATATTTAACTTCCTGCATAGAGCCGAGCGTACAATCATATAATATAAATATAGTATCATAAAAAAAATTGTCCCAACCCTGCGGTTAGGACAACTTTCACTATCTAAAAAAGATTTTACATCGGCTGATGCTCGGGGCGCAACAGATCCTGAACAACCTTTACAGGTGAGAAGGTGGTGATGGGCACCTCAACAAGCACCGTATTCCACTTGGCCATCGCACCGTTCCACAATCCGGGCAACTCCTGCGCACGCAGATCGCGGCCGCCGCTCGACTTCGACGAGATGAAGCCCGTCGAGGGATCGGTATATTTCGTCAGATCGAACTTCTCGCCACTTACACTCTTCACACCGCAAACCAAATCCACGGGATTGAAGTGCGTAGCTGACTTCATCAAGTGCATATCCTCGGGAGCGATCTGGCTCGACTCGGCAATCTGCAACGACTCGGTGCCGTCGCCACCATCAACCCAGAAGGGACCACCGCCCGGCTCGCCCTGATTGCGCACCACGCCACAAACGCGGATGGGACGGTTGAGCACCGCCTTCTGCGTCTCGGCACAGCAGTCAGCGGGCAATTTTACACACAAACGCTCCTCAACGAAGCGGGCAACCGACTCCAAATCGGCCTCGCCTGCCTCCAAAGCCTTCAGATACTCGAACGCCTGCGCCTGCAACTCGAGCAGAACGCCAGCCAGCGCCTTCTTATATTTAACGGTATCGCCACGACGCTCGTCGGTGGTTACGTTGTCGATATTCTTAACGAAGATGATGTCGGCATCGATGTCGTTCAAGTTCTCAATCAACGCACCGTGACCTGCGGGACGGAAGAGCAACTTGCCCTCGTCGGTGCGGAAGGGGGTGTTGTCGGGATTAACGGCGATGGTATCGGTCGAAGGCTTCTGCACCGAGAACGACACATTATATTTAACACCGAAGCGCTCCTCATAGTAGGGCTGCGTTGCACCCAGAACATCCCAGAAGCCGCCCATATGCTCGGCCGAGACGGTGAAGTGGATAAACACCTCGTCGCCCGAACGTGCGTAGAGCGCACCCTCAACCAGATGCTCCTCGACAGCCTTGCGATTACCCTCGGGGTAAGAGTGGAACGTCACAAGACCCTTGGGCTTCGAGCCATAGTTAAGACCTGTCTTTACGATCGACTCGACGATCTCCTCATCGGGCGAATCGGGCATAATATACTCCGAGAGTTCGGGCCAGAAGGCAAAGCGCTCGATGTTGTCGAGTAACTTATCGATACCGGGCGTGCGCTTGTCGTCGTTCACATACTCGAATAACTCCTTGAACATTCGCGTAGCGGCACCCGATGCGGGCACAAACTTAACCACCTTTGCCGTTGCGGCTGCAGCCTCATAACGAGCCTCGGCACGCGCAATAGTCTCCTCATCGAGAACCAGCACGCCATCGCCTGCGGCGGCTGCGCGGACAATTTTCAGATAGGGGAAACCCTGACGGAAATTTTCGATCTGCTGCTCCACCTGAGCCACGCTCAAACCGTGCTGTTCGATCTGCTGTAAATCTTCTTTGGTAAACATAACCTTTGGTTTTTATATATTTTACTTACATCTACATTCATAGTACGACGGAAGTTCATTGTGCAATGAACCTAAAAATTATCCAAATTTACGAAATATTTTCTAACTTTGTCGCATATAGCGACTTTTTTTAATCCGACCGCAACCGCAATTAATACAAAAACACACAAATATGAGACATCTTACACTTCTTTTGGCGGCGCTTTTCGCCGCAATCGCAGCACACGCCGAGCCGTTGTGGATGCGTTATCCCGCAATCTCACCCGACGGAGAGAAAATTGCATTCACCTACCAGGGTAGCATCTACGTTGTCCCCTCAGCTGGAGGTCAGGCAACCCGACTCACCACCACCGAGTGCCACAACTCACTGCCCGTATGGTCGCCCGACTCAAAGTCTTTGGCCTACGCCAGCGACCGCTACGGCAACTACGACATCTTCATCGTTTCGGTTGATGGTGGTCAGCCCACACGTCTTACCACCCACTCAGCAAAGGAGGAGCCCTATGCCTTCTCTAACGATGGCAAGAAGGTATATTACGGTGCTTCGATCTCCGATCCCGCCACGAGTGCCCTCTTCCCCAAATCATCGATGGGCGAGCTCTACGCCGTATCGGTAGACGGAGGCCGTCCCGAGCGCGTGCTGGCAACCCCCGCACAGCTGATTAACTTCAGCCGCGACGGCAAGCGTTTCCTCTACCAGGACCGCAAGGGTGGCGAGGATGATTTCCGCAAGCACCACACCTCGTCGATTACACGCGACATCTGGCTCTACGACTCATCATCGCGCAAGCACACGCAGCTCACCGACTGGGCAGGCGAGGATCGCAACCCGATCTACTCAACTGACGAGAAAAGCATCTATTTCCTGAGCGAGCGTGGAGGCACTTATAACGTATGGTCGATGGGCACCGATGGCAAGAATGCCAAGCAGGTGACCAAGTTCAACACCCACCCCGTACGTTTCCTCTCAATGGCCAAGAACGGCACGCTCTGCTTCGGCTACAACGGCGAGATCTACACTATGGCCACAGGTGGCTCAGCCAAGAAGCTCGCAGTAAATATCACGCTCGACTCACCGACCAACAAGTCGCAGCTTTTGAACGTCAGCGGCGGTAGCGGCAGCACCCTCTCGCCCGATGGCAAGCAGATTGCCTTTGTTTCGCGTGGCGAGATCTTCGTAACGGCTGTTGACTACGCCACAACCAAGCAGATTACCAAGACCGCCGAGTCTGAGTCGTCGCCCTCGTTCGGTGCCGACAACCGCACCCTGGCCTACGCCTCGGAGCGCGACGGCTATTGGAACATCTATCTCGCATCTATATCACGCGAGGATGATCCCAACTTCCCCAACGCAACGCTGATCGAGGAGAAGCCCCTGTTCAAGGGCGACAAGATCGACCGCACGGCGCCCAAGTTCTCGCCCAACGGCAAGGAGTTGGCCTTCGTTGAGAACCGCGACCGCCTGATGGTTATGGATATGGCTTCGGGCAAGGTACGCCAGATCACCACCGGTGAGCAGCACTACTCGACCACCGGTTCGATGGATTACCACTGGTCTCCCGATGGCAAATGGTTCGCCCTGGCCTACACGGGCAACCAGCACGACCCCTACTCAGACATCGGTATTGTCAGCGCCGAGGGAGGCCAGATTCACAACCTCACCAACACGGGATACTTCGACGAGTCTCCCGAGTGGGTTCTGGATGGCAACGCTCTGCTCTTCGCTACCGACCGCTACGGTATGCGTAGCCACGCATCGTGGGGCTCGGAGTACGACGTGATGATCATCTACCTGAACCGCGAGGCTTACGAGGTTGCTCAGATGAACAAGGAGGAGTACGAGATCTACAAGGAGGCAAAGAAGAAGGCTGAGGAGGCTGAGAAGAAGGCTGCCGAGGCCGAGAAGAAGGATGACAAGAAGGGCGACAAACCTGCCGAGAAGAAACCCGAGGTTAAGCCCATCACCATCGAGTTGGAGAATATCGAGGAGCGCATCGTTCGCCTCACTCCCAACTCTGGCTCACTGAGCAGCTACACGCTGAACAAGGATGGCGACAAGCTCTACTATATTATCTCTTACGAGGGCCGCAACGATATGTGGGAGATGGATCTCCGCTCACGCGAGAACAAGGCTACACAGCGTGGCGTTGGTGGCGGCTCGCTTGCTTGGGACAAGAAGATGGAGAATATGTTCCTGCTGGGCGGCCAGATGAAGAAGTTCAAGGGAGGCGCAGGCAACCCCACACCCATCACCGTTCGTGCCGATATGATGCTCGACAATGCAGCCGAGCGTGACTATATGTTCGACCGCGTATATCGTCAGGAGAAGGCTCGCTTCTACCACACCAATATGCACGGCGTCGATTGGGATGCAATGCGCGACAACTACCAGCGCTTCCTGCCCCATATCGACAACAACTACGACTTTGCCGAGATGCTGAGCGAGTGGCTAGGCGAGCTGAACGTATCACATACGGGAGGCCGCTACACCCATCCCACCACATCGAGCGATGATCAGACGGCAGACCTTGGTCTCTTCTTCGACCTCAACAGCACGGTCGATGGCCTCCTTATCGAGGAGGTTATCGTAGGAGGTCCCTTCGACAAGGCTTCGTCTAAGGTTAAGGCTGGCGACATTATCGAGTCGATCGATGGTCAGAAGATTTCACGCAACACGGACTTCTACCCCGCCCTTAACCGCCGTCAGGGCAAGCGTACGCTCGTCAGCGTATATCGTCCCTCGACCAAGGAGCGTTGGGAGGAGGTTATCCTGCCCATCACGCAGAGCCGCTTGTCGCAGCTTCTCTACAAGCGCTGGGTTAAGCAGCGCGCTGCTGACGTGGAGCGCCTCTCGGGCGGTCGCTTGGGTTATGTTCACATCGAGTCGATGGCCGACGGCAGCTTCCGCACGATGTATGCCGACATTCTTGGTAAATACAACCACTGCGAGGGTATCGTGATCGACACCCGCTTCAACGGAGGTGGTCGTATGCACGAGGATATCGAGATTCTGTTCAGCGGCGAGAAATACCTCACTCAGGTTGTTCGCGGCAAGGAGGCTTGCGATATGCCCTCACGTCGCTGGAACAAGGCTTCGATTATGATTACGGGCGAGGCCAACTACTCGAATGCTCACGGCACACCCTGGGTATATAAGCACCGAGGCATCGGCAAGATCGTCGGTATGCCCGTACCGGGAACGATGACCAGCGTATCGTGGGAGCGTCTGCAGGATCCTTCGCTCGTATTTGGTATTCCCGTTGTCGGCTACCGCAAGGCCGACGGCACATATCTTGAGAACGATCAGCTGGAGCCCGACGTGAAGGTGGCTAACTCTGCCGAGCTTGTCATCACAGGTCGCGACGAGCAGCTCGAGGCAGCCGTGAAGGCTCTGCTTGAGCAGATTGATGCCGAGAAGAAATAATTTTTGCAATGATTAAAACATTCACCGATCATCCGCTCCGCGACCTGAATAGCTTTCACGTCGAGGAGCGGGCCGATCAAATCATAGAGTTCGACCGCAGGGAGGATCTCGACAAGATTTTCGCCGAGGCACACGCACCCGCGAAGTGGTATGTGTTGGGAGGGGGAAACAACATCCTCTTCACCAGCCGCTACGAGGGTACTTTGCTACACCCCGTGGGGCAGCAGATTCGTATAATCGGCGAAGAGGCTGAGAGCGTTCTTATTGAGGCCGAGGCTGGCGTCGATTGGGATTGCTTTGTCGAGTGGTGTGTCGAGCGCGAGCTGTGGGGAGCGGAGAATCTCTCGCTCATCCCCGGCACGGTGGGTGCCGCACCCGTACAGAATATCGGAGCCTACGGCGCCGAGGCGAAGGATATCATCCATCGTGTCCACTACTTCGACACCGAGCGCCGCGAGCATCTCACCCTGCACTGCAACGATTGCCACTTCGCTTACCGCGACAGCATCTTCAAGGGAGAGCTTCGCTCACGCGCCATTATCACCTCGGTGGAGTTCTCGCTCAACCGCACGCCCCAGCCCAATTTGGGATATGGCGACCTGAAGCGCGAGGTTGAGGCCCGCGGAGGCTCTACGTTGCGTAACATTCGCGATGCGGTCTGCGCAATCCGACGCAGCAAACTCCCCGACACGGCCGTTTTGGGCAATGCTGGAAGTTTCTTCAAAAATCCTATTGTCAAGGAGGCCGTAGCCGAGCGATTGAAATCGGAGTACGAAGATATGCCCCTCTACCCCACTGCCGACCCCACGAAACGCAAGCTGGCAGCAGGCTGGCTCATCGATCAGGCGGGGCTGAAGGGCTACCGATCGGGGTGCGTGGGCGTTCACGACCGTCAGGCGCTGGTGCTGGTCAATCACGGCGGTGCGACGGGCAAGGAGGTTATGGCGCTGGCCAGATATGTGCAGCAAACGGTTGCTGCCAAGTTCGGCATCGACATCGAGGCCGAAGTTAATGTATTGTAAGAGATGTTGATAGAAAAATTTCAGGAATATGTCGCTCGTCACGAGCTCTTCACCCGTCAGGATAAGATTCTGCTGACGGTCTCGGGCGGTGTGGACTCAATGGTGCTGATGTCGCTTTGCGTCAATAGCGGCTACACCGTTGGCGTGGCACACTGCAACTTCTCGTTGCGTGGCAAGGAGAGCGACGAGGATGAGATTCTGGTTCAGGAGCGAGCCCGCAAATACGGCATCGAGTGTCACAACCATCGCTTCGACACCTTGGCCGAGATGGAGCGCACGGGCGAGTCGATGGAGATGGCGGCACGTCGTCTGCGTTATGCGTGGTTCAACGAGCTGTGCGAGCAACACGGATACACGGTGATTGCCGTTGCGCACCACATCGACGACTCGATCGAGACCTTCTTCATCAACCTTCTGCGTGGCACTGGTCTGCGCGGCCTAACGGGTATACACAAGCAGGTGGGACGAGTCGTGAGGCCACTGCTCTTCGCTACGCGCAAGCAGATTATGGAGTACGCCACACAAAAACATATCCCCTACCGTGAGGACTCGTCGAACAAATCGACGAAGTATCTGCGCAACAAGATCCGCCTCGGACTCACGCCCCGCATCCGCGAGATCAACCCGCGCTTTCCGTTCATTATGCACCGCAACATCGAGCGACTGGTGTCGGCTCAGCACTTTATCGACAACGCCATCGACAACATCTGCATCGAGGCACTCACCTCGAAGGATGGAATCTATACGCTCCACACCGATCGTATCCACGACACCACCTCGCGCGATTTCGTGATCTACGAGATTCTCAACTCGCGCTTCGGGTTCAAGGGCGACACAGCCGATGGATTGTGCAAGGCACTGCAGTCCAACAACTCTGGCAAGCGATTCTACTCGCGTAGCCACGTTGCCTACGTCGATCGTGGCAACATCCTCATCGCCCCCATCGAGCAGGAGGATCCCTGCAGCGTAAGCGTGGTGAAGGGACAGCGACGCGTCTATTGCGGCAACTCGGTGATATACCTCGAGGAGTGCTACATCGACAATATTGCCACGTTCAACGTCCCCGACAATGTGGCTCTGCTCGATGCCGATGCGCTGGAGTACCCCTTAGAATTGCGCCGCTGGAGCGAGGGCGACAGCTTCACCCCGTTCGGAATGACAGGCCGCAAGAAGGTTAGCGACTACCTGATCGACGCAAAGGTGTCGATGCCCGAGAAGAGCCGACAGTTCGTTCTGCTCTCTGCGGGTGAGATTGCGTGGCTGGTGGGACGACGTATCGACGACCGTTTCCGCCTCAAGGATTCGACCGAGCGCGTGTTGCGCCTAACAAAAGAGATAATATAAAACCTAACGAAATGGCAAAGAGCACCCTTAAATTCAAGGATAGCGTAGCTGCATTCGAGGCCCTCAGTGCCGAGATTACAGCACGGCGATTTGCACCCATATACCTGCTGATGGGCGAGGAGAGCTACTTCATCGATGCTCTGTGCGACCAGCTCTCGTCATCGATTCTCACCCCCGCCGAGCAGTCATTCAACCAGATTACGGTCTATGGCAAGGATAGCGACGCTGGGCAGGTGGTCAATCTCTGCCGACAGATGCCTATGATGGGCTCGCACGAGGTCATAATCCTCAAGGAGGCGCAGCAGCTGCGCCAGATTGAGAAGCTCACCCACTACACCTCCAAGCCACAGCCCTCGACAATCCTCATCATCTGCCACAAGGAGAAGACGTTAGACAAACGCTCGGCACTCTACAAGCAGTGCCAGAAGGAGGGCGTGGTGTTCGAGTCGGTGCGTCCGCGCGACTACGAGATTGGGCCGTGGCTGACGCAGTTCATACAGAGCAAGGGGCTTAGCATCGTCCCCAAAGCGGTGCAGATGCTGACCGACCATCTGGGTTGCGACGTGGCGAAGCTCTCGAGCGAGATCGACAAGCTGATGCTGGCACTGCCCGTCGGCACAAAGAGCATAACCGACCAGCATATCGAGCAGAACGTGGGTATCTCGAAGGAATTCAACAACTTCGAGCTGTGCAACGCCGTTGCGGTGTGGGACGTGGAGCGTGCGATGCGCATTGCCGACCACTTCGCCCGCAATCCGAAGGATAATCCGCTGCTCGTGACGGTGATGGCGCTCTATTCGCTCTTCCGCGATATGTTCATCATCAACTACCTGCGATGGCTTGCCAAATACAAAAGCCAGCCTATGCCCTCGGAGGGCGAGCTGATGCGAATCCTCAAGAAGAGCAACCCCTACGCCGTGCGCGAGCTCTCGCAGCAATCTACACGCTGGCCCAACCGCAAGGTCTTCACCGTACTGGGACTACTGCGCGAGTACGACGGCAAGAGCAAGGGAATAGATACAGGCGGAATGAACGACGGCGAGCTTCTGCGCGAGCTGTTGCTAAAGATTTTTATGCAGTAGGATGTCCGCAGCGGAGCGATATATGGTTGCCGATGGGCAGATTGTCGAGTGGAGCGCGATGGAGGGTTTGTACCTCTATCAAGAGATTCACACGCTCGACTATCGTGCGCACCACCTTGCCGCCCACGTCGGGGTGATTACGCGCCGTGCCGAGGAGCTCTTTGGCCTGCGTCCGCGACTCTCTGCAGCACGACTCGAGGAGCAGATCGAGGGCCTAATGATGCGCTCACACCTATCACGCCGCGTCTCGACAAGAGTTATCCTAAAATGTTATGCGTCGGGGAGTTACACCCTGGAGTGCGACGAGCCGTCGATATATATAGGCTACACGATGCGAAGCCTAAGGCCCGAGGCCATAACCCTGCAGATGCAGCTCCCTATGGCCGACTACCCCACCTCGGCCTCAATCGCCACACGCCAATTGGCCGATGCCGTTGCCCGTCGCCAGGGCTACCACACAGCGCTGCTGACGCACGGCGAAGAGCTGGAGAGTGAGCCAACGCGACCATTGGCTATCGTGGTGGGTACGACAATCATAATGGCCGAGTGCGAATCTGTGGAGGCCAACCTCCTGGAGCGCGCCGCTCGCAAAGCAGGCTTTCCCATTGAGAAGCGCCGCCTACTGAGAAGCGATCTAAAGTCGGCTGACGAGGTGTTGCAACTCTCGTGGCAGGGCGTTACAGCTATGGCACACGTCGATGGCAGAGCCTATATGGCAATCATCGGCGAGCGCATAGCGCAAGAACTTGAGAATATTTAACCCCACATAAGCAGCCCAAATATGAAAACTGCTATCTTCCCTGGGTCGTTCGACCCCTTCACCCGAGGCCACGAGGCCATCGTCGAGCAGGCACTCCGCCTCTTCGATCGCGTTGTCATCGCCGTAGGCGATAATGTGAGCAAGAAATCACTCCTGAGCCCAAAGCAACGCCTCCGTCTGATTGAGGATCTCTACGCCGACGAGAGTCGCGTGGAGTGCATCAGCTACCGCTCACTCACGATTGACGTAGCGCGCGAGCTCGGAGCCTCTGCCATCATCCGAGGTGTTCGCAACACGCTCGATTTCGAGTACGAGCGCACGATGGCGCAGACCAATCGCCGCCTCGCACCCGAGCTGGAGACCGTGCTGCTATTCACGCCGGCCGAGCTGATGGATGTAAGCTCCTCGACCGTAAGAGAACTACTCGCTTTTGGTCGCAACGTAGAGCCGATGATGCCAGCTAAGATACAACTCAAGGAGTATCTGGAGGAGTAAAACTTAACCGCAGAAGAGATTTCTGCGGTTTTTTTATCCTATTAGCGCCCTCAGGGTTGTGAAATCGCGTAAATGTTCATATATTTGTGGGTTAGCTATGCTTATAGAAAATTAGAACTACTATAAAACTTTCAAAAATGGAATTTACTGCAGAAATGATTGCCGGCCTTCTGGGCGGCACCATCGTGGGCGATAAGAATGCAGCCGTTCACACTGTCTCGTCAATCGAGGGCGGCAAGAAGGGTGCGCTGACTTATCTCTCAAACCCCAAATACGAACAGTACATCTACTCTACCGAGGCATCAATCGTATTGGTTGCCAATGACTTCGAGCCTAAGCAGGAGGTTGCGGCCACACTCATAAAGCTCCCCGACGTGGGCGCTGCCGTGCTGCAACTGCTTGAGATGTACAACGCAATGAAACCCAAGAAGACAGGCATCAGCAAGATGTGTTCTATCTCCGACAAGGCTACCGTAGCCGAGGATTGCTACGTCGGCGACTTCGCCGTTATCGAGGCTGGAGCTGTAGTGGAGGCTGGCGCAAAGATCTACCCACAGGTATATGTAGGCGACGGCGTTAAGATCGGAGCAGGCACAACGCTCTACCCCGGTGTGAAGATTTACGAGGGCTGCCGCGTAGGTGCCAACTGCATCATCCACGCAGGTGCTGTTATCGGTGCCGATGGCTTCGGCTTCCTGCCTAAACCCGACGGTACATTCGACAAGATTCCCCAGCTGGGTAACGTAATCATCGAGGATAATGTCGAGATCGGCGCCAACACCTGTATCGACCGTGCCAAGACCGACTCTACGATCATCCGCCGCGGCGTGAAGCTCGACAACCTGATTCAGATTGGCCACAACGTCGAGATTGGCGAGAACACCGTATCGTCGGCGCAGACCGGTATCGCCGGCTCGTCGAAGGTTGGTCACAACTGCTTCCTCGCAGGTCAGGTAGGTATCGCCGACCACACCACTATCGGCAACCGCGTAATGATCGGCTCGCAGTCGGGATTGGACAAGGATGTACCCGATGGCGAGGTACGTTTGGGATCACCCGCGCTGCCAGGTATGAACTTCCACCGCTCGTTTGCCGTATTTAAGACTCTACCCGATTTGCAGCGTCGTGTAGCGGCACTGGAGAAGGAGATCAAGAAATAGTAATTCACAAAAAATAGTAAAAAAATGAAAAAAATTCTTTGTTTCGCGCTGGCAGCTGCCACGATGGTAGGCTGCGGCAATAAGGCGGCTTACACCATCACGGGTGAGTCAGATAAGTTTGCAGGCAAGTACGCTTACCTGCAGGTTGAGAAGGAGGGTGCATTGCAGACCGTTGATTCGGTTGCTGTGGCCGGTAACGCTTTCTCTTTGAAGGGCGTAGCCGAGCAGCCCTACTCGGCTTATGTTGTGGTTAAGGATGCAGGTGCCGAGCGCCCCGAGTTCTATGCCGAGATCTTCGTTGAGCCCGGCCAGATCGCTATCGAGGAGGTAGCTGGTGAGCGTCCCTCGTTCAAGGCCGTAGGTGGCGCGTTGAACGACGCAATGAACGCTCTGAACGACAAGTTGGCCGCTATCGAGGCCAAGATGGGAGAGGGTGCCGACAACGCAGCTCTCGAGGCAGAGTACTATGCAGCTCTCTACGCAGGCATTATGGAGAACGGTGGCAACATCCTCAGCCAGAACATCCTGCGCAACAACTACTACGCTATCGAGCCCCAGCAGGTTATCGACGCTATCGCCTCTTTCCCCGCCGAGGCACAGGAGGGTTTTGCCAATATGAAGTCATCGGCCGAGCAGGCGCTGAAGGTTATGCCCGGCAACCCCTACATCGACATCACGGAGGTAGGTACTGGCGATCAGCCCCAGTGCTTGACCCCCGAGGGCAAGGTTCTTACCCTTAAGAGCGTTGTTGAGAACAAGAAGAACAAGTACGTTCTGATCGACTTCTGGGCATCGTGGTGCGGTCCCTGTATGCGCGAGGTTCCCTATTTGGTTGATGCTTACAAGCAGTTCCACAGCAAGGGCTTCGAGATCTATGGTGTATCGTTCGACCGCGCTCGTGAGCCTTGGTTGAAGGCTATCGAGGAGAAGGATCTCGACTGGTTGCACGTTAGTGCCGTAAACTACTGGGACAACAAGGCTCGTCACGACTACGCCGTGAACTCAATCCCCGCTAACTTCCTCGTTGATTGCTCAACGGGCCAGATCATCGCCAAGGGCTTGCGCGGTGAGCAGGTTGTGGAGAAGATGGGTGAGTTGCTGAAGTAATTATCATTGATCATCCGATAATAGAGTGTCCGAGTTTTGTCGGACACTCTTTTTTTTTTACTTTTGCATAAGTATGGCAGAGAAAACCGAAACATATCGCATAATGGGCATCGACCCGGGCACGAACTATATGGGCTACGGCATCATCGAGATCGAGGGACGCACGATGCGCTCGGTGGTGATGGGCGATATTGACCTGCACACGATGAGCGATCCCTACCGCAAGCTGCACTACATCTTCGAGCGCGTGGGCAAACTCATCGACGACTACGAGCCTCGCGAGGTGGCGTTGGAGTCGCCATTCTTTGGCACTAACGTACAGAGTATGCTTAAGTTGGGACGTGCGCAGGGCGTAGCTATGGCGGCAGCACTGCACCGCCAGAAAGAGGTTTTCGAATACGCCCCTTCACGCATCAAGCAGGCCATCGCAGGCAGCGGCTCGGCATCGAAGGAGCAGGTGGCTGCCATCGTCAAACGTATGCTCAAGGTGGAGTATATGCCCCGCCGACTGGATGCTACCGACGGTATGGCCGTTGCGATGTGCCATTATTTCACGGCCCGCACACCCATCAGCGAGGCTATGGGCCCCAAGCGCGTCAAGGGTTTGGGCGGAGGCAAGAAGGCCGCCAAAGGCTCATCATCGTGGGAGGCATTTATAAAGAAGAATCCCGAGCGCGAAATCAAATAGAATCACTCGCGGCCAAACCACTTTTTAACACGTTTTACGCCCTCAACACCCAGGATGAGCAACCCGCCATACTGCGCCGTCTTGGCGCATCCGAACAGCACAAACCACAATGCACCACGCATAGCTGCGCTCAAGGGCAGAGCCAATGCCGCAAAGGAGAGGGCGTAGAACAGAACACACGATAAGAGCACGATAACGCCCGTGCGGAACGACAATCCCGCCAAATATTGCTTCACACGCTGAAATATCCTTCTAAAACGCTCTTTCATCTTATCGGTTTTACTCACTTACAAAACGACGAAAGGTATAATTTATTGCTCAAATTCACAACACCGAGCGATAAAAATGCCCCACGCCCCGCAATTTTTACCCAAAAATTATTATCTTTGAAAGATTTAATTTGTGCAAAATAAAAATCTCAAACTATGAGTAACAACAAATACACCTTGCGCGAGGTAACTACCAAGGAGTTGGAGCGCGAATTCATCAATCTTCCCAAACGACTCTACAAGGGTAATCGCAATTGGGTATGTCCGCTCGATGACGACATCAGAGCGGTATTCGATCCCGCCAAAAATAAACTCTACGCCGATGGCGAGGCCATCCGCTGGGTTGCCTACAACGCCGAGGGCGAGGTGGTGGGCCGCATCGCGGCATTCTACGACAACGAGCACGCCTACTCTTACGAGCAGCCTACGGGCGGTTGCGGCTTCTTCGAGGCAATCAACGATCAGGCGCTGGCCAACCAGCTCTTCGACGCAGCTCGTATGTGGCTTGTCAGCCGAGGTATGGAGGCTATGGACGGCCCCGTGAACTTCGGTCCGCGCGATTCGTGGTGGGGACTTCTGGTCGAGGGCTACGAGTTCCAGCCCCTCTACGCCAACCCCTACAACCCTCCCTACTACAAGGAGCTGTTCGAGAACTACGGTTTCCAGAACTACTTCAACCAGAACACCTACCTATGGCGTGTCTATGACGACGACATCAACCAGTCGATCCACGACCGTGCAAAGCGCCTGCACAGTACGCCGGGATACAGCTTTGCCAATATCAAGGGGCGCGATTTGGAGGAGGTAGCCGAGGATTTCCGCATCATCTATAACAAGGCGTGGTCGCTCTTCACGGGTGTAAAGCCTATGCCCAAGGAGGAGGCTCAGGAGATTGTGAATACGTTGCGTCCTATCGTTGACCCCAACATTATCTTCTTCACCTACTTCAACAACGAGCCCATCGGATTCTTCATTATGGTGCCCGACATCAACCGCATCATCGGCAAGTTCAACGGTAAACTCAACCTGTGGAACAAGTTGCGCCTGATGTGGGAGTTGAAGGTTAAGAAGTCCTGCGACCGAATCTTCGGTATGATCTTCGCCGTTACGCCCGAGTTTCAGGGCAAGGGCGTGGAGTCGGGTATGATTCAGTATATCTACGAGACCTACATCCGCACCGACCGCAACAGCTACAAGACGGTGGAGTTTGCATGGATTGGCGACTTCAACCCCGTTATGAACCGTATGATTCAGACATACGTCTGCGCTACGCGCCACAAGATGCACACGACCTACCGCTACCTGTTCGACAGACAGAAGCCCTTCACGCGCTGTCCTCGTTTGGGTATCAAACGCACCGACAAATAGGAATCTTAAAACATATTAGAATGAAAACAACAGCTTTCACCAACTATCACATCGCCGCAGGTGCCAAGATGGCAGAGTTTGCGGGATACAATATGCCCATCGAGTTCTCGGGCATCAACGACGAGCATATGACCGTGCGCGAGAAGTGCGGCGTATTCGACGTTAGCCATATGGGTGAGATTTGGATTAAGGGCGAGAAGGCTCTCGACCTTTTGCAGCACATCGCATCGAACGACGTGTCGAAGCTATTCGACGGCAAGGTACAGTACGCCACTATGCCCAACGGCCGAGGCGGTATCGTGGACGATATCCTGATCTACAAGTTCAGCGACACGAAGTATATGCTCTGCGTCAATGCAGCCAACACCGATAAGGATTGGGCTCACATCTGTGCCGAGGGCGAGAAGTTCGGTATGAAGCCTGGCGTTGAGTTGGAGAACGCATCTGACCGCATCGCACAGCTCGCTATTCAGGGCCCGTTGGCTATGAAGCTCGTGCAGAAGATGTGCGAGGAGCCCGTTGAGGATATGGTTTACTACACCTTCAAGATGTGTAAGCTGGCAGGTTGTGATGTTATCCTCTCGGCTACGGGTTACACCGGCTCGGGCGGCTGCGAGATTTATATGTACAACGAGGATGCTGCTACCATCTGGGAGGCTATGTGGAAGGCTGGCGAGGAGTTCGGCCTGAAGAACATCGGCCTTGGCGCACGCGACACGCTGCGTCTGGAGAAGGGTTTCGCGCTCTATGGTAACGACATTGACGACACGACATCACCGCTCGAAGCAGGTCTTGGCTGGGTAACGAAGTTTGTCGAGGGCAAGGAGTTCATCGACAAGGAGTTCCTCGCAAAGCAGAAGGCCGAGGGTGTCGAGCGCAAGCTGGTTGGTCTGAAGATGATTGATCGCGGTATTCCGCGCCACGGTTACAAGCTGGCCAACCTCGATGGCGAGGAGATCGGCTGCGTAACCTCTGGTACTATGTCGCCTATGCTCAAGGTTGGTATCGCGCTAGGCTACGTTAAGACGGAGTATGCCGCCGTAGGCACCACCGTAGCGGTTGTTATCCGCGACCGCCTGCTCAAGATGGAGGTTGTGAAGTATCCTTTTGTATAGAGGGCTCACTCCAAATAAAAAAGGTGCCGCGTGGCACCTTTTTTTATTTCTCCGTAGCCTTACCAGCCTCAACCCAACTATTGTAGCCTCCGCTGAGCTCTACTACGTTATACCCGTTGCCGGCCATTACGCCCGCCACCTGCTTGCTACGACCACCGCCTCGGCAGTAGAGTGCTATGGGGCGATCCTTGGGCAGACGCTGATAGTCGGTAAAGAACGTCGCGCTACGCACATCCACATTCTCATCCACGCCCACGATGTGTCCCGCCGCAAACTCCTCGGCGGTGCGCACATCAACCAACAGCACATTCTCGCGCGCGATATACTTCTCAAACGCCTCCACATCGAGCGAACGATACTGCACACGCACCTTATGCGTCGGGGCGCACGACGACAGGCTAAACAAAATTGCAATAAGAAGAATTCCGTATCTCATATTATTTCGATTTATTGTTCTCACAATATACGAATTTTCTCGCTCATCACTGCGTTGGTCAGCGCCGAAATACGAAAAAATCATCTTTTATCAATATTTTTCGCTTTTTATTTGGAAAAACGAGCGAAACCATCTATATTTGCACACCGATTTGAGAGATCAAATCGATATGGTGGATGTAGCTCAGTCGGTTAGAGTGACGGATTGTGGTTCCGAAGGTCGTGGGTTCGAATCCCATCTTCCACCCCTAAAACGCAGAAAATCAGTCAGATACGCAAGTTCTGACTGATTTTTTGTTTTTACAATCCGTTACTCTAACCGACTTGGGCTACATTTGCAAACAAATGTGCAAACAAAACGGTGAAAGCAAAAATCGTTTGCAAAAATATTGTAAACTATTAAATGCTAAGTCGTTATGTTAAGTATTAGTTTTGATTAAATAATAAGCCCGACCTTAAATAGTCGGGCTATATTAATCTTCGTCTTCTGGAATGAATCCATTTTCAGTGAGTTTCACAAAGGCTTTTACAATATCTCCCAAATCGGGATTCTCTGCGTGAATTAGCAGAGATGAATATATATCGTAGTCCTCAGAATGATATTGTTTATCAACTTTACAGATTGATGTATTATTAATTCGTGAATACCATTGCTGGAAAAGCCTATTACGCCCCAGCTCTCTATTGTCGATGTTGTCGCATATAATGATTACAGCATTACGATTATCTTTGAAGATACTACCGACTATTGTGCATATAGTATCTGCAATACGGTCATCTTGCGGAGAGGACACTTCATTACGAGACTCAAAGTTGAATGTATATACATTGCTGAAATGACGACTATATGCAGTCATATCGATAAAGTACGCAACATATACATCACCGTTTATGGTCGTGAACTCATATGTGAGTTCATCGCATTGCGAGTAATTATAGGGGTGTAGAGAATTTGACATTGCGTTCCTTTGCGATTTTCTTCAAATCGCCACCCTCACGAATACATTTCTGTATCGCCTTCTTGTCCTCCATCATCTTCTCCAAGATATTAGGAGTTTTGGCCTTTGTTGTTTTCATAAAGCGATTTGTTCTAATTTTCAACTTCCTTTTGCAAATATAACGCTTATCTCTGGAAAAATCTAACGAATGAGGGAAAATAATGATGGCAGCACTGGTGTTCAATGACTTATGAGGACTTTTGATGAAAGCCTCGCCGATGCAAAAGTGCAAGGAAATGAAAGGTAATGAGGGCGAACGGTTTCTT
>JAZRQX010000002.1:0-138180 GCA_045650235.1 Alistipes sp. | reverse complement strand
TACCATCACGTGGCGCTCTGCTATCTGCGGCAACGATGTGGTAGATGGGAGCACCCTTCTTACCGTGACGTGCCAAACGAATTTTAACAGCCATTTGCTATAAAATTTTGTTAGTTAATTAATAAACGCAACCCTACGCTTTCGGGGTTTTCGGGCGCAAAGGTAAGAAAAATTAATTCAAAATTCAAAATTCAAAATTCAAAATTGTTGATTTTGAGCGAAAAAAAATTGTCCGAACGGTTAGGTTCGGACAACTTTATCTCGATTCGGATTTTCCTATCGCATTGCCACCTCGGCGGTGCCGGCCAAGCGGCCTTCGACGTAGAGCTCGATGCGGTAGGTTCCGGGGGTGAAGCCCGAGCCATCGACGTAGATACCGACGGGCAGGTCGGCGCACTCGTAATCGACCTCACGCATTGCCGAATACACCTTCTGCTCGCCCTCGAAGGTGAAGGTCGAAGCACTGTTGTTAGCAATCAGATAGCCCTCGGGTGATGTTACGCAGGCGTAGATAGCCTTGTTGCCCGGCTCGGCCAACTCGTTGGCAGCCAACGCGAAGTCGAGGTACAGGCGCTGTGCGTTCTTCACGCGCGTAACCTCCTTGCCGCGATTGTTCAGAGCCTGCATCGTGATGCTGCGGGCGCGGATAACAGCTCCCACACGCACCTTGTTGTTGAGCTCCTCGGCACGCTCCTCGGCCATCTCGGCACGCAACTGAGCGGTCGAAATCTCCTTCTTGTATGAGATGTTCTCGCGGGTGAGCTGCTGGTTGATGTTGTTGAGCGAGTCGATCTGGCGGATGTAACCCTGCATAACGGTACGCAACGTACCCACCTCCTTCTCGTAGGCGCGAATCTTGGCGTAGTTCAGACGGCGCTCATTCTTGAGCTGCTCCATCAGCTGGTTTGCCTCCTCGAGGTTGGCGGCGATCGAGTCGTTCTGGATCTTTAGATCGTCGAACGATACGATCAGCGAGTCCAGATCGCCCTGAATCTTGGTGCGATCCTCCTCCAAAAGCGCATACTCGGCCTGCTGCTGGCGATGCATATTGAAATATACCACCGACAGAGCCACCAGAATCACAGCCAGAATGATGATCACGATGCGGTAGCCGCGCACGGCCTTGTTATCGACCTGCTCCTGGCCATAATCGTCGTACTCCTCCTCGTAACGGTCGTCGTACTCGTTATAATCTTCTCTCATTTCTTGAGGGTTTATAGTTTAACAAAAATAGCTTCAAGGTTGTTTCAATGGCAAATATAGTCATTTTTTTATAAAACTATCCAACGGATAGCGTAAACCTTCATAACTTGACAGATATGCTTGCACACTACCCACCTTTATGGGCGATTTTATGTAGAGCGGAATCTTGTTCCGATCGTCCGAGATCCACACCTCGAACTCCGTGCCGTCCTGAAAGGCGTAGCCGTCCGAAGTGGCTATCTTGCAGCGGAATTTGAGCGTGTTGAAGCGTCCTAAATTTTTGATTTTCTTCTCCTCGCGCCCCTCGTAGCGGAACTTCAGGTAACGCACCGTATCCTCCAGCACCATCTCCAATTCGCGCTCGTAGCCAGGCACAATCTCACTGTCGGGGACTGAGCGCAGGTTGAAGTAGAGCGATATGGCATCCATACCCTTCTGCTTGATCTCGAGCGTGCGATGCTCGACGGGGCGCTGGCGCGTCTGCCAGCGGGTATATACCTTATTATTATTGTAGTCGAAGGTGAAGACACTCTTGCGCGTGTAGTCACCCTCCTTCAGGTCGGCCTCGAAGCGGCGCGTGAGCAGTGTCTGGGGGTCGACCCAGATGGTGTAGGCATCCTTGACGGGGAGAATCCAGTTGAAGGCGCGGGCCGTCTGCCCCATACCATAGACCTTCAGCGCGGGTGTACCATCGAGCGATGACTCCGTAGTCTGTATTATGACGTTTGCCACCTCGGTGTTGGGGAAGAGCTTGGCACGGTAGCTCATCTTGTAGTTGAGCGTCTCGCCCGGCACATAGAGTTGAGCCTGAACCGCGACGCAGCTCAAGAGTAGGGCGAGTATCGTAAGTAGTCGTTTCATCGTAGTTGTTGTCTGGTTACTTACTTAACGCACGGCGATGCGATTTTATTGCTGCGGGCTACGAGATCATCGAAAAGTCAAATCGCTGACCGCCGCCGTGACGCTTGCGAAGTTCGCGTAGGCCCGCGTGCTCGGTCCGCTCCAAACGGGGATCCTCTTTAAGAATCTCGATTGCCGCCTCGCGTGCCGTCTGCAGCAGTGGCGCATCGAGCGTAGGGTTGGCGATCTTCAGATCAAATGCCATACCACTCTGCTGCGTGCCGTTTATGTCGCCCGCACCGCGCAGCTTCATATCCAGCTCCGAGAGTCGGAAGCCGTCGGTGGTCTGACACATAGCCTGCAAGCGCTGACGAGCCTCGCGCGAGAGTTTCTCGCCCGACATCAGTATGCAGTAGGAGTCGCCTCCGCCACGTCCCACGCGACCGCGCAGCTGATGCAACTGCGAAAGACCGAAGCGCTCAGCCGACTCGATGACCATCACCGTTGCGTTGGGCACATCGACACCCACCTCGATAACGGACGTTGCGACCAGAATGTCGGCCTCGTGATCCTTGAATTGTCGCATCGACTCCTCCTTGTCCTGCGGTTTCATCTTGCCGTGGCAGACCGTGACGCGGTAGTCGGGTAGGGGGAAGTCCCTCACGATCGACTCGAAGCCATCCTCCAGATCCTTGTAATCCATCGTTTCGGACTCCTTGATCAGCGGATAGACAACATATACCTGCCTGCGCTGGGCAATCTGCTGACGCAGGAATCCCCACAGCTTCAGACGTGCCGAGTCGGTGTAGTGGTAGGTGCGGATGGGTTGGCGTCCCGGGGGTAGTTCGTCAATAACCGACACATCCAGATCGCCATAAAGCGTCATCGCCAGCGTTCGCGGAATGGGCGTTGCGGTCATCACGAGGATATGGGGCGGCTGTTGATTCTTGGTCCAGAGGCGGGCACGTTGCTCCACGCCGAAGCGGTGCTGCTCGTCGATTACGACGTAGCCCAAGTTTGCGAATTGCACCCTATCTTCAATCAGCGCGTGCGTGCCGATTAATATATCTACTTCGCCCGAGGCTATTCCCTCGAGTGCCGTGCGGCGCTCCTTTGCCTTCGAGGAGCCAGTCAGTATGGCTACGCGCACTCCCAAGCCCTCGGTCTGGCGTGAGATGGTCGCGAAGTGCTGGCGGGCAAGTATCTCGGTCGGCGCCATCATACAGGCCTGAAAACCATTATCTACGGCCAGTAGCATCGACATCAGCGCAACCATCGTCTTGCCGCTGCCCACGTCGCCCTGCAATAGGCGGTTCATCTGGTAGCCCGAGATGCAATCCTGGCGGATCTCCTTCACCACGCGCTTCTGCGCGTTGGTTAGCGGGAAGGGTATGCGGTGGTTGAAGAAGTCGTTGAATTTATCTCCCACCTTCGGAAAGAGGAATCCTCCTCGGCGCGAGAGTCGCTCCTGTCGCAGCGACTGCACCGAGAGCTGAACACCCAGGAACTCGTCGAACTTGAGTCGGCGCTCGGCAGCTTTGAGCCTCTCGGCCGACGACGGAAAGTGAATATCGTGCAGCGCCTCGCGGCGGGAGATAAGGTCGTAGCGACGAAGCAGCGCTGTGGGGAGGTTTTCCGTGATGTGATCCTTGCCTACGTTCCACGCATTGCGGATGATGGTCAGAAATCCCTTTGCACCCAGAGTCGAAGCAATCTTCTCGGTCGAGGAGTAGATGCCCTGCATCGCATAGCGATCCTCGCGGCTCATCGCCCGCTCGACAAGCTCCAGCTCGGGGTGGGCAAACTGCACCTCGCCCCGATAGAGCGTAGGTCGTCCGAAGATGATGTACTCGCGTCCCACCTCGACACTCTTCTCCACCCACTTTATGCCGCGAAACCACGTCAGTTCGACCGAGCCTGTCGCATCCGATGCAAAAGCCGTGAAGCGTTGTTTGCGTCCCGTGCCCGAGTAGGCCACGCCCGTAATGCGGGCGCGCACCTGCACAAGCGAGGTCTCCATCGCAGAGGTAATTTCGGCTATGGAGTGAATCTTGGTGCGATCGACATAGCGGAAGGGATAGAACGACAGAAGATCACCAATGGTAACGATGCCCAACTCCTTCTCCAGAAGTTTTGCTCGCACCTCGCCCACGCCCGGGACGAACTTGACACTATTGTCGAGAATCGTTGCCATACGACAAAGGTAAAAATAATTGTATTAAAGGTAGGAATTTTTTCCGATTTTTCTTAAATTTGCTTTTGCAGCCTATGGCCTGCGTCCAACCTGCGACAAAACAACTTAAAACAGATAACAATGGAGAAGATTATGACAAAGTTTATCAACTCGCCCGAGGCAGTTACGGCCGAGTTGTTGGAGGGTTATGTATTGGCATATCCTGATCAGGTGGCTCTCGCAGCCGAGAATATCGTCGTAAGAAAGAATCCCAAGAGCGAGGATAAGGTTGCCATCGTTACACTCGGTGGCTCGGGCCACGAGCCCGCATTGAGCGGTTTTGTTGGCGATGGTATGTTGGATTGCTCGGTTGTGGGCGATGTGTTCGCTGCTCCGGGCGCACAGCGTCTGTTCCAGGCCCTGCAGCTGATGAAGCGCGAGGCAGGTATCCTGCTCGTTGTATTGAACCACTCAGGCGACGTTATGAGTGCCAATATGGCGTGCCAGCTGGCCGAGCGGGCAGGCATCAAGGTGCGCAAGGTGCTCACCTACGACGACGTGAGCGCAGGAATCGGCGCGCCGAAGGAGGATCGCCGCGGCTTGGCGGGTTGCGTGCCTCTGTATAAGATTCTGGGAGCTGCTGCCGATGAGGGCCGCTCGCTCGATGAGCTGGTGGAGATTGCCGAGCGCTATACGGCCAATTCGGCTACGCTGGCCGTTGCGATGCGTCGCTGCACCCACCCGCAGAACGATGCCGCCATCACGGATCTTCCCGACGGCATTATGGAGATCGGTGCAGGTCAGCACGGCGAGGGCGGCGGTGGTCGCAAGCCTTTGGTGTCGGCCGATGCAACGGCTGCCGAGATGGTCGATCTGTTGTGCCAGCAGCTGCAGCCCAAGGCTGGTAGCAAGCTGATGCTTATCATAAATGGTGTTGGCGCTACCACGCATATGGAGCTTAACATCGTCTTCCGCAAGGCTTACAAGGAGTTGGTGGCTCGCGGTTATGAGATCGCTTACAGCCGTATTCAGGAGATTCTGACCGTTCAGGAGCAGGCTGGCTTCCAGATGGTTATGGCTGTTCTGGACGACGACCACATCAACTACCTCAAGAATAAACCCTCTAACGCACCCTATTGGGTGGAGATTGGCCGATAGTTATGGCACAGCGAGAGCTAAAATTTGATGAGTGGTGCGCGATGTGGCAGTGTGCCCTTGAGCGCATCTCTGCCCGCGAGGCGGAGTTTTCGGAACTCGATGCCACGCTGGGCGATGGCGATCACGGTCAGGCTATCGTGGGCGCGATGAAGGTCGTTGTGGAGAAGCTCAGCGCGGGCGCAAACTTCCGCTCGGCACTTGGCGATGCGGGTATGGAGGTGCTGATGGCCATCAGCGGCTCGACAAGCACCCTGCTCGGAGCGCTATTGCTGGGTATGAGCGACGGCGTGGGCGCTGTGGATGTGATTGGCGCAAAGGACTTTAAGTCGATGTTCGGCTGGGGCCTGAAGAATGTTCAGCAGCAGACGCGCGCGCTGGTTGGCGACAAGACGATGATGGATGCGCTGATCCCCGCCGTTGATGCAATCCTCGATTGCGAGTCGGAGGATATAGCCGAGATTATGGCCTCGGCGGCTGAGGCTGCGGCAAAGGGTGCCGAGGCGACGGTTGCGATGCAGGCACGCTTTGGTCGTGCGCGCAACTATGGCGAGCGCTCGGTCGGCGTGATGGATAGTGGTGCAGCGTCGTGGAGCTGTATGATTGCGGCCTTTGCGGAGGCGCTCAATAATTAATGACTTAAAAAAGATTTTCTTATGGCAGATATGGATGGCTTCCGTGAAGCCACAAACTTTGGAATAGGTCAAGAGGCTCACACCGAGCGAGTTGCGATAAAAGGTACGGAGAATATGGGCTGGGGTATGAAAAACCGCCTCTCGCGCATCTTCAATCCTCGCAGCGGCCGCACGGTGATGCTGGCTTTCGACCACGGATTTATTATGGGCCCCACGTCGGGACTGGAGCGCATCGACCTCTCAATCGTGCCGCTGGTGGAGTACGCCGACTGTCTGATGTGTACGCGCGGTATTCTGCAAACGACCATCCCTGCGGGCGTGGATAAACCCGTATGCCTGCGTTCTGACGCTGGCTCGACGGTGCTGACCGAGCTTAACCGCAACCTTCTGATCGACGTTGAGGATGCCGTTCGCATCAACGCCTCGGCGATGGCCGTTATGCTCTCGGCGGGCGATGGCGATCAGGAGTTTACGACGGTGGCAAACCTCGTTCGTGCGGCCGATGCGGGTGCGCGCTACGGCATCCCTGTGATGGGCGTTACGGCCGTAGGCAAGCAGATGGCGCGCGATGCGCGTTACTTCGCTCTGGCTTCGCGCGTGTGTGCCGAGAATGGTGCAAATATCGTCAAGACCTACTACTGCGAGGGCTTCGAGAAGGTGGTGGCATCGTGTCCTGTGCCGGTGGTCATTGCGGGCGGTAAGAAGCTGCCCGAACTGGAGGCGCTGGAGCTTTGCTATAATGCTATAAATGAGGGTGCTGCGGGCGTTGATATGGGCCGCAATGTATTCCAGAGCGACAAGCCTGAGGCGATGATTCAGGCTGTGAGGGGTGTTGTTCACGACGGACTGACGCCGCACCAGGCATATGAGATGTATCAGGATTTGAAGTAATTTTCGTGGTGAATGGCTTAACTTTGCACCAATCAAACAGTTGAATTATGGAATCAATACTTAAGAATCGCCCTGCACTCGAGCACGCCGTATGGCAGGCTGCCGAGGTAGCCGGCTACCTGTGGCAGAAGGGTTGGGCGGAGCGTAATGGTGGTAACATCACGCTCAATATCACCGAATATGTTGATGATGAGATTCGCGCCCTGCCCGCAATCAGCGAGCCTATCGCCATCGGTATGCATCTGCCTATGTTGAAGGGCTGCTACTTTTACTGCAAGGGTACGCAGAAGCGTATGCGCGATCTGGCGCGTTGGCCTATGGACAACGGCTCGATCATCCGCGTCCTCGACGACTGCGAACACTACGAGATCATCGCCGACAACCCCGTTATGCCCACCTCGGAGGCTCCTGCCCACCTGAGCGTGCATAACTACCTGCTGGAGAAGGGCTCGCCCTGCCGCGCTTCATTGCACACACACCCCATCGAACTGATTGCCCTCACGCACAACAAGGCCTTCCTCGAGAAGGATGTGGCTACGCGCACGCTGTGGAGTATGATCCCCGAGACCAAGGCCTTCTGTCCGCGCGGTCTGGGTATTATCCCCTATCAGTTGCCCGGCTCGGTGATGCTGGCCGAGGCTACGATTCGTGAGCTGGACGACTACGACGTGGTGATGTGGGAGAAGCACGGAGTCTTTGCCGTTGATGTCGATATTATGTCGGCATTCGATCAGGTCGATGTGCTGAACAAGTCGGCGTTGATTTACGTCGCTGCCAAGTCGATGGGTTTTGAGCCCGACGGAATGAGCGATGAGCAGATGGCGGAGATGACGCGCGCTTTCAATCTGCCCAAATAGGGGAATCCCTCTTCTTATACAATTCCTAAAAATAAAAGAGCCTGTGCAGATTTCTGCGCAAGCTCTTTTTTTAGTCCTATATTGATTTTATTATGTAAAATTTTCCGCATCTTTTGCCGCCGACAACGCTCCAATGTGAAGGTAGCAGGCGATTGGAAGATCCCTCCTTAGGGATGAAAAAAAGTCCGAACCCACGAGGATTCGGACTTTTGCTACTAAGCCTTTAGGCTTTTCGCTCCCTTATAGAAAACTAGTAACCAGGGTTCTGCTCGAGCAGGTTGTTAGAAGCCATACTGTTAGCAGAGATGGGGAAACGGTGCTTCGTACGATCGTTCGAAGGCTCGTGATCCCACCAGGGCTCGGTTACATATGCATCCCAACGGATAAGGTCGGTACGACGACGTGCCTCGCCGAGGAACTCTACCAACCACTCGTCAAGCATACGATACTTGTCGAGGTTAGCAGCAGTTACAGGGTTGGGGTCAACGCGACCGGGGAAGTTACGAGCACGAACAGTGTTGATCAGCTCAGCAGCCTTCTCCTTGTCGCCCAGACGCATCTTACACTCAGCCAACATATAGTAGATCTCAGCCAGACGTACAACGGGAGTCATAGCGGGGTAACGCATACGCAGGTTGTCGTACTCGAGCTTATCTACGGGAGGATTGAGCTTCATAAGACGAACACCGGTTGACTCCTCACCATCAGCGATGGTTGAGCGCAAGTGGCCCAGATCCTTACGGTCGATTACGAAGTACTCGTACTCGGGATTCTCATCGGTACCTACGTTCTTACGACCGATAGGAGTACCCTCGGGAGTCCAGTCATATACACGAAGTGCCTGGTGTGCAGGATCGTTGTCACCCATATTACCCAAACCGAAACGAGCAACAGCGTCGTTCAGGTAGATAATCTTAGGCTCATCCTTGTGGATTACGATCTCGCCATTCTCGATAGTTGCGCGGCCCATACCCTGATACTCACGAGCACCAGTTGATACCCAAGTACCATCGTTGTGAGAAGAGGGGTTAACCTGGTAGCCCATCAAGAACAGACCAGTGTACTCACCATTACCCTCGTACTTGTAGGGCTGCTTACGGAGGTCGGTGTCGTGGAACTTAGACATAGGACGACCGAGCTTGGTGGTGTAAAGCTCACCGGTGGGTGAGTATGAAGGCTGGATAGCGAAACCGTTCCAGTCACCGTAGGGAGCACCACCGAAGTACTGCTTGGTGTTGTAGTGGAACCAACGCTGCCAGTAAGAGGTGTTTGCACCTGAGTAAGTAGCATCTGAAGGAATACCGTAGATGATCTCGGGGCAGAACTCGTTACCATACTTAAATACATCGTTCCAGTTCTCGCCGAGTGCGTAAGGGCCGTAAACGCCATTGATGATATCCTCGCAAATCTTTGCACACTCTGCGTACATTGACTTAGCACCGCTGGTGTAAGGCTCTGCGTTGAAGTAGAGCTGTGCCAACTGAGCTGCTGCAAATGCACGGTAGATGTAGGTGGTCTCCTCACCGCCGAGCTGCTGCTTTACGGGGATCTTGTTGATGTTGTCGAGGATCAACTTCTCAATCCACTCGAAGGTCTCAACGTCGGTAGCACGAGCCTTGAGCTCGGTCTCGCCACGCTCGTAGAGGGGCATACCGCCGAAGAAATCCAAACCGTCCTTCATAAGGTTAGCGATGATGATGTTGAGCTGAGCAACCATCAACTCCTTATCGGTCTCGGTCATACCTACCTTCTCCCAATCTACGTAGTACTCCAGGTCGTTGATTGCATCGTAAGCCAACGCAACACCCATACCTACACCGTAGAAGTTAGAGTGGTAAACACCCTCGGTAACGGGGAAGATGTGGTGGTGCATATTCTGGTAAGCACCGCCATCGTACCAGTCAGAACCCTTAGTGGGGATAGTGATCTCATCGGTGGTGATGGTCTGGATATCCTTACGGTGGGTGTCAGTACCTGCGTGCCACTTCCAGTGGGTGAAGGGACGCATATAGCGCTGCCATACTGTCTCCTGAGAGGTAAAGAAGATCTCGGGAGCAACCGTCGAGTAGTACTCGGGATCGGTGTTACATCCGATGCTCAATACAGCTACGGCCGCAAGCACAGATGCCTTCAAAAAATTCTTTATATTTTTCATTTTTTATTCGTCTGTTATATTTTACCTCTTCTTAAATTAGAAAGTGAGCTGAACACCCAGGGTGTAGGTGCGAGTACGGGGGTAGAAACCATCCCACCACTCGATACCACCTTCAACGCCCATTACGTCAACCTCGGGATCCATACCGTCATAGCCGGTGATGGTGCATACGTTGTTGATGTTAGCGTAAACGCGGAGGTTCTGGATGAAGCCGTTGGTCTTATCCTTCAAAGGCAGAGTGTAACCGATGTTGATAGCGTCGATCTTAAGGAATGAACCATCCTCGAGGAAGTAGTCAGAAAGCTGCTTCTCCTGAGTAATCTTAGCATTCTTGGTGTAAGCGCTCTTCAAGAGGTTGATGTTGTTCTGCTTCTGCAGACCGAAGTACATATCCAAAGTGTTGTAAACGTCGAAGTCGATCCAGCTACGGATATCCATTGAGAAGTCCCAGTTCTTCCAAGAGAGGTTGTGGCTCCAAGATGCCATTACCTTCGGTACGAAGTTACCGGTGTACTGCTTGTCATCGTTGGTTGACTTCTGGCCCTGTACAACCTCGCCGTTCTTGTTCAGAATCAGGAAGTCACCAGTCTCCTCGTCGATACCAACGCAACGACGCATATAGAACTGACCGAATACGGTACCCTCCTGCATACGGATTGCGTTACCCGGAGTACCCGGTGAGGGGAAGCCTGCATACTCGAAGTATGATGATGAACCATAGAGGTCAAGCACCTCGGTACGGTCGTGGCTGAAGATGAACTTCGTTGAGTAGTTCCAGTCGTTGTTGCGAACGATGTCGGCACCGATCTCGAACTCCCAACCCATATTACGCATTGAACCTACGTTCTGCATCTGAGTCTCCAGTGCGAAGGGAGGCTGGGGAACGCGTACTGAGTAGAGCATATCCTTAACCTTACGGTTGTACCAGTCGAACTTACCGTAGAGACGGTTATCGAAGAATGCGAAGTCCAAACCGAAGTTCAAACCGTGCTGCTCCTCCCACTTAAGGTTGGGGTTCAGCGTAACGGCGGGACCGTAAACGATAGCGTAGTCACCGGTGTTAGGCATCTGGTAGTAACCATCCGAACCGTATGACATAGCAGCGTATGAGGTAGAGAAGTCAGAGTTACCGGTTACACCGTAAGCTGCACGGAGCTTCAAGTCGCTAACCCACTCAGCGTTCTCCATAAATGCCTCGTCAGAGATACGCCAACCACCAGAGATTGAGTAGAAGGTACCCCAACGGTTGTTGCGAGCAAACTTCGATGAAGACTCACGACGGATTGAAGCTGAAAGGATGTAACGGCCATCGTAGTCGTAGTTAACACGAGCGAAGTAAGAGAAGAGCTTCTGTGTTACGTCCTTGCTTGAGTTCATCTCGCCCTGACCGAGCTTCAGGTAAGAACCAGTACCGATATCCCACATACGGATACCCTCAACGGGGAAGTTGTAGTTGGTCATATTGAAGCTCTCGCCGTTGCGCTCATAGTATGAGTAACCGGCCGTAGCGTTGATGTTGTGGTTGTTGAAAGACTTGATGTAAGAGAAGTAACCCTCAGAGTTGATGTTCTCAGTCTTAGAGAAACCGAGGTAACCGGTACCCTTACGGTTGTTCTCAACCTCGGTACGGTGAGCGCTGTAGCGATACTCGTGTGCCTCGTACTGACGGAGCTCATAACCCATAGTCTGGGTGAATGAAAGACCCTCAACGGGGAGGATGTTCAACTTAGCTGAAACCTCGGGCTTGAACCACTGATCAAGACCCTCCTTATCCTGGAGCTTAACATCAGCGATGGTGTTGTACTCCAAAGACTCTGCGAGCCATACGTTGTAGCCTGACTCTGAGTTGGGATCGTAAGCCGAACGGGTGGGGTTGTTACGAACTGCCTGAGCGAAGTTGGGGGCGTTGTTGTTACGCTTTGCACGACGGTAGTCAGCCTTTACAGCGATATCCAACCAACCCTCCAAAGCCTTGAAGTTAGCGTTGATACGACCTGCGATATCCTCACGACCATCCTCGATAGCGATACCCTCGTTGTCGTTGTACTGGAAGGTAGCATATACAGAAGCCTTCTTGCTGTTAGCCTGGAGGTTAACGGTGTGCTTCTGTGAGAAGTTGTTGTGGTTGATCATCTCGTCATACCAGTCGAAGTCGCCGCCGTAATCCTGTGCACCCTGATCAGCACGCAAAGTGCGGTACTCGTCAGCGGTAAGGATGTCGGGACGCTTCATTACCTCCTTGTGAGAGAACTCACCGGTATATGAAAGGCGAACGGTACCCTCGTCGAGGTTAGAAGCGTTCTTGGTGGTGATCAAGATCACACCACCTGCTGCGCGTGAACCGTAGATAGCACCTGCAGAGGCATCCTTCAATACGTCGATAGACTTGATATCCTCGGGAAGTACCGAACGGATATCACCACCGGGCATACCGTCGATAACCACCAGGGGAGCAGAACCTGCGTTGATAGATGCAGCACCACGCAACTGGAGAGCCTGACCAGCATTGGGAGAGTCGGTACCAGAGATAACCAGTGAACCAACCTTACCACGCAATGCGTTGGCAACAGATACGTTACCTGAACCCGGCATCAGGGCGTCGCCCGATACAGATGCTACAGCCGAGGTAACCATCTTCTTCTCCATCGTACCGTAACCTACCACAACGACCTCGTCGATGTTCTGAGTGTCCTCAGCCAAGGTTACGTTAATAACGGTCTGAGCACCAACGGTAATCTCCTGAGTAGCGTAACCGATGAACTCAAATACCAATACGTCGGTAGCCTGTGCGTTGAGTTCGTAGTTACCGTCGATGTCGGTAGCTGTACCCTGCACGGTACCCTTGACGGTTACCGATACTCCGGGAACACCCATACCGGTAGCGTCAATCACCTTACCAGCGATTCGGCTGGACTGAGCTACGGCTGCGGTGGTAGCCACCATCACCAAGCTCATAAGGATGAGCAAAAACTTCTTCATACTAAATAGTAATTTGGTTAAAAAAATATTAAAGTGGTATTTTTTTCAACTTCAGTTTGTGCCCGTATTTCACTGCGCCAAGGCCTTATTTAATATAAGGTATGAACACAGACAAAACAACCGAACACAAAATTCAGCGCGCAAATTTAGATTAAAAAAGAGTTGCGGCCAAATTTTTCAGTCGTTATAACATTATTAAAATGTTAAGAGTTTCGGGCTCGTGCCAAAAAAAAACTTAATTTCTCCCATTTGGTCCAACCTGCTTATTGTGTTAAATTCGCTTGATCAGTCGCGCAGGATTTCCCGCCACAACGCAGTTGTCCTCCACGTCACGCGTTACGACAGAGCCCGCTCCCACGACGGCATTCTCGCCTATGGTCACGCCCGGCAGAATCGTCGCCCCCGCACCAATCCAGCAGTTACGCTTCAGGTGTACGGGCTTGCACGTCAGAATGGCGTGGTCGTATAGGTCGTGGTTGTTGGAGATGAGTTTTGCGCCAGCGGCCACCATCACATCGTCGTCGATGGTGATCCCGCCCGCTGCCATAAATAGAGAGTCGTTCATTACCACCACGTTACGCCCTATCTTGACGCAGTTGCCACGCACCACCGTCAGCGGCGGCATCACGCGGCTGCCCTCGCCGATGTTGCCCATAAATAGCTCGCTGATGAGGCTGTTGTACTCCTCGGTGTAGGGCATCGTATGGTTAATCTTGAAACATAGTTGAGCGCATCGTATGCCCTCCTCGGGGTCGGCCTCGGCGGGGTTGCGCAGGTCGATTCTTTTCTCTTCCATCTTGTGTAAATAGTTTTTCATTTTTTCGGGCTCAAATGTAACGTTTAATTAAATACGTTATGCCACTTTTTGCACCAAAACGAAAAAAAGAGAATTTTAGAGGAAAAAAGTAACTATTTCGCGCAACAAACAGAACTATCGGCCGAAGGCGGATGAGTTCTGTAAATTTTATAACTAACCAAATCAAAAAACATCTATGGGAATGAATTGTATTCAGAATCGCTCGGTGAGGAAGGGTAGAATCGAGCGTGGGCAGATGGCTTTTGCCCACAATTTTGGTGAAGGCGCACTGGGCGGCGCAAAGCAGCAGTCGCAAGGCTACATCAAGCTGACTCTGCGCCGCAGGCGCGAGTCGCTTGTGAACTACATCGCTCGTTTTGTGCGCGAGATGGAGCAGGGCATAAGACTCAGCGCGCGGAGGTTGCACTATGGCGACTCGACGGTGAAGAATTATCGTGGCTTCGCGGTGCAATTTGGTCACTTCTGTGCCTATCGGGAGCGAAGCTATAACTTCTCGGACATCGATATGCAATTCTACGATGACTTTGTGGCTTACTTCACCTCGAAGAACTACTCCGTAAATACTATTGGTCGCCATATCAAGGAGTTGAAGATAATAATGCGGGCTGCACGCGAGGAGGGTTTGCACAGTAATGATGTCTTCGAGAACCGTAAATTCCGCGTGCTGACGGCCGAGTCGGAGAGCATCTATCTGACCGAGTCGGAGATTCGTGCCATCGCACGGGTCGATCTCTCGGACTCGCGTAACTGCGATGTTGCGCGCGATATCTTCCTTGTCGGCTGCTATACGGCGCAGCGCTTCAGCGACTACTCCACAATCGGCGAGGGCAATGTGCGTGAACTCGGTAATGGCCAGCGGGTTATCGACCTGAAGCAACGCAAGACGGGCAACCACGTCGTCATCCCCGTCAGGGCCGAGCTGCAGAGGATTTTAGATAAATATGGCAATCGTCTGCCGCTGAGCTACGAGCAGAAGGTGAACAAATATATCAAGGAGGTGGCGCGTCGGGCGGGCATCACCTCGAAGGTCAAGATGTCGTATGTCCAGAAGGGCGAGCGCCGCCACCGCCTTGTCGAGAAGTGCGACTTGGTCAAGACGCATACGGCACGCCGTAGCGGTGCGACGAATATGTATTTGGCGGGTGTGCCGACCATCGCCATAATGAAGATTACGGGCCACAAGACCGAGCGCGAGTTTATGAAGTATATCCGAATTACGGAGGAGCAGACGGCAATTGAGCTGATGAGCCACCCCTACTTCAGCGGTCGCCGATCGTCGGTAGGAGGGGGTGTGCGCTTGCCGCGACGCACGGCGAGAGATAGCGTAACGTGCAAAAAATGATTAATCTACAACCAAAAAGTGCGACGGGAAAAGATTTTTTTCGTATATTTGTAATGTGAAAAACCGTCTTTAGATGGAAATCAGGTAAGGATAGAATTTTACTAACCAATAAACACAAAATCAAATGACTACATTTCGACATTTAGGAGCTGCGGCGCTGGCGGTGATGATGCTCAGCGGCTGCGGACAGAAGTGGACGAGTGAGGACAAGGGTTCTCACATCGAGATCACTCAAAAGAAGGGCGCAACGCTCGGCTATTCGGCATCGTCGGGTGTGCAGATCCTGACCAAGGGCGGTTATGCCTTCAAGGATTTGAACCGCAACGGCAAAGTGGATGTATATGAGGATTGGCGCAAGCCCGTGCAGCAGCGTGCCGAGGATCTGGCATCGCAGATGACAATCGAGCAGATCGCAGGTCTTATGCTCTATAGTGCCCATCAGGCCGTGCCTACCGAGGAGATTTCGGAGGCACAGATGAAGTTCCTCACGGAGGATAACCTCCGCCACGTTTTGGTAACCCGCGTCGGCAGCCCCGAGATTGCTGCCAAGTGGAGCAACAACGTGCAGGCCTACGTTGAGGGTATCGGCTTGGGTATCCCTGCCAATAACTCTTCAGACCCGCGTCATAGCGCAGGCGAGAACGTAGAGTACTACGTCGGTGCGAGTGGCGACATCTCGTTCTGGCCCTCTTCGCTCGGTATCGCCGCTACGTTTGATCCCGCAGTGATGGAGCAGTTCGGTAAGATTGCATCGGAGGAGTATCGCGCTCTGGGTATCGCTACGGCGCTCTCTCCGCAGATTGATATCGCTACCGAGCCTCGCTGGAGCCGTTTTAACGGCACGTTCGGTGAGGATCCCGACCTCTCGACCGATATGGCTCGCGCCTATGTCGATGGCTTCCAGACCTCGGAGGGTGATGCCGAGATCGACGGCGGCTGGGGATTCCACAGCGTTAATGCTATGATCAAGCACTGGCCCGGTGGTGGCGCAGGTGAGGCTGGTCGTGATGCACACTACAGCTTCGGTAAGTATGCCGTATTCCCGGGTGGCCGCCTGGCTGACCATATGCAGCCCTTCACCGAGGGTGCTTTCAAGCTCAATGGCAAGACAGGTATGGCTACGGCCGTAATGCCCTACTACACCATCTCGACCGACATCGACAAGAAGAATGGTGAGAACGTGGGTAACGCCTTCAGCGAGTATCTGATCAACGACGTTCTGCGTGGCGAGTATGGCTTCGAGGGCGTTGTCTGCACCGACTGGGGTGTAACGAAGGATAACCGCGCCGTAAACAGCTTCGGTACTACGAGCTGGGGTGTTGAGCACCTGACCGTTGCCGAGCGTCACTACAAGCTCATCAAGGCTGGCGTGGATATGTTCGGTGGTAACAACGATAAGGGCCCCGTTCTGGAGGCTTACGAGATGGGTGTCAAGGAGATGGGCGAAGAGTGGATGCGTGCCCGTATGGAGAAGACTGCGGTTCGTCTTCTGCTGAACGTATTCCGTCTGGGCCTGTTCGAGAATCCCTACCTCGATGTTGCTGAGACGAAGGCTACGGTGGGTAACCCCGACTTTATGAAGGCTGGTTACGATGCACAGCTTCGCTCAATCGTGATGCTTAAGAATAAGGGAGGCGTTCTGCCTCTGGCCGAGAAGGCTAAGGTATATGTTCCCGAGGTATGGGTAGCACCTCGCGCTGCATTCCGTGGTAATATGGGTGCTGGTGCACGCGCTCAGCAGCCCCAGCCCGAGCCTAAGGGACATTGGGAGATGCCTGTTCCCGTTGAGATCCTCTCGAAGTACTTCACCGTTGTGAAGAGTCCCGCCGAGGCCGACTTCGCAATCGTATTCGTTGATGCTCCCGCCAACGGTACGGGTTACGACCCCGCCGATGTAGCTAAGGGTGGCAACGGTTATATGCCTATCAGCTTGCAGTACAACGACTATACAGCTACCCACGCTCGCGAGGTGAGCCTCGCAGGTGGCGACCCGCTGGAGTCATTCACCAACCGCTCGTATAAGGGCAAGACCGTGAAGACCTCTAACAAGGATCAGTTGGATCTCATCCTTAAGACCCGTCGCGAGATGGGCTCGAAGCCCGTCATCGTTCAGGTTGATGCCAACCGCCCGATGGTGATGAGCGAGTTTGAGGGTGTAGCTGACGCAATCCTCTTCGGCTTCAGCGTACAGAAGCAGGCTGTTCTGGATATCCTGAGTGGTAAGGCTGAGCCTACGGGCCTTCTGCCTATGCAGCTCCCCGCCGATATGCAGACCGTTGAGGAGCAGTTGGAGGATGTAACCCGCGATATGCGCTGCCACGTTGATAGCGAGGGTAACACCTATGACTTCGCCTTCGGTATGAACTGGAAGGGCGTAATCAACGACGCTCGTACCGAGAAGTATAAATAAACCCACGGCTTATGGCACGAAGGGCACCACCTGCGGGTGGTGCCCTTTTTTGTTTGGTCGGGCGAACTCGCTATTGGTGGCTATTGCAGGGAAACGAAAAAAATCATATTTTTGTAATGATAGCCACCGAATGGCTGGTGTGGGAATGAAAATATAAAACTTAAGAATATGAACCTAAAGAGACTTTTGTTTTTTGTGGTGCTGGTGGGCTTGGTGTTTGTGGCGCGAGCAGAGCAGCCGGAGCAGCCTAAGAAGATAATCACGGTCAATACCAAGCGTGTGGGGGCCGAGATCAAGCCCACGATGTGGGGTCTTTTCTTCGAGGATATCAACTATGCGGCCGATGGTGGCATCTATGCCGAGCTGGTGAAAAACCGCTCGTTTGAGTTCCGCCCCGACCACTATATGGGTTGGGAGGTCTTTGGCAATGTCGAGCTACGCAACGATGGCTCCTTCGAGCGCAATCCCCACTATGTCCGTCTGGGCAGTAGCGGCCACGCGGCAAAGTGGACAGGCCTGCAGAACGAGGGTTTCTTCGGTATTGGCCTGAAGCGCGATGCCTACTACCGCTTCTCGGTGTGGGCGCGTGTGCCCGATGGCAAGGCGGCCAAGCTGATAGTGCAGTTTATCGACCAATCCTCTGAGCAGGAGCATCAGGAGTTCGCGCAACAGGTCATCACAATCGACTCGCGCGAGTGGCGTCAGTATGAGGTGGTGATGCGCTCGCCACAGGCGATCGACAACGCTCAGCTGCGATTGTTCTTGGTCGATGAGCGTATGCAAACGGGTGGTAATGGCACGCTCGACCTTGAGCATATATCGCTCTTCCCGACAGACACCTGGATGGGCGAGCGCAACGGTCTTAGGCGCGATTTGGTGCAGGCGCTCTACGACCTGCAACCAGGTATCTTCCGCTTCCCGGGCGGCTGCATCGTCGAGGGTGCCGACATCGAGACTCGTTATCAGTGGAAAAATACAGTGGGCCCCGTTGAGAACCGTCCGCTGAACGAAAATCGCTGGGAGTACACCTTCAACTACCGCTTCGCACCCGACTACTTCCAGTCGGGAGGACTCGGATTCTATGAGTATTTCCTTCTTGCCGAGCAGATTGGTGCTGAGCCGTTGCCCGTACTGAATGTCGGTATGGCGTGCCAATTCCAGAATTGGGAGCAGGAGAGTGCCCACGTTCCCGCTACGGCTGAGGAGCTGAAGCCTTTTATAGAGGACTGCATCGACCTTGTGGAGTTTGCCAACGGCGACGTTGACACCAAGTGGGGAGCTGTGCGTGCCCAGATGGGACACCCCGAGCCCTTCAATATGAAGTATTTGGCCATCGGTAACGAGCAGTGGGGAGAGTTCTATTTCGAGCGATTGAAATTCTTCGTTGAGGCGATGCGCAAGGCGCACCCCGAGATTGTGATCATAGGCTCGTCAGGTCCCGACTCCGAGGGCGAGAACTTCGATTTGGGCTGGGCGGCGATGCGCGAGCAGGGGGTCGATCTGGTCGATGAACACTACTATCGTCCTGTGGATTGGTTCCAGAAGAGTATGTATCGCTACGACGACTATCCGCGCACGGGCCCTGCGGTCTTTGCGGGCGAGTATGCCTGCCACGATGCGGGTAAGAAGTGGAACCACGCGGGCGCATCGATTTACGAAGCTGCGTTTATGACCACGCTCGAGCGCAACGCCGACATCGTGCATATGACGGCCTACGCACCGCTATTTGCCCACGCTAAGGGATGGCAGTGGCGTCCCGATCTGATTTGGTTTGATAATCTGCGTGTTGCTCGATCGGTGAGCTACTACGTTCAGCAGATGTATGCCCGTAATAGCGGAACGCACGTTGTGCCTATTGAGATGGAACGCACGCCCGTTGGCGAGGATGGCATCTTTGCGAGTGCTGTGTGGGATGAGGCTGCGAAGGAGTGGATTGTGAAGGTGGTGAACACATCGACCGAGGCACAAGCTATAAAAATTATGTTCGACGGCGTGAAGCAACTCGCCGATCGTGGCACGGTGCAGCGACTCGATTGTAGCGACTATGAACTGGATAACACGGTCGATGAACCCCTTGCGATAGTTCCGAACCAGAGCACAATCCTCACAACGCAGAACGCGATTGCAGAGACTCTGCCTGCAAAATGTTTCTCGCTCTACCGCGTTAAGGCCGAAAAATAAGGTGGAAGCCCGTGCTTATAACTGTTTGCTAAAAAAGCCCATCCGTGAAGGATGGGCTTTTTCTTATCGCTCAAGTGGCATTATGGTGATCATATAGTAGGCGCCTTGGGCGTTGGCGCCAACGGTGTAGTGGGGGCGGCCGTGGATGATATCAACGCCGAACGAGTGGACGTGACCGGCAACCGAAGCCAGAAGATTGGGAGCTGTGGTGGCCAGTTCGTAGAACTCGTAATCGATGGCCGTATGTCCCTCCGAGGGCCACTGCTCGCGGCGCTCGATCTTATAATTCTTGTCCGTCGCTGCGCCCCACTCGGGGTGGCCGATGCCGAAGCTTACCGATCGCCCGGGAGCGTAGAAGGGGATGTGGTGCAGCAGAATAAATGGTTTGCCGCTTTTAACCTCCGTAGCTAACAAATCGCGCTGGCGAGCCTTAATGACATAGTCAGAATCATCGACAAAGAGCAATCTTACTCCCTTTATATCAACACCGTAAAGATCGGGATCGTGCTCTGCAAAGAGCGGTTGCAGTCGCTCCTCGCGCCACTTCTCGCGCAGCGCCTCGCCGCTACCCTCCATACCTTCGTAGTGCCAATCGTGGTTGCCGCTGGTGTAATAATAAGGAATAGCTACCGTGTCGAGCACCTCCTTAACCCACTCAACGCCACGCTCCGATGGGAAACTGACGATGTCGCCCAACATTGCAATCGCGTCGGCACGGTTCTGCTCGGCTATCTGTATGGTCTTTACGAACGACTCCTCGGGCGTAGTGGGTGCACCCGTCTGGAAATGCTTCACCGAGTGGTAGGCGCCCGCCATACGGGCGCTATACTCTCGATAAGGCTCCTCACGCTCGTCGCTCATCCATAGGTGGGTGTCGGCAAAGACCATCAGACGCAACGTGTCGCTCACCTCCGATGAGTAGATATTGATATTCGGGCCCGTCGATGAGAATACCACCTCGGGTGCGGCCTTCGCTGGCTTGCGCTCGGGGCGCATCTGCGGCAGCACCACATACAACACACCGGCCGTAAGCAACAGCAGGGTCAGCAGGAGTAATAGCGTGATTCGTCTCATCGCTATCTACGGCTTTGGGGATTCTCGTGCTGGCGGATAAAACGCAGCAGAAGGGCGTAAGCGGGATCGCACATATTGTGTCCGTAACCATCCAGCTCGTAGAGTGTTGCGTCGGGATGCTTGACGAGCTTGAAGACGCGCAACATATAGGCATTCTCCTCGTAGCGGCCGAGCATCTCCATCTCTCTATCGCCCGTAATCATCAGGAAGGGTGCCGAGTCGGCACGAACGTGGAACAGAGGTGCGAGCTCATCCACAACGGGTTGCGTGTTGGCAATGCCGCGTGAGCGACGCTCCTCGAAGTGGGTGATGGCCTGACCGCTGAAGGGGATAACGCCCGCGAGTGAGTTGGCGTCGATGCCGTAACGCTCCAGACGTGCCTTCTCCAGGCCGACCATACTCACCAGGTAGCCGCCGGCCGAGTGGCCTGAGATATAGATCTTCTTGCTGCTGCCGCCGTACTGCTCGATATTCTTAAATACCCACGCTACGGCCGAAGCTGCATCATCGACACACTGCGTAACCTTCACATTGGGTGAGAAGCGGTATCCCACACCCACAACGACGTACTGACCGTTGAGCAGCGCTGCGGGAATTTCGCGCTTGCCGCCCGTCAGTCCGCCACCGTGAAACCACACGATAACGGGTGCGTCGGTCACGCCCTCGGGCGTAGCGATGTCGATACGACACATCGTCTTTGCGTAATCATCGTCCGAGCGATAGATAATATCACGGCTGTACTTATACTCGGCAGCCGAGAGCGTTGTGGCGCATACGATGGCCACAATAAACAGGAAAAATCTCTTCATAGTATTAAGCTTTTTTTAGTGTTTGCAGGAAGTCGGGGTTGTGCTCCCACAGCGGGGCCGTGGCGAACCATAATTCGCGAGCCTCGGTCTGGGGTGAGGGTCGTTCGCTACGGCAATTGGCCATATAGGCCTCGTCGGCAGGGTGCTGGTCGGCCGAGAACTCCTCCATCCACGCCTTATGACGTGTACGCAGGGTGCGCAGGGCATCGCGGTCGATGCCGCCCGTGCGACGGAACTCCGACCAGAGCTGGAGTAGGTGGTACTCGGGCGTCTTGGGCGAGATGTCGAACATCACCTCCTCAAGGCAATCGTAATCCTGAAGGTCAACGTAGCAGAAGGCCAGCGGGACGCTGACGCTCATATGATCCTCCTCGTCCAGCGCCGCAAGGCTCTCCCACAGCGCTACGGCCATCTCCACCTCGCCGATGGCCAGCTGGTCTGCTGCTGCCGAGTAGAGCAACTCCATTGCCGAGCGTGTCGGGGCGTGGTTCCAGTCGAGCGAGAGCTCCTCATCGCCGATTTTATCTAACAGAGCCTGCACCGCATCGAAACGCATCTGGGCGGCCTCGGGCCAGTTGCTTGGCTCGAGTTCCCTGCTGCGGCGGGCGATCTGGCTGAGCCCATCGACCTGCCAGAGGCCCGATGGGGTGGGGGATAGTTGTATCTTAATCATTTTTCGAAGGCTTTGAGTTTTTAATCTTTACCCACATAGCAATGGTGAGCACGATGGTTGCCACGCCTCCCAGGATGTAGGCTAAGGTGCGGTTGTCCATACCGAAGAATTGGTCGGAGATAAAGACGAAGCTTGAGCAGATGTAGGTCATAAAGATGGCAGGCAGCAGCGCCACCCAGATGTTGTAACCCTCGCGACGGTGATAGACCACGATGGTCCATAGCACGACGGTCGCCAGGGCCTGATTAGTCCACGAGAAGTAACGCCACACCACATCGAAGTCGATGAAGTTGAGCACAAGGCCGATGGCGAAGATCGGGATGGAGATCAAAAGTCGCTTGGGGATGGAGCGTTGCTCGATATGCAGCGAGTCGGCCACGATGAGGCGTGCCGAGCGGAATGCCGTATCGCCCGAAGTGATGGGGGCAGCGACAACTCCTAAAACGGCCAAAATGCCTCCCACAACGCCGAGTGTCGAGGTCGAGATGGTATTCACTACCCACGCGGCACTATTGCCGTGTTCGGCAAGGGCTACGGCCAACTTGTCGGGCCCGTGGAAGAATGCCATTGCGATGGCGGCCCAGATCAGGGCAATGATCGACTCGGTGATCATAGCTCCGTAGAATACCGAGCGGCAGTCGCCCTCGCTCTTGATGCAGCGTGCCATCAGCGGTGATTGTGTGGCGTGGAAGCCCGATATTGCACCACAGGCGATGGTGATAAAGAGCGTCGGTACTATGGGCAGCGCCTCGGCATTGGGCTGGTAGTTGCGCAGTGTCGAGAGCGAGAGTTCGGGCACTGAGTAGTCGCCAAAGAGTATCACGCCCGCCAATCCGATAGCCATAAATATCAGCGCAGCGCCGAACAGCGGATAGAGCTTGCCGATGATCTTGTCGATGGGCATCAGCGTTGCGACGAAATAATAGACGATGATGATTCCGATCCACCACCAATAGGATACCGATGGTATCATCTCGCCTAAGATCGAGGCGGGCGAGCGCAGGAACACTACTCCCACCAGAATGAGCAGGATGATCGAGAAGATGCGCATAAACTGCAGTGTCGCGCGGCCCATATATCGGCCTACGATCTCCGATATGCTGAGGCCCTCGTTGCGTACCAGCATTACACCCGAGAGGAAGTCGTGCATCGCACCCATAAAGATTCCGCCGAGCGTAATCCACAGAAAGGCCACAGGCCCGAAGCAGGCACCCATAATAGCTCCGAAGATGGGGCCAATGCCGGCGATGTTGAGTAGTTGGATAAGGAATGTGCGCCAGCGCGACATCGGGACGTAGTCCACGCCATCGTAGAGGCTCTGCGACGGTACGGCTCGCCTGGGGTCGATTTTGCAAACTCGCTCGAGGTAACTGCCGTGAGCAAAGTAGGCCACGACAAGCAGCACGAGGGAGATGAGGAAGGTAATCATATTGCTATCAATTTTTACAGATCTCTTCGTTCGCTGCATTGTGCGGGGGGGGTGGATTTTACTCCATACGACAGAACCGCACAACTGACTTATAACTGCGAATTTAGTAAAAATCCCCCAAAAAAATCACTTTTCTCGGTCGAAGATAGTGTAACTTTCAATTTTTTTACGATATTTGCACCCGAAATAAGTCGCCATAGGACTTACTTGCTGAATTAGCTCAGTGGTAGAGCACTTCACTCGTAATGAAGGGGTCCCGAGTTCAAGTCTCGGATTCAGCTCTGAAAAAGGGAAACGGTAGCATTTGCTGCCGTTTTTCTTTTTATAACTCGTCGCTGCCAGAACTCGGGACCCCCGAAGTCTCCCTTTTTCAAAGGGAGATTTAGAGGGAATGTAAATATAGTCCCCGCGGGATGCGCCAGCATCCCCGAGTTCAAGTCTCGGATTCAGCTCTGAATAAGGAAACACAGTATAATTATATAGAGGAATAAAAGATACTCGATGGAGATACCGTAGAGGTCTGCTCATTAAAAAGTCGTAGCACCGTATCTTTGCGTCCGTCCGTGCTGTTGTTCGCAAAGTTGCGTACTCAACGGATTGGATAGCCAGTGTTACGATGCTGCTTCAGATTAACATACCCTTTCGCTGTTGATATCAGCCTGTCTCCTCCGCCACCATCTGCGAGGCAGATAAATACAATTACGACCCGAAAGAGGATGCTTCGACCACAAATATACTACAATTATGCAAATAAACCTCGAAGAGTACATAAAAAATGCCACCGACGAAGTTGTTGAGGAGTGCGAATAGGCCGTAGCATCCCCGAGTTCAAGTCTCGGATTTTTCTTTTTCCCCTATTCTCCACTATTTTATTGCTAATCTACGAACAATAATATATATTTGTAAAATGATTTACCAAACTAACATCTATATCAAATTATGAAGACACTTAAATCGATCCTCGCTGCGCTGGCGCTGACCGTTGCGGCGACAGCAAGTGCACAGACACTTAAGATGGAGCCTCAGGTGGTTGGCGTAACCACTTACGAAGCCTCGACGGCAGTCAATCTGGTGGTTGTCAAGCCTGAAATCAAACTCGACAACATCGACCCCTCGCTGCTGGCAGTAAATACCAACGGCATTGACCGCATCGTAAAGTCGGTATATCCCTCTGACGCTCGCGGCGCATTCAACCCCGAGGGCGAGTACCTCGCACTTGGTCTTGAGAAGGCTTCAGGTCGCGGACTCGGTCTGTCGAAGGGCGCAGGCGTATGGAAGGATGAGTACAGCATCAATGTCGCTCTGAAGCAGGGCAAGGTGCTCAAGGTGGGCAAGCAGAAGTACACCGCTATCGAGTGCTCAACCGATAAGGCCCTCAAGGATTTCGTATCGGAGGCCGACTACTTCAACAAGGGTACTTTCACGGGTAAGCTCACAGGCAAGCCCGGTGAGGTGGAACTCACCTATGCATCATATGAGCCCTGGTCACTCAAGGGTGATGGCGTTGCTAACCCTCTGGTAATCTGGCTTCACGGTGGTGGCGAAGGTGGTGTTGATGTATCTATCACGCTGCTCGGCAATGAGGTCGTATCGCTCATCCGCCCCGAGATTCAGTCGCACTTCACCACCGAGGGTGGTGCCGGAGGTGCTTACGTTCTCTCTATCCAGTGCCCCACAATGTGGATGGGTACCTCGAAGGGCTTCGGCCACGGCGAGTACCCCTCGCTCTATGCTGACGTGTTGAAGTCTTGCATCGACGAGTTCGTTAGCCAGCATCCTGACGTAGATACCAACCGTATCTACCTCGGCGGCTGCTCTAATGGCGGATATATGACCGTACATATGTTGCTCCGCAACCCGAGATATTTCGCTGCGGCATACCCCACCTGCGAGGCTTATCTGGATGCAAACATCTCGGATAACGAGATCAAGTATCTTGCCGAGGAGAATATCTGGTTCGTGCAGTCGTACGACGATACCACCGTTGATCCCAAGACGCACTGCATCCCCACGTTCCAGCGACTGGTGAAGGCTGGTGCCAAGAATGTGTGGATGTCGATGTTCGAGAACGTGCAGGGTGTTGATAACCCCGGCCAGCGTCTTATGGGCCACTTCTCTTGGTGCTGCCTGTTCAACGACGTTGTAACACATTCGCAGGAGCAGAACGACAACGTGAAGCCTACCAACAACGGCGGCGGCACGGTTGCTCCCCAGGGTCACGCCAACATCTTCGAGTGGATGAACGCCCAGGTTCTCACTGCTCCCGAGCCCGCACCGCGCCAGGGTAGATAGGAATGAAAACGGTAGCGTTCGCTACTGCATTTCAGATACACGAAAGAGGAATATCGGAAGATGTTCCTCTTTTTTTAGTTGCATTGCGCAATTAATAATGATGTTATTTGTAGATAAGGGTGATTTGATGATGCGCAAAGCTTGGACTAAATGTTAGAGAGCTGAAATTGGATTATTGGGATAGTAGCATTTTTCTTTTTGGAAAAAAAATAGTAATTTTACCCCAAATTTACATTGTGAGAAGATGATTGTAGAATTGATTTCGAAATATCTGGAGAGTAACAAGCGTCTTGTTGTGCCCAACCTCGGTGCGTTTATCGTTAAGGAGGCGGGACGGACGGTATTGTTTTCCAACCTGATAAAGACTGATGATGGCGTGCTACGCTCGCTCTTGGAGCGTAGTGGCGTGTCGCAACTGGAGGCTGCTGGGGTGGTCGATCGCTTTGTGTTTGAGGTTAAGGACAAGCTCGAAAAGGACGGTGTGTGCCCCTTAAGTGGTTTCGGCGAGTTGCGCAACGGAGCCAATGGAACACTACAGTTTGCATACAACCCATCAGTAACGGGTGAGAACCTCGATGGAAATGCTGCTGCCAAGATTGCCGAACGCGAGGCGGCGCGTCGTGCTGCGCAAGCAGAAATTGCCGTTGAGCAGGACGAGGAGGAGATTGAGATCTCTATCGCTCCCCGCAAGGAGTCAGAGTCGCAGGTTACTCCTGCACCCGCACCGAAGATTGAGAAGCCAGCGGAGACTGAGCCGCAGCCCGAGGAGACGACTGAGACTCCCCGTCAGCGCAGAACATCGCCCCGCCAAGAGGACAATTGTGTCAAGGGCTTGCGATACGGCAAGGGTCGAAAGGGGGTTACGGGCCGTGAGGGTGTGGCAAAACGCAAAAGCACAAATGGCGATTTGATCATTAAGATTGCCATTGTGGCCGCGGTGATTGCTGTGCTGGCGTTGGCTTACGGATTCTATAATAATTGGCGCAATCAGCAATATCTCTATGCAGATCCGAGCGATGAGCAGATCTACGATGTAGCTCCCGCTACGGCCGAGCAGGGTGTGCGCAACCCCGATTTGGATTATATTACGCCCAACGAAAATTAAGAGATGGCAGAGGTAGATATAATGTCGGTAAAACAGCGATTCGGTATCATCGGCAACTCCGATGCGATGAATCGTGCCCTGAGTGTGGCTCTGCGCGTAGCGCCCACCGATCTGTCGGTGCTCGTTACGGGTGAGAGCGGTGTGGGTAAGGAGTTCTTCCCACAGATTATTCACGCCTACTCGGCACGCAAGCACGCTAAGTATGTAGCCGTGAATTGCGGAGCTATCCCCGAGGGTACTATCGATTCGGAACTCTTCGGCCACGAGAAGGGCTCATTCACGGGCGCTACGGAGGCTCGCAAGGGATATTTCGAGGAGGCCGATGGCGGCACAATCTTCCTTGACGAGGTGGGCGAGCTGCCTCTCTCGACGCAGGTGCGATTGTTGCGTGTGCTGCAGTCGGGCGAGTTTATGCGTGTAGGCTCGGCGCGAGTGCAGAAGACCAACGTCCGCGTCGTGGCTGCCACGAACAACGACTTGCTGAGTGCCATCCAGTCGGGCCGCTTCCGCGAGGATCTCTACTACCGACTCAACACCGTACCCATCACCGTGCCCGCGCTACGTGAGCGACCGGAGGATATCCCTCTGCTGTTCCGCAAGTTTGCAGCCGATGTAGCGGTACAATATAAGATGCCTGCCGTGCAGCTTGACGAGGGTGCGCGACAGCTGCTGCAGAGCCACTATTGGCGAGGCAATGTGCGACAGCTAAAGAACGTGGCTGAGCAGATCTCGGCGCTGGAGCGTAGCCGAACCATTACGGCAGAGGTGCTTCAGTCGTATCTCACGCCCACCTATAACACCTCCACGACGATGACCATCGGTGGCAAGGCTGGTGGCGCAGAGGATTTCTCGTCGGAGCGCGAGTTGCTGTATAAGATACTCTTCGATATGCGTAGCGATATCAACGACTTGAAGCGTATGCTGAGCGAGTTGATGCACTCGGCAGGGGCTGTGCATACTGCTCCAGCAGCTGACGTAATCGGACTTCTGCCCTCATCCTCGGTAGTACACCCATCGGCCGTTAGCAATGCCGACTATGCCGAGAGCGAGGTCGTGGAGGAGGTTATGCACAAGGAGCTCACGAAGGCTGATATGCAGCGCGAACAGATTGTAGCGGCCCTGCGTAGCAACAATGGCCGTAGGCGCGATGCTGCGCGTCAGCTCTTTATGTCGGAGCGCACGCTATATCGCCGCATCAAGGAGTTGGGAATTACAGATGAAGATATTTAACGCAAATTATAGCAAGATGCAGATATTCAGAAATATATCTAAAAAAATTATGGCCCTCGCGCTCATCGTGGTGGGCCTTGCCGCGAGCGGATGTATCTTTATGCGCGGAGGCTATTCGTTCTCTGGTGCGAGTATTCCCGATGCAGCCAAGACCTTCAGTGTGGCATACTTTCCAAATAATGCACCGATGGTGTCGCCTACGCTCAGTACGATGCTGACTGAGGCTCTGCGCGATAAGTTCCTGCGCCAGACAAAGTTGCAGATGGTCAATGAGGATGGCGACTTCGCTTTCGAGGGCGAGATCACAGGTTATAGCTCGACCACGGCATCAGTTTCGAGCGACAACTACGCGCAGCTGAACCGACTGACGATCACCGTGCGCGTGGAGTTCACCAACAAGATCGACCCCAACGCATCCTTCTCGCAGACCTTCTCGCAGTTTGCCGATTACGACTCGCAGCAGTTGCTGACCGATATTCAATCCGATCTGGATCAGGAGATTGTCGATCAGATCGTAACCGACATTTTTATGGCTTCGGCAGCAAATTGGTAGTGATATGGGAAAAAATTTTCAAAAAAATATCGAGGCCGCTGACGGCACCATTGAGATAGCCCAGGAGGCTGTTGAGGGCCTGCTCCGCACGGAGCGCTGGCAGCCTGAAAGTGCGAGCGAGACGGCTGTGCAAGAGGCCTCGGCGGAGAGTTTGAAAGCTCTCTATGAGATGCCTCAATTGGAGGTTAAAGCGATTGATATTGAACGCCTTACATTCCTTTCGTCGGATGATATTATCGACCGTTTTCTGCGTGCGGAACCCCGTCGCATAGTGGCCGAAGAGGGTGAGGTCGAGCAAGAGATTGTGACCTCGGCCGACATCGATGATGAGGAGGATATGGTGAGCGAGGAGCTCGCCGAGGTCTACCTCGCTCAGGGGCTGAAAGATATGGCAAAAGAAACTTATCGCAAATTAAGTTTGCTAAATCCCGAAAAAAGTATTTACTTTGCACAGATTATCGCGAACATAGATAGTAACAATTAAAAACAGTATAAAATTATGTTGTATTCAATTTGTATCGTATTGATTCTCGTTGCGAGCATCATCCTCATTTTGGCCATCTTGGTGCAGAACCCCAAGAGCGGTATGGCTGCCAACTTCGGCGCTGCAAATCAGGTTATGGGTGTTCGTGAGTCAGCAAACATTCTCGAGAAGACCACTTGGACATTGGCCACTCTGGTCGTAGTGTTGAGCCTTGTAGCTACCATCTCTATGAAGGATGGCGCTTCACCGGTTGGTGGTGCTTTGCAGCAGGATGCTGAGGCTTTGATGGAGCACGTTAATGCTTCAGCAACCGAGGCAATGCCCCAGAGCGACATCCCCAATATGGAGGCTCCCACCGAGTTCCCCGCTAACTAAGCAACGGGTAAGAGATTAAGCGCAAGACGCGGTCCGCAAGGGCTGCGTCTTTTTTTGCCTATTTATTTAAGGTATAACGCTCCGAACGAGCTATTTTTTGCCGCAACTAAATTATTTAGTTTAAAAACTAATAAAAATAGTTGCAAGTGAAAAATTTTTAGTTACCTTTGTAAAAACAAAACCCCGATAGACTATGACAATGCAGAAACTTACCAACAAAGAGGAGGAGCTGATGCAGCACTTCTGGCAACACGGAGCGATGTTCGTCAGGGACGTTCTGTTGCTCTACGACGATCCCAAACCGCACTTCAACACCATCTCGACGATGGTGCGCACGCTCGAAACGAAGGGCTTCATCGGTCACGAATCCTTCGGCAGCACCTATCGTTACTTCCCCATCGTCACGCAGGACGAGTACTCGAAGCGTGTGTTGGGCAATGTCGTGACGCGCTACTTCGAGAACTCCTACCAGCAGGTTGTCTCGGCTCTGATTGAGGAGGAGAAAATCTCAATCTCTGAGCTCGAGGAGCTTATTCGCAAGGTAAATAACCAATAACCACCGCGTCCTCATTCGCAAAAAAAATCACAAAAACCGCTCGTTTATGTTTAATTTTTTAGTATATCTCGCTGAGTCGGCTCTCTGCCTGGCGGCGCTCTATCTCGTGTATAAAGTGGCGATGAGCAACGAGACACTCCACCGCCTTAACCGCGTGCTGCTGCTCGGTTCTGTCGTCCTCTCGGCTGTGCTGCCTCTCTGCCACGTCAAGATCGTCAAGGAGTACGACCCCGCCCCAACACTCTCAACCATCGCTATCGACGATATGGTCGTGGCCGATGTGGCCGAGCTGGGCATCGACTACATCTCGCTGCTGAAGGATCTGGCCGTCGTGATCTTCATCCTTGGTGTAGCATTTATGCTGGTGCGCTTGGCGGTGGGAATCTACTCGGTGTGGCGCCTGATCCATAGCGGCGAGATGAGCGTCATCGAGGAGGATGTAACCCTCACTGTGGTGAGCCAACTCTCCTCGCCCTTCAGCTGGTTTGGCCACATCGTCGCCTCGCAGAGCGATGTGCAGGAGTTCCGCCGTATGATCCTCTCGCACGAGCTGGCCCACATCCGCCTGCGCCATTCGTGGGACGTGATGGCTGTCGATTTGGCTCTGTGCCTCTGGTGGTTTAACCCCGCTATGTGGCTGCTGCGTAGAGAGTTGCAGTCGCTGCACGAGTATCAGGCCGACGACGCTGTGCTGCGCGATGGCGTAGATGCCAAGACTTATCAAATGCTATTAATAAAAAGAGCAGTTGGCTCAAGACTCCACTCCGTTGCCAACTGCCTGAATCACAGTAACCTTAAAAATCGAATCACTATGATGTGTAAGAAAACTTCATCGAGGTGGGCTGCAACCAAGGCGTTGCTGGTCGTGCCTATGGTGGCTGTTGCGCTCAGTGCGTTTGCCACAACTGTTTATGTCCCCCGCGAGTTGCAAGACAAAGTTACGGAAAATTCCGCAAACCTGCAAGACGAAGAAAAGCCTAATCCCCTTGTTGTTGTCGATGGAAAAATCATCGCCTACGACGAGATGAATCAGCTCGACCCCAACACCATCGGCAATATGTCGGTATTCAAGGGGGACAAGGCCAAGGAGTATGCCGCCGAACTCGACTTGAATATCACGGCAGAGGATGTTAAGGAGGGCTTGATTGTAATCACCCTGAAAAAGGATGGCGAGAGTACCTCATCAGCCGAGGCAACGAAGGGTAAAATCGTAATTGCCGATAAGCGAAGTGCAAATACTCGCGAGAGCGTTCGTCAGGCATTGCAGATGAATCTGCAACCTGTTGCGGGGCTGTATGGAGCGATTAGTGCAAAGATTACCGTAAAGCCCGATGGAACAGTTGGAAAATTTAGTGTGGATAGGGCTTCTGGAGAGTACACGAAGCAGGATCTTGGACCGCTTGTAGGTAAAGTACTATCGGCTATTCCCAGCGTAAGTGGTAAGTTTACGCCTCCTGCCGAGACAACGACATATAATTATGATATTTCGTTTTGCATAAAAGATGGTGATAAAACGCTCGCAAGCGAAGCCTATTTGGCCGAAGATGCTATTGTAGTTCTTTCTTATGCTGATTCTGCGAAGAGCGATAGTGCGGCAAAGGCAAATGAGAATACACCTTATATCAAAGCTGATAAAATGCCAACATTCCGAGGAGGCAACTTGACTCTGTTCCAGAATTGGATGCAGAGCAACGTGCAGTACCCCGCCGAGGCAATCGAAAAGGGTATCTCGGGCCGCGTGGTATTCTCATTCGTTGTCGAGGCCGATGGCTCACTCTCATCGTATCAACTGATGGCTTCGCCCGACAAAATCCTCGCCGACGAGGTCGAGCGCGTGTTCAACTCTTCACCCCGCGAGTGGACCGCAGGCGAGCAGGACGGCAAAAAAGTCCGCGTAAAATTCACCGTCCCCGTCGCTTTTATGGTGCAGGGCGCCCCTAAGAAATAACTCGATTATCCCATAAAACCAAAAACTAACCATAAGCAACTCATAATTCCGGCAGGAATCCCCGCAGGGGTTCCTGCTTTTTTGTGTTCTGATGTATTTTTTGACTTGTGATTTATGCTATTTTTTGCAAAAAAATCTAACTTTGTAATATAACTTAAAACAAACAGATATGAAAAACATTTTTAATCTTTTATTGGTTTCGGCTTTGGCGATGTTGATGCAGAGTTGCTCGAAAGATTTGGTAGTTACGGATGAACCTAATGATCCCGAGAAGTTTGAGGAGGTGCAATTGCGATTGACGGGCGAAGTGGCTTATATGACTCCCGAGACACGACTCGACGCGAATGGGTTTGAGGATGGAGATGCGTTTGGAGTTTATGTGTCAACGAAATCTGACTTACAAATTAGCAATAATAAGGCAGATAACAAGAAATTTGTTTATAACGGATCAACAGGTGTAATCGAGGCTTCGAGTGGAAATGATATTTCTTGGAGTAGTGATAGCGAGGAATTCAACATATATGCGTACTACCCTTATGTATCAGGTGTTACAAATGCTAATGAAATACCATTTTCGGTAAAGGCTGATCAAACTTCAAATGATAATTATTACGAAAGCGACTTTTTGAGAGCTAATAAAAAGGATGTAGCTAAAACATCAAGTGCAGTTGAATTACAATTCAAGCATTTGATGAGTAAAATTTCAATCTCCCTTACGTTGGATAAGTCATTCCCCGAAGATGAATTTAGTGCTGCAGTAGAAAATAACAAAGTGGAACTTACAATTGAAGGCTTGATTACTGATTGCACTATTGATATTGAAAAGGAGCCTACAAATACCCCCGTTACAATAGGCAGCACAAAAGCAGTAATTACTGCTAATGGAACTGATAAGTCATATACAGCAATTGTTCCTCCACAGAACGCAAATGATGTAAAATTTAGACTTCGCGTAGGTGATAAATATTACTCATCAACACTGACATCTGTTAACTATGCAAGTGGAAAGGAGTATAGTTATAAATTTACTGTAAAGAAAACTCCAGGAATGTCTATCAAGAGCACAAGTATAAGTAATTGGAGTAGTAATAGTGGAGGATCTATTGAGAAAGATATGAAACAAGAAAACAGCTAAAACTAACCAAATTACAGCGTAATCGCACGCTGTAATGGCGGCAAAACCCATAAAGTTCCATCTGTTGGCTATCGGGTGGAACTTTTTTATTGTAAATTATTTGCAAGTGAAAATAAATTTCGTACCTTTGTCGCGCTGAAAAGTATTTAATTCAAAAACATTACAAACAATGAAGAAAGGTATTCACCCCGAAAATTATCGTTTGGTGGCGTTCAAGGATATGTCGAACGACCACGTGTTTTTGTGCCGGTCCGCCGTTTCGACAAAAGAGACCATCGAAGTGAACGGCGAAACCTATCCTGTATACAAGATGGAAATCTCTAACACATCTCACCCCTTCTACACTGGTAAGATGAAGTTGGTTGATACCGCAGGTCGTGTGGATAAGTTTATGAGCCGCTACGCAAAGCGCTACGATAAGAAGAACAAGTAATCAGTTGATTACTTCGATGAGTGTCCGATCCCAATGGGTCGGACATTTTTTTATATTGCGTAGCCCGAGCGATAAAGGCTGTCCTGTTCAAGGCGCAAGCTATTGACCAATTGAGGCCGGTGTGCCTCTTTCGGGTAAGGATGCAGCAGAAAAGGCGCTTGATGATCTCGAAACCAAGTAGAACATTTCGGCCTCATTCTCGCCGAACAACTCATACCAGTCGTTGATTTGAAAGACAACTATTTACACATTCATATTTGTAAAAATGTTTTAATTAAATGAGTAGCGAAAGTCCTATTATTTCGCAAGAAATGGGAAGCTCTCTATAAATATTTGAGTTTTGCATATTTTGCGTATATTTGTAGCTGTAATCTTAAGATCTCAAAATGAAAAAGTTAATTTCCAGACTTGGTTCAGCATTTCTTTACAATGCTATCTTGACGCTATTTGTGGCTGTCTCCCTGACCGCTTGTAAGAAGGATGAGCCCATAATGTTCGATTTTGTTGTAGAGTAATTGCGCTCTCTCAAATTATAAAATGGTAAGCCTAAAATTAGACTTACCATTTTTTTTATTTTATCTCCACACCCTCATGAGGAGTCCGCGCCATCTTATTCGGAGCCTCCTTCAGGCGATGTTCATTCTAATATCTTGGGTAGTGCTACCGATACAGCCCAAGCCTCAAAGAGAGGCATCAACAAATATAGAAAATATAACACAAAGTGTCAGAAATAATATTAAAAAATATTTAAATGCCGATTTTCAAATAAACTACAATAAAGGTTTTATGGGTGTTGTTATTTGATTACGCCAACTTCTTAAGTTAAGATACAAGGGGGAGGTAACTATGCTCAATATTTAACTCCTAATGGGGGCTTCTCATTTCGTTTATCAGACCATAATGCTAATGGAAACAACTTTAAAGACAAGGAAATAAATGTTAGAGTATATGTTGCATATCGCCAATAGTATAGAGAATAAGATTGTATTATATCATATCAATCGTTATCTTTGTTACTGATATTTTTTTACTAACCTTAATGGTATAACTTCATAGTAAAAAGGTTTTTGGGGAATGGCGTAAAAAATTAAAAACCCCTCTACAAGTGCTTGTAGAAGGGTTTTTTTGAGGTCCGAAGCGGATTCGAACCGCTGTAGACGGTTTTGCAGACCGGTGACTAAACCACTCATCCATCGGACCATATTTCGACAAATCGGAGCACACAGAAACACACATCTTCCCATTTGCGAGTGCAAATATACAAAAAAAACTAATTCTGCCAAAACTTCACTGCAAGTTTCGTACATTTTCGTAAAAATTATTAACTTTACGACCAACGTCGCCCTAAATTCCGTATGCGCGGCCGAAAAAATAACATTAGACTATGCCACTGAAGGATATAGCATTGACCTTCGTTCCGCATCTGGGCGTTCGCGGAGCCGTACATCTGCTCGATGTTTTCGGCTCGGCCGAGGCTCTCTATGCCGCTTCGATGCAGGAGATCATCGAGCGTACCGACCTTCACGAGTCGATAGCGCGTGAGATTGTGTCGGGCCGAGGTCTGCGTGAGGCGGAGCGTGAGCTGGAGTATTGCCGTCGCCACGCCATTACGCCTGTTGGTGCGACCGATCCGCGCTACCCTGCGTTGCTGCGCGAGGTGGATGATCGTCCTGCGGTGCTGTATGTGCGCGGAAATGTGGAGGCGCTCAGCCGTCGTGCGGTGGCATTTGTAGGTACGCGCAAGATTTCGTCCTATGGCCAGCGTGCCTGCGATGAGATGGTGCGTTCGCTCGTTGAGGCGGTGCCCGATGTGGTGATTGTCAGTGGCTTGGCCTATGGCGTAGATGCTGCTTGCCATCGTGCTGCACTTGCTTGTGGAGCTACAACCATAGGGGTTGTGGCCAATCCGTTGCCCGCTGTAACGCCAACTGTGCATACCCACTTGGCCGAGGATATGATTGCTCACGGCGGCGCGATCGTGACTGAGCTTAACTCGCAATGCAAGCAGAATGGCCGCTACTACATCCCGCGCAACCGCATCATTGCGGCTATGGCGGCGGGAACGGTTGTGGTGGAGTCGCCCGAGGCAGGCGGGTCGCTCTCGACGGCAGCCTTTGCCGATGGCTATAACCGCTCGGTGATGGCCGTTCCGGGGCGTATTACCGACACTAACTCGCGTGGTTGCAACCTGCTGATTCGCAACCGTCGGGCGCAGGCGGTGCTCTCGGGGCGCGATGTTGCTGAGGAGCTGATGTGGGAACTGGGTGTTGGCCCGCAGGAGTCTGTGCCTGAACGTCAGCCTCTTACCGAGGATGAGGAGCGATTGATGTCGTTCTTTGATGCAGATCCCCTAACGATTGATCAGTTGCAGGAGCGTAGTGGTGTGTCGCTGGGCGAGCTTTCGCTCACGCTGATGACGCTGGAGCTCTCGGGCGCGATACGTCAATTGCCGGGCAAGCGGTACGAAAAGTTGTTGTGATGAAAAAGAAGTTTAATATAAAGCGATGGCTGCGGCCCTTGATGGGGTTGGGTATCGGCGCTCTGATCGGAGTGGCCTTTGCCGCATCGCTCTTTGCCGTGCCCGTGATTCGGGAGTTCTTGAAGGGCCCGATGAGCGATAGCGGTATGCTGGTCTTTATGCTCTATTGGTTCGGGGCGATGGCCATTGCCGTTGTGGCGGTCTTTGCGCAGATCATCCTGCACGAGGCGGGACATCTGGTGGCGGGACTTCTGTCTGGCTATCGTGTGGTGTCGTTTCGTGTTGCTAATCTGATGGTTGTGCGTCGTGATGATGGACTCCACTTCGGTCGATTCAGTATTGCCGGAACGGGCGGCCAGTGTCTTATGGAGCCGTGCGAGCAGACTCTTGCCGAGGCCGAGCAGATGCCCTATGCGCTCTACCTGGCGGGTGGCGTTGTGGCCAATGCACTTGTGTCGTTGGTGGCGATCGTTGTGCTGGCCGTGGGCAACGCGGGGGTGCTGTGTAGTTGTGTGATGGTTATGCTGGCCCTCTCGGGGATGTACCTCTCCATCACGAACGGTGTGCCGATGCATATTGGTGGTGTGGCCAACGATGGCGATAATATCCGAACGCTCCGTCGCGATAGGCGAGCGCGCCAGTTGCTATGGGTGCAGCTCAAGGTGAATGCTCTCTACACGCGAGGCGTGATGTATCGCGATATGCCCGACGAGTGGTTCGAGGTGGAGGCTGATGCCGATATGAGCAACTATCTCTACGCTACCATCGTTGCGACGCACTCCTCGCAAGCTATTGAGCGACACGATTTTGAGGCGGCCTACGAAGATCTGATGCGCCTGCATCGGGCCAGCGGGCTAATCGAGCTACTGCGTCGTGAGGCCGATTGCGAATTGCTCCTGCCTGCAGTTATGCTTCGCCGTCCGCGATGGGAGGTCGAGCGGCTGATGAGCGGCGAGGGGGAGCAGTATGCCCGCCTTTATGCGCAATATATGTTGAGCCGCAGGGTTACGTTATATGTTTTCGAGCGATTCGTTAGGCGCAATGTCGAAGCTGCCGCCAAGGAGGCAGAGGCGATACGTCGTGTAGCGGCGAATTACCCCTCGGTGGGTGAGAGCCGATCGTCGCTCGAGATGCTGGAATACCTTGAAGGATTAAATGATGAAGATTATGCAATTGATTGATACACACTCACATTTCTACGCCGAGGAGTTCGACTCCGATCGCGCCGAGGCTTTGCAGCGTGCTCGCGAGGCGGGTGTAGAGCTGCTTCTGCTTCCGGCCATCGACACCGAGAACCACGAGCGGATGCTATCATTGGCTAAGGCCGAGTCGCAGATGTGCCACCCGATGATGGGACTGCATCCCACGTCGGTGAACGACAATCCCCGCTGGCGTGAGGAGCTGGCTTTGGTTGAGCGCTACTTTGACAATGCCCCCGAGGGGATCCGATTCTGTGCCGTTGGCGAGATCGGACTCGACTACTATTGGAGTCAGGATTTCGTGGCCGAACAGCGCGAGGCCTTCATCGAGCAGTGCCGTCTGGCGGCGCGTCTCGATCTGCCCGTTGCGATACACACCCGTGCGGCGTGGGATGATATGTGCGAGATTTTAGAGGCCGAAACCGAGCGAGCCGCAGGTCGTGGCGAGCGTCTGCGCGGTGTGCTGCACGCCTTCTCCGAGGGTGCGGAGGTCTATCGCCGCCTCAAGGCGTCGGGCGATTGGCTGTTCGGCATCGGTGGCGTAGTAACATATAAAAAGAGTATAGTGGCCGAGGCTGTGAAGGAGATGGCGCTGGAGGATATCGTCCTCGAGACCGACTGCCCCTACCTAACGCCCGTGCCGCATCGCGGCCATCGCAACGAGTCGGCCTATGTGCGCTACATCTGCGAAAAGATTGCCCAGCTCAAGGGCGTGGAGGCTGCGCAGGTGGCGCGTATCACGAGCGAGAATGCGCGGCGAATGTTCGGCCTAAAATAGAGAAATGAATAAAATTACTATTTAATATAAGGTAAATATGGAACAGATAGTAAGAAAGACCGACAACGTGCGTTCGTCGATTCTGCTCATCTATACGGGCGGTACGATCGGTATGAAGAACGACGAGCTGACGGGTGCTCTTGTCCCCTTCGACTTCAGCGGTATCTACGAGGAGTTCCCTGCTCTGCGCCGTCTGCCTGTCGATATTTCGGTACATACTATGCCCAAGCTGATAGATTCGAGCAATGTCCGTCCGTCGGATTGGGCCGCAATCGCCGAGGTCATCCGCGACAACTATGCCCGCTACGACGGCTTCGTGGTGCTACACGGAACGGACACAATGTCCTACACCGCTTCGGCCCTGAGTTTTATGCTCGAAAACCTTTCCAAGCCCGTAATCTTTACGGGTAGTCAAATCCCTATAGGAGTGTTGCGTACCGATGGTCGCGAGAACCTTATCACCGCCATCGAGGTGGCCGGCGCGCGCGTCGATGGGCGTCCGCTTGTGCCCGAGGTGGCGCTCCTCTTCCATAGCCGTCTGTGCCGTGGCAACCGTACCCGCAAGAGCAGTGCTGAGGAGCTCGATGCCTTCTCCTCGCCCAACTATCCGCCCCTTGCCGAGGTGGGGGTTAAGATCGCCTACAACACTGCCGCCATCGCTCGCGTGGAGCCTACTGAGGAGCCCCTGCGTATCGCCACGATGATGAGCGAGGGTGTGGCTATCATCAAACTCTTCCCCGGCATCGGCGAATACACTCTGCGAGCCATCCTCTCGGTCGAGGGGCTGCGTGGCGTGGTACTCGAGACCTATGGCGCGGGCAATGCTCCGACGGCCGATTGGTTCCTGAGTTTGATGCGCGAGACGGTCGATCGCGGTGTGCTGGTGCTCAACGTTACGCAGTGCGACAACGGCTCGGTCGAGATGCAACTTTATGAGACGGGCCAACGACTTCGTTCGGCTGGTGTGCTCTCGGCTTTCGATATGACTACCGAGGCCGCCATCACCAAACTTATGTACGTTTTGGGCCAAAATTTGAGCCACGAGGAGAATTTGGAGCTTATGAAAAAGCCTTTGCGAGGAGAATTTACCTTGTCGGGACTTGTGTAATAAAAAAAATATTCTTATATTTCGGTCCGTAAACTCTACCAAAACCGTAGCAACCCACCCGAGAAGGGGAGGTTTTGCGGCGTAACGTCCTGAACACCACAGTGTTATGGGTGTGCGTAGTGGTGCGCTGGGGATGTTGGCTCCGTACGCTGTGTATGCGCCAAAAAGGAGCTTTGATGGTCCCAAATGGTGTAGGTGGAGAGAAAAAAGAAAAAATTTTTGCGAGAAAATTTTAACAACATAAAACTATAAACAAAAAGTACAAAACACTAATTAAATTTATTCAAACAGTTATGAAAAAAAATTTTATGTTTTTGGCAGTAGCCGTACTTGGCACTGTTAGCGCCTTCGCACAGGGTGCTGAGACTGATCTCGCTGGTGAGACTATGCACCAGATTTTGATGCAGAAGTTCCTCGAGGGTGGTTGGGGCTGGATGATGCCCGTGTTGGTTTGCTTGGTAATCGGTTTGGCTATCGCTATCGAGCGTATGCTTTTCCTCGCATTCTCTAACATCAACACCAAGAAGTTCGTTGCTAAGTTCGAGGAGACTTTGAACCAGAACGGCGTTGAGGCTGCTAAGGATCTTTGCCGCAACACTCGTGGTCCCGTTGCTTCTATCTACTATCAGGGTCTGGATCGTATGGATCAGGGTCTTGACGCAGTTGAGAAGGCAGTTGTATCTTACGGCTCAGTTCAGACTGGTCAGTTGGAGTCAGGTTTGACTTGGATTGGTTTGTTCATCGCTTTGTCTCCTATGTTGGGATTCATGGGTACCGTAGTAGGTATGATCGGTGCATTCGACCAGATTCAGGCTGCTGGTGATATCTCTCCGACCATCGTAGCAGGTGGTATTAAGGTGGCTCTGTTGACCACTTTGATGGGTCTTATCGCTGCGGTTATTCTTCAGTTGTTCTACAACTATGTTGTAACTAAGATCGACGCTTTGGTGAACACTATGGAGGATGCTTCTATCACCTTGGTTGACATCTTGACCGCTTACGCTAAGAAATAATTAAGACCTTAAAAAAGATTTACAACAATGGGAAAATTGATTAAATATCTGTCACCCATCCTAATTGCTGTATCTGTGGCATTGGTATTCTGGTGTGTATTTACCACACCCGAGTTCCCGACCGTAGAGAACGCTACAGCTGTAGGTAGCCTCCTTATGTGGGGTTACGCTATCGCTGCAGTTGCTATCGTGATCGCAGTGTTGGCAGCAGTTTGGGATTTGATCCAGAAGCCCGAGGGTATCAAGGGTACTATGTTTGCTGGTGTAGCAATCATCGCTATCATCGCAGGTGCTTACTTTATCGCTAACGGTCACGACTATCAGATTCTTGATATCGGTAACCAGGTAAACTTCGAGCGCGGTGAGACTGTTATTGCCGATGCAAGTATCTTGGTAGCCTATGTAGCAGGCGCTGGTGCAATTCTTTCAGCAATCTATTCAGCAATTTCTGACGCATTAAAATAAGGAGGTAGTATAATGGGAAATGCAAGAAAAACACCGGAAGTTCGTGCCGACTCTCAGGCCGATATCGCGTTCTTGTTGCTCATCTTCTTCCTTGTGGCTACTACGATGAACTCAGATAAGGGACTCTCACGCGTGCTTCCGCCGCTGCCTCCCGAGGATGTTAAGGTTGAGGACCAGAAGGTTAAGACCCGTAACGTTCTGTTGGTATTCGTAAACGCCGCAGGTCAGATTATGGCTGGCGACGAGTCTATGGACATCCGTGGTTTGAAAGAGAAGACTAAGGAGTTCATTCTTAATCCTCTCGACGACGAGAACCTTCCCGAGAAGAAGGATACCGAGATCGAGTTGGAGGATGGTACAAAGTGGACCTACCCCGTAAGTGAGGGTGTGGTATCACTGCAGACCACCCGTGATACGAACTACGAGGTATATATTATGGTACAGAACGAGTTGGCACGCGCCTTCAACGAGGTTCGTGACGACGTAGCAATGAGCAAGTTCGGTAACGTATTCTCTGAGCTCACGGAGGATCAGCGTACCGCTGTCACTAAGGCAGTGCCTTTGAAGATTTCTGAGGCTGAGCCTCGTCAGGGTGTTAAAAAGTAACGTATAAAAAGGAAAAGTTATGGCAGTAATGAAAAAATCGGGTGACAAGAAAGAGGTCCCCGCAATCTCAACCGCTTCTCTTCCCGACGTTATTTTTATGATTCTGTTCTTCTTTATGGTGTCAACCACAATGCGAGAGCAGGAGGTAATGGTACGTTACAAGTTGCCCCAGGCAACCGAGGTTCAGAAGTTGGAGAAGAAGAGTTTGGTTAGTACCATCAACATCGGTGTCCCTGTATCACATATGCAGGCACAGTATGGTACCGCTCCCCGAATTCAGCTTAATGATTCGTTCAAGACCGCGCGTGATATTGGTGATTTCATCGGTGCAGAGCGTGATATGCTCAACGAGGCAGACCGTGCTCAGATGACCATCAGCATCAAGGCTGACCAGTATACAAAGATGGGTATTATCACTGACGTAAAGCAGGAGCTTCGTCGTGCTAACGCTCTGAAGATCAGCTACGCCGCTCTCGAGGGCGAGGGTTACTAATCCGCAAGATTATAACCAAATATATCGAAAAGGTCCCACATATAGTGGGACTTTTTTTGTGTATTATGGTGAGTTGATGATGTGTTGCATTAGTTGTTATACATTGATCTTCGATTGAGATTTGGCGATTTCCCTAAAATTCATATCTTTGTCGCGCAATGCCGGACTACCGGCGAAAAGGGAAAGATTATGACAAAGATTAAGAATAGTTGTGTGCTGATTACGGGCGGAGCCTCGGGAATTGGCAGAATTATGGGACGTATGGCACTCGAGAAGGGCGCGCGTCAGGTGGTGATCTGGGATATCAACGAGCAGAACATCGCAGCAACGATTGCAGATTTCGAGAAGATAGGTGTTGCGAAGGGGTTTCGTGTGGATGTATCTAATAATGATAATGTTATAGCTGCTTACGAGCAAACAAAGCGCGAGTGCGGTGATGTGGATATATTGATCAACTGCGCGGGAATCGTGACGGGAAACAAGACCTTCGAGAAACAGACGCTCGCCGACATTGAGCGCACGATGTCGATCAATGCCGTTGCACCGATGGTCGTGGCTCTGCAGTGTCTGCCCGATATGATTGCGCGTGATCACGGCCACATCTGTAGCATAGCGTCTGCGGCTGGAATGATCTCCAACCCCCGAATGTCGGTCTATGCGGCGAGCAAGTGGGCCGTTATCGGCTGGTCGGATTCGGTGCGTATCGAGCTTGCAGAGCGCAAGAGTAACGTACACGTTACGACCGTCGCTCCTTATTATATTAATACGGGAATGTTTGATGGCGTGCGTTCGCGCTTCTTCCCCATCCTCGATCCCGAGCGCACATCGTGCAAGATTTTGCGTGCGATCGAGCGCAATACTGATTTTCGTGGTATCCCCTGGAGTTATCACTTCTTCCGCTTGTGCCAGGGCTTGCTGCCTGTGTCGTGGTTTGACACTATCGTAGGCCGCTGGTTGGGTATTTATTCGACTATGGACCACTTCAAAGGACGTAAATAACAGTAAATATGGCAATTGAGAATACATCGCCCGAGCGCATCGAAGCTGTTGTCAGGGCACAAAGAGAGTATTTCGCATCGGGTGCGACCCTTGAGCGTCGCTTCCGCGAGGAGCAGCTGCGCCGTCTTCAGCAGGCGCTGCATAAGTGGCACGAGCAACTCTGCAAGGCCTTGTGGGAGGATCTGCACAAGTCGGAACAGGAGGCTGTGCTGACCGAGCTGAGCATTGTCGAGGGCGAGGTGAAGACACATCTTCGCCACCTGAAGCGTTGGATGCGCACTGAGCGCCGCTCGACACCGCTTAAGATGATGCCTTCGCGTTCGCGCATCGTAAGCGAGCCGCTCGGCGTCTCGCTCATCATCTCGCCGTGGAACTACCCCGTGCAACTGCTTTTGAATCCGCTCGTTGGCGCTATCTCGGCAGGATGTACGGCGGTGCTGAAGCCCTCGCCCTATGTACCAGCTGTCTCTCACGTTATCGAGCAGATGGTGGCCGATACGTTCGAGGAGCGATATGTCGCTGTCGTGCAGGGTAACCGCGATGTGAACCGCCTGCTTTTGGAGCAGCGCTACGATATAATCTTCTTCACGGGCAGCCCCGCGTTGGGACGAACCGTTATGAGCGCTGCGGCCAAAAATCTCACGCCCGTAGTGCTGGAGCTTGGTGGCAAGAGCCCCTGCATCGTGGATGAGGGCGCGGATCTGAAGTTAGCCGCGCGACGCATTGCGTGGGGTAAGACACTCAATGCGGGCCAAACCTGCATTGCGCCTGATTATCTGTTGATTCATAAGTCTTTACAGCAGCAGTTTATAGAGGAGTTTAAGTTGGCTGTTGAGCGTCTGCACGGTCGCGATCCGCGCCAGAGTGAGCATTATGTGCGACTGGTAAATGAGCGAGCTTTCGATCGCGTAGCGGCATATCTGCAGGATGGCCGCGTGGTTGCGGGCGGCACGATAAATCGCGCGGAGCGTTACATTGAGCCGACGCTTCTGGCCGACGTGAGCCCCTCGGCGGCGGTTATGCAGGAGGAGATTTTCGGCCCTGTGCTGCCGATGATAACCTTTGAGAATCGCGATGAGGTGAAGCGATTTGTTGCCGAGCGTGAGAAGCCGCTGGCGTACTATTATTTTGGGCGTGAGCGCGATGGCTGGGATATGATTCGCCACAGCACCTCGGGCGGAGCCTGCCTTAACGACACGATTATGCACATCGCCAACGAGAATCTGCCCTTCGGAGGAGTGGGAAATTCGGGTATGGGGTCATATCACGGCCGCCTGAGTTTTGACGCCTTCTCGCATCGACGAGCGGTGGTCGTAACGCCGACGTGGCTGGATCTGCCGTTTAGATATATGCCATACAGGATGTTCTCGCTGGTGAAAAAGTTATTATAAGGTAGGGGTGTCCAAAAAGTTATGGACACCCTCTTTTTTCGGCGCACTTATTGTTCCCTTTAGCAGAAACATTTGCTATGGAGAACAAAACTTTTTTCGGGCGCGCCTCCGAACGGCTCAACGCCCTGCTCGGTGCCGCCATTTCGCGCGTGCAACCCTTCACGCTGATTGTGTCGTGTGTGGGAATATATTTGGCCTACCTAACGGGAATATACGCAACGGGATCGATCCACTCGGCCTCGCGCTGGATGGGCGCGATGCTCTCGTGTACGTCGCTCATAACGGTGATGCAGATGCCCTCGTACAAGGAATCGCTACGACCGAGTGTGATGCGTGTTGTGGGTACTTTTCTCGGGGCGCTGATTGCCTATGTTTACCTACGGATGTTGCCCTTCTCGGTTATGGGTATGTTGCTGACTGTCTTTATGCTGGAGGCGCTGTGCCAGATACTGAATATCTACAATAATGGTCGCATCGCAACCATCACGCTGGTCATAATTATGCTCGTTTCGCAGATGTCGCCCCAGAGCGATCCCATCGTCAATTGCTCGCTTCGATTCTTCGAGTCGGCCGTAGGCGTGGGTGTTGGCCTGGGCCTGAGATGGACCATCGAGCGGTGGCGCGAGCTGCGTCAGCGGTTGCTGCATTTGGGCGCAAAGAGCGATGGCGAGGCGGTCGATATGGATACTATGCCGCTTCGCTGGGGACACATCAGGGTGGTGATGACGGCCTCGCTCGGGCAGCTCACAGGCGGCGCGTTGTCGACATTGGTGGGCGTGGTGTTGCCGCTGATGTTGCTTATGACGCACCGCGATCTGAGCTCGGCGATGCAGGGCGTTGTGGCGGCCACGTCGCTGGTGGGTATTATGATTGGCTCGATCGTGGTTGGTGCATTGAGCGATCGGCACGGTTATCTGCGTTATTTCCGACTCTCGCCTGCGATTATTCTGCTCGGGTCGGTGGTGGCACTCTTCTCGGCGAGCCTTAACTCGTTGATGGTCGGGTTGTTTGTGATGGGCTTTGGTGTAGGTGGAGGTTACAGCCTCGATGGGGACTACATCTCGGAGATTATGCCGCGCCGCTGGCGGCTCTTTATGGTTGGTGTGGCGAAGGCTACGTCGGCTATAGGCAATGTGGTGATGGCATTCGTGTGTTTCTATATACTAAAACATTGGACTACGGCCGACCATTGGAGTGGGCTCTTCTTGCTCATCTCCCTGCTGGCTACGGTGATGCTCCTGAGCAGTATCCGTTTTGCCGAGAGCCCAGGCTTCCTACTCGCTCATTCCCAACGCGAACAGGCCGAGCGTGCGGTGCGATATTTTCTTGGCTCGGACGTTACGATTGGAGAGTTGGAGAATGAAATAGCGGCCTCGCGTGAGGGGCGGTCGTCGTGGCGTGGAGCGCTGAGCGGGGATAATCTGCGGCGAGCGGTTTTGTGCGGTGTGCCGTGGGCGTGCGAGGGCTTTGGAGTCTATGGCGTGGGCGTTTTTCTTCCGATCCTGGTGATGGCTGTAGGCTTGGGCGATAGCGCTACGGGGGTGGCGCATTTGGCCTCGTCGGTGGAGCTTACGGGTTACATCAATCTCTTTGTTGCTCTGGGATTTATCGTGGGATTGGCTGTCGTTAGTCGCTCGTCGCACGTTCGCCAGCAGACGATGGGTTTTGTGCTTAGTGCGGCGGGGCTCGCTCTGCTGCTTGCGGCCCATATTCTTAATTGGGACAGGTGGCTGATGGTAGCTGGTTTTGTGGTTTTTGAGCTGTTTCTCAATGCAGGGCCTCATCTTGTTAGTTTCCTCCTCCCGTCTGAAGTCTATCCTGTGGCTGATCGTGGTGCTGGAGCAGGATTGGCTGCAGCGATGGGCAAGGCTGGCGCTGTGGCGGGAGTGTTATTCGTGCCTATGCTGATGAAGTGGGGTGGGGTCGATCTGGCGTTGGTGGTTACGGCACTGGTGCAGCTTCTCGGAGCTGGAGTGACTGCAGTGCTGGGCGAAAAGGTTGTAAAAAATGTGGCGCCATAATTATGACGCCACATTCTTTATTTTTTTTGCAGATGCTGTTTTAGCGACGGATGCCACGACGAGTGGTCGGGATGATCATCGTCGAGATGCAGCAGAGGTAGCAGGAACAGCCACGTCGTAATACAGAATGGAGCTGTGAGGGTGGCAATTCCGAGCGGTGCAAGTGCTCGATTCATAGCGGCTTGTACGAAAGCTGTGAAGAGGATCCCCACTACAGCCCACGCGGCCGAGCGCCACGATGGACGATAGAATACCGTAGCCAGGGCGATGGCCGTCAGCGTAGGGCTGAAGCCGTAAAGGCCCTGTGCGATGTCGCTCATCGGTGCGCCCATCACCATTGCCGTTACCGAACCTAAGGCCGATCCCACCGCTGCCCATATAGCGGCGCGACAGCTACAGACGCCTAACGCTACGATGAAGATTGCACCCGTAATCCACGAATCGATCAGAAAGACCTGCGAAACACCACGAAACAGGCACAAGATGGCCTCGACAAAGCCTGATGCGTGGACGATGTGGTGGTGTGTGTGGTGAATTGAGTCCTTTGCCGACATATAATCCATATCGACGGCAGCGAGTAGAAAGATCCAGCAGCAGAGTACGAAGGGGAAGGTGAAAGAGTTGATTTTCCATTGGCCCATAATGTTGTTCAGGCCCTGCCGTACCCAGGTGGTGGCGGCAGCGCAGAGTATCAGCGCAAGCCACATCCAGATCGTGGGGTGGAGCAGTGTCGGCAGGGCGCAACCGACCAGAATGCCGTTGAAGCCCCAAAGGCCGTCCCCGCCATCCTCGGAGTGCATATTGAGGATGTATCCCGTGGCCGTAGAGACAGCCAGTCCGAGCAGAGCACCCCACGCCATAGCGCCATTTCCCGAGGCGTAAGCACCCCAGAAGATACCCACCATAAAGAGTAGGCCCGTCCACGCGCTGCGCTGGAACATCACTTGTCCAGCGCCACGCATCAAAATCTTCAGGAAGCCCAATGCTCCCCGATCGAAGATCGTTGTCATAGAGTCTGTTTTCATCATTGTTTTGTTTTGTTTTTTAATGGTTATCGCCACGCGAATTCGTTAGGCAGCGCTCGCCCTTTTATGTGCAACCGCGCTAATGAGCAGAGCTCCCTGACGGCACGTTTTACGGGCCCACTCTCGTGGCCGAGTGCTACGAATTTCAGCCCGCAGTCGTTGGGCAGAAGTGTAAGGCCCGTAGCAAGATCTGAGTTCTGCGTGGGGTTAAATGACGTGTATATCGTCCGCGACATCTCCTTCGGACAGAGTATGTATGCCGTTGCGCGAACATCGTAGCCACCCATCTGTCCCAAGCGGGTGGGGTTGGAGCGGCTGAGCGAAGTTTCGCTGAAGAGCAACTTGCCCGATGGCCCTCTGGCCGAAATGGTGGAGCGAAGCATATCGTATTCGAAAAGCTCGCGTGAGTGCTTGCGTCCGCATAGAATCATCTCGCCATAGATGAGCGATGCCGTCGGTGCGATATCTATTTCTGTTAGTGAAATATAACGCGCATTGCGGCAGGGTATTACGGGCTCGGGGAGATACTCGAGATAGGCCCCGTCAGAAAGAGTGATGTGGGTCTGCATCGAGCAGTAATCGTCCCGCATCGGTGCTACTTTGGTGGCTGCGCCCGTTGAGATGTGGGCGAAGGAGTGGGGTGCGAGCGTGAACTCCTGGCGATAGCGATCCCCCTCCAATGCTGGCCCTCCCGACGAGAGGATATAGACACACGGCAGCTCCTCCCACTCTTCATCGAAGTAGAGAGCCTGCTGTACGATGGTGGGGGCGTGGCGCTCCCAGTCGCGCAGGATCGAGCGCTGAGAGTCAAGCTCGAAGCCAAGACGCAGGTAGCCGCGTTTGTCGGCAGAGGTAAAATCCTGCATCATCGACTCTCGAAGAGTGCATCGCGGCATATCATATCGACCAGACGATCGATACCCTCACCCGTGAAACAATTTGTAAATATGAAAGGCTTGCCGCCCCGCATCGCCTCCGAGTCGCGTCGCATAACCTCCAGATCGGCTCGAACGTAGGGGGCAAGATCGGTTTTGTTGATGACCAGAATATCGGAGTGCGAGATTCCCGGCCCATCCTTGCGCGGGATCTTGTCGCCCGCCGCAACGTCGATGACGTAGATGAAAAAATCGACCAGCGCGGGGCTGAACGTGAGCGTCAGGTTGTCGCCGCCCGATTCGATCAGCACCACATCGCCATCGGGGAATTGGCTCTCCATCTGCTCCACGGCGGCCAAATTCATCGAGGGATCTTCCCTAACGGCCGTGTGGGGGCAGGCGCCCGTCTCAACGCCTATGATACGCTCCTCGACGAGCACCCCCTTCAACATTCGGCGGACGTGCTCGGCATCCTCGGTGGTTACTACATCGTTGGTGATAATCAAAACCTTGTGGCCGCGATCGAGCAGTCGCGGCGTGATGGCTTCGATGATGGCGGTCTTGCCCGAACCTACGGGCCCGCCGATTCCTATTCTGCAACTATTTTCCATTGCTTAATTCATAAATAATCGTTTTTGACTCCTCTCGTGCTGCGCCGAGTGTAGATCAAGCAGCGGCGAGAAGGTGTAGCACTCGTCTAATGAGAGATACTTCGCTACGTCGTAGAGCGAGTCTATGCGCTCGCCGATGTGGTAGAGAATACGTTGAGTCTGGATGTGTGTCGTGCGCATCGTTCGTAGCGCCGCACTGAGCATCATCGAGGCTGTGCCGTAGATCATAGAGACGAAGAGCTCCTGCTCGGTGGTCCCCACTGATGCTGCCACAACGCCCTGCACTACGGCCAGCGTTCCCGGGGTGTTTAATGCCGCGATTTCGGCACCCAGACGGGCGGTGGTGCTGTCGGAGGAGATTGAGGCGGCCAGATCGCACATTTTTCGCCCCATACGCAGGCTCATCGTGCGCTGCTCGGCATTTATCTTGTGCGCGAGCAGAAAGTGGTCCAGATCGACGATTCTACCAAAATCGGCGCTGTGGTATGCCCGCATCGCCTCGCGTGCCACCACGCCATCGAGTGTGGCGGTCTGTTCGATCGCCACACCGATATACTCCTCAAGCGAACGCTCGTCGCCGACCGTGCCTGAATCGATGGCGCTCTCCAAGGTGTTGGAGAACGAGAAGCCGCCGATGGGCAGAGCCGAGTCGGAGAGTTGCAAGAGGTGTAGGAGCGTACTTAGGCTGTTACTTCTGCTCATAGGCGTGATGGTGATGGTCGCTGTGGCCGACGAGTTGCCGCACCTCGTGGGGCGAGAGATAGGGCACGATCTGCTCGGCCGGACGGAATGCGTAGGCTATGTGGGGAATGCGGTGGGTATTCATCACACTCATCATAACCTTGCGATCGACCGTCATTGGCACAAACACCTTCACGCCTCGCACCACCGCAGGCCAATGCTGGTTGCCGATGGCGTGACCCAGCTCGATGGCTGTGGAGATTATCGTCTCGCAGTCCATATTGGCCAGCGCCCCCAGGTCGATCTCAAGTATGTCGTTCAGGCGCAGCCGTACGACAGTCAAGAGATGCTTCTCGGGATCGTAACCAACTACATCGCCATCGCGGAGTGTCGCGTGGCGTTTGAGCGCTATTGCATATTCGTTTCCGCGATCACCTACGACCTTCAGCCGACTCTTCTGCGCAGCCCACTGGTCGAGCGCGATGTGCTCGACCGAGCAGGTGGCGTATCGCTCGGCCCACTCAGGCTCGGCAATGTTGCCTAAAATCTCGGTATAGACCATATCAACTAAACCAATAGAGTTGTCCAAGTGCAAAATTCTGCGCAGGCTTCAGGTCGATGCGCTGGTTGTTGATGCGAACATCGAAACGCTCGGCGTCGATGTTGATGCGTGGCATAAAGTCGTTGTGAAGCATACTCTGCTTTGTGATTTGTCGCGTGCAGCGGACAGCCTCGACGTGGCGCTTTAGATGCAGACGGCACTTGATGTCGTTCTGCAACGCAGCCTGAGATACGAACGATATGCAGCTCGATGTCAGAGAACGCCCCATAGCCCCGAACATCGGACGGTAGTAGCAGGGTTGTGGCGTGGGTAGCGAGGCGTTGGGATCGCCCATATTGGCCCAGCTTATAATGCCTCCCTTTATCACCATTTTGGGCTTTGTGGCGAAGAACTGTGGCTCCCAAAGCACCAGGTCGGCCCACTTTCCCTTCTCAATCGAGCCGATATGGTCGGCAAGACCGAAGGCGATGGCGGGGTTGATCGTGATCTTGGCAATGTAGCGCTTGACGCGGAAGTTGTCGTTGTGGGGCGAATCCTCCTTCAGACGGCCGCACGCACTCTTCATATAGGATGCCATCTGGAACGAGCGCAGGAACGACTCTCCCACGCGTCCCATAGCCTGCGAGTCGGATGAAACCATCGATATTGCGCCCAGATCGTGCAGAATGTTCTCGGCAGCCTGAGTTTGAGGACGAACGCGGCTCTCGGCAAAGGCTACGTCTGAGGGTATGCCGGGGTTGAGGTTGTGGCACACCATAATCATATCAAAGAGCTCGGCCTGCGAATTGATGCCGTAGGGGAGCGTAGGGTTGGTCGATGAAGGCAGTACAAAGGGCAACGATGCCATCTTCAGAAGGTCGGGAGCGTGGCCTCCGCCTGCGCCCTCGGTGTGGTAGGTGTGGATCGTACGGCCGTCGATGGCGGCAATGGTGTCCTCCACATAGCCGCACTCGTTAAGCGTGTCGGTGTGGATTGCCACTTGCACATCGTAGCGCTCCGCAACATCCAGCGTTGAACGAATGGCGGCGGGCGTAGTGCCCCAATCCTCGTGAATCTTCAAACCGCAAGCGCCGGCTGCGATCTGCTCCTCGACGGGCTCTGCTGTGGAGCAGTTGCCTTTGCCCAATAGAGCTACATTGACGGGCATCTGCTCGGCAGCCTTGAGCATCTGCTCAATATTCCAGCGGCCCGAGGTGATGGTGGTGCCGTTGCTGCCATCGGAGGGACCTACGCCTCCTCCGACGAGTGTGGTTATGCCGTTGCTAAGCGCAGCCTCGGCCTGTTGCGGAGAGATGAAGTGGACGTGGCCGTCGATGCCGCCCGCCGTGAGGATCAGGTGCTCGCCCGAGATAGCGTCCGTTGCGGCGCTGGTTACCATATTCGCATCGACGCAGTCCATCGTGTTGGGGTTGCCAGCTTTACCGATGCCTGCGATGCGGCCATCCTTGATGCCCACGTCGGCCTTTACGATGCCGATTACGGGGTCGATGATCGTGACGTTGGTGATGACCAGGTCGAGCGCCCCGGCCTCCGAAGTTATCGTGTTGGAGAGCCCCATTCCGTCGCGCATAGTCTTGCCTCCACCATAGACCACTTCGTCGCCATAGTGGCGCAGGTCGCGCTCGATCTCAATGTAGAGATCGGTATCGCCCAGACGCACTTTGTCGCCCACCGTCGGGCCGAATAGATTGTTATACTCCTGTCTTGAAATTTTTGCCATCTTTAAGTTACTCTTTATCCTGTTTGTTACTCTGATTCTCCTTTGTGCTTATCTCTCCCTGTTGTGGTGCGTACTTGAATCCCAGGCGTTGCATACGCCTGATGGCGCGCTCGCGCTTGGGGTAGTAGGTGGGTGCATCCTCCTGACCTGCGTAGCCACCTACGAGCGAGTTGAAACCTATGATGCGGCGTTTGCCTCCGTAGGCTACAGCCTCCACCTCCTTGCTATCGCCCGGCTCGAAACGGATGGCCGTAGTGGCGGGTATGTTTAGATGCATTCCGAAGGCCGCCTCGCGGTCGAAATCCAGGAATCGGTTTACCTCAAAGAGGTGATAGTGCGATCCGACCTGAATCGGTCGATCGCCCGTATTGCGGATGGTAAGACGCACCGTATCGCGTCCTACGTTATACTCCACGGACTCCTTGCCCAGCACCGTGCCGCCAACTTTCGATTGTTTCTCGGGCGCATATCCCTTCTGGTTGGGATAGAGCGCAGCTGTTTGATCTATTTTCTCCATCGTAAACTATTTTATGGGGTGGTGAATACTCACAAGGCGTGAGCCATCGGTAAAGACAGCCTCCACCTGCAGGAGCGAAATCATATCGGCGACGCCCTCCATCACATCCTCGCGTCGAAGCACCGATGCGGCGTCGGTCATCACCTGCTCGACGGTTTTGCCCTCGCGGGCACCCTCCAATGCGGCCGAAGTGATGTAGGCAACGGCCTCGGGATAATTGAGCTTAAGCCCCTTCTTGAGTCTGCGCTCGGCCACAAGGCCCAACGAGAGCAGCATCAATTTGTCAATTTCTCTTGGTGTTAAATGCATAATTTATATGATTATAGAATTTGACCACGATGGGGCAAATTGTATGCCATCCTCGTTTTGTGATATATTTTGCGACTATTTGCTTGTGAATTCTAAATGCGGTATTATATTTGAATTGTGGTTTTCCGAAAAATATTTTAATTATGTTTAAGGCTATGTTTTTGGCAGGTGTAGGAGGCTTTGTCGGTACCTGCCTGCGTTATTTGACCGGTAAGTTGTGTCATCTTCTTGTTGTGGGGAGTTTTCCGCTGGGTACGTTTGTCGTGAATGTGGTTGGTAGTTTGATTATCGGACTCTTCCTGGGGGTGGCCGAACGAACGAATGCCATCACTCCCGCTATAAGTGCTCTGCTCATTACGGGTTTCTGCGGAGGCTTTACGACCTTCTCTTCATTTGCCAACGATATGTATGTGCTCCTGCAGGCCCGCCATTGGCCCGTGATGATTCTGTATGTGTCGTTGAGCCTTGTGCTGGGCGTGGGAATGGTTTGCCTCGGAAGATGGCTGGTGAGAGGGTAAAAAAAGTGATTTTTCTTCAAATGAGCTATTTTGCTGATATGTAGCAAGTTCGGGGTTGTGAGCGAAATTTTGAGCAAAAAAAATTAAAAAAAATGAAAATTTTTTCTTCAAAAATTTTGGAGATATAAAATTTTGCTCTATCTTTGCACTCGCAATCCGATAGAAACACGGCTTGCAACGATCAAAACATAATGCGGAAATAGCTCAGTTGGTAGAGCACAACCTTGCCAAGGTTGGGGTCGCGAGTTCGAGTCTCGTTTTCCGCTCAAAATCGAAAGGCTTAGAGAAATCTAAGCCTTTTTTATTTTCAAGATTTCAGACTCGAAAACGGCTCCCCAGCAACCTTGGGGCAAGGTTTTGCTCTACCAACAGAACAAAATCGAACCCAAAAAATTGCACAAAAAAAGAGCAAAATTGCCTCAAAAAATAAAAAATGTGCAAGATCAAATATATAGTTGCAAATCAGTTGCAAGACAACGTTTAACTAACTAATTTACAACTATGTACAGCGTTAATTTTACTTGCAATCAAAGCAAAACAAACCGAGCCAACCTAAACAAAATCCAACTTTGGGTAAACGTTGATGGAGAAAGAAGCACCCTATTTCTTGATCTAAAAGTAAATCCTGAGGAGTTTAAAAAGGCTATATTTTCAAGGCGCGCAAACCACATAAATCGCTATTGCTCAGATATTAGACGTAGAATAGACGAGTATTATACCGATTGTACGGTGCGGGGGCTTCAGGTTCGAGCCGCAATGCTTACGGAATACGTCAAGAATGGTTTTGAGGAGCGACAATATACCGTTTATGAACTATTCGATGACTTTACTGAGATCATCAAAAAGAGAAAAGGCGCAGAGATAGGGCATTCAACATATACAAAATACCTTTTGGCTATAGAACAATTCAAGGCTGTCACCCCCAATAAGGCACTCAGAGCCGTCGATAATAATGATATACTCAACTATAAGTACCATTTGAAGAATGATGTTAAGTTGAAGGATTCAACCCTCGCCTCATATCTTACAAAGGCTAAGAGTATCTTTGTATATGCTCAGCGAAATAATAAACTAAATCGTAATCCATTCGATACAATCATGATTAGGAAGGGAGAGGTAAACATTGTGCCATTAACAAAAGAGGAGTTGATGACAATAGCCAACAAGGATTTTGGTATTCAACGCCTCAATCAAGTTAGAGACTTATTTGTCTTTGCTGCAAATACTGCTCTCTCATATTGCGACCTCGCTGCTGTTAAGAGAGAGGACATACAGCGTGATGGAGATGTAATGTACCTAAAGAAGAAGCGTGGGAAAACGGGAGTTACATATATTTTACCCCTAAATGATACTGCCATAAGGCTATTAGAGAAATACGACTATGAATTGCCGATTATTACAAATCAGCGATATAACTCATATCTCAAGGAGATAGCAGATATTTGCGGTATCAAAAAGGTGCTTACCACTCACCTTGCGCGACATACGGCAGCAACCCTGATGCTTAACGCTGGAATATCCATAGAGGTCGTTTCTAAAATTTTGGGACACTCAAATACTAAAATGACGCAGCATTACGCAAAGTTGCTGGATAAAACAGTCATCAGCACAAAGATTGAGTTCTAGTGTTCAACTAACAACGAAGCCAACACTTAATGTAATTAGGTGTTGGTTTTGCTTTGTTAAAGGCCTAAATCTCTTTTGATAGTTGGGATACAACTCGAACCCATAGGTTTTTGTCTTTGTAAATCAGCAATATAGTTATGTGCTAAAAATCATTTATTGCATATTTCCCAAATAAAAACCAAATTAGAGCCGATTATGGGTATATGCAAAGCCGTAGTCGCTTTCTTGTGGTAGGCGATTGCTTATTTAGGTATCTGTCTTTTGCGGCCATTATCTCGTAACCAAAATTTCCATCGTTGTTGTGGATCAAATATCCCATTCCAATTCGCTACAATAGTTTTACCATTTGCACGCATACAATCATTTCTCATATAGAAATTGAAGAATGCTTCAAGGGTCTCATTGTCTACTGTACCAAGTATTGAATCACGGAATGAAATCAACTTCTCCTCATTGGACATCTCTTTGGGATAAATTCGACAATCACTTCTCTCGGAAATTTGGGTATTAACCCTCGGATGGATTGTTTGGGATTTGGCCTGTCGGTTTAGACACCAATCAAAGACAACATTGTCAAATCTATCGACAATCGTTAGTTCTACTATTTGTTTATCTTGATAGGCAATATGTGCAACCTTGAATGTCATAGTCATCTTTTCTTGACCATTAACATTCAAATAGTATTTATCGGGGCAATCAATCTTTATCCTTGGTGCTGTATATAGATGATTCCAACCCCATCGAGCCAAACACCTTTTTAGAATATCACTTGCTAAACCCTTGCTCGCCTCAATGTTGCTCTCACTTCCTGTATCCTCTTTAGATACCCACACACCCTTTTCTTCGTCATAGATTGATAGTATTCCAAAAGTTGTTTTATTAACCTCTTTATACTCAATCTTCCAGTTAAATGCTCCAACAGCATTGTCAAGAATATCTCCCGCACTGCGGCTATGCATATAGAGCAATAAGGTACATTTACCTTTTTCCCTTGTGTCAGTTGGTCTAACCTCTATTTGGTCGGGCGATAACCCCTTAAATTCGATTTGCTTCATACTATAATACGGCTTGCCTATACACCGTAAGGTTCTATCATTAATTATTTATATACGAATCGTAAGGAGACAAAGTCCCCATTTGCCTTGTCTCGGCATTGTTGTAATCTATCTTAATATTGATTTTATCCTCACTTGGAGGTTACCAGCATAGAATTGCTGTTGAAAGATATCGATAAGTAAATCTTATCAAGCAATACAAAGATATAAACTTTATTTTTAAAAACAAAATATTTTTATACATTATTTTAACTTTTTATCACACCTTTAATATATTAATAAGCACCGTATCTTCTTTTGCAAATAATGAAGTAACGCATTGAACTTCACACTATCAGATTGCCGAAAAATCCCTGAAAATTTTTAGAATAAATCCTCGCAGCAGGTTAAATTATTTGTTTTTCCCGAAAAAAGTGTGTATCTTTGCATTGAGACGATTATTAAGGGATTAAGCATATTTGAAACCTATCTATCGGCAATCCTTCGTCTTACATCTGAAAAATAATTCCATATAAAAAATATTAAGGTTATGGAGAATTTAAAGTCATTGGACTACCAATTTACGGCAGTCCCCACACAACTTATGATACTGCTCGATGTGAATTGTCGCAGTATGCTATTTACACTTTGCCAACTATCATCTTATTACAGTGATGCAGGTGGCAAATTCTTTAGGACTAACGCTGATTTATCCGAGGAATCTCGATTGAGCCAAAAACTCGTTATTGCATCCATTGATACATTGTATCGCCACGGGATAATAAACGTATGGAGTGTTGGAAAGAGTAATGGTAAACACTCAAATTATTTCAGGCTGAATGTTGATAGATTCAAAGATTTTGAAAGGCTATCAATGGATGAGTTGAAGAATCCTGAACTACAAATTGAGATGGTGAACTATCGAGACAAAGGCTACACGCCACTATACTTGAAGGATGCAGATAATTACTCAAACACATCAGTCTCAATCACAGATATTCAATCGATCTCTTCTCAAGATTCATCATTTCTTCTTCCCAAACGTACGGCATCTGCTATCACAGAGATTGTCCCAGCATCTTCCCAAAGTACCAACAATATAGATAGTATAGAAAATACAGATAATATAGAGAATGAAGATACTATAAATAATAAAGAAACAAATATATTAAATAATAAAGAGGAGTGTTTGGAAGATAGAATGCTTGAGAGGTTAGCCAATGGAGATAAATTGGAACATATACTAGAGGATTTTGCTAAGAATGATTGGGATTATTACCAATTCTGTAAAAAGACGATTAGAAACGGAGATTATGAGTTCTACGTCTCATTAAGGAATACATTCCGATACTTAAACCGAAAATATGGCCCTGCGGAGGAATATTTAGAAGCATCGTGATATTTATAATAAAGGAGTAACTTCAAATGTTACTCCTTAAAAAATAATAGATTTAAATAGTTATTAATATGAATAATAAAACATCAAGTGCAGAGATTAAAAGACTACTAGGAATGAAAGATTATTATCCTAGACCAATTATCCACCCCACTCCAACTACGGAGTATTATTACCGCATCGAAGGCCGTCCGTTTGACTTGTTTACTTACAGGCAACTTCGACAGATGGGGGTCAAGGATGAGAAAATAACACACAAGACACACAGAAGGGAGGTACGATAATGGAGAATACTACAAAAAGCGTTATGAGGTCGGGTAACCTCAATCCAATGTTCGGGAAGCGCCACTCAACCGAAACAAAAGAAAGGATCAGTAACACACAAAGGGCTCGCTATGCCGCAATCCGCAAAGCCATCCACGAAAGAGAAGATATACTCGATTACGGCAATGATGACCCTCAAACTCGAAGAGAGGTTCTACGCCATCTTCTCGACAACAACAATCTCAAATTCGATACCGTAAAGCAGGCTGCAGATTTCCTTGTGATAATGATAGGCAAAGATAGAATTGAAGAGATTGTGCATCGAACGATAGACAAGTATATCGCAGAGAATTGCACATTGAGAGAGGATTAACCCTCGTTTTCGCTATAAAAGTTACAAGGCTAGTATGATATAATTATCAATATTTAGCGTAACAACTTGATTATTATATCAACCTTTCTGTTTGCCGTGTAATGTTACATTATAATTATAAAAATGTAGATTGTCTTTAAGTCTAATGTATCTTGAAATTGCTGCTAACTATATTATACATTTGTTACTCACTGTAATTTGCTGCATATAATATTATAATAAAAATATACTATTATCACTTGTGGGAATATTATGAATTTTAAGTATGTTATTTCACTATGTTACTTCTTATATTATCGTATTTGGAAAAAATTGGAAAAAAAATTGGAAAAAATTTGGAAATCGTATTCTCAAATCATATCTTTGCAATATAAAAAAATAAACCCGCAGGTTGATTTATGAGGTTTAAATTCATTGATGGACATCCTCCTGGGATGAAGAGATATGCAGATAGAATTTTGCTCTCTGTTATTTATAGTGAAGATGAATTACGGTCATTTGGCATACGAGATGATGCAATTGATTTTAATGATTTATATATTGACAAGGATGAACTATATAAATTACAGAAATTATGGTGTGATCCATTATATTTAGATGAGTTTTATGAACAGAATATCATCTATTTTAAAGATCCGTTTTGGGCTGGTGTAAGTAAAGCAGATTTTGTATCCTCTGTAAGACTGAGTTCCTATGCAATTTTTAAAACTATAAAAGATGCACTGCACAATAATACTTTGGAGGACTTATTTCAGCCATTGTCAGAAGATGATGAGAAAAAAAATGATTACGAAAGAGTAAAGGTTAAATCTAAATTTGGTAATGTAGCAGGCAAGTGCGCATTTAGAATCTATGCCATAAAAATAGAAGATGGTGCATATGTGATAACTGGGGGTACCATAAAAATAGTTAAAGAAATGCATGAGGCCCCTAATACTCATATAGAACTAAAAAAAATAACAAAAGTTTATTCTAAACTTGATGGCATTAATGATAAGGAATCATTTGTAGAATTTATATTTACTTAGAATTATGGGAAAGTTAAAGGATGCCATTTTGTCTAATATTGAAGACTTTGATGCAAAATGGATTAATATAGACGAGCCAACTTCTGTTCAAGTCGAGGAGACTCGAGCAAACACAAAAATAGTGCTGAAGATCATTCAATATATGAAAACAAAAGGGTTGAAACAAAAAGATTTGGCTCAAATATTGGAAGTATCACCTCAATATGTCAATAAGTTATTGCATGGGCAGGTATCTAACATAAGTGTCGGAACTGCTATAAGGTATGGAAAACTTCTTGGAATAGAATTAGTATCAATTCCAGATGAGCCAATGGATAAAATTCAGTTGGGGGAACCCCTAGTAGTTAAATTGGAAGTGCCCAAGAAAACTGTTGGATATCCCAATAATAGTATGTTGTACAATAGTTTAGTTTCAGCAAATCAAAGATATCAAAGATATGGCAGAAAAATCAGTTAAATTCGCGCTTACAGGTATTACAACAGATCAGTTTGCTACTATTTCAGAACCAGAAGGTGGTGAGTTCGGCCTAAATATGTCAGTTGCCATTAAATCAGATTACAACAATAGGGGAATTGGGTTGAACCTATCTTTTAAGTTTGAGGAAAACGAAGTAGTTTTTATGCTGATAGAGACTACAACTCATTTTGTGATTGATGAGTCATATTGGAATGAAGCATCGGGAGGAGGACTAACCAAAGTTGTTTTGCCGAAAGATTTTGTTCAACATTTGGTTGCTTTGGCAATTGGAACTACTCGTGGAGTGCTGCATTCTAAAACAGAGAACACGAGTTTTAATCGTTTCGTTATACCACTCATTAATGTAACAGAATTAGGTGGAGAGGATGCTATAATAGAGAAAGAATAGCAATATTCTTTCAAAGATATTTGGCTTGTATTAGTTGAAAAGAGAATTCAGATTCAAATCTGAATTCTCTTTTATTATATTTGCCCTGTATTAATTCTTATTGATGTTCGAATCTTTTGAGCCAATCTTACGGTATCGGTTATAATGTCATATGAGGATCTAGCCCAATACCATGGGCATTTGGTCATAATCCTTATGATTCTTCATATGTAATACCGCGTCTATATCAAATGGCAAACATTCTTTTGATTCAAACTCTATGACATATGGCATATCTGGAGTTGTACCATGTTGCACCTCTGTAATAAGAACATTTAATATCCGCCCATCTGGTAAATTTATTTTACCAGATGGATTGTAGCACACCATACCTTCGTCTCGAACCTTATAACTCAATGTTTCTAAGTCATTAAACGTGCAAAAACAGAATTTTGAAATAGGTTCTAAATAATATTTTGCTTGACATTCTATAACTATTTTACCTTTTTCCCTGCGTTTTACAGCCATAAGATTAGAAAAAGTGGAAGTTGGTCGATAAGTGTTATCCCCATTGATTACATCTACAATCTGGCGAATGGCAACGTCAAGCCCATTTGAATATAGATCAATATATAGTGATTGGGTAAGTAATATAGGTATTTCGGATCTATCCATTCGTATTGGAATGAATTTAATGGTATTTTGAGCAGCCTTAAATAAAGCATTTTGCCACTCCATTTTTACCATATTACTAGACAAACTATTCGTGGAAATAAAAAAGAAGAAGAATCTACATTCTGATAAACCGCATTCCATTCTATCGATTATTCCTTCTCCAGGCTGAATGGACCATGAATCATAGAATATCTTATCTTGTCCGTAAATACTACGTAATCTAATCGCAATTTGTTCTACTACGGGCTTATCATTGTAGTTGTGAGATAGAAAAATCATATAATTATCAGTGTTTGTAAATAGGTACTATTTTGCCATCATTATGGAGGCTAGTTTAATAAAATCCTCCTTACTGTTTATATTATACACTTGACCTTCATATACGATTGTGCCATAAATCTCAGGTTTGGGTTCAATTGTAAACAGTCGCCATATAGGAACTCCCAATGCTACACTAACAGCCTCTAAACGTTGCAGGGTAGGGTTACCTTTGGTGAGAGAGTTATATAGGTTGTTACGATCAACTCCTAATTTCTCGCTGAGATCCTGAAAGGTCATACCTCGCTCTTTGAGCAAGTCTTATATTAATGTGTAGCCCATCTTATATTAAGAGATTGCACCAAAATTAAATGAAATAACTGGAAAAAGCAAAAAATATTATATTAAATACCACTTTAGGAAAAGTTGCGTAACGGAGAGGTTCACGTCTTGTATTAGTGAAATCCGTGAGACTTGGGGCAATTGCAGTGGCCAGTCGAGAAGGCAACTCAGAATGGTAAAGGCCTGTCGGATGATATGGTAAACACCATCAAATATTGGGATGTAGAAAGGGACAATTGCCGCTCTCTCGGATATGAGAACCTTATCCAGGTGTTCTGACCTATGGCCTATGTGTATTAATTAAACTCATACGTATATTTTTCATCTAGATATATAGAACCACATTTATTTTAATGTAAAATATCCATCATGCTTAAGTGTCTTTCCAGAAAATGTGCTTATCTTTGTATTGTACATGCTGCTATAACATGTACATACATATTTAGAAAGCGCATTTTCGCTTTATTCCATTGACGTGAACTTCGACAACTCACAAAGTAATATTGGAATAATGTGGAAGGGTGCCTTCTTTGGTATTGTATTCGTATATCACGAAATACAGCCAAAGTGGGGCTATCCTTTCCTTGTCCATATTACAGGGAGTCGAAGCCCTACGTCAAGGATGAGGTGAGATATTGGCTCCACTTTCTTTTTTTGTTTGAACATAAAATAACTAACCATGCGATATTCCATTATGAAACGATTTTTCTACATCCTATTTGCTTTATTGGCTTTCGTCGCTTGCTCGGAGAGCGACGTGGATAATGGTGGCAATAATGGCGGCGGTCAGACTCCGCCTAAACAGCCCGAAATTACACTTAGTACTACGACTGCAAACTTTTCGACCGATGGTGGCTCGAATGTGATTACATTCACCTCTTCGGAGGCTTGGGCAGCGCAGGTGGTGAATAGTCGTGCCGACGATTGGTGCTCAATTGAACCTACGGGTGGCCCTGCAGGAAGTGCGAAGATCACCGTTACCACAACGGAGAACAACACTCCCGATGATCGTACGGCCTCAATCATCATCAAGGCTGGCACTTTGTCAAAAACTATCAATGTATCGCAAAAGCAGAAGGACGCCTTAACCGTTACATCTTCGAAGTTCGAGGTTTCGGCCGAGGGCGGTGAAGTCTCGATTGAGGTTAAGGCCAATATTGATTTCGAATACTCAATCGAGGAGTCGGCCACTGATTGGGTTGAGTATAAGGCTACCCGCGTGCTGAAGACTTCTAATCTTGTTTTCGAGGTTAAGGAGAATGACGATACAGACAAGCGTGAAGCAAAGATAACCATTAGGAGTGGCGAGTTCAGCGAGGATGTGACGATCTATCAGGCTGGCTCAGAACCGTCGATCATCCTTACGGAGAACGAGTTTGCGGTGTCATCATCAGCCGAGACCGTAGCCGTGGAGGTTAAGAGCAATGTTGATGTAACGGTAGAGATTTCCAATGATGTGGACTGGATTAAGGAGAACTCAACACGTGCATTCTCGACCAACACATACTATTTCGACATCGCCCAGAATGATGGCTACGATAACCGTACAGCCCAGATTAAGTTCACCAACAAGGAGACGGGTATCTACGAATATGTAACCGTAACGCAGATGCAGCGTGATGCGATTGTCGTAGCGGATTCTGAATATGAACTTGGTACTGAAGGTGGCAAGTTGGACTTTGAGATTCAGACTAATGTTGATATTACGGTGACCATCTCGGACAATGCCAAGTCTTGGATCACGCAAGTTGAGACGCGCGCCTTGGAGACAAAGACTCTGCATTTCGATATTGCGGCGTGTGTATCGGAAGAGGATAGAGAGGGTATAATAACCATCTCAGGTGGTAATGCTAAACAGACAATTAAAGTGATGCAAATCGTGCCGTATAGTAGGATCCTATATACATCAACTGAAGGGAAAGTCATTATTCCCAACGAAGGAGCCTTCGGTGGTGCAGAAATTGTATCGAATGTGTATGAAAATGGGCAGGGCGTGATAACTTTTGATCGTCGGGTATCAGAAATACATATGGCATTTGATAATTGTATTTCATTGGAAAGTATCTCTCTTCCCAAAGAAGTAAAGACGATTGGTAATAGTGCTTTTGAAAACTGTAGTCATCTGCAAAGTGTATATTGCAAGCCTCTAACATCTCCTTTAATATCATATTCTTTTTATGGGACTTTTGCTAAGAATGCTTCAGACCGAAAGATTTATGTTCCAGCAGAGTCTGTTAGTGCATATAAAGCAGCAGAGTATTGGTCAGATTACGCAGAGCATATTGTAGGCTATGATTTCTAATTAAAAGTTAATTACATAAAATTTATGATAATAATTGGATAACTTTTTTATAATGGGAATGATGTCAAAAGCGCATATGCTATATATCAATGAATAAACTCGGGCGCATCTCATTTCGAGTGAATCAATGATTATGAAAGCAACTTCTATTTGTATGACGTATAAGATGTTCTTGTAATGAACGTGTTTTGAAACTGTCGCTAGGTGCAATTTGCATCTGCCTTCAATTGTGAATAGCAACACATATAATAATATAGGAAGATAATAAAAAGGAACTCTATGCTTATACGTGGAGTTCCTTTTTATTATGCGACATAATGAATTATTCTTTATTATCTATGACTTCTTATGCCAATTGGATAACCTCTCATCAATCTCCTGCTTCAACTGTTCTTGTATGGGGAGATACAGATGACTATAAGACACTAGATCGGCAAAATACTCATTAACCTCTATCAATATTCGTTTTTGACGAGCCACGAAGGTAAAGCCATTACCCAACTCCAATAGAAACTTATGCAAATGGGCAATGAGGGCTTGTTCTAAATTTTTCTCGTAGTATGAAGGTTTACGCCCCAATCCCATAAACTCCAAAATCATAGGATCTTTGATGATCTCTTGCGGCAATTCAGGCATACGCTCTTTACGAGCAACAGTCAATACGCTCTCTTTGTCATTACTCAACAATAGGCGTTCAAACAATTGAGTGTTTATCTACCTTTCAAGTTTACGAGTCATCCAACCATTATTGGCAGACTCCAACCCATAATACTCTCGCTTATCTGAATCTGCAATTTGTATAAGTAGCCTATACTGAGTCCAATTGAATTGCGAACGCAGTGCGTTCGTAATTAGATATGTATGGTAAAATTGCCTGCAAAAGTTAAGTTGACAATATGAGAATCCACTACCATACTTAGGATCCAAAGCCTTAGTAAGTTTCTTAACAAATATACTTGACTACACATTATTCAACTTGAGAATATCTACTCCTACATTTCGATACTTCACTCTGCCATATCCGCAGTGTGTAGTTTGAGTTATTCCATATTAGTAGTCTTTTTCTATTCTTCGTTCCAATCTATAAAATTAACAGACATTGTCCGTCCCTCGGCAATTATATCGTTAAGTACTTGAATTGGCATACCAACGCCGTATCCTATTTCATCATATAAACCTTCTGCGCTCGGGTCGGCAAATGCCACACCTACAACACATCCCCTATTGTTGATGATAGGACCACCACTATTACCACCCTTTATCTTCGCTGTAATTAATAGTAAATCTTGTTCTCCTGTCCATATCGTTTTCGCAGTAGCGGCAATACTTCCTCTTGATGGTGTCATTCTTGCTTTGACTATCGTAGATATGGTAGCCTTTTCCGCAGTAAGAAAATTAAGGAATAATGCTACTCGTGGATATCCCATCACTAATACCTCATCAAGCACTTTTGGAGCATCATAATACACTCCCGATGGTTCACCTGTGTGGATATATGCTATATCAATAGTAGGATTTTCACTAACCAAAATAGGGGCAGATTGCAATTGTTGAGCAGTATATCCCTTAATCATATATGAGTCGTGCCCTTCAATACAATGTCGAGCAGTCACAAGTCCATTAAGGTATCTGAACACTGTTCCCATAGATTTATCGCCATTTTTTTCTGCGACTATAGGTAAAACCTTATCCCTATAATGCCGATATATGTACTCAAAACCATATACAAGAGAATTGTAGTATAAATTATATATATGCTTTGTCTCTTCCCATTTTTCTCTTGGTTTTTTCCATACGAAACAATAACAATTCTCAAATCCCATAACACCTCCTCGGCGCAGACAACTCATAGTGTTAAGTTGCACCAATTTATCGCATATCTTAACAATAATTTCAGGTTGAACAACGATTGTGGTAGGATTAGGGTTATATGTACAGAAGCGACAAAAATCTACCACTTTTTTATTGTTGAGATTTGCATCACACCAAAAATACTCAAGAATATTTATTATTAGATCTGGGTACAATATATCATAATCTCTATACTCATTCATATATTTACAATCTCTTCTTCAATTCCTTCAGCCTTTAAAATAGTTCCGACTTCTTGCGAGGTTGCTTCTCGGTGCGGGTCTTGTGCTCCAACTGCTCAATCTGTTTCATCAGTTAATGTGTACATCTACTTATTATGAGTTATTCCATCTTCTTCGGACTCGTTAATAATATGCCCTTCCTAATAATACAATGCTTATTGCGAAATGGATTATCTTCTGTAATACCGTAATTCTTCAGATATGCGTGCCCTACACCAATTGTCTCTTTATTAAAATTATCACAAAGGGCTTTTAGGTTACCAAAATAATAGTGGCGACCTCCCTCTAATTCGAGATGTACAACAGTCCTTTGTTGCTTAATTTTATCCATAGTATATACAATTTCCTACAAAGTTATAAAAAAGTGGCTATTTTTTCAAAAAAGCAATAAAAATATTTTCAAAAACTTGCTTATATTAAAAATAAGCGGTATATTTGTATCAAGAAAAGAAAATAACTATGAAGGCACAGATCGGACAATACTTTTACGCACCACACCGCAACTCTTGGGGAGTATGGCAATGGGATATGGTATCAGAGAATGGTTCAACGGGTACATTTATCAAGGACTTCCGAAGCAAGGAGGAGGCAAGGGAGTTCGTGTGGCAGCAGAACGGATGGGGCAAACCTAAGAACAAATTGAATTAATATTAACCACTAACACCTTACAACTATGAACGCATTGATTATCACAGACACAACAGCAGTTAGAATGAATGTTATCGCTCAGCGCACTCAAAACCTTTTGGTAGCAGGAGCAAAGGCTATGATGATTGAGTCACTTAAAGAAAAACTTCGCAATGGTGTGGCACACTTCATTTTCGTTAAGAAGAATGGTGAGGTTCGTGAGGCTTTCGGCACTACCAATGCAGCAGTGGCAGCCAAGTACACCAATGGCAATGGATGTAGTAGAGAGTATTTCAAAACCACAGCCTATTTTGATATTGAGAAGGGTGAGTGGAGAAGTTTTCGTTGGGAGTCAATCGTTAAAGTGTTTTAGATTATGGCAGAGTATATATTACAGATTCTTCGCTCGCAGTTGATGGTAGTGTTTTCGTGGGGCTTTCACCGCCCCACAGCATTACCCGACAACAGAGGTTTGGCGTTTCAAGTAGAAGGGTTCAAATATACGGGAACCGTCAAAGTGATTTACAACGAAGGCACAGATCTCTTTGAAGTACATTTAGAGGATGGACGTATCGAAGAAGATGTATATCTCGACCAACTCGTAAATATCATAGACGGTATGGTTGAACGATGTGATGACTATGATAAATACATATTGGCAACCTATATTAATAAGTAACCTCACATAGTGATTTGCGTCTCCTATTTAAAAAGTGTTATTTTTTTCGATTTTGGCTTAAAATAAGTGATCTAGGATTTGCAAATATCAAGAAAAAGCACATTTTACATAAATCTGCGCGGGCCCGCACGATAGTATAATTAATTGAATATAAAAGTGTTAAGCATTTGGAAGTTAAAAAATAAAATAAGATCTTTGTGGTATAATAATAACTATTTAAAGTTTAATTTATATGAATTATATTTTTAAAATTATTACCCCAGAGGGTACACAACGCTACACGCGTGAATTTAAAACCAAAGCAGAGGCACTCGCATTTGGAAATGGTATTACCGCAAATTATGAATTTACAAAAGCGACGCCAATTGCCGTTGATGTATTTACTCTTGATGAGAATGGAAGTTTTAACGATGCACTAGAATTGGTAGAAGATTGCGGAGGCGAAAAGAAGTGGGAGTTTATCGGAGGATCATCAGCACCTGCGTTATGGTATTTAAGTGCATAACACAGGAATTAGGAGAGCAAATCAAATGCTCTCCTAATTTGTTTTAATAATATCCTTTACGTATTATTGTATATTTCTGATTTTCAGGCTTTTTATTTGGTATTTTGCTTTGTGTTTTGTATATTTGCAATACAACTGAGCCTCTGCAACGTAAATGTTTGATTCTTAATATATTTTGAAGCGAGTTCGAGTCTCGTTTTCCGCTCAACGAAGAGAAAGGCAGCCGATAGGTTGCCTTTTTCCGTTGAAGGTACGCGGTTTTGGACGAGTGACCCCAAACGCCCCTTTCAGGGGTTGGGGGTGTAAATATAATTCGCGAAAATGCCTGCGCGCAGCGTGGGCTCGAGTCTCGTTTTCCGCTCAAAATCGAAAGGCTTAGAGAAATCTAAGCCTTTTTTGTTTTTGTACATCTGGGGTAATGCTCTCCGCACCCCTACTTAATTATCACCGCATTGACCAATCTGAGGCCGGCAATGCGGTTGATCTCCGAGGCGATGGCGTCGCGACGGTAGAAGAGTTCGGAGCGGATGGCGCTGCGTGAGATGTGGGCGTAGAGGATGTGATTCTCCAACCGGAGCTGTGTGGTGCAGTCAGCAGCGCTGTCGCCGACAACCTCGCGCCAGGTGTCGGGCAGACGCCCCTCGGCGATCTTGGCGGCTATGTATGGCTGCGAGAAGAAATTCTCCAGCACCTGCCCTATAAGCATCGTTTTGGTACGTCTCATTTTATAATGTCGCCTCCCTCGACGGTGAAGAGTGAATAGTCGCGGCACGCACGCTCGAGCGTGGTCTCCAGACGCAACTTGTTACAGTCGGTGATGCAGATCTGTCCGAACTCCTCGCCTCCGACAAGCGATAGCAGCTTCTCGACACGCCCCAAATCGAGCTTGTCGAACAGGTCATCCAGCAACAGTATAGGCTTCTCCCCCGAGGCTTCGGCCAGCAGGCGGTACTCGGCCAGCTTGAGCGCTATGAGGAATGACTTCTGCTGTCCCTGCGAGCCATATTTGCGTAGCGGGTAGCCCCCGATGCGGAAGATCAGGTCATCGCGGTGAACGCCCGAGGTGGTAAACTGATTGACAATGTCGCGCTCGCGCGAGTGTAATAGTATATCTGTCAGCGGCATCTGCTCCAGCTCCGAGCGGTAGCTGATCTCCACCTGCTCGCGGTCATCCGAGAGCGTGCGGTAGTACTCCTCGACCAGCGGTCGCAGCCGCTCAATAATCTGCTGTCGAGCCTCATACACGCGCGTACCGTGCTCGGCAAGCTGCATATCGTAGATCTGCAACATCGCCTCATCCGACCCTCCCTTCAGGAAGCGGTTGCGCTCGGCCAGAACGGCATTGTAGCGCATCATCGAGTTCAGGTATTGGCGGTCGAGCTGTGAGATAAAGGCGTTGAGATAGCGGCGACGCTCCTCGGCGGCATCGGTGATAAGCTCCGTGTCGCGAGGTGAGACAATCACAACGGGAAAGGCTCCGACGTGGTCGGCTATGCGGTCGTACTCCTTGCCGTTGCGCTTGAGCACCTTGCCCCCTCGACGTGAGAAGGAGCAGTTGACAACCTCGGTTGCGCCCGAGTCGCTCTGGTAGGTACCTTCCGTGACGAAAAACTCCTCGCCGTGATGAACACTCTGGCCGTCGGTCATCGTGAATGCCGACTTCGACATCGAGAGATAGTGCACCGCATCCAGCAGATTGGTCTTGCCTGCGCCGTTGTCGCCAACGAAGCAGTTGATGCCCTCCGAGAGCGTAAGCTCGGCTTGAGGAAGATTCTTGAAATTGATGAGTAACAACTTTTTTAACCGCATAGGCTTCAGTTTTTCTGGTCAAAGTTACAATTTTTCGCCAACTTATTGCTCTTTTGCGACGATTGAAAAACATTTTCGTCGCACTTTATGCGTTTTTTGCAATTTTTATTATACTTTTGCATTTTGAATCAGAACGATTAAAACTAAAAAACAATAAATTCTATGGCAAAAGAGGTATTGACACCCCAGGAGGAGATGCTCGAGTCGGCTCAGGCCCAGACCGAGAATTTCTTCGAGAAGAACAGTAAAATGGTAGTTGTCGCTATTGTAGCAATCTTTGCTCTGGCGGCATTGGTATTCGGTTATAAGAAGCTCATCGTTGAGCCTCGCTTGACCAAGGCTCAGGAGATGCTCTACGAGGCACAGTATCGCTTCGAGCAGCAGAACGCCGATTTCTCGTTGGCGCTCAATGGCGACGCTTCAGCTCCCGGCTTCGCGCAGGTAGTTGAGCAGTACGGCAACACTCCCGCTGGTAACTTGGCAAAGATGTACGCTGCAGCTTGCTCATTGCGTTTGGGCGACGTAGCTGCTGCCGAGAGCTACATCAACTCTTTCTCTAACGTGAAGGGCGTTCCTGGCCAGATCATCAACGCTATGGCCGCTGGTCTGAAGGGCGACATCGCTGTTGAGAATGGCGACAACGCTAAGGCTGCAACGCTGTTCGAGAGCGCTGCCGCAGTTAGCGACAACGACTTCACCGCTCCTATGTACCTGCGTAAGGCTGCTTTGGCTTACCGTGCGCTGGGCAACACTGCTAAGGCTGACGAGTTGCTCAAGACCATCACCGAGAAGTACCCCGCATCGTACGACTCAACCCAGGCCGAGCGTTACCTCACCGAGTAAGCATTCGGAGGCGTGGATAACTTGAAGATCGGCATTGTCATCGTGGACGAGCAGGCGGCTCTGGCGCATCGTAACCTTACGGCTACGGTGGAGAGTCTCAAGGCGCTCGGCTGTACGGAACAGAATGTGCTGGTGCGACACGCGCCGCGTCTGTTCAACGTGGTGATGACTACGCAGTTCTTCGCCGAATATACCGACGTGGATGCAGTGGTGATCCTGGCCGAGGATGACTCCTCGCCCGAATATGCAGCTATGCTGTATGGACTAACCAAACTGCAGATAGCGTGGAATATGCCCATTGCGGTGGGTGATTGCCGCGTGGCATCGGAGGTTGTGGATATGGTCGCTATGCAGAACGAAATGGAGGCCGCAGCTCCCGAACACATCTCGCCCGACCGTAAGTCGATAAATTAACGTGCGCCAGCATCGCGCAGGTGCCGTGCAAACAGAAAGGCCGCTTCACCATTCGGTGAGGCGGCTATTTTTTTGTGGGAGGTGGGAGCGATTTTTGAAAAAGCGGCTGTTTTGTTGAATAGGGTGGGGGAGTTGTTGGTTGCGGGGGCGACCTATTTTACATTTACACTCTCGCGCTCCTCAATCATTCGCCCGATCGTACGCCTCAGATAGTCGTGAATATCTTCGCGCAATTTCTCATATAGCGGACACGACGTGTAGTTCTCGTTGTCGAGCAGTACGTCGCGAATCGAACGCAACGAGTTCATATAATTACTCATCTCATTCTTGAGCGAGAGCCCCTGCTTCTTCGAGGAGTTGATCTTCGCCACGGACATCTGCCTGAGCTTGTCGCACACCGCGTTGAGCATCGGCATTACGACATTGTCCATCAGCGTGTGGCCGTGCATATATAGATATGTATTCTCGGGCTCAACGCCCTTTCCTCGCAGATACTCGGCAAACCCTTCGATCTCGTCCCTCATCTGCGGATACTCGCTCTCCAGACGATGCAACTTGCGCTGCACCTGACGACACAGCCACGCCAGTGTGTCGGCGCCGTTGCGCTCTACTTCGAGAAATCCCAGTCGCACCGTGTTCTTGAACTCGACGAGCGTAAATACCGACTCGTGAGATAGTTGCGCCGAGTAGGCGTACCACAGAAATACGGGATATATCGTGCGCGAGTAGTCAGCCATAAACTGCACAAAATCGAATATGTGGCTGTCATTCTTGGTTGCCTTCACGCAGACGTTGTGTAGCGAGGGGGCGTAGCAGAGATAGTTCTCGGTGGCGTAGGTGTAGGTGTGGAACATAAATTGCGCTCCGTTCACCTCGCGCGAGGTCTCGGTACGATCCTCAAAGAGGTAGTCGAAGTCGGAATCGACACACAGCAGCAGCTCCTCGCCCGAGCGAGGTATCATCGAGAGCAGCACCTTCTTGCCCTTGGGCAGATCCTCGCGGTTAGGCACCGAGATCTCGAATCGAAGGTAGTCATTCTGGAAGTGATCGAAAATAGAGCGCCAGAAGGCCACATCCTCGTAGCCCTCGACAAAGACCTGCACCCGTCGGCGACCATCATCCACGGGCAGGGGCAACGTAGCCACAGAGTCGCATTTGCAGCCTCGCGCAGCCTCGTTTCTCAATTTTTCGATCGTTGTGCGTTTCATAATTTGTCGTAAATATAATAAAATAGTAAATTTGCACCAAATAATTAAGGGTAATTATAAACAAACCAACCGTCAGCCATCGGCCGCAAGGTAGGCCTTGAGAAGCAAGACGACCGAACTGTTTATAGAAAAGTTTTTAATTTGTAATTATATATGACCGACTGGAAAGAGCGTTTGGGAATGGTCTATTCGACTAACCCCGATTTTGAATATACCACCTCCGCAGAACCCGAGGAGGCGACCTTGCCAGCCGATAAACAGCCTCTGCGCGTGTGGATCGACCGCAAGCATCGTGGTGGCAAGACCGTGACGCTCGTCAAGGGCTTCGTCGGCTCGGAGGAGGACCTCTCGGAGCTGGGCCGTATGCTCAAGAGCAAGTGCGGCGTAGGCGGCTCGGCCAAGGATGGCGAGATAATTATTCAGGGCGACCACCGCGACCGCGTTGTGGAGTTGCTCCTCGCGGCTGGTTATACCAAGACAAAGAGGGCTGGAAACTGATTTTTTTCGATAGCGTGATAAAGAGAGTGTGCAGGATGTTGTTGTTGCTGGTGGCCGTTGCGGTTGCCCACACCTCCTATGCCCAGTATTATAGCTGGGGAGCCGATCCTGCGCGCTTTAAGTGGATGGAGGCCAAGGGCGAGCGGGCGAGTGTTATCTACCCGCAGCATACGCAGCGCATCGGTCAGACGACACTCTATATGATCGACCGCATCCGCCCCTACATCAACTACGGCCTCGACCTGCCGCCACTCGACCTGCCGTTTGTCATTCACCCCGAGAATATGAGCTCCAACGGCCTTGTGATGTGGCTCCCGAAGCGTGTCGAGTTTCTCTCCTCGCCCGCAATCGACGGCTACTCGATGCCGTGGATCAAGCAGCTCGTGGCGCACGAGTATCGCCACGCAGCGCAGTACAACAACCTCAATGTGGGCGTTGTGAAGTTCCTGAGCTACCTCTTGGGTGAGCAGAGTTCGACCATCGGATTGGTCTTTATGCCTCTGTGGATGATGGAGGGCGACGCCACGATGAGTGAGACGGAGGCCTCGTCGTTCGGCCGCGCCAAGCAGCCGCGCTTCACGCTGGAGTTCCGCGCGATGGGCGACATCGTGAACAAATACCGCAACACCGATAAATTCTTCTGCGGATCGTACCGCGACTTTATCCCCGATCACTATCAGCTGGGTTATCAGCTTGTTGCTCACGGCAACGAACTCGCCGGCCGCGTTATGGCCAACGATATGGCCTCTTACGGCCCTCGCCGCCCGTGGACTATCGTCTCGGAGAATTGGCGTATGAAGAGTCTATTCGGCTTCAGCACCACGCAACTCTTCAAACGTACGTTCCGTTCGCTGACCGACTTCTGGGGAGCATTGCCTGCGGTAGAGAATAGTGCCGAACAGCTGCCTGCACCCACGAAGAGTAGCTATACGACCTACCAGAGCCCTATCGAGGTGGGCGACGAGGTGGTTTTGCTCAAGAGCGATCTTGATCGCCCCTCACGTTTTGTAGCTCTCAACCCCACAACGGGCCAGGAGCGCACGCTCTGCTATACGGGAGTTGTCGCCACGCGCCCCATCTACGACGAGGTGCTCAACCGCATCTGGTGGACGGAGTATCGCCGTAGCCACATCTTCGAGCAGAAGGTCTCTTCGACGCTCTGCTATCTGGATCTGAATCGTCATAACCTGCGCCCGCGAACGGTAACCTCGCGCAAGGAGAATATCCTCTACCCGACACCCGACGACGAGGGAGGATTGGCGTGGGCTGAGTACTCGGCCGATGGCATCTATACCCTTCGCCACGAGTTGTGCGATGGGCAGATACGCTCCTTCTCGCTACCTTTCGGCGTGGAGGTTCATTCGCTTGCGTGGGATAATCTGACGCGTAACCACTACTGCATCCTGACGGGTGACGAGGGTATGTGGATCGCCGAGCTCACCCCCTCGGGCGAGCTGCGTGAGCTTACGCGACCTGCCTATATCACACTTAGCGACCTGCGAGCCAAGGATGGCCGCCTCTACTTCGGCTCGATAGCCTCGGGCCGCGATGAGGTGCATTGCTACGATTTGGCCGAGGGGCGCGAGTATCAGATCTCAGAATCTACCTACGGCTCGTTCGATCCTGCGCCACTCTCTGGTGGGCGGGTACTGATGACAACATACGACTCTCTGGGCTACCACCCCTCGGTGCAGCCGTTGGATAAGATCGAGCGCGTGGTGGAGTACTCTCGTCTGCCGAAGGATCTGGTCAATCCGCCCCGCAAGAGTTGGGGTATTATCAACCTCGATACGGTGAAGATGGAGGTGCCCGACTCTGCGTTGCAGCGCTCGGCCGAGAAGGTGCGCCGCTACCGTAAGGCTACCACACTCTTTAACTTCCATAGCTGGGCTCCGCTCTCGTACGATCCCTTCGCGCTGAGCGAGAATGGCTCCATAGCGATGAACATCGGCGCAACAGTAATGACGCAGAACCTGCTCTCGTCGATGCAGGGATTCTTTAGCTACGGTTATAGCGCGCGCTCGGGTAATATGCTCAAGGGCTCGTTGCGATACTATGGCCTGGGCCCGACGATCAGCCTTAATGCCTCATACGGAGGCCGCCAGAATATCTATCCGATCTATGTCTATAACCCCGAGACTCACAAGATCGAGTTCCCCGAGGCTCCCGCACGAAAGAAGTTCTACTCGATAGGTGCCGACGTGCAGTTCCCTATAATGTATCAGCGCGGCTACCACACGCGCTACCTGATTGCCTCTTTGGGATGGGAGTACTCTAACGGATTGGTGGCCAATACGGGAAAACTCTCGTTCGACGATGGTGGCATCAGCAACGTCGCCACGATCGGCTACGAGCGCGGCATCCACCTCACCTCGTTCTCGCTCGGATTTCAGGATTTCGTGCGCTCGGCTCACCGCGACTTCGCTCCGCCTTGGGGCGTGGCCGCCTCGGCAGCCTATGCCATCAACCCCGCAAGCGACAGCTTCAGCGACCTTCTGGCGCTCTATGCCAAGTTCTATACGCCGGGCTTCGCTCCGCACAACAGTCTGACGCTCGCCTTGGCCTACCAGACCTCGATCGGTGGATTTGAGAATCAGGATGCGCTCTCGGCCCTCACGTTCAACTCGACACGCCTTCTGCCGCGCGGATTCAACTCAACGCAGATCACAAATAAGAACTACTCGGCCGCATCGCTTAACTATCAGCTTCCGATCTGTTATCCCGACGGTGGCTGGAGGGGTATCTTCTTCCTGAAGCGAGTGCGACTGAACGCAGGTTTCGACATCGCTCGCTACGAGCGTTCGCGCTTCTATGAGGACGGATCGCTCCGCACCGATTGGCACTACCTGCGATCGGTGGGTGGTGATGTTATCTTCGATGTGAATTTCCTCAGTCAGCCCGCCTCGGCAACCACCGCGCTGAAGCTCTCGTTCTATCACCCCAGCGAGGGAGGTTTCTACTTCTCGGCAGGTTTGGAGTTGCCGTTTTAGAATATGAAAATAATTTCTTATCTTTGTACGTTCTGTTTGTGTAAGATAATAGAGTAATGGATATAAAGAGTTTTTTCAAGGATAAGAATCGAGTGATCAAACTGATGTGGGCGGTGGTGATGTTCCCCATCGCACTCGGTTTTCTGATGCTCACACTGGCGGCTATGGGCGCCTTCGGTCGTATGCCCTCATTCGAGGAGCTGGAGAACCCGAAGAGCAACCTCGCAACCGAAATTTACGGTGACAATGGCCACGTCATCGGCACCTTCTTCGTGCAGAACCGTTCCTACGTTCAGTACGAGGAGCTCTTCCCTGCCGATTCGACGCGCCACCTTACGCTCGATGGCCATCGTGTGCCCCCCGTTGTGGCGGCGCTGATCTCTACGGAGGATGTGCGCTTCCGCAGCCACTCGGGTATCGATATCCCCTCGCTCTTCCGCGTTATGATCCGCACCATAGCTATGCGCGACCAGTCGCAGGGTGGTGGCTCGACTATCACTCAGCAGGTAGCCAAGAACCTATTCCCCCGCGATACCGTTCGCAATCGCAGCAAGGCGGCCCGCACGATGAAACTCGTGCAGTCGAAGTTCAAGGAGTGGATCACAGCCCTCAAGCTCGAGCACAACTACACCAAGGAGGAGATCGCGGCGATGTATCTCAATACGGTGGAGTACGGCTCTAACGCCTTCGGTATCAAGTCGGCAGCGAGCACCTTCTTCGGAAAGTCGCCCGACGAGCTGAACATCCAGGAGGCGGCGATGCTGGTCGGCGTGGTGAATGCCCCGACGCGCTACTCGCCTGTGCGCAACCCCGAGAACGCTCTGGCGCGCCGAAACCTCGTGATCAACCGTATGCGCGCTTCGGGAGCTATCTCGCGCGAGGTGTGCGATTCGTTGACGGCGCTGCCCATCACGCTCCAGTATAAACCCATTTCGCACAACGATGGCGAGGCGACCTACTTCCGTGAGATGTTGCGTCAGGTGATGAATGCCGAGCGCCCCACGCGCCGACAGTTCCTGACCGATTGGGACTACGAGCAGGCTGTTAAGGAGTACGACGAGAATCCTCTCTATGGCTGGTGTCACAAAAATAAGAAGGCCGACGGTACGGACTACAACATCTACCGCGACGGCCTACGCATCTACACCACGATCAACCCCACGATGCAGCGCTATGCCGAGGAGGCTGTGCAGAAGCAGATGGAGACCGTCATCCAGCCCCGTATGGATGCGCAGGTGCGTCAGACGGGCGTTCTGTTCCAGGATTTGGAGAAGGAGGAGATCGAGACCATCATCAAGCGTGCGATGCGTAACTCGGATCGCTACCGCGAGCATAAGAAGCTCGGTATGAGCGATAAGGAGATCTACGCTTCGTTCGAGGAGAAGTGCCAGATGCGCATCTTTACCTTCAAGGGCGAGCGCGATACGCTGCTCACACCGCGCGACTCGATTCTCCACCACAAACGCATTATGCGAGCTTCGCTCGTTGCGATGGATCCTCGCTCGGGCCACGTCAAGGCCTACGTCGGCGGCCCTAACTTCCGTTACTTCAAGTACGATATGGCCAAGCAGGGCAAGCGCCAGATCGGATCAACGGTAAAGCCTTTCATCTACACCTTCGCCATCGGACAGCTGGGACTCAACCCTTGTACGTTGGCGCCCAACCTCCCCGTCTCGATCGAGACACCGGTCGGCATCTGGTCGCCCAAGGAGGCGGGTAATGTCGAGTATGATGGCGTTTTGCATCCTCTGTATTGGGGATTGGCCAACTCGCGCAACAACTACTCAGCGTGGGTGATGAAGCAGGCCAAGCAGCCCGAGACTGTTGCCGACTTCCTGCACAATATGGGTATTCGTAGCTATATCTATCCCGCCTACGCATTGTGTCTGGGAGCTTTCGAGTCGAATGTCTTTGAGTTGGTGAGCGCCTACTCTACATTCGTCAACGAGGGTGTGCATATCGATCCGATTTTCGTAACGCGAATCGAGGATCGTCAGGGTAACCTCATTTCGAGCTTCATACCGCAGTCGCACGACGCTGTAAATAAACATACCGCCTACACGATGCTCACAATGCTCCAGCGTGTTATCACCGCCGGAACGGGAGGCCGCCTCTCTTGGCAGTTTGGCTTCGATAATATGGATATCGGCGGTAAGACAGGTACCTCGAACGAGAACCGCGATGCGTGGTTTATGTGCGTTACGCCTACGCTGGTGGCTGGTTCGTGGGTTGGTGGCGAGGATCAGTCGGTACACCTGAAGGCGCAGGGCGAGGGTAGTGTGATGGCTCTACCGATCGTGGGCGAGTTCCTTAAACGCTCGTACGACGATCCCCATTTGGGCCTTAGTCGCAATGCCAAGTTCTCGCGTCCCGAGGGCTGGGTGTCGTACGATTGCCCTAAGGAGGTGATGCCCGATGAGGGCGAGGTGCAGCAGGTTGCCGAGCCCGACGAATTCTTTGATTAACGACAACAACTAAAGGTTATTAGGATATGAAAATTGCTATCGTAGGTGCCTCTGGCGCCGTAGGTCAGGAGTTTCTGACCATTCTCAATGAGAGAACAGATTTCCCCATCGACGAGCTTTTGCTGTTTGGCTCGGAGCGTAGTGCGGGAACGAAATATATGTTCCGAGGCAAGGAGGTTGAGGTCAAACTGTTGCAGCATAACGACGACTTCAAGGGTGTCGATATCGCCCTCACGTCAGCCGGAGCCTCTACTTCGAAGGAGTTCTGGCAGACCATCACCAAGCACGGCACGCTGATGATCGATAACTCGTCAGCCTTCCGTATGGATGAGGATGTGCCCCTGGTTGTACCCGAGGTCAATGCCGAGGATGCGCTCAATACACCTCGCAACATTATCGCCAACCCCAACTGCACGACGATTCAGATGGTCGTGGCACTGAACGTAATTGAGAAGCTCTCGCACATCGAGACCGTGCACGTCGCAACCTACCAGTCGGCAAGCGGTGGTGGTGCGCAGGCTATGGCCGAGCTGAAGCACCAGTACGAGCAGATTGTGGCGGGCGAGGAGCCTACCGTTAAGAAGTTTGCCCACCAGCTGGCCTATAACGTGATTCCCCATATCGACGTCTTCACCGATAATGACTACACGAAGGAGGAGATGAAGATGTTCAACGAGACTCGCAAGATTATGCACTCTGATATTCGTGTGGCTGCAACCTGCGTTCGCGTACCCGTTATGCGCGCCCACTCGGAGAGCATCTGGCTCCGCACCGAGCGCAAGGTGTCGGCTGCTGAGGCTCGCGCCGCATTTGCTGCGGCCGAGGGCGTGGTGCTTGTGGATGAGCCTGCCGAGAACAAGTACCCTATGCCTTTGTTTATCGCCGGTAAGGATCCCGTCTATGTAGGCCGCATCCGCGAGGATCTGGCTGAGGATCGAGGTCTCTCGTTCTGGTGCGTTGCCGACCAGATCAAGAAGGGTGCCGCTCTTAACGCCGTTCAGATTGCCGAGTGGATCATCAAGAACCGCAAGTAATCCAACCCTAACCCAAATAAAAAGCGAGACCCTCGGCCTCGCTTTTTTATTTGAGTAGTAGTGTTGTTAGCTCCTCTACCGTGTCGGCGATGTGATCAGCACCCGCCTGCTCCAGCTCCTCGCGTGAGCGGAAGCCCCAGCTGACACCTACCGAGCGGATGGCTGCGTTGCGTGCCGTCTGTATATCTACCGCCGAGTCGCCCACCATCGTGCAGTTTTTGCGCTCGACGCCCGCTTTTTCGATAATCATATCGACGAGTGCCGTATCGGGCTTCAAGGGCACACCTTCGCGGTTGCCGCAGATCTCAACCCACTCGATCGTGGGGAAGAACTTACGAATCAGCTTCACCGTTCCCGCCTGAAACTTATTCGACGCAACGGCCAGCTTCGCACCCTTCGACTGAAGCTGCTCTACAAGGTCCACCATACCCTCATATGGCACCGTGTGGTTGTCGATATTGTCGATGTAGAACTCCACAAAATCGCGTCGTGCCGCCTTCACATACTCCTCCGTGCGCAGCTCCTCGGGCAGGGCGCGCTCGACAAGTCGCATAATGCCGTTGCCCACGAACGTACAATACTCCTCATACGAGTGTGTCGGTAGGCCACGCAACGATAGCATATGGTCACAACCGACGGCCAGATCGCCGATGGTGTTCAGCAGCGTACCGTCAAGATCAAATATTATCAGTTGATTCTCCATTTTCGTTGATTTTGAATATCTTGTATCCTATCGTCGCCATCAGTATTGACATTATCGGACTCACGATATTGAATATGCAGTAGGGTAGGTACGTTAGCGTTGCCACGCCCAGCACGGTCGATTGCGCCATACCGCACAAGTTCCACGGGATGAGCACCGACGTTACCGTCGCCGAGTCCTCGACACTTCGGCTCAGCAGACGACGCTCCAGGTGGCGATCGTCATAGAGGCGGCGGAAGAGGTTACTCGTCAGGATGATTGAGATGTATTGGTCGCCTGTTGTGAGGTTGAAGAAGATTCCCGAGCATACGGTCGAGCCCACGACACTCACCGTGCGGCGAGCCATACGTACGAAGATCTGCGTAATCGACGAGAGCATTCCGCTACCGTACATTACACCTCCGAAGCACATCGCACAGATGATCAACCATACGGTATTCATCATTCCTCCCATTCCGCGCGTTGCCACCAGTTCGTTCAGCAGGGCATTACCCGTCTCTACCGAGGTTTCCGATGTGGCGGCGATGATGATTGCCTTAATTGATGTTAGAGCCGAAGCCCCGCCATCGCCTGTTATCGCTAATACTATTTCGGGCTGGAAGATAATCATTGCAATGGCCGCTACGGCTGCCGATGTAAAGAGCGTGATGATTGCGGGCAGACGCTTCACGATGAGCACACCCGTAATCATAGGCACGATGAGTAGCCACGGCGTGATGTTGAACGTCGCACCCAGCGCCTGCTCGATAGCTGCGGTGTTGGCCTCGGCGGCAGGCGAGTTAGTAAGACCTGTGATGCAGAACACCGTAAGGGCAATTACCATTGCCGGCGTTGTGGTGATCATCAGATATTTTATATGCTTGAAGATAGGCACCTCCGAGGTCGATGAGGCCAGGACGGTGGTGTCGCTCATCAGCGAGATCTTGTCGCCGAAGTACGCACCCGAGATGATCGCTCCTGCCACCCATCCATCCTCAAAACCGAGTGCGCGGCCAATGCCGAGCAGCGCCACGCCGATCGTGGCAACCGTCGTCCACGACGATCCCGTCAGCAGCGAAATGATGGCGCAGATGATGCACGTCGCGGGCAGGAATATCGAGGGGTGCAGAATCTTCAGTCCGTAGTAGATCAGCGTCGGTATCACGCCGCTCGCCATCCACGTTCCCGCGATAGCACCGATCAGAAGCAGGATCAGCAGCGCGGGCGTTGCGTTGCGCATATTCTCCACGAATGCCTCCTCCAACTGCTGCCACGAGCAGCGGTAGATGCCGATTGCCATTGCCGTACATACGGCTGAGGCCGTCAGTAGCGAGATTTGGCTTCCTCCAGCTATGGAGTCGCCTCCGAAGAGTTTTATTGTCAGGGCCAGGAATATCACCAACACCGCAAGTGGGATGATTGACATCAGTACAGAGGGTTGGCGCGAAGGTCGGTTATTGCTCATAATGATTTTTTTTGATCGGACAAAGATACATAAAACATATCAAACAGAGTCTATATATGCGAAAAGATCGCCCTACGATTGGCACAATATCGCGCGAAATTTGTATATTTGTATTTTAAGAGGTAGAATTATGGTAAGATTATCGCTTGTAATTGCCACCTACAACCGCTCGCAGTCGCTCGTTCAGGTGCTCGAATCGGTTGTTTGTCAGAACGCTCCCCTCAAGGAGTGGGAGTGCATCGTGGTCAATAACAACTCCACCGACGATACCGTCGAACGCTTTAATCGCTTCGTTGCGCGTCATCCCGAGCATAATATCCGTATGGTCGTGGAGACTAATCAGGGCCTCTCCTATGCCCGCAACCGAGGCATCAGCGAGAGCGTGGGGCAGTACGTCGCCATCATCGACGACGACGAGCGCATCGCGCCCGAATTCATTGCGGCCTACATCGACCTGTTCGACTCTACGCCCGATGCTATGGCGGCCGGCGGCCCTATCGTTGCCGAGTATCCTACGGGCCGTCCCCGATGGATGTCCACCTATACCGAGCGCCCGATTGCCAATACGATGTACTTCGGCAGCGAGGTGCGCGAGTTCCCGCGCGGCCGTGTGCCCGGAGGCGGAAATATGGCTCTGCGACGCGATGCCGTGCGCCGATATGGTGTGTTCGACACCTCGCTCGGATATGTTGGCGACTCGCTCGTTGGCGGCGAGGAGAGCGACCTCTTCGAGCGTCTGCAGATCGCTGGGGCGAAATATTACTATGTTCCCAAAGCCGTTATGTACCATATCATCCCCGAGGAGAAGCTCTCGGCCGGGTACCTCGCCCGCCTGAGCTATAACGTGGGTGTGAGCCAACTGCGCCGTGCCCGCTACTACCATCGCAAGGGGCGTGTGCGCCTCAAGGAGCTGGTGAAGTGGGCCGCTACGTTGCTGCTCTGCCTATGGTACTTGCTGACACTTCGTTGGAGCAAGGCCTATTATCTTGTGCTTATGCGCTGGAATATAACACGAGGCTTGTATAGCTAAAATAGTAAAGGGTGTCCCGTTTGGAACACCCTTTTTTATAGATAATTTCGCCGTTAAATTGACAGAATCTTTACAATGTCAATATCCTTCAAATCCATCTGCTGCTGATGAGCAATCGCCTTCTTGAAGGGCACATATACCAGCTCGCCATTCTTGATGCCGATCATCACATTGCGCTGTCCCTCCGATAGAGCCTCGATTGCCGTAGCTCCCATCTTCGAGGCGAGGATGCGATCCTTCGCCGTGGGCGAGCCACCACGCTGCAGGTGACCGAGGATCGTCACGCGCGCGTCAAACTCGGGGAACTCCTTCTTGATACGCTCGGCCATACCCAGCGCACCGCCCGTAGCCTTATTCTCCGCCACCAGCACTATAGCCGAGTTCTTGCTCTTGCGGAAGCCGTTGTGAATCAGGTCGGCCAGCTGATCGACCTCAGTCTCGCGCTCGGGGATGATTGCCGCCTCGGCACCCGATGCAAGCGCTCCGTTGAGGGCCAGATAACCAGCCGTGTTACCCATCACCTCCACGAAGAACAGTCGCTCGTGGCTCGAAGCCGTATCACGCAACTTATCCACCGCATCGACAATGGTGTTAAGTGCCGTATCGTAGCCGATAGTCTCGTCAGTTCCGTCCACGTCGTTGTCGATCGTGCCGGGCAATCCGACGATGGGCACATCGAACTCGTTGGCAAATACCTGCGCACCCGAGAGCGAACCATCACCGCCAATCACCACCAGCGCGTCGATGCCCTGAGCTTTCATATTCTCGTAGGCCTTCTGGCGACCTTCGGGGGTGCGGAACTCCTTGCTTCGCGCGGTCTTCAGGATTGTGCCTCCCTTCTGGATGATGTTACTTACGCTCTGCGACTTGAACTCGACGATCTCGTTGGTCACCAGACCGTGATAGCCGCGCATAATTCCCTTAACCTTATATCCGTTGTAGATTGCCGTACGCGTCACGGCGCGGATGGCTGCGTTCATACCCGGAGCATCACCGCCCGATGTAAGAATACCGATACACTTAATTGCCATAATCGTATAGTGTTAAAAAACTTCTTCTCTTACAAAAATAATTATTTTTTCGCATAAACAATCATTTGCTGCAATAATTTGCATCTTTCGGCCCTCTTTATGCATAAAAAAAGAGGTTGCCAACTCTCTGTTAGCAACCTGCTTTACTATAATTCGGGTAGAAATTACATCTTGTAGAACTCCTCCCAACCCTTGCGCGGCGGGGTGTTGGTCAGCATAGCGTCAGCAAAGCGGTTGTTGACGATGCGCTTGGTCTCGCGGTCGAAGATGATCTTCTCGTTCAGACGCTGAGCCATTACGCCGAGGCAGAATACCTGACACAGAGGACCGAATACCTCGAACGGAGAGTGAGCCTTCTCCTCGCCCATAACGGCCAGGAGGAAGTTCTCGTAGTGGTTCGACGTGGGCTCGGGAACCTCCGGAAGACGGCTTGCCATCTCGCGTGCCTTAGCCTCGGGGATGATGCTGGTGGTAGCACCGTGCGAACCGCGCTTGAAGATCAAGTCATCAGCCGAGTACATAATCGTACCGGGGTTCAATTTAACCGACGAAGCCGCCGCAGCCTGACCGCCGATCGAAGGCACGTCAGCACCCATCTTCGACTCACCGTAGCCCTCGGGCACGGGAGGATAGTTGCCGATACCGTCCCACCAGGTGATATCCATTGCGGGCATCTCGCCACGACGCGGGAACTTGAAGTTGATGGTCGATGACATCGGGAAGAAGTATGTATTCCAGCCCTCGAACTTAACGGGAGTAATCTCGTAGGGCAGACCCAGATGCAGGAACTCGTGGATGGTGTCGATCAGGTGAGCACCCCAGTCGCCCAGCGCGCCCATACCGAAGTCGTACCACGAACGCCAGTTGCCGGGGTGGTACTTCGAGTTGAACTCGTGGAACTGCTGTGTGGTGTGCCACAAATCCCAATCCATACCATCGGGAATAGCCTCTGCCTGCGGGAAGCGGTCGATATTCACGTCGTAGCCGTGCCAGCGACGCGAGTTGTTCATATGTGCATCAACGTGCGTGATGTTCTTGATGATACCAGCCTCGGTCCACGCCTTGAACTGGTAGTAGTTGGCATCAGAGTGGCCCTGATTACCACCCTGCGTTACGAGGTGGGGGTTGCGCTTGGCTGCCTCGATCATCAGCTCGCACTCGTAGAAGGTGCGGCCCATAGGCTTCTCAACATATACGTGCTTGCCCTGGTCCAGCGCCAGCATCACGCAGGGGAAGTGCGAGAAGAGGGGAGTCTCAACCACTACAGCCTCGAACTTCGAGCCCATCTCGTCGAACATCTTGCGGAAGTCGGTATATACCTTTGCCTTGGGGTGCGCTGCGATAGACTCCTGGCAGCCCTTCGACTTAAGATCCACGTCGCACATCGCCACGATGTTTGCCATACCCGTCTTCTCAAACTCGCGCATCACCTCGCGGCCACGGTTAGCCATACCTACCCACGCGATGTTCACCTTGCCCAGCTTGGCAAAGCGTGCCTTCTTATCTTGTGCCTTCTGTTGTGCTGTGGGAGCTGCCGAAGCCAGTCCGCCCATCATTACGCCTGCTGCAGCCAATCCCGACTTTTTCAGGAAGTCGCTGCGTGAAATCTTGTCGCTCATAATATTTTAGGTTTTAGTAGTTTTCAGCACTATGCAAATAGTTGGAGTTAAAGGTAATAAATTTTTTCCAATAATACGTCATTTCTCCTCTGATTTTTTCGACGAGGCTGCCAAGCGAAAAAATATATGGTTTGGGTGTAACTTTTTCGCCATTTGTGCGACTAATATAGTGAGTGGGTGTGAAAAAGTGCCTAAAAAATTTGCACGAAACAAAATTATACCTACCTTTGTTATCGAAAAACGATAAAAATGAATTGAAAAACATTTAATACTTGCCAAATATCATCGTCGATGATTGAGCCGAATAACCCGAATTGAGCCTGTTAATTATATTAGAGGTGTAATGCTAACTCGTTGAAACGCAAATGTAGGTATAAAAATAAAGTATGAAAAAATTAGTATTTTGTTTTGCATAGTAGCGAAAAGTTTCTATATTTGCACCAGAAACAACGACATTATAACAGCTATCGACCGCGGACGACCAATAAACTCAATAAAATAACTTAACTATTACACATTCAACTATGAAACAATTATCTTTTTTCGCTCTTATCGCAACTCTGCTCTTTGCCGTCCCCGTAGCGAGGGCGGCAGAGGGTGGTGCGAAGGAGAACCTCGCAAGTGCAGAACAACAGCCTCAGATGCTTCGCGGAAGCGTCGTCGATGACGAGGGCAACTACATAAGCTACGTCACGGTCGTTGCGATGCGCGATGGCCGTCAGGTGACGGGTGCTTCGTCCAACACTCAGGGCGTATTCTCATTCTCGCTTGCCGATGGCACCTATACGATCGTTGTCGAGTGTGTGGGCTACGAGCCCTTTGAGCAGCAGATTACTATGCCCGAGGGGGCCGATATGGGAGTCATAACGCTCAAAGAGTCCTCGACCTCGATTGATGAGGTTATCGTCAAGGCGCAGATGATACGTCGCGAGGCCGACCGCTTCGTTGTCGATGTGGCCAATGCCGAGACCGCCGTAGGTCGCAACGGTATGGAGCTGTTGCGTCAGTCGCCCGGTGTGTGGGTGCAGGAGGATAATATCTCTATCAATGGCTCATCGGGCACGAAACTCTTTATCAACAATCGCGAAATCAAGCTCTCGGGCGAGGCGTTGGTAAACTATGTGAAGAATCTGCGTGCCGAGGATATCGCCAAGATTGAGGTCGTTCCGCAGACGGGTGCCGACTACGATGCCGACTCGCGTGGAGGTATCATCTTCATCACCCTGCGTCGCCGTCTGGAGAATGGTGTTATGGGCTCGGTGTCGATGCAGACCAATCAGGGTAAATATATTGAGGAGTATGGCCCTTCGGCCTCGATAAATGCCCACGTAGGCAAGTTCGATATATCGGCTTCGGGATGGCTGAGCAAGGATAATGTGGATGTGATAACTCGCGAAAAGAGTGCATACCACGCCACCAATGCCTTGATGGAGGCTGCGTCGGAGATGGAACTTGCGGTGTTGTCGGGTATGGCTAATCTCTCTGCCGTTGCGGAGATTAACCCTCGCCATAGCATAGGTATTGCGTTGGAGTTTCAGTCAAGTGAGCAGGATAATCCGACCGATTCACGCACCTCATATATGATGGGAGACTTTGAGCGATTGAGTACAAGTCGTTACGAGACGCTCGACAAGAGCCGTCGCTATGCAGTCGCTTTGAACTACATCATAAAGACCGATACGCTCGGCTCAACGCTCAAATTTATTGCCGATTACAACCAGAGCATACCCACAACGCTTAACGATAATCGCACTTCAATTACGCAGGGCGGTCAGACGGTGGATTCGCTATATGTCAATCGTAGCAACTCGACATTCCGCATCGCTACGGCACAGGTGGCTCGCGAGCGTCGTTTGTCGGCAAATTGGCTGTTGAAGTATGGCGCTAAATATACCTACAACGAGATTAATAGCGCCACGACCTATCGTTACCTACTCGGAGAGGAGTGGGTGCCATCGGTGGTGGATGATTACGACATCTCCTACACCGAGAATATCGGCGCAGCGTATGCGACGGCTACGGCAAACTATGGCCGATTTAGTGCCGTTGTGGGTCTGCGAGGCGAATATACCTACGCCAATGGTCGTGAGTCGGATGTGGAGCAGAACTACTTCTCGCTCTTTCCCAATGCCAATTTCTCATACGCGCTGGATAAGACGGGCAAGCACTCGCTGGTGGCGCAGTATTCGCGCTCTATCTCGCGCGCAAGTTTCTGGAATCTGACGCCACGTCGTCTGCAAGTTTCGGATTACACCTACCAGACGGGTAACCCAGCACTGAAACCACAGTTTATCAATCAATACTCGCTGACGGCTGTTTTGGGTTATAAATATTCGCTGACGATGGTTGTGTCGAGTATGAAGGATGCTATCCAGCAGAAGGTGGTGAGCGATGCGTTGAATCCCAATATGATGAATCTTACGCACGAGAACCTGCCGACGCTTAATCAGTATGCAGTAATTGCGAGCCTGCCCTTTACGCTTACGAAGTGGTGGGACTGGAATACCAATCTGACGGGAGGTATCCTCGAACAGCGTCTGGATGCCACCGCTCCCAAGACAAACAAACCGTTTGCCCAGTGGTACACCGCGATGACCTTTAAGTTACCCAAGAAGTTCTTTGTTGATGTTGATTATTCGGGTATGACAGGATTGGAGATCAGTAACCTGAAAACCTCTGCTAACCACTCGCTCAATATGAATTTCAAGAAGCTTATCAAGGAGTCGTGGATACTGCAAATAGGTTTGCAAAATTTGGTGCGCCAACGCAACAATTTCATTTCGAGCAATGAGGATTTCACTCGCGAGGTGGATGTTTTCGGTCAGTATCAGGATTTCTACGTTCGTTTCGGTGTTACGTGGAACTTCAAGAGTGGTAAGCAGTTCCGTGCAAAAGATGTAGAGAAGGGAGCAGATACTTCACGAATGTAAAGAATACAACTCAACTATTACCATAAGCACTTTTGTTGAGAGGGCGGACAACCATCGTGGTCGTCCGCCCTCTTTCTTACTCTATCGCATCCTTCAGCGCACGGAAGAGCCGCAGAGCCTCCTCCCGACTCATATATGGAGTGCCGTTGGGGTCGTGAGTCTCCTTCTCGGTGAGCACATACTCGGGATGATACTGCACACCCACCACAAAACGGCAGTCGGTGCGCTCCAACGCCTCCACAATCTCCACTCCACCCGCGACGGTCGATGCTGTCACGATGGCCTTCGTCCCCTCGAGCGACCCGATGGCCTGATGGTGCCACGAGGGAGTGCCCGTAATGACCGCCTGGCCGAGAATCTTGTGTAGCAGCGAGTTTGGTGCGGTAATCTCCGCATCGTGGCTGATGTAGCCTCGCCGCTCCGCATCACGGTGCGTGTAGTCGTATTCGGCTCCGATCTGGGCATAGAAGGTCGGAATGTCCTGAATGAGCGGCGCGCCCGACACTACGGCCAGCATCTGCGCCGCACGGCAGATGCAGAGCGTCGGTATGTTACGATCGATGCAGTACGAGAGCAGCAGATAGTCGCTCACATCGCGCGTGGGGTTGTAATCCCGCTCGGCCTCAATGCCGTGCCACGGCTCAGGCTCACGAAACAGCGTGGGGCTTATATCCTCACCGCCCGTAAATACCACCGCATCGATGCCGCGCATCACCTCCTCGACGTTCGAGCCTTTGTGGGTGTTGCGCTTCACCGCATCGGCATCCGCCCCGATGAGTATTCCGAGCGAGTCGATATGCGCGGGCGCAATCTTTTTGTCGATGTATGTGAGGTCGCCCGACTCCACCAGCCCGAGTAGTACAGGCTCGGCGCCTATGGCTTTGATGGCGTTGTATGTTCCCACATACGACGAGCCGTCCAAACCCTCACGCCAGGCAATACCGATAACGGGTGTGCGGGCCTCGGTGCAGGCACTCAGCAACCATATGCAGAGCGCAAAAAGAGCATATAATCCTTGTCGCATAACTATTTCGTCTTAAAGATAACAACCTCGCCATCGCGTGCCGCGCGCAAGGGCTTGGGCAGATCCCTGTCCAGCTCGGCCTGCGTGCCGTGCAGCGTGCGGGCCATATGTGTAAGATAAACGGGCTGATTAGCCGCTGGGGTGTAGCGCTTGGTCTTCTCCAGAACGCGCACAACGCGTTCCACGCCCGCAACGCTGGTGTGCGTAAAGGAGCGGAAATCATCGTCGTGGCCAATGCCCATCGTCGCCTCCATAATGAGTGCCGTGATGGGATTCCCCGGCTTTTCGTGTGCATCAATTCCCGCCAATCGTGCCGCAACGGCAGGTATGCCGCCCGTGTCGGTGGCGTAGATCAGTCTTACGCCCTGCTTCTCGATAAGATACATCAGCGTCTGCTCGAACTGATAACCCGTCGCGTGGCTGGCCGGCAGCGGCGTGATGGCCACATCGCCCACATAGACCTTCTGCCCGACATAGAGCGGTATTATTTCGGGCATAGGCACTTCGGCCTGCGTTGCCGCACGCTGAAAGTCGGCCTTTGCAATATCGTACCACGTCTGGCCCAAATAGACACGTTTGACGCCAGCTCGCAGAGCCGACGCAGGGTGATAGTGGTCGCCGTGCGAGTGGGTGTAGAATATCGTTTCGGGATGCGCCTCGGCGGGTATCATCTCAAGGTTTGTCGCCGTGAGGTCGATGAAGATGCTGTCATCGAGCAGGATGCTCGATAGGCGACGATGCTCGCCTCGCTCATCACGCCCCTTCCAGTCGGCGGCACCCGTTCCGAGAAATCGCACCTGCAACCCCTCCGAAGGGGGTGTCGTCGCGGCAAAACCCTTTGCCTGCAACCCCTCTACGCTCGTTGCGAGCAGCGTTGCCGCTGTGGTCTTTAGGAATGTTTTTCTATTCATAGGCAGTCGTATTTATATACGTTGGTATGTTTGGGCTCGAATCCGCTCGTGCGATATAGCTCGTTGGCCTCTATGCGCGCGGGATTCGATGTCAGCATCAGCGTGCAGGGTGCAAGTTCTCGCTGGCAGTATTTAATCGCCTCGTTGATCAGCTCTCGCCCGAGGCCCTGTCCACGCCAGCGGCTATCCACTACAACATCCTCCACCCACACCTTGCGTCCCGTGGGTGAGGAGTAGATTCCGATTGTGAGCATCCCCACAACCTCCTCCCCGCGCAGTATGAAGAGCTCAGACGAGGGGCTCTGCACGATGCGCTCCAGTGCCTCCAAATCAAACTCCACCTCTTTGGTTGTAAGCTGTCCCAGCAGATGGCGAATCGGCCCAACGAGCTCCTGCATCGGGAGCTTTATGCGTTCAATCGAATACTCATTCATACGTTGTAGTTTATGGGGTGTTGAGGTTTTAGGTCTAATTAACGTGTGAAGTTAATACAATTTTCAAGATTTCCATCGACCAGTCCCGATTTTTTCAGCCTACATACCCGACTTTCCCCCTTGCTGGAGCCCCATCCCCAAAATCTGTTACCACTCTCTGTTGCTATCCCATAAAGTAGTGAATTTGCCTTTTAAGATAATATTTTTTAATAAATATTAGTATCTTTGCCACCGCAAATGGTTAATGGGTTATTTCGACATATCCGTAGTATAAATCCCTCGGTATTACTACTTGTGCTCTTTATCGAGTATGTTGCCAGCGTAACGATGTTTACGCACAGCCACATCATCGACGGAGATGTTGTATTCCACTCTCACCTCTACGCCGACTCGGCCGAGGCCCCCAGCCATAGCCACTCATCACAGCAGGTCAAAGTCATTGCGCAACTGTCGCTCTACGTCGCTCTTGCCGCCACTGTAAGCTTTGCCGTAGGAAATCCTATTTATCGATTCCTGCGCACAGTCATCGATTCGTGCTACGAGACTCTGCAGCGCTGTGATCTTCACTTCTCGCTTCGCGCACCTCCCGTTGTTATTGAATTCTAAAGGCCCGCGAGGGCTTTGTGTGGCCGTATGGACTCTCCATACGCGCCGACTCATTGTATTCACATAACAACTTAAATCAAATGAAAACCCGATTTTTTCTATTCATAGCCCTTGTTGTGGCCTTTTGCGTAGGCTCGGCAGGCACTTTGTCGGCTCAAGGTCGTGGCACCGACGCCAACATTCACGGACACATCATCCACGCTCAGACACGCGAGCACATCCCCTTTGTAACCATCACCGTCAAGGATACCACTATCGGCCTTGTGGCCGATGCCTCGGGCCACTTCTTTTTGAAGAATCTCCCCGTTGGTGAGCATACGATCGTCGCCGAGGCCATCGGTCTTGAGACCGTCGAGCAGACCGTTCGTATGGAGGCGGGCAAGACCATCGAGCTTAACTTTGAGATGAAGGATGCCACCCACACGATGGACGAGGTGGTAGTCTCGGCCACCCGCAACGAGACCAACAAGAAGGCTACGGCCACCATCGTAAATGTCGCCTCTGCCAAGCTCTTCGACACCACAGGCTCGAACAATCTGGCCGAGTCGATGGCCTTCCAGCCGGGCTTGCGCGTGGAGAATACCTGCGGCAACTGCGGTGCGGTGCAGCTCCGTATCAACGGTCTGGATGGTCAGTATTCGCAGATCCTTCTTGATTCGAGCCCTATCTTCTCGTCGCTGGCGGGTGTCTATGGCCTTGAGCAGTTGCCCGTGGCTATGATCGAGCGCGTAGAGGTTATTCGCGGTGGCGGCTCGGCTCTCTTCGGCTCGAACGCTATCGGTGGCGTTGTGAATATCATCACCAAGGAGCCCCTGCGCAACTCGCTCCAGCTTGGCCATACGACCAACATTATGGAGAGCGGCGATGCCGAGTTCAATACCTCGCTCAACGGCTCGTTCGTTTCGGACGACCGTCGTGCAGGTGTCTATCTCTTTGGTATGGTCAAGGATCGTGATGCCTACGACCGCAACGACGACGGCTTTATGGATCTGACGAGTATGCTCTCGCGCACGCTCGGTTTTAGAGGTTATTATAAGACTTCGGCACACTCTAAACTCACCGCCGAGTATCACAACATCAGCGAGTTCCGTCGCGGTGGCGACAATATCTCCCTGCCGCCCCATATGGCCGAGATTGCCGAGCAGGTCGATCACAACATCAACGGCGGTAGTCTTCGCTGGAATTACTTCTCGCCCAACTCGCGCCACTTCGTAAATCTCTACACCTCGGCGCAGGGTATCGGCCGCGACAGCTACTACGGCACGGGCAAAGACCCCAATGCCTATGGCGAGACTAAGGACTTTACGCTGGTTGCCGGTGCGCAGTATAGCTACGTTTTCGAGAAGTGTCTCTTCCTGCCTGCGCAGTTTACCGTCGGATTTGAGTATTCGTATAACGACCTGAATGACCGCTCGATGGGCTTTAGCCGCACCATCGAGCAGACCGTTCGCACGGCAGGTCTCTATCTTCAGAACGAGTGGCAGAGCGAGAAGGTGAATTTCGTCATCGGAGGCCGCCTCGACAAGCACAATATGATGGACAACGTGATCTTCTCACCCCGTGCCAACCTGCGATACAGCCCCCACGAGAATGTAGGCCTTCGCGTGAGCTACTCGAGTGGCTACCGCGCACCACAGGCATTCGACGAGGATCTGCATATCGATGCGGTGAATAACCAGTCGTCGATCATCGAGCTCGATCCCAACCTCAAGCCAGAGTACTCGCACAGCTTCTCAGCCTCGGCCGACCTCTACCACAATTTCGGCACGTTGCAGGCCAACCTATTGATCGAGGGCTTCTACACGATGCTCGACGATGTCTTTGCGCTGGCCAAGACGGGCGAAAACGCCGAGGGCTACATCATCCAGACGCGCTACAACGCCTCGGGTGCAAAGGTGCGGGGACTGAATGCCGAGCTTAAGCTGGGTATCCCCGATGTGTTCGAGTTTCAGGCGGGCTACACCTTCCAGCGCAGCCACTACAACGAGCCCGAGGAGTGGTCGGATAATGTCGAGGCCGTACGCCGTATGTTCCGCACGCCCGACCACTACGCCTACTTCACCGCATCGGCCAATCTGACGCGCAAGTTCAAGGCATCGCTCTTTGGTAACTACACGGGCCAGATGCTGGTTCAGCACAACGCCGGCTACATCGAGGCCGACCGCTCGGAACTCACCCCCTCGTTCTGGGATTTGGGTCTGAAGCTGAGCTATAACTTCCAGCTGACCAACACCATTGGTCTGGAGATCAACGGCGGTGTCAAGAACTTCCTCGATTCATATCAGAACGACATTGATCGCGGCGCCTTCCGCGACTCGGTCTATATCTTCGGCCCGATGATGCCCCGCACGTTCTTCCTCGGCGTGAAGTTTACGTTGTAATCCTAACGCACAGCGTTGGAACGTAAAAATAGTCTGGTTGCTACCTGCGGCCAGACTATTTTTTTACTGCCCAAAATAATATACTCCCCGTTGCGTTATTAATAAAAGCCCCGCGCGGTTGCGCGTAAATCAATTTTTCTCTATATTTGCGTAATGCACGCTATGAAACAGTTTCTATCCATCATATCCCTGCTTGTGCTCTGCTCCTGTTCGAGCGGTGTACGGTTCGACATCTCGGGACGACTCACGCAAAATGCCGCCCACGAGGTCTATCTCGTCGTGCAGAACACCTCCACCGACACCATCGCCGTTGCTACGGTCGATCGCTCCAATCGCTTCCGTCTGCGTGGCAGGGTAGAGGAGCCTACGACGGCCTTCGTCTGCGACGATAACGGCAACGCCCTTTCGATGCTCCTCACCGAGAGTGAACCCCTCACGTTGCGAGCCCTCTCTACGGGCGGATACATTGCCGAGGGCGGCCCGATGAACGACAAATACAACCTCATCGTGCAGCGCCTCTCGGATACGGCCCGTCGCCTTATGGAACTCGATCCCGAGGCCGAGAGCTATATGGAGGAGTATGAGATGCTCGCAGCACGTTATCAGGATATTCTCTTTACGGGTATCTCGGACAATCTGGATAATATCGTCGGCGTGGAGCTCTTCCTCGAACAGGAGTCGCTCACGCTGTCGGCCGAGGATATGCGCGTGCGTATGGGCCAGTTCTCGCCCCAGATGCAGGCCCTTGCCCCGATGCGCCAGTTTGCCGAATATATCGAGGTGGTGGCCCTTACCGAGGTCGGCCGCCCCTTTGTAGATCTTCAGCTCACGACCACCACAGGTCCCGCCACGCTCGAGGAGGTGTGTCGCGGCCGCTGGGTGCTGCTCGACTTCTGGGCGACGTGGTGTGAGCCCTGCCTGGAGCAGATGCCCCTCTTGCAACAGGCCTACGAGCGCTACGCCATCCGAGGTTTCGAGGTGTGTGCCGTATCGCTCGATAGTGACGAGCAGCGCTGGCGCAGCTATGTCGAGCAGAATCGCCTGCTTTGGACCAATGCCCTCGACCGCGTTGACGAGGAGGGCTCGGCTGTAAATGTATATGGTCTGCATACGATTCCTGCCAATTACCTGATCTCGCCCGAGGGCGTGATCGTAGCCCGCAATCTCTACGGCGAGGCTCTGCTGCACGAGTTGGAGCATATTTTCGAGCAGTAGGAGAATTTTAGCAACGGTGTAGAATTGTGTGCAAATCAGTGAGTTTGGCGCTGGATGAGAAAATAGTTTGAAAAAAAGTCGAAAAAGATTTGCATAAAAAGAAAAAGTGCCGTATATTTGCACTCGCAATCAGCAAATGGCTCCGTAGCTCAACTGAATAGAGTACTTGACTACGGATCAAGCGGTTACAGGTTTGAATCCTGTCGGAGTCACTGAAAGTGAAGCGGTTCCCAATAAGGCGACCGCTTTTTTTTGTCTCTATTTCAGTCTGTTCCGACAAACGAGTCTTCAATCTTAGGCATATTACCGTGCAAAAAAACGGCTACAACCTTACGTTGCAGCCGTTTTGTGTTAGAAATCTTTTCGCTGTTACATCATTGCCGAGAAGTCAGCCGTTACACCCATACCGAGCTTGATATCGGGGTACTGCATCAGCACGTTGTAAACCTCCATCAGCGCAGCGTCGTTGCCGGCATCGGGAATCATATTCATCACCACATTTACGATCGACTGCGTGGGGAAGAAGAGGTTTGCGCCCTTCTGATCCTCGGTCATCTTGATGGTAGCCTCCAAGTCGTAATTCGCCTTGCCAATCTCCATCGTTGCAGCCAATACGATGGCGTCAGTGAGCTGGTCGAAAGCGTATACCTGACCAGAGGTCTTCTTTGCGCCATTCTCGCCCGTTACGAAGGTTACCTCGCCCGTCTGATCGATTGTCAGGTAGTCGCGGCCTACCACCCAGCCGAAGGTCTTCGCTACGGCGGGCAACTTAGCCTTCAACGACTCTACGGCCGCCTTAGCCTGAGCGTTGTCGCCTGTGTACTCAGCCACCAATCCGTTGAATTTCATAGCGTTGTCCTGTGCCTGCGCGCCGCAGATGGCAGCCAGGCAGAACATCATTGCAAAAATAAACTTTTTCATATTTCTTTCAGTTTTAGGTATAAGTTTTAGTCTTGGTTAAACAAATGTAGTAATATTTTCTAAATATCACAAAAAAACCTGCCTAATACACAGCGTATTAGGCAGGCCTAATCACACTTGTCCAGATTAGATCATATCGCTCACCGTCCAGGCAAAGGCACGCAAGCCCTGCTGGTTGTTCTCTGCGTCAAGCTGCTTGAGTCGGGCGAGGAACTCCTCAGCCTTCTCGTCCTCCACGACCGTGATCAGCGCCGAGTTCATCGTGGGCCACGCGTGTGATCCGAGGTGGGGCTCACCATCGTTCGAGCCGCAACCCATCAGCTCCTCCCAGCCGGTGAAGCCGCGTATTCCCAACTCCTTCATCAAATCCATAACCGCGTCATACATCGACTGGTTACACGCTACAAATATTGCTTTCATACACATTTACGGTTTTTAATTGTTCTGCTCTTTGAGAGCCTTCTTCTCGCGGCGTTTCTCGCCATTCACGGCGAACGATGCGAAGAGCGTGGGGATAAGGATCAACGTAATCAAGGTCGAGAACGACAGACCCCAAGCCACCGACATACCCAGCGAGTTCCACATCTCGGCACCTACGCCGTTACCCACTGCCATCGGGATCATACCGAGCACGGTCGTGGTCGTGGTCATAAGGATCGGACGCAGACGGCTCTTTCCGGCCGTTACCACAGCGTCGATAATCGACATTCCACGCTCGCGGCAGAGGATGGTGTAGTCCACCAATACGATACCGTTGTTCACCACAATACCGATCAACATCAGCACACCGAGCATCGACATAATGTTAAGCGGTGTACCCGTTACGGCCAATCCGATCGCAACACCCAATACTGCGAAGGGCAGCGAGAACATAATTACAAAGGGATAGGTCAATGACTCAAACTGCGAAGCCATAATCACGAATACCAGAATCACCATCAGCGCCATCAGCAGGGCCAAATCACCGAACGTATCCTGCATATCCTCGTACGTTCCGCCTACCTCCCAGCTAAATCCTGCGGGCATATTGATCTGATCGAGCTTTGCCTCGGCAAGCTCCACCATCTCACTCAGAGCATAGCCCGTACCCACGATACCCGAGATGGTAACGTAGCGGTCACGGTTCTTACGCGTAATGGTCGGGGGAGTCGAAGCCTCCTTGACGGTACCGATGTCGCGGATCTTCACGCCCTGTCCCATCTGGTTGTAGATCGTGATGTTCTCAATATCCTCGATCGACTCGCGGAACTTGCGGTCGTAGCGCACGCGAATGTCGTACTCATCACCATCCTCGCGGTAGAACGAAGTTACCGAACCGTTGATACGGTTTCTAAGATACATCGAGGCGGTCGTAACGTCCAGACCTGCGCGCGAGAGCTTCTCCAGGTCGAAATCGACGTGATACTCGGGCGTGTACTCGTTACGCGAGATGGTAACCTCGGTAAAGCCCTCCGTCTCGCGGAAGATGTTTGCGATCTGCTCGGCCAGAGCATCCGAAGTATCGAAGTCGTAACCGTAAAGCTCAATATCAACCGAGCTGGCACCACCCATCGCGCCCGCGCCCGATGTTACGGTGAAGGTGCGAATCTCGGTATATTCGTCAAGGATTGCACGCATCTCATCGGCGATCTGCGTAATACCCTTATCACGCTCGGTCTTCTTCACCAAACGCATATTCATCGAGATGATGTGGGTACCGTTGTCCGACATCGCAGCAAACGTATTGTCCGTATCGGCCTGACCCTCACGGATGCTCACCATCTCCAACTCCTCGGGGAATGCCTCGCGGAAGCGCTCAGAGATCTCGAGCGAGAGGTCGCGTGTGATATCCTGACGAGTACCTGCGGGCAACTGAATCGTAGCCGAGAGCGATGCGCTATCCTGCGTGGGGAAGAACTCCGACTTAATGAAGGGATACAAACCACCCAACACGCCTGCGAAGAGGATGATCGAGCCGAGGATCGTGGTCTTGCGGTGTGTTACACACCAAGCCAGAATACCGCCGTAGAAGTTATTGAAACGCTCCATCACGTTGTCGATGTGACTCTGGAACCACGCCTTCTTGGGGCTCTTCTTCATCATCAGCGAGCAGAGTACGGGGGTAAAGGTAATAGCCGCAATTGTCGAAACGGTCAGTGTGATGGTTACCATCCAACCCATCGCGTTGAACAATACTCCTGCCATACCCGTCACCATCGTAAGGGGCAAGAATACGGCGATTGTGGTCAGCGTACCACCGATAACCGAGATACCCACCTCCTTGGTAGCAAAGATTGCCGCCTGCTTGGGCTTTGCGCCACGGTCGATGTGCGAGGTGATGTTCTCCAATACTACGATCGCATTATCCACAACCATACCGATGGCAATCGAGAGCGACGACATCGTGATGATGTTGAGCGTATCGCCTGTAGCCATAATGTAAACGATGGCAGCCAACAGCGAAATGGGGATGGTCAGCACGACGATGATCGTAGCGCGCCAGCGACCCAGGAAGAGGAACACCACGAGCATCACAAGTGCAAAGGTTGTGATGATGGTGTCGCGCAGAGAGTTTACCGTCGATACGATGTTGTCCGAGGTATCCACAATCGTAAAGAGCTCAACGTCGGCGGGCAACGTCTTCTTCAGCTCCTCGATATGAGCCTTCACCTCGCGCGAGATAGCCACGGCGTTTGCACCAGACTTCTTCTGCACGATGATCATACCTCCCTGCTCTCCGTTGTTGTAGGTCTCCTGAATACGCTCCTGTACGGTATCCTCGATCGAAGCCACCTCCTTCAGTAGGATGGGGGCACCGTTGCGGTAACCGATCACAAGGTCATACATCTCGCTGGGATCCTCAAACTCGTGGTCCACACGCAGCGAGTATGCGTTCGAGCCAATATCGAACGAACCTGCGGGGGTGTTGCGGTTTACGGCAGCGATAGCATTCGAGATAGCCTCGATCGTAAGGCCGTAAGCCTCGAGCTTGTTGGGATCGCAATATACCTGAATCTCACGCTCGGGAATACCGGCGATTGAGATCGTACCCACACCACTAACTCGCGCCAGCGGGGTAGCGATCTGGTCGTCGAGGATCTTGTAGAGTCCCGACATACTCTCCTCTGCCGTCACACCCAGCATCAGAACGGGGATCATATCGGCCGAGAACTTGAAGATGATGGGCTGCGACACGCCATCGGGCAGCGTCGAGAGCATATCGAGCTTGTCGCGCACATCATTTGCCAAAATATCGAGGTCGTAACCATACTCAAACTCGAGCGTTACAACTGACATATTCTCTTTCGACTGTGAGGTGATATCCTTCAGATGATCGACACCGTTCAGTACGTTCTCCAGCGGACGTGTTACGTTGTTCTCAATATCCTCGGCACTCGCACCCGGGTACGAGGTCATCACCATCAACATATTCGACTCAATGTCGGGGAATAGGTCAATACCCAGTCTCGAGAACGAGAAGATACCCATAATCGCCACGGCGACAAATAGGATGATCGAGGTAATGGGGTTATTGACCGATGTTTTATATATATTCATCGTTTGGTCTATTTACTCGTTTAACTCTTAAGTAAAATTCGTTCAATTAGTTAGCGCGCTCCACGGCGATGCCGTTCTTCAGAGCCGACTGGCCCGACACAACAACCTGCTCGCCATCGTTGATGCCGCTCAGGATCTCATACTTATCGTTCATACGGCGACCCAGCTCAACCTTGCGGTAATCCACCGTGCCGTCAGCCTTGTAAACATAGATGAAACGGTCGCCCGAGCCGAGCATCTTCACAACGGCGCGATCGGGTACCACCACATTCTGGTGCTTACCGTAGTTCATCATTACGCGAGCGTACATACCAGGCTTGATCTGCTCCTTGCCGTTAGCTACGGTCAACTCCACCTCGAAGGTGCGGGTCTGGGGATCGATCGAGGGGGTGATGCGCGATACCTTACCCTCGAACTTCTGCTCGGGCAGTGCATCAAACTCTACGTTCACCTTCATACCCTTCGAGATGTATGAGTAGAGCGACTCCGATACGTTCACAAAGATCTTCACGGGGTTGATCTGCTGTACCACGAAAATGGGCTGTCCCGTAACCATATCGCCGTTGTCGTAGTTACGCGCCGTAACCACACCCGAGATGGGCGAGATGAGCGACGTGTTCTCCAACATATTCTCGTAGGTCGATTTAGCCACCTCGTACTGAGTCTTCACAGCCTCCCAGTTAGCCTTCGACTCGCCACCGAACTTATACAATTCGTCCGAACGCTCGAACGATGCCTTTGCGTTCTCATACTGAGCCTTCGTCTGCGTCAGCGCAGCGTTATCCATCTCTGCGAGCTTCTGACCTGCGCGCACGCGGTCGCCCACGTCAACCAACAGACGTGAGATACGACGTGCCTGCTGAGGGGTGATGTTATTCACTGCAAAACCCTCTACATTACCGGTGAAAGTACTCACCTGCTCCACATCCTGCAGCGTAGCCACCTCGGTGGTTACCTTAGGCTTCTGCTCAACGACCTCCGTGGTCTGGGCACTCTGATTTGACTGGCAAGCGATGCTTGCGATGCAAACGCCGCCGACGAGCAGCGTTTTAACCATTACGTTCATTTTCATATCTGTAAGTCTGTTTTAATTTTCTTGTTCATCTGTTGAAAAATTGCCTGCTATCTTCTCCATCGATACCTGATTGATCAGATAGTTGTAGATCGCTGTCGAGCGCGACAGCTCGGCCTGCGTGTAAGCCAACTGCGAGTTATCCATCTCCACCAGCGTACCGCTACCTACCTCGTATCGCTTCGCTGCGATCTCATAACCGCGCTTAGCCTGCGAGATGGTCTGTGCCGATGCGTGGTACTGCTTTACGTTGGTCTGCATATTGCTGTAGTATGACATCAGGGCCGTACGCAACTGGCGCTCCGTATTCTCACGCTGCAGCTGCAGATTCTCGATATCGAGCTTCGCCTGATTGATCTCGGCACGACGCTTGCCACCCGAGAAGATGGGTACGCTGAGGTTGAACATCGCCGTTGATGAGCCCATCCACTTGAAGCTCGAGATCTTCATCGTCTCATCCATCGCGTTCCACTGATAGTTGATCGAAGCTGCGAGCGAGGGCAGATTAGCCGCACGCTTGATCTTGAGCGCCTGCAGAAGCATATCCTCCTGAATATCCAGCTGCTTCATCGTCGTGTTATCGCTCAGATCACCCATCTCGATCATCGAAGTGAGCTGTGTCTCATAATCGGCCAGGCGGCCTGCGCAGTCGATGTCGATGTCAAGATCCATACCCAGCAGGGCCTTGAGCTGCCACAAGGCCAGCACGATCGAGTTCTCGGCGTTGAATACCTCGGGCTCGGCATTTGCCACGCGCACCTGCGACTGGATGAAGTCGTACTCCGATACCTGACCTACTGCATAACGCTTCTCAACCACCTTGTGATTCTCAACGGCGTTGTCGTACACACGCTTATATACATCGTACGAATCCTTCGCCAGCAACACCTGGAAGAAGGCCTTCGACACCTGCTCGGTCATATCGATGCGCGATGAGCGTGCCTGCTCAACGGCCAGCTCCACGTCCATAGCCGAGAGCTTGAGCGACTTCCACAGCTGCGCATTAATAAGAGGCATAGCTGCCGAGAAACCACCCATCATAGTGTTGGTGGTACCCATCTTCATCGTCTGTCCCATAATGTGGAACGAGGGTTTCTCGATGTAACGCTGATATGTAGCTGAGGCCGAAATCTCGGGCCACAGCGCCGCATAAGTACCCTTCTTGGCGTACTTCTTAGTCTCAATTGTCTTGTCGGCAACCTTCACCGTGGGGTTCTCGCTGAGCGCAATCTCCAGTGCTTGCTCGAGTGTGAGTACCAGCGGGCCTTCACTCTGAGCTACGGGCGATGCAACCTCAGCGTTCTCTTGTGCCATTGCAGGCACCACTGCAACACATACTGCTGTTGCGAGTGTAAAAAAGAGATTCTTCAGTTTCATACAATTAATAAATTAAGTAATAATTAAGTTTTATTTCTCTTCGTTATTCTCCTTATTTTGGTTGCGGCGCTCGGCAAGCGTTAGCGGACGCGGATACTGCGAAAGGATTCTGTCGATCTCGGCCACACCCTTCTGCGTCGAAATTCCTCTAAAGAAATTCACCGCCAAAGCTCCGTATGCCTCCTCGCGCGTAACCTCAGCGGGAATGACCATCGCGTTGTCGTGCTCAATCGAGGCCATTGCGCTAAAGAAGAGGCGTGTCATTAGCTCAACATCGACCGTAGGCTCGATAAATCCCTCGTGCGAACACTTCTCGATGGCCCCCTGCAAGAGTTTCAGACCCATCTCGGTGTGGTAGATGCGCATCTTCTCATAAATCTCAGGGTAGAATTTTCTGATGTTCATAACCAATCGTCGCTGAGCATCAGAGGGAAGACCCGAGTTTAGGATCATCGCACTGCTACACATAAAGAGCATCTCGAGCGAGTTGGTATATCCTTCCACCGTCTTCAGCACCTCACAGGCCTGGTGCTCCGAGATATAGAGCACACTCTGGAAGAGCAACTCCTCCTTATCGCCAAACATTTCATAGAGTGTACGCTTCGATATGCCGAGCGACGTGGCCACATCGTCCATTCTAACCGACTTAATGCCAAGCGTTCTGATCATCTCGGCAACGTGCACTACTACCTTTTCCTTTTGTGTCATACTTTTACACCATACTTTTATGATGCAAATATAATCACAGAAAACTCAAAAACAAAAAAAGTTTTCGCGTTTTCGCGTTTTTTTTACAATTTTATTGTCCAAAATGACCAAAAGCGCCAAAACGACCTTTCGGGAGTGCAAATATAGAGTTTAGATTCTGCTGCCGCGTATTTATTTAACGCACATTTTCGCCAATTTGTATCTTGCCCTCCGATTTTTGTACTTTTTGGCCAAAATTCTTGCTTTGCAACAACCTTTTTCACGCCTGCAACGAACTCTCAATTGTACTATTGGTTTGCTTCCGACAAAGGTACTATCGCGCGGGCTTTAATTATAGGCCAAAATCACCGTGTGATTGGACCGATATTCTTCCTCGGGATGATTAAAACAAAACAACCTGCCAGACTTCGCAGTTGGCAGGTTGTTCTATGCTTTTCAGCTCTTCAGATTAGCGGATACGCTCCTTGTACTCGCGAGTGCGGCTATCAACGCGGATCTTGTCGCCAGTGTTAACGAACAAGGGAACGCGAACCGTAGCGCCGGTGTTAACCGTTGCGGGCTTGAGTGAGTTGGTCGAAGCGGTATCGCCCTTGATACCGGGCTCGGTGTAGGTAACCTCCATATCGAGTACGGGAGGAAGCTCAGCAGAGAGTACAGCCTCCTTCTCGGTGTGGAACATAACCTCTACGATCTGGCCGTCAGCCATCAGGTCGTAGTTCTCGATCAGGTTCTTGTCGATGTTGATCTCCTCGAAGGTCTCGGTGTGCATAAAGTGTGCGCCCAAGTCATCCTCATAGGTGAACTGATAGGGGCGACGCTCAACGCGTACCTGCTCGATCTTCTGGCTAACTGAAGAGAAAGTCTTCTCGAGAACGTAGCCGTTCTCCAGATTCTTGAGCTTTGAACGAACGAAAGCGGGACCCTTACCGGGCTTGCAGTGCTGGAAATCCACAACAAGGAAAGTCTTGTTGTCCATCTCGATGCACATACCAATCTTGATATCAGATGCTGTGATAGTCATAATGTTATAGTTTTTTTATTAGAATTTTCCCTTTTGACGGCGCAAAGGTAATAAAAAATATGCAAACCGCACTAAATCTGTCGATTTATTTTCCTTCGCGTCCCTCGAAGCGGTGTGCAGCCTGCTCCACGCCGCACAGATCCATCACTCGCTCGACGATTGTCGCAGCGGCCTCTTCGATTGTTGTGGGGTGCGAGTAGAAGGATGGCGATGCGGGCACGATGATCGCCCCCGCCTCCGTCAGCGTAGTCATATTTCGCAGGTGTATGAGCGAGTAGGGCGCCTCCCTCACCACGCAAATCAGTCGTCGGCGCTCCTTGAGCATCACGTCTGCCGCACGCTCGATGAGCGTCTGCGACACCCCCGCCGCAATACGTCCGACCGTACCCATCGACGCAGGCACCACCACCATTGCATCCCAGCGGGCCGAGCCACTTGCTACCTCCGAGAACATATCGTGGTTGTCGCACACCGTGATTCGCTCCGATTGGGGCAGTTCCTCCCCCTCGAAGGCCACCACCTCGGCTGCCTTTTCGCTCATAATCAGGGCTATGCGCTCCACCTGAGTCGAGCGCAACAGATGCTCCAGCACAAGACGGGCGTAGATAGCGCCGCTCGCGGCCGTTACGGCTACAATTACCTTCATTACAACTCGATTATTTTACACTTTAATCCCAATTCGCGCACGCGCTCCAACACGCGCGGCAGGGCATAACTCATATTGCGGAACGACTTGTCGCTGTCGTGGAAGCTGATGATGCACCCCGGCTCGATGTGCTTCAGTACACCCTTTACGCACATCTCAGGCGTAACCGTTACGGCGTAGTCGCGCGAGAATATGCGTCCCATAATTATCTTGTAACGCTGTCCCACAGCACGCATCTGCGCAGGTGTAACCTGCCCGTAGGGTGGGCGGAAGAGTTCGGTGTGGAGTATTCCGTCCGCCAGATCGACATCCTCGATGTATCGCTCGAGCGACATTCCCCAACCCTTCTGATGCGAATATGTGTGGTTACCAACCTTGTGTCCCTCCTTTATGATTCGCTGAAATAGATCGGGATACTGCTCCGCATTCTTACCCAGCATAAAGAACGTAGCCTTGGCATCGTAACGGCTGAGCGTGGAGAGCACCCACTCCGTCACGCCTGGTGTAGGCCCGTCGTCGAAGGTGAGATATACGCCGTTGCGATCCTCGATCTCCCAGACATAGTCGGGGTAGAATCTGCGGAATATTCTCCAAGGTCTGATTTTCATTCTGGTTTCCTGTTTTAGAGTGGGTTCTCCTTTCGGCTGACAAAAGTAATGCTTTTTTATCTAATTGAAGGTATATATTTTGTACAAACGAGTTTTTTAGTTATTTTTGCGTTATACTCCCTGCTGTGTGCGGGGCAAAACCAACCTTTGTTATAACTAAAAATAGTCACTATGAAACGCCTTCTTATAAATCTTTCTGCTATCGTCGCTGTTGCACTCTCGGTCGTAGGCTGCGGTGCTTTCGACACACTTTCATCTGCTGATAATGCAACGGGTACCCCCTACGAACTCATCGTTGTCTGCGATCAGCCGCAGTGGCAGAGCGAGCTGGGCGATACGTTGCAGGTTATCCTCAAGCAACCCGTCAAGGAGCTTGTGCAGTATGAGCCAATGTTCGACGTTCTGCGCATTCTTCCCAACAACTTCAAGAGCCTCACGCGCCAGCATCGTAATATCTTGGTTGTGCAGGTCGATCCCACGATCACCGAGCCTTCGATCGCCGTTAGCTACGACTATACGGCCAAGCCTCAGGTCTATATCAACATTCAGGGCCCCGACACCCGCACCGTCACGCAGTATGTTTCCGACCACCGCGAGAATCTGCTCTACGTTCTGGAGAAGGCCGAGCGCGACCGCACGATAAGCTACGCCGAGCGCTACTACTCTAAGGCTATGTTCCAGCTTATGAAGGATCGCTTCGGCATCGATATGTATATCCCCGACAACTTCAAGATCCGCACCGAGAGCGACGATATGGTCTGGATCTCGCAGGAGTTCCCCACGGCAAGTCAGGGCTTCTTCGTCTATAAGTACCCCTACGAGGGCCGCCAGTCGCTCACCGCTGAGGCACTCGTCAAGGCCCGCAACCGCTTTGCCGGTCGCATCCCCGGTCCTACCGATGGCTCATATATGATCACCGTCGATAAGATCACCGACGAGACGGGCGAGGGTTATGTTCCCTTCAAGCCCCAGTACCGTCCGCTTATGATTGGCGATCGCCAGTGGATCGAGATGGCCGGCCTGTGGGATGTCGAGAACTACTTTATGGGAGGCCCCTTTGTGAGCTACACCACTGTAAATGAGGATACCAAGGAGGTCATTACCATCGACTGCTACATCTACTCTCCGCGCGAGAAGAAGCGCAATATGTTGCGCGAGCTACAGCAGTTTGTCTATCTTATGGAGTTCCCCGCCGACGCTGCCGCTTCGCCTGCCGATGCAGCACCCGTCGTGGAGTAGGCTTGCTTGTTACCCTCGATTATTGGCAGCCAGAAGCCGATGTGCCGCCTTTTGCACCATCCGTGACACCCGAATGGGAGTTGCCGATGTGCCAATAGGTAACACATCTCGGGCCGTATGTCGAACGAGAATCGCAGAGCCACCTCCAACGTAGGGTAGATCATCCGCTCGGGTATTATACTCCAAAACCAATCTTCGTTGTAGAGCGTTCCGCTGTGGCGCTTGAACTCTTCGATAATGTCGGCGTATGTGTCGCACCCCTCGATGAATGCCTCCACGCGCCTTAGCGAGAGTCCTCCGTTGCCCACTTTGTTGAATCCCTGCTGACGTATTATCCGCCGCGACGTGTCGCATAGCTTGCGCCTGAGCCATAGCCACTGCTTCACTACGGGGCGATCGTATATTTTGCGCTTTGGCCACGGTGCGGCCACATAGTCGTAACCCGCGTTGCACCACTGCTCCAATTCGTCACGAAATATCCACGCATCAGTCTGGCAGATAAGTATATACCTGCAATCGCTGAACATCTCGTAAAACTCCCTTGAGAGCATCATCCGATTGTAACCGTCAATCCCCTGCCGTCCCAGCCACTCCTCGCTCACACGCCGAATCTCCGCCCTCGCAGCCCGCTGTTCGTACCACCGCGTGTCGAGCCCTTCGGGGGCTAACAGAACGGTAGGGTAGCGACCGAGCAGGAGCAGATTGTGCCTGAACGATTGCTCCTCATAGCCCGTGAGCCGTTCCGTATAGATGGGGACTATAACCTTTACTTTTTCTCTATCCATATCCCCACACAGACGGCAAAAGTTGTGCAATAGGCTCCTTTGGCAGGATTAATTGCACAACTTTTTTCAAACCTCAGCGCGGGATTTGCCCGTGCCTCCTATATCTTATCAAATCCTTTGGTCAGCTTTATCCAATAGTATTTCAGCGGATTGGTGTACTTAAGCTGTTTCCACGGACGGCTGGCGTGGGGACGATGCACGACGGGCTGCGACGTGAATAGATAGTTCGAGAATCCCAGCGCGCGCGAGCGTTGCGATATGGTAACGTCAAACCAATGTTTCTCGGGGTTAAGCTCCTTGAAATCAAACGCTCGGAGTAGCCTATTTGTCAGCAGCGAGCAGCAGAAACTGCAGTGTCGTTTTACGGCGTGTACACCCTTTTCATACTCGGCCGCATATTCGTAAGGGTAGTTCACTACGCCCCTCTCATCCACCGTCACGGCTGCTGCAATACCGCAATCCTCTCTTTTGTTGGCTTCTTCAACCAATCTGCTCACCGTATCGGTAGCAACCTCCACATCCGACTCCACAATCAGCAGATCGGCATCCTCTCTGATCGCCCTCTGTTGCGAGATCTGCAGCACCAAAAGGTAGTTGGGCGAGGGGTGCGTTGTGATATCCTTCAGATTTACCAGCTCCACATCTCCCCATCGAGCCACCTCGCGCTCGAGCGTGGCGGTATTCTCGTCGCTCGAGAAGTCGTTGTAGATGGTGTAGGTGTACTCCCTGCCTATCTTTGAGTTACGTATTGCATTCACGGTCTGGATCGTCGAGGGGATCGAATCCTTTACGGGCGTAATAATATGCAGCGCTCTCATAATCGAATTAAATGAGTGTTTGGTGGGTAGGATAGTTGGTAATTAATCTAAAATAATTTATCTTTGCGTTAAAAGGATAATTACAAAGATAATGATTTTTTCTAAAAAGGCAATATATCTCACGGCTTTCGCTCTTGTGGCGCTCATTTGTCCCCTTTTAGCGCAGACTCGCCAGACCAAGGAGGAGTACATCGACCGCTACAAGCAGATCGCCATCGACCATATGGAGCGCTACGGCATCCCCGCCAGCATCACTCTGGCGCAGGGTATCTTGGAGTCCGACAGCGGCAACAGCAACCTCGCTCGCAGATCTAATAACCACTTCGGCATCAAGTGCAAGACGGGTTGGAAGGGCGATCGCGTCTATCACACCGACGACGCTCCCGACGAGTGCTTCCGCAAGTACGACTCAGTCGAGGAGTCCTACGAGGATCACGCCGAGTTCCTTGATCAGTCGCCCCGTTACGACTCTCTCTTCGCCTACTCGTCGAGCGACTACCGCAGCTGGGCACGCGGTCTGAAGGCTGCGGGCTATGCCACCGCTCCCGACTACGCCGAGCGCCTGACGCGCATCATCGAGGATAACCAGCTCTTCCTCTTCGACGAGGATAACGGCGCCGAACTCTATGCCGCCCGCCGTCGTGCCGCCGAGGGTAAGATCGAGGATGAGTTCGCCGCCCACAGCAGCGTCGATATGCCCGCCACTACCACTGGTCGTGTCGATCCCAACAACTACCGCGTTCCCGAGCGCACATATAACGGTTATAGCGTCTTTGTCAACAATCGTACCCACTACGTCGTTGCCCGCGATGGCGATAGCTTCTCGCGTATAGCCTCGACCTTTGGCCTCACGGAGCGTACGCTGCGCAAGTATAACGAGATCTCGCCCAAGAGCACGGCCGATCCCATCGAGGGCGAGCTGATATACATCGAGCAGAAGCAGTCGCAGTGGCTGGGCGACAAGGCCTCGCATATCGTTCTTCCCAACGAGACTCCGACCTCTGTGGCGCAGATGTATGCCATTCGTCTGAAGCGCCTTCTGCGTCTTAACCATCTCAAGCGCGATGCCGTGCTCACCGCAGGCCAGAGCCTAAAACTGAACTAAAACCCCAAACTATATGGAAAGATCACCTCTGCGCGAGAAGATCCTCGCAACGATTATCAACAAATCGACGCTCAAGCAGCATATCTTCGATAACACCTTTACCACCTTCAACGAGCTGAAGGATGTCCTGTTCGAGATTGCCTCGGAGCTGGACGACGACCTGGACGGCAAACTCGACAAGCGCGTGCGCATCGAGTACCGCGACCGTGGCAAGTTCGAGGCGCAGTTGCAGATCGCCAGCGACCTGCTGATCTTCCGTATGCACACCGATGTGTTCGAGTTCGACTCGAACCACATCATCTGGCAGAACGAATATGTTCAGCGTGAGCGCGATAACTCCTATTGCGGTGTTATCGACATCTATAACTTCCTCTCCGACTCGTTCAAGTTCAACCGTAATGCCGACGAGGGCTACCTGATCGGTCGCCTGTTCATCAACCGCGAGAAGAGCTTCTTCGTGGAGGGTAAGCGCCAGACTCTGGTGCGCCCAATGAACTTCGGTCAGAAGCAGATCACGCGTGAGGCACTCATCTCGATTATGGAGACGGCCATCAACTACGCCATTAACTTCGATCTTTTGGTGCCCGACTATGAGGATAATAAGCGCGCGACGGTCGATCAGTTCAACTCGAAGATGGATAACTCGAAGTTCGTAACGGGCAAGCGCATCGGCTACGAATTTAATGTGGATGATATCTAATTGTGCCGTATATGATTAAAACTATAACCAAACTACTCCTCTTCCTCTCTACATTTTGCCTCTGCTCTAATTGTGCTCCATCCGAACCCCAAGCTGTAAATGGTGTATATAACGTGCGCGATTTTGGAGCCGTCGGTGATGGCGTTGCCGACGATACGGCGGCAATCCAGCGAGCGATAGACTACATTACCGAGCATAATGGAGGAACACTCTTCTTCCCTATCGGCAAATACCGTCTGGCAACGATCCAGAGCAGTAGCGATGGTATGCAAGCGCACCTTTTTATCCGCGATAGGCAGCGTGAGGAGGATGCCGAGCGCAATACCATAATGATTCGTCTTCGAGGCCAGAGTGCGGTCAATACCTCTTGCGCCTATGCCAATCACAGCGGTGAGGATAAATACCCCGTTTGGGAGAATGGCTCGGTTTTGTTTTCCGATGTTTTGGGCGATCTGATGAGCGATGGTAATGCCATCCCTGTTTCGGTCGTGGCTGCCGAGGCGGGCGATAATATGTATAAGATGAATACGACGAACGTTCGCTTCGATGATATTGCAGTTTGCGTTAAATCCGACGAGGGCGGTTTCCCGCGTCTTTCGGGTGTCAATATGGCATACGCAGCTACGGTCTATGCCGATAACCTGCTCATCTACTCCTCTACACCCAGCTCTCGTCTCTCTTCTCCCACCGCCGCTGGACATTACTCGGCAGGTTTTATCGGGCCGCGTGTATGGTGTAACCCCGAGGAGAATCTTCAAAATGTATATGTAAAGAGTGCATTCCGCTATGGTTTTATCTTCTCCGAGCACGCCAATGCCAACGATCTCTCGGTGTGGAATTGCGATAACGCTTACACTTTTGCCTATATGGATCACTCGGCGTGGTTTGGCCGTATTCACGCTCAGAATTGTGCCAATGTACTCACCTCACTCGATGTGTTATTGGCCGATCATAAGGTAGGACATTCGTTTGTGAGAATCGAGCAGGTCGGCCTTGAGACCAACGTGGGTCAAAGCCCAGCCTATTGCAACTACAAAACCTTTGTCAATGATCCCAATAATCAGCTTTATGGATCATACGAATACCACATCGTGAAATCTCACGTCGGAGCCTATTATAAAGATTATAAGTCGGTGGGAGGTGAGAATTTCCGAGGCAATCCACTTTGCGAATTAGAATAAACGTAATATTATGATTAAGAAACTAACTCTTCTTGTTGCCATATTCACACTGGCCTCATCGGTGTTATATGCGCAAAAAACTTTTCAGGAGCTGAACCAGATCTCGCGCCTTAATCGTGGTGTTAGCGGCCTGCGCTCGATGGCCGATGGCGAGCACTATACCGTCAGCCGTGGCAATGCTGTTGTCCGCCATAGCTACACCGATGAGTCGGTCTGCGATACGCTCTATCGCGGCCGCTTCTCGAGCTACGAACTCTCGCCCGCCGAGGATATGATTGTGCTGGGCACTAACTTCCGTTCGGTCTATCGCCACTCGTTCTATGCCGACTACAACATCGCAAAGCTCTCCAACGGCCGCACCGTGCAGTCGCTTGAGAACGTGCGAGATCTCTCGCTCTCGCCCGATTCGAAGATGATTGCCTATGCCAAGGATAACAACCTCTACGTCGGCGAGTTGGGTGGCGTGGCACGCCCCATTACCAACGATGGCGAGTGGAACAAGATTATCAACGGCACGGCCGATTGGGTATATGAGGAGGAGTATGGCTTCACCAAGGCCTACGCATTCTCGCCCGACTCGAAGCAGATTGCCTACCTGCGCTTCGATGAGAGCGAGGTGCCGACATTCGAGATGATGCGCTTCGATGGCGAGCTCTATAACAAACCCTACACCTTCAAGTACCCGAAGGCTGGCGACCGCAACTCTACCGTAGAGCTGTGGCTCTACGACATCGCCTCAGGCTCTAAGAGCCGCATCGATGTAGGCCCCCAGGCCGACCAGTACGTTCCCTTCATCAGCTGGACCCCTGCGGGCGAGTTGTACTTCTTCCGTATCAACCGCAAGCAGAACCATTTCGAGGTTGTTCTCTGCCGCAAGGATGGCACGCAGAAGGTCATCTACGATGAGACCTCTCCCACCTATGTCGAGCGACCCGCGCTGAGTACCATCCGCTTTGTCGATGGCGACCGCTTTATCGTTCAGAACGAGACTACTACGGGCTGGAATCACATCTATCTCCACTCTGTCGAGAAGGGCCTCATTACGCCTCTTACCTCGGGCGAGTGGCAGGTGACGAGCGTTGTTGAGGCTACGGAGGATCGTGTATATTATATGTCAACCGAGACCTCGCCCCTGCGCCGCAACCTCTATTCGGTCGATTACAAGGGCAAGAAGAAGCAGCGCCTTACTGAGAAGGATGGCACCTACTCGATCTCTCCGAGCAAGGGTATGAAGTATTATATCTCTAACTACATCTCTGCCACCTCGGCCCGCGAGGTTGAGCTTCGTGATGGCAAGGGCAAGCTGATTCGCACACTTGTCGAGAATCCCGAAATGGAGGAGCGCCTGAAGACTCTCCCGAAGAAGGAGTTCTTCACCTTTACCACCGAGCGTGGCGATGCTCTCAACGCCTATATTATCAAGCCTTTGGACTTTGACCCTCAGAAGAAATACCCCGTTCTCCTCACCCAATACTCTGGCCCCGGCTCACAGCAGGTTGCCGACAGCTTCTCGCTCGGCTGGGAGAACGTGATGGTCGCTCACGGCTACATTGTCGTTTGTTGCGACGGTCGCGGTACGGGTTATATGGGCGAGAAGTTCAAGAAGCAGACCTACGGAAATCTTGGTGCGCTGGAGGTTGAAGATCAGATCTCATTTGCCCGCTATATGGCCTCACAGCCCTACGTCGATGCCGACCGCATCGGTATCTACGGCTGGTCTTACGGCGGCTTTATGGCGCTGGGTTGCGCCCTGAAGGGCGATGGCCTTTTCAAGATGTCGATTGCTGTTGCCCCTGTAACTTCGTGGCGTTACTACGACACGATCTATACAGAGATCTATAACGATCTGCCGCAGGATAACCCCGCAGGCTACGACGATAACTCGCCGATCAACTTCGCCGACCGCCTCTCGGATCGCACCAAGCTGCTGATTATGCACGGTACGGCCGACGATAATGTTCACTTCCAGAATACTGTTGAGATGTGCCACGCCCTGAATCGTGCTGGCAAGCAGTATGATATGATGGTCTATCCCGACCAGAACCACTCGATGGCGCCCTCGTACTCGACGCTCATCCGTGAGAAGATGATTCAGTACACGCTCGACAATCTGTAATAAAAACGCAAGCCCCGAACGTTCAGTTCGGGGCTTGCGTTTTCTCTTCTTCGCTTAATTGCGGGCAGGTATCTAATCGATATCATCGGCCTTGAGGTGCGTAATCTTACCATCGCGCATTACCACCAATTCGCCATCCTCTTTCTTTACCTTCTCCTTCAAGCGCTGTTGGGCCAGAAGGATGCCGGCGTCTATCTTTTCCTGCATCTGTTCAATTTCGAGTTCACTCATAGGCTCTACAGTTTGCATATTTGACGATATGATAACGTATCTACGACCTCTCGTATTTCGTCGCGGGTGCCGTATGCAACCTTTTTCACACCCTCGACCGAGCTATTGTCGTAAATAACCCAATAATCACACTCTTTCGTATATAGCGAGGTGAGGTATCGTATTCCTCTGTAATAGCGTCGTCTCACCACTTCGGGCGGCACGTTGTGTCCACCCTCGGCCACGCGTTGTGCCACGCGCTCAACGGCCTGATCGGGCGATGGCAACCAAAAGTAGAGTAGCGATACGAAGTATCCTCTCTCCTGCGCCATACGAATAAATCGCGTATAGTACCTTGTTGCCAACGTAGTCTCGAAAGCAAAATCCGCGCCATCGGCCAGCAATGCATCCATACGTTTGCGCATCAGTCGGCCTGCGTCGATTGACACCTTCGAGGGGTTGAAGGGCGAAAGTCCCTTTGCAATTTCGTCGGCATTCACAAACTCGTGGCACTCCAGCATCTCGGGCAGCACGGCGTACGAAGCTGTCGTTTTTCCTGCACCGTTGCAGCCGGCTATGATGTAGAGTTTAGGCATACACGAGATAATATTCATTGCAAAGTTAATAATATTCTTTTAATTTCCAAATATCGCGCCCCTTTGCCTCGGCCTGCAGCTTCGTGCCCAAAAACAGAAAAGGCCGCCCGAGAGTTCTCGGACAGCCTTTTTGTAGGGTGATTACTGTTAGATATTTATCTCCAGAATCTCAAACTTCAGCACGCCAGCTGGCACCGTAACCTCCACCACGTCGCCCTGCTTCTTGCCCAGCAGCGCCTTTGCGATGGGCGTACCGATTGCGAGCTTACCCTCACGCAGGTTTGCCTCGTTCTCCGATACGATGGTGTAGGTAACCTGCTTTTTGTTGTTGTGGTTCAGCAGTGTCACCTTGCTCAGGATCTGCACCTTGCTCTTGTCGATCTTCGACTCGTCGATGATGCGTGCATTGGTCAGCGTCTGCTCAAGTTTGGCTATCTTCATCTCGAGCAGGCCCTGTGCTTCGCGGGCCGCATCATACTCGGCGTTCTCCGACAAATCGCCCTTGTCGCGAGCCTCGGCAATCGCTGCCGAGATTGCGGGACGCTCGACCGAACGCATATGATGTAGCTCATCCTTAAGTTTTTGCATACCCTCTGCCGTCAGATAGATAATCTCATTTGCCATATTTATAACAGTAAAAAAAGCCAGAATCCCAATCTGCTCTGCTCGCCTTTTTTGCGGGTTTCCGATAAGCCAGTGCAGTATCCCTAAACCTGCACTTTCTTGTCGTTAGCCCGCACATAGGCGGCATCGGAGATTAGAATCCCGAATATTAGTATTAATCAATGTTATGAAACAAAGATAGCAATTAATTTCTGAACCTCCAATTTTTTTTGGCATAAAGTGTGCCCCGCTGGGCCATTATGACACTGCTGTTTGTGATATACTCTTTGTGGGGTACGATAGGGGCTTTATGGGTTATCTCGCGCCGCCTCGACCCTCTTTCGGCGTGGGCGTGGGGCCTTGCGATGCTCCTTTTTCCACCTCTTGCTACGCTCCTCTATTGGCTCACCTCAGAGTCCACTTTTATACCTCTTTCGCCACTGAGCCACGACTCTTCCACACGCGTTGAGCACCTTATTAGGTCGGAGTGCGGCAGCGCTTTGAGTCATCGGAACGAGCTTCGTCCCCTTCATAATGCCGATCAAACTTTCTGCGCTCTGATCCGCGATCTGCAGCGCGCACGGAGTGAGATTCTTATCGAGTACTACATCCTCGGTTGCGATCGTCTGGGGCGTGCCGTTGCCCGACTGCTAATGCGTCGTGCCCGCGCGGGCGTGCGTGTCTGTGTCCTCTACGATGCCATCGGCTCCTACTCCCTGCCCCGACGTGAGCTGGAGCGACTTCGCCAGAGTGGAGTACAGATCCGTGCGTGGGGCCGCCTGCGCTTTCCTTTCCTGCGCCCGCAACTCAACCGCCGCAATCATCGCAAGATAGTCGTCATCGATGGCCGCATAGCCTACATCGGCGGCATCAATATCGCCACGCGCTACGTTGATGGTGGTCGCCACGGCTTCTGGCGCGACGAACATCTCCGCATCGAGGGCGAGGCCGCAATCTCCCTGCGTGAACTCTTCAGCTCTGACTGGCTCTCGGCTGGCGGTGATGAGCTGCAATCCCTTCCCGAGCATAGGCACCCCCGCGCTTTAATCCCCTTGCATCCCCTCCAGATTATCCATAGCGCCGAGGGCTCAACGCGCCGCGCCCTTGAGCGTGCAATCATCGGGGCTATCAGCTCGGCCCGTCATAGTGTTCGTATCTCCACTCCCTATTTTCTTCCGCCGCCAGCACTTCTCGAAGCGATCTGCATTGCGGCCCGCAGTGGGGTGGAGGTCGAACTGCTCATTCCCGCTCGCTCCGATGTCCGCATTGCTGGGTTGGCTGCCGAGGCTTTTGTCCGCTACTGCGTGGGTCAGGGGGTGAAGGTCTATCGCTACCGCAACGGCTTCCTTCACTCCAAGCTCATCACCATCGACGAATCGGTGGCCATCGTCGGCTCGGCCAATCTTGACTATCGCAGTCTCTTGTACAACCTCGAGGCCTCGGTTGCGATATATAGTCCCGCTCTTGTGCGCGAATATAACTCCCGATTCTGCGCAGACCTGTCTCTCTCTGAGCCCGTAATCTACATCTGGCGTCCGTCTATCTTCCGATTACTTGCCGAGGGGCTGGCCCGATTACTTGCCCCATTATTATAAAAAAGAGCCTGTCCGATTTAGGACAGGCTCTCTATATCTTCCGTAGAACAATCTACTCCTCCGTTACAGGCTCAAAGTCCTTGAACGCGTCGCGGAGCTTGTCGCATACGCGGCTCTGGATGTTGCGCTCCATCGTGCAGATCAGGCTGCAGATAGCCTTTGCCGATGATCCTCCGTGACCAATCATCACGGGCGAGTTGATGCCGATCACGATCGTACCACCTACGCTCTCGTAGTTCATCGCGTTCCAGAAGTTCTGGTGGTAGTAGAGTTTGGGGCATACGGGCTCCAGCACGGGACGCAGCAGATTCAGCAGCCACGGCTTGAAGGGCGTCAGACGCGAGTTGATGCGATACATCGCCTCGGCCATCTTCAGGATCACGTTACCCACGAATCCGTCGGCCACAACCACATCGCAGTACTTACCCGTGAAGATGTACGACGACTCTACGTTACCCACGAAGTTGATTCCCTTCTGCTCCTTCAGCAGATCGTACGTCGCCTTGGCCTGGGCATTACCTTTGCCCTCCTCCTCGCCGATGTTGAGCAGTCCAATGCGGGGCTTCTCGATTCCGAGAACGGCCTCGGCATAGATCGAACCGAGCAGACCATACTGCGCCAGCACCTCGGGCTTGGCATCTACATTCAGACCTACGTCGAGCAACAATCCGCGACGATTCATCACGATTGGCATCAGCGTCGATATCACGGGACGAATCACACCCTTGATGGGCTTGATGACCTGCATACATCCCACCATCATCGCACCCGTTGAGCCGGCACTTGCGAATCCGTCGATCTTACCCTCCGAGAGGTGGCGGAAACCTACGGTCATACTCGAATCCTTCTTTGCGATGAAGGCCTTTGCAGGATGGTCGCCCATCTCGATCACCTCGGTGGTGTGTACGATGTCGAAATTATCGGCCGAGCACTTGTGCTTCTTTAGCAGCTCACGAATACGCTTCTCGTCGCCGAATAGCACGATACGGCTATCCTTCGCGATCTTGCCCAGAGCCATCACAGCGCCCTCCACAGCTACTTCGGGGGCAAAGTCGCCACCCATAGCATCGATACCGATTTTTAACATATCAAGATTATTTAATCTCTATTAACAAAAATTAAGAGAGAGCACAACCCGAAGGAGGCTCTCTCCAATAGTAGTCAGCTACACTACTCGGCCTTCTTCTCGATGGCCAACTTGCCGCGGTAGAAACCGCACTCGGGGCATACGCGGTGGTAGAGAACTGCAGAGCCGCAGTTAGAGCAAGTAACAACAGTAGGAACTACCGCCTTGTAGTGAGTTCTTCTCTTGTCGCGTCGTGTTGACGACACTTTGTGTTTAGGATGTGCCATTTTACAATATTATTTTTTAGTTTATGTTTTGTTCGTTTTGTGTTAGCACCAATCTCTTGATACCACTTTCGGCCTTCTGTCAGCGGTTTCCAATGCCTATGACATCCTCCCCGTCCTAACTTCCGACCTTTTATCTGTTACTCCTCTTCCCCCTCTAACTGAGCCTTCAATGCTGCCAACTTATTGAAGTCACCCTCGCTTATGCCGCTGTTATCGCTCTTCTCGGCTCGAGCCTCGATGGCCTCGATCTCCTTTTCGGTGGCGATAGTGAACCGCGCCAGCATATCGGGGTTGCATTCACCTTCGGGATGAACTCTCTGGTAGGGTAGTGAGAGCACAATGCTTTCGTAAATATATTGTGTGAGATCGACTTCGTTGTCAGCGGGATTCACCCACATCACATCGCCGTCATACTCACCCTCTTCGTCCGAGATTTTTACCACTAACGCCCCCTCGTAGTCGATGGGCACGGCGCAAGGCTCCAGGCAGCGGTCGCACTCGCACGTTACCTCACCCTCGATCAGAAAATCGAACTCCAATTGGCTCTCGCCTTTTCTCATCGTGGCCTTAACGCGGCAATCTCCGCCGAGAATATCCTTGCTTTGGTAAGCTGCAAACAAGGCATCGCCGACCTCGAAATCGAAGTCGTAAGTACTGTTTTTCAGGCCTTTATATGCCACGGAATATTGTTTGCTAAGCTCCATCTCGCACTAAATAGCAGGCAAAAGTACAAATTTTTCACAAATTCTGCAAATAATTGTTATTTTTGTATCGACCTAATGTAACTAATTTTCATTGATTAACATTTTTCCCGCCTTCGGGTGGCCTTTGCGCCCCTTGGCGGCACAATGATTTATGGCAAAAAAGTTTAACATTCAGATACGCAGCACCTATGCCGAGATATGGCGCTACAACATCGCCATCTCTTGTGGCTGTACCGATGCCGAAGGAAAAGTTGTCGAAGTCGTGGGTGAGCAGGACAACATCGCCCCCGTCGGTTCAAACCTCAAGGTTGCCCCCGATGGTTTCACCCTCCCCCGCGAGGTGCGCCTCTCAACGCCTGAGACGGAGGGCATCGTCGCCTATATATATCTCGTTCCCCACACGCTCCCTTCGGAGCGCGACATTGCCGAGACGGAGCCCTTCAAACTCAGCGTCAAAGTCTCCGCCGGCCGCGACACTATATATAATGTAGTGCATAAGGTAAACCAGTGGTCGGGCACCTCTATCGAGCTGAAGCTCTAATCCGAGGTCTTAACCCGTAACGACCGTAACTTGCGCCCTCGCCCTCACTCCTCGCCCCGCCTTCTATTAGAAAATACAAAAAAAGCTGCAACCTTTCGGTCGCAGCTTTCTTATTTAATCAGTGAAGATTACTTGTTGTAAGCCTTCATAACTGAGATCAAGTCAAGAACCTTGTTTGAGTAACCCCACTCGTTGTCGTACCAAGATACAACCTTAACGAATGTGTCAGTCAAAGCGATACCAGCCTTAGCGTCGAAGATTGAAGTGCGAGCGTCATCGAGGAAGTCTGATGATACAACGTCCTCATCGGTGTAACCCAGAACGCCTGCCAACTCACCCTCTGATGCAGCCTTCATAGCAGCGCAAATCTCAGCATAGGTAGCGGGCTTAGCCAAGTTAACGGTCAAGTCAACAACTGAAACGTCCAAAGTAGGAACGCGGAATGCCATACCGGTAAGCTTACCGTTGAGCTCGGGAAGAACTACGCCTACAGCCTTAGCAGCACCAGTTGAAGAGGGGATGATGTTGCCAGCAGCAGCGCGGCCACCACGCCAGTCCTTCAAAGAGGGACCGTCAACAGTCTTCTGAGTAGCGGTAGTAGCGTGAACGGTGGTCATCAAACCGTCAGCGATACCCCAGTTGTCGTTCAACACCTTAGCGATGGGAGCCAAGCAGTTGGTGGTGCAAGATGCGTTAGAAACGATAGTCTGACCAGCGTAAGTGTTGGTGTTAACACCGCAAACGAACATAGGAGTCTTATCCTTAGCAGGAGCTGACATAACTACGTACTTAGCACCAGCCTTGATGTGAGCCTCAGCCTTCTCAGCGGTGAGGAACAAACCAGTTGACTCAACTACGTACTCAGCCTCAACCTCATTCCACTTCAAATCCTCGGGATTGCGCTCAGCAGTTACGCGGATTGACTTACCGTTTACGATAAGAAGGTTGTTCTCAGTGCAGTACTCGATAGTGCCATCGAACTTGCCGTGCATAGTGTCATACTTAAGCATATAAGCCAAGTACTCTACGGGGCAAAGGTCGTTAATACCTACTACATCGTACTTGTCAGTCTGCGTGCAAGCAGCGCGGAATACCATACGGCCGATACGTCCGAAACCGTTGATACCAATCTTAATCTGTGCCATAATTTTGATTTGATTATTTGAATTAAAACTTCTGTTACTTTTTTAACAGCGCAAAATTATACATTTTCGCACTATAAAACAAATTTTCCGTGGGCAAAAAAATAATATTTTTTACAAACTTAACAATCTGTTAACCTGCGGCGAGCAGAATAGGCTCTCTTTACAAAGTTCCGCGTGCGCGCTTGGCCATTGCCGAGGCGAACACGAAGTCGGCCAACTCTCTGTTGTCGGCCTGCAGAATATCCTTGTTCGTGCCCTCCCACCATTTGTTTCCTTCGTAGATGAATGCGATCTTTTCGCCGATCTCCATCACCGAGTTCATATCGTGTGTGTTGATGATTGTCGTTATGTTGTACTCCTTGGTGATGTCGTGAATCAGGTTGTCGATCACGATCGAGGTCTGCGGATCCAATCCCGAGTTGGGCTCGTCGCAGAAGAGGTATCGCGGGTTGAGCACGATGGCACGCGCGATGGCGGCGCGCTTTACCATTCCGCCACTAAGCTCCGATGGGTAGAGGTGGTGCGCATTGTCCAGATTCACACGCTTCAGACAGTAGTTCACTCTCTCCATCTTCTCCTCCTCCGATTTGTCGGTAAACAGGTCGAGCGGCAGCTTCACATTCTCCGCCACGGTCGATGCATCGAGCAGCGCTCCGCCCTGGAAGATCATACCCACATCCTTGCGTATGGCCTTGCGGGCGCGGAAGTCGAGCTTCGAGAAGCAGATATCGTCGTAATAGATTGCCCCCTCGTCCACCTCGTGCAGTCCTACGAGCGACTTGAGCAGCACGGTCTTGCCCGAACCACTGCGGCCAATGATGAGATTGCACTGTCCCGTTCCGAACTCCACCGAAATATCATTGAGCACGGTGCGTCCGTCGAACGACTTTACTATATTTTCCGCCTTGATCACGTTCTTAAGAGTTGAGTTAATATAAGGTTGCAGATCATAATCACGATCGAGCTGATCACTACGGCCTGTGTCGAAGCCTTACCCACCTCGAGCGAGTTGCCCTTGGCGTAGTAGCCGCAGTAGGCCGAGATGCTGGTGATGAAGAATGCGAAGAATACCATCTTCGTCAGCGCATACCATATCTCGCTGGTGTAGAAGCAGTATTTCAGTCCGTCGATATACTCTACGGGGTTCATAATTCCCGTCAAAACAGCAATTCCATATCCTCCGCCGATTCCGATCAGCATACTGAAGATGGCAAGGAACGGGAAGAAGAACACCGTTGCCATAATCTTCGGCAGAATCAGATACGAGGCCGAGTTTACACCCATAATCTCCAACGCGTCGATCTGCTCCGTGATACGCATCGTGCCGATCTCGGATGCGATGTTCGATCCCACCTTACCGGCCAGAATCAGCGCCACAACGGTCGATGAGAACTCCAGAATCATCACCTCGCGCGTAGCGTATCCGATCATAAATTGCGGAATAAAAGGCGACTCCAGCGTGATGGCCATCTGCAGCGTCACAGCCGAGCCGATAAATACCGAGATTATGGCCGTCAGTCCGATTGAGTTCAGTCCCAATGCCTCCATCTCGTGCATAATACGCGAATAGTAAATCCGCATCTTCTCGGGACGCGAAAATACCTTCTGCATCAGCAGCACATATCTGCCTATTGATTCAAAAAGAGCTAACATAACTACTTCTTCTCCTTGACCTCCTCGAAATCGACATAATCTCCCACCGAGTCACTCACTCGCTTCTGCGGCTGCTCCGTGGTCGAATATACCTTCACGTCGCCCTCTCTGTTCGCACTATGGTTGGCGCTGCTTCGGAAGTCATATCCGCGCTGCGAGTAGGTGTAGCCACCCGCACCCGACTGTCGAGCCTCATCCTCGATCTTGCGGCTTGCGCGTCGCACACGATAGAGAAGGTAGAACGGAATGGCCATCAGCAATAGCAATACGATGGCAATCACACCGAGCAACACCCCGAATGTCGAGGGGGCAAAGACCAGCAACATCACGAAGATAATCGTGGTCAGAGGATTTCGCTGTATAAAGTTTATAATAGAGTCTAACATTTCCTGTTCTGTCTGTTTTTGTTCTTTTCAACCCCACGTCGGCCGGCTCCGAGGTCGGAGTGGAATAAAAATCTTCGCAAATTTACAAAAAAATCGTCATTCCGTGAAATATCTGTTCGCGGTGTGGATAAAAAGTATTAATTTTGAAGCCAAATAATCCGATTTAATATGTCACATCAACTTTTATCTATCTCGCCGGTCGATGGCCGCTATAACAAAGTAACGTCAGCTTTGTCGAATTATTTTTCGGAGTACGCACTTATTCGCTACCGTGTTCGCGTTGAGGTCGAGTATTTCATCGCTTTGTGCGAGCTTCCTCTTCCGCAGCTTGCGGGCGTACCCAAGTCGGCTTACGATGAGCTTCGCAAGCTCTATACCGACTTTACTATGGAGGATGCGCTCCACGTCAAGGAGATCGAGAGCGTTACCAACCACGATGTTAAGGCTGTCGAGTACCTTCTCAAGGAGAAGTTGGAGCAGTTGGGCCTGAACGACTACCGCGAGTTCGTTCACTTTGGTCTGACCTCACAGGATATCAACAATACGGCCACTCCGCTGCTTCTGGAGGAGGCCCTCACGGAGGTTTATCTCCCCGCTCTGCACGAGCTCATCGACAAGATCTACTCTCTGGCCGAGCAATGGGAGGAGGTACCTATGCTCGCTCATACTCACGGCCAGCCCGCATCGCCTACGCGTCTGGGCAAGGAGTTCAAGGTCTTTGTTGAGCGTTTGGAGCGTCAGGTCGATCTGTTGCAGGACGTAGAGCCTATGGCTAAGTTCGGCGGCGCTACGGGCGGTTTCAATGCCCACCACGTTGCCTACCCCGAGATCGACTGGGTGGAGTTCGGTAACAACTTCGTTGACTCTCTGGGCCTGGTGCGCGCTCAGTACACCACTCAGATCGAGCACTACGACAACCTGGCTGCTACGTTCGACGCTATGAAGCGCATCAACAACATCCTGATGGACCTCGCGCGCGATATGTGGACCTATATATCTATGGAGTACTTCCGCCAGCAGGTCAAGAAGGGCGAGGTTGGTTCGTCGGCTATGCCCCACAAGGTGAATCCCATCGACTTCGAGAATGCCGAGGGTAACTTCGGCGTTGCAAACGCTATCTACGAGCACTTGGCCGCCAAGCTCCCCATCTCGCGTATGCAGCGTGATTTGACCGACTCGACCGTTTTGCGTAACGTGGGTGTGCCCGTTGCTCACTCGATGATTGGTTTCGCATCACTTCAGAAGGGCCTGGGCAAGGTTATCCTGAACGATGCTGCTCTGGCAGCCGACCTGGAGGATAACTGGGCTGTTGTAGCGGAGGCTATGCAGACTATCCTGCGCCGCGAGGCATACCCCAACCCCTACGAGGCTCTGAAGGCCCTCACCCGTACGGGCGGCCACATCACCGAGCAGACTATCAAGGAGTTTGTCGAGACGCTGGATGTAGCCGAGAGTGTTAAGGAGGAGTTGCGTGCTATTACTCCCCACAACTACGTCGGTATGGTAAAATAGTCTAACAAGGTAATTTCCGCGTTAAGTTCCTTTTGGTTGCTACGCTCGGCAAAGTGAGCAAGCTCCCTCTGCCCTCGCTTAAACGCAACCTTACGCTCGGCCTCAAAATCCTCACATACGCTTAGTATGCTGCGGTTTTAAGGCCATCGCAAGCCTTGAAATTCCTCTTGTTATACTATTTTAGGTATAAAAGAAAAAGCCTGTTTGCATTTAGCAGACAGGCTTTTTTTATGGAAATTGCGTAACGCAAAAATCACCTTGCTATAAATTTATTCGGCGCAAACCTCCACACGATTACCCTCGGGATCGAGTACGATAGCCTCGTAATAACCATCTCCCGTGGTGCGGCACTCGCTTGCTATGGTGTAACCATCCGCGCGCAGACGCTCCACCAGCTCGTTCACCTCGTATTTGCTGCCCACCGTGAGGCCCAAATGCGCAAGTCCTCTGATCATACCCCTGCGCGAAGGCTCCTCCGTGATGTCGGGTCTGTTCATCAGCTCCACGCGCGCACCGCCGCTGCTGAACGAGAGGAAATACGATGAATATTTCTTTGCAGGATTGCTGTAAATCTCACCCACGCGGCAAGCAAAATATTTGGTATAAAAATCCTTCATTCGCTCAATATCCTCGCACCAAATGCCTATGTGATCAATCTTCATAACGCTCAAATTTTTGTTTAACGGATTACAAATATAAGAAAAAATCTCGACGTTGTGCTATTTTTTTTGGCTCATCGGCGATAAATTCTTACATTTGTAGTTATTATCGGGCCTTTGTAAAAGCAAACCGAGGCCTGTCAGGCAGAATAATTATAAGAAAAATATACAAAAATGGGAAAAATCATTCTTACGGGCGACCGCCCCACCGGAAAACTTCATTTGGGCCACTACGTTGGCTCGCTTCGTCAGCGCGTTGAGTTGCAGAACTCGGGCCTCTTCGAGAAGATCTTCATTATGATTGCCGACGCTCAGGCCTTGACCGACAACGCCGACAACCCCGAGAAGATTCGCCAGAATATCATCGAGGTGGCTCTCGACTACCTCTCGTGTGGTATCGATCCCACCAAGTCTACCATCTTCATCCAGAGTATGGTTCCCGAGCTTACGGAGCTCGCCTTCTACTATATGAACCTCGTTACCGTTGCTCGTTTGGAGCGCAACCCGACCGTTAAGACCGAGATCGTTATGCGCGAGTTCGGTAAGTCTATCCCCGTCGGTTTCTACACCTATCCCATCTCGCAGGCGTCGGACATCACCGCTTTCCGCGCTACGACCGTTCCCGCGGGTGTTGATCAGGAACCTATGATCGAGCAGACGCGCGAGATCGTTCATAAGTTCAATTCGGTCTATGGCGAGACTCTGGTCGAGCCCGAGATTTTGCTCCCCTCTAATTCGGCTTGTCTGCGATTGCCCGGCACCGATGGCAAGGCCAAGATGTCGAAGTCGCTCGGCAACTGCATCTACCTCTCGGATACGGCCGAGGATTTGCGTAAGAAGGTTATGAGTATGTACACCGACCCCAATCATATCCGCATCGAGGACCCCGGCCAAATCGAGGGCAACTGCGTCTTCACCTATCTCGATGCCTTCTCTTGCACCGACCACTTTGCCGAGTTCCTTCCCGACTACGCTTGCTTGGACGAGTTGAAGGCTCACTACCAGCGTGGCGGTCTGGGCGACGTGAAGGTCAAGAAGTTCCTCTACGCTGTTCTGCAGCAGATGCTGGAGCCTATCCGTGCGCGCCGTAAGGAGTATGAGCAGGACATCGAGGGCGTATATGAGATCCTGAAGAAGGGTTGCGATGTGGCTCGTGCCGAGGCTGCCGAGACGCTCGATATGGTACGTCGTGCGATGAAGATCAACTACTTCGACGATAAGGAGCTTATCGCCCGTCAGGCCGAGATGTACAAGTCTGTAAAATAGTTAAAACTGCAAATCCCCTTTGGGGTAACTTATGTTCAGGGATTTAAGACGAAACATATTGGAGTGGATCTTGAGCCTGCTCCGTCGCCTTAGCAATCGCCTTAGCGAGCGACAGATGATCGCCCTGCTGGCCATTGTTGTGGGTTTGTTGGCGGGCTTAGGAACCTGCTTCTTTGAGATGCTGCTGCACGGTGTGCGCTCGGCTCTTGTGACGTGGTTTCCCTCCGACAGGGCACAGGTACTCTTTTTGATCTATCCTGCCATCGGTATCATCCTGGCTACTCTGTTCGTTAAGTATATCGTCCGCGATGAGATCTCGGAGGGCGTTACGCGCGTTCTGTACGCAATGTCGCGTCGTGATTCGCGTATCGCCAGCCACAACTGCTGGTCGTCGATCGTGGGTGGTGCTACCACCATCGGATTTGGTGGCTCGGTCGGACCCGAGGCCCCCATCGTGCTTACGGGAGCCGCCATCGGCTCCAATGTGGGCAAGCTGGCTCGCCTTAACTATAAGGATCTCACGCTTCTGCTCTGCTGTGGCGCGGGAGCGGCCGTGTCGGCCATCTTCAAAGCCCCCATCACGGGCGTGGTCTTCGTTCTGGAGATCCTGATGCTCGGCATCACCTCCACCTCGATCTTCCCGCTGCTGTTGGCCTGTGTAACGGCAACTACGACAGCGCTTATCTACCGCGGCTTCGATCCTATCATCGCCGTTACGCTGAGCGAGGCTGATGTCTTTGTGATCAACCAGATTCCGTTGTATGTTCTGCTGGGTGTCTGCTGCGGACTTATGTCGTACTACTTCACCTCGATGAACTCGATAATCGGAACGTTCGTCAAGAATATCTCCTCGCAGACCAAGCGCTGGGCCTTCGCGGGCGTTGTGCTGGGTGTGCTTATCTTTATCTTCCCACCGCTCTATGGTGAGGGTTACGAGGGACTTACCTCGCTTATGCACGGCAATGTGACGGCGCTATTCGATAAGTCGCTCTTCTTCAAGTTCAGTTCTATCGAGTGGGTTGCCATCATCTACGTTACGGCCATTATGTTCTTCAAGGTTATCGCTATGGCCACCACCAATGCCTCGGGCGGTGTGGGAGGAACCTTTGCGCCGTCGCTCTTCGTGGGAGCCTTTATGGGAGCTATCGTGGCTTTGGTCTGCAATACTCTGTTCGACTGGAATATCCCCATCGTCTCGTTCACGCTGGTAGGTATGGCAGGCGTTATGGCGGGGGTTATGAAGGCCCCGCTTACGTCGATCTTCCTTATCGCCGAGCTCTCTAATGGCTACGGTCTGTTCATCCCGCTGATGATCGTTGCCGCCATCTCGTTTGCGGTGGATTATGCTCTCGATCGCGACTCGATCTACACCAAGCAGCTGCGTATGCGTGGCGAACTTCTCACGCACGATAAGGATCAGTCGGCCTTCGTCTTTATGAAGCTGGAGGATTTGATGGAGACCGATTTTATCCGCATCAAGGAGAATATGACTCTGGGCGACATCGTCCATATCATCTCCTCGGCTCGCCGCAATATCTTCCCCGTGATCGACAACTTCGGACACCTGTTGGGCGTTGTCCAGCTGGACGATCTGCGTGAGGATATGTTCAAACAGGATCGTTGGGGCCGCTCGATTACCTACTATATGATCCAGCCCCCGTATAAGATTCTCGAGCACGAGCAGGTGCAGAGCGTTCTGCCTCGCTTCGAGGAGAACCACACTTGGATGCTGCCCGTTGTCGATCGCGATAATCGCTATTTGGGCTTTATCTCCAAGTCTCGCATCCTGAACGCTTACCGCGAGGCGCTGGTCAAGATCTCGCAGTAGGATAACCCAAGAAAAGATTGCATTTGATTATGAAACCTCTAAAGAATATTATCTTCGACTTCGGCGGTGTCCTTGTCGATTGGAATCCCCGCTATCTCTACGACAAATATTTTGGCAACGAGGAGCGCAGCGAGTGGTTCCTGAATAACATCTGCCTCTACTCGTGGAATCTGCAGATGGATGGCGGCAAACCCTTCGCCGAGGGCGTGAGAGAGCTGCAGGTCCTGCATCCCGAGTGGAAAGAGGCTATCGCCATCTACCATACCCGCTGGATCGAGATGATGGGTGGTGAGGTTGAGGGTACGGCTGATGTTTTGCGCCGCCTGAAGGCCGCCGGCTATAAAATCTATGGCCTTACCAACTGGTCGGCCGAGACCTTCCCGATGATCTGCGACACCTACCCCGTCTTTGGCGAGTTCGACGGCATTGTCGTCTCGGGCGAGGAGCACCTTCTAAAGCCCGATGCTGCAATCTATCGTTGTCTTCTCGACCGTTACGCTCTCATCCCCGAGGAGTCGATCTTTATCGACGACAATGAGGCCAACGTCGCCGCCGCTATCGAATTGGGCATCGAGGCTCACCGCTTTCTCTGTGCTGCGGAGCTGGAGCGCTCGCTCCGCGAGGATTACGGCCTCGAATTTTAGAGACTGCAACCTTAAAACATAACCACTATGAAACGACTTCTCCTTCTCCTTATGCTCTGCTCGCTCAGCCTTGTGGCTGCGGCGCAATCTGTTGCAAAGCCTCAGTCGATTATCTTCGAGACCGATATGGGCAACGACATCGACGATGCTATGGCGCTCGATCTGCTCTTCAAGAATATGGATCAGGGCAATATCAATCTTCTGGGTGTGAGCGTTCACAAGAACAATCCCCACTCGGCCGAGTATATCGACATTATGCTCCTTTGGTACGGCTACAAGAAGCTCCCCATCGGTGTCAATACCGCCTGCGTTACGGATATGGATTGCGTCGATTACTGCACCGTTGTCAGCCAATTAAAGGACGAGAAAGGCAAGCCTCTGTTCCGCCGCTCGAAAAATCCCAAATACGAGGAGGCTGTCGATATGTACCGCCGCATCCTCGCCGAGCAACCCGATAAGTCGGTCGTCATTGTCACGGTCGGCTTCTCAACCACTATGGCCCAGCTCCTGCAGAGCGGCCCCGATAAGTATTCGCCTCTCTCGGGCCGCGAGCTTGTCGAGCGCAAGGTCGAGTATTTCTCGATTATGGCGGGAGAGTTCGTTCTGCCTAACTATCGCGAGTATAACGTCTGGAACGACCTCGAGGCCTCGAAGTATTTCTTCTCGGAGTCGCCCATCCCGATGGTTGTCGTGCCTTGGACTCTGGGCGATCAGATCCAGTACCCGGGCAGCAGCATAGCCAACGACTTTAAGTGGGCCGACAATCCGATGGTCGAGGGCTACAAAGCCTACCTGAAGATGCCTTACGACCGCCCGACGTGGGATGTTATCTCGGCTCTCTACGCTTGCCATCCCGACGCCGATATGTGGACACTCAGCCAGCGAGGCGATGTGAAGGTCGTAGGCGAGGGCGTTACTGAGTTCACCCCCGATGCCAATGGCCGCTACCGCATCATCGAGCCCACCAAGGAGCAACGCGATAGGATTCTCGCATATTTCGTTAAGACTCTCACGACCAAACCCAAATCTCATAAATAAAGCCGTATAACAAGGCCCTTTCTGCGTTACGCTTGCCCTCAAAATGCTCACATACGCTTTAGTATGCTGTGCTTTTTCGTGCTTCGCAAGCCTTGAAATGCCTCTTGTTATACGACTTTAAGAAAAAGGTTGTCCAAGCATAGAATTGGACAACCTTTTTTACATCTTATATATGTATTGCGTTCTCTCGCTCCACCTCCGAGCCGCCTGCTCGCAGTCGAAGATTCCGAAGATGGTCGAGCCGCTACCCGACATCGCGGCATACACCGCACCCGACTCGAGCAACTCCTCTTTTATTCTTGCCAGCGCAGGATGAGCCTTGAATACCGACTCCTCAAAATCATTCTTTACACTCCCTTGCCACCTCTCGATAGGCTCTGCCACGCGCTCCGTGAGTCTCCGCTCCGGCACAGCCGGCCTCACCCCCGCATACGCCTCGCGTGTTGAGACACTCTCGTCGGGTTTTATCAGCACCAACCACCGCCCCTTAATATCAATCTCGATGGGCGTCATCACCTCTCCGCGACCTTCGCACAGCTGTGGCGTGTTGCGTACGAAGAATGCCGTGTCGCTACCCAGCTCTGCCGCCCGCTCAATCAACTCGGCCTCCTGCCGCCCCAAAGAGTAAATCTCGTTCAGCGCCACAATCACCGCCGTGCCATCGGCCGATCCGCCACCTAAACCCGCTCCGAAGGGGATCTGTTTGTGTAGTGTTATCTGCGCCTGTCCGATGCCGTAGCGGCTCTGCATCAGCCTGAGTGCCTTCATACAGATGTTCTGCTCCGTGTCGCAATCAATCTCCATACCCACGATGTGAAGCCCCGACTCGCCCTCGCAGGCCACAACCTCCACCTCGTCATATAGTCCCGCAACGGGCACCATCACCGTCTCCAGGTCGTGATACCCATCCTCACGGCGACGCAATACATCCAAACCTATATTTATCTTGCAATTAGCCTTAAGTTTCATATTCGCAGTTATTTAATCGCCTCGATTAGCTCCTTCGCAGCCTCCATCAACGTCGGTCGCAGACGCTCCACGCGGCTCTCCCAATCCTCTATCGTGCTGTCGCACGCATCACTCACCACCTTGAGCATATACATCTTCGGCTCAGCCTTGCTGCTTTGCCGAGCGTAGAATTTCGTGGCCCGTACGATGGCATAACTCTCCATATCCATACAGTCGTGCGGCTCGATGAGTCGGCGCTGCTCGGCAGGCGTATCTGCCCCGATGAAATTGTCCGACGAAGCTATGCTGCACCCCTCGTCACCCGTTCCAAGCAACTCTGGTTCGGTCGCGAAAATCGAGTCGATGTAGATATCGCCCTGCACCACCGTCGAAGGTCGCAACAGCGTTCCAAACGGATGGCGGAACGATCCGCACGTTCCGATGTTTATCACCGCATCGTACTCGCCCTGCACGAGAGCCGCGAGTGTAGCCTCAAATGCGCGTAGCTTACCCACGCCTACGAAGCAGATGTCGCACTCGCCCTTGAGCTGCTCGATGCCCTGCCCGCCGATCTCGGCCTCAACCGCCACAAGTAAAAGAATCTTTTTCATTCTCCGGAAAGTTTGTTTCTACAAAAATACAAACCTTTCCTCTAAAATCACTCTCGGCGCGGTAAATTCTCAAAAAATCTTCTGCACGAAAATTGCACATTCGCCATCGTGATCTCCATCGAACAGATAATCCACTCCCGCACCGGCCAGCACCTGCCACGCTGGGCCGTCTATCTGCTGCGCCGTCTTCTTCACGAGCAGCGCATCAACCTCCTCCTTAAGTCGGGCCAGTCGCTTCCGCCTACCGATTTCCTGCGCCACGTCTTTCGTGAGCTGGAGATCTCAAGCCGCGTGCGTTTTCTTTCTGACCTGTCTGCTTCGGATCGCTACATCTTCGTTGCCAACCACCCCTTCGGGGCTCTGGATGGGATGTTGCTTGCCGATATGCTGCTGCGCGAGTGGAGCGATGTGGGCGTTGTCGTGAACGACCTTCTGATGCATATCGAACCCCTCCGCCCGCTCTGGATTCCCGTCAATAAATTTGGCCGCCAGAGCCATCCCTACCTCCGCCTCTACCACGAAGCCCTCGCTTCCTCCACCCGGCAGATCCTCACCTTCCCTGCGGGGCTCTGCTCACGCTTTTGCGATGGCCGCGTTACGGATCTTGAGTGGCGCGACCGCTTCGTGCGAGATGCTGAGCGCTACGATCGCCGCATCGTACCCGTCTATGTTGATGGCACACTCTCTCAGCGATTTTATCGTCTCGCGCGCCTACGTCAGGCGCTGGGCATAAGGTTTAATGTGGAGTTGCTGCTACTTGCAAGTGAACTGTTCTCTCAACGTGGTAGCGAGATTACGATTACTCTCTCACGCCCCATCGACCCCCATACACTCACGGGTACACCTGCCCAGAAATGCCAACTTATCCGCCACGAAGTCTATGCAATGGGGTAGGGTAGAGTGATGTGCAAAAACAAAAGGCAACCTCTCGGTTACCCACAAAACAAAAAAGGAGCCACATAATGTGACCCCTCTTCAGAGCTGTTGACGAGGATTGAACTCGTGACCTCTTCCTTACCAAGGAAGTGCTCTACCACTGAGCTACAACAGCATTTACCCTTATCGAGCGGTGCAAAAGTATGAAACAAATTTGAATCAACCAAAAAATCCGACCTCTTTTTGCAAATTTTCTTCAAAAAATATCGAAAATGGCCGCCAACATCCCTCCTGATGCTCTTTTCGCTCCCTCAAAATCCCATCCTCTCCCTCTGGTCAGACACTTCATACCCCCTCTGTTGCCCACTTTCGCTCTCGGAAATCACCTCTTTATATATAAAGCTGTCAATTTTTATTGTTAATTTATCAATATCAACTATTTTTGCAACCGTAAAAACGTTTGACAATGCAGAAACCGACAAAAGCAAATGCTCTGGCCCTCCTTCCCCTGCTGGTATTTCTGGGGATCTATCTCGTGGGCTCAATCATCGCCAACGACTTCTACAAAATCCCGATCACCGTAGCAGGAATGGCCGCCTCGATTGTTGCCATCGCAATGACACACCACCGCACCATCGCCGAGAGCATCGGTGACTACTCGCGCGGAGCTACCGATCACAATATTATGCTGATGATCTGGATCTTCGTCCTGGCGGGTGCTTTTGCCTCTTCGACCAAGGCTATGGGGGCTGTGGATGCCATCGTCGATCTCACTTTGCGCATCGTCCCCGAGCAGTTCCTCCCTGCAGGAATCTTCTTCGCCGCCTGCTTCACCTCGCTGTCAATTGGTACATCGGTTGGCACAATCGTAGCTCTTACCCCTATTGCAACAGCCATCTCAACCCAGACGGGTTGCTCGATGCCGTGGATCGTGGCCATCGTTGTGGGCGGAGCGTTGTTTGGTGATAATCTGTCGTTTATCTCCGACACTACCATCGCCGCCACACGCACTCAAGGCTGCTCGATGCGCGATAAATTTCGCACCAACGTTGCTATCGTCGCCCCTGCGGCTGTCATCACTCTGCTGATCTATATCTTCTCGTCCGAGCAGACCATCTCCTACGCTGCCACCGCAATCGACTCTCCGTGGTACACGATGATTCCCTACCTGCTGGTACTCGTTATGGCTGCCGCAGGTGTCAATGTGCTGAAGGTCCTTGTTGCCGGAATTCTTTCGTCGGGCCTTATCGGAATCTGCTGCGGCAGGGTCTCTGTCCTGGATTGGTTCTCGACGATGGGGCAGGGTATCGACTCAATGGGACAGCTCATCATCATCACTATGATGGCGGGCGGAATGTTGGAGATGATCCGCATCAACGGCGGTATCAACTATCTGATCTCGCTCCTCACTTCGCGCCTTAGCTCACGCCGTGGAGCCGAGGCCTCAATTGCAACGCTCGTAGTCGTGGCCGACATCTGCACTGCCAACAACACCGTAGCCATCATCTCCGTCGGCTCCATCGCCCGTGATATCGGCCAGCGTTTTGGCATCGCACCGCGCCGCGTGGCAAGCCTTCTGGATACCTTCTCGTGTTTTATTCAGGGCCTCCTTCCCTACGGTGCGCAGTTGCTTATGGCGGCAGGCTTGGCCGCAATCTCGCCCGTCGAGATTATCCGCTACCTCTACTATCCCGTCATTATGGGCCTTTGTGCGGCTGTGGCAATCCTCGTCCAGCGCCCCCGCTGTAACGATTAATTAACTGTTTTGTAGCTCCAAATGTGTGAATTTGAGCGTCAAATGTTTGCAATGTGATAAAAAAAACATATCTTTGTCGCATATTTGGCTTAATGCGAATCCAAATTTTCACAAATAACTAAAAATTAATGACAATGAAGAAGATTTCATCACTTTTGATGGTCGTAGCTGCTGCATTTATGGTATCTTGCGGCGGTAACGCACAGAAGGCTGCTCCCGCTGAGGAGGCTGCTAAGAAGTTGCCCGTGGCTGTTCAGTTGTACAGCGTACGCGGTGATATGGAGGCTGATTTCAAGGGTACTCTCCAGAAGATCAAGGCTCTCGGTTTCGACGGCGTTGAGTTCGCTGGTTTGTTCGAGAACGATCCTGCACAGGTTAACGCTTGGTGCAAGGAGATCGGTTTGAACCCCATTTCAGCTCACGTGCCCCTGGCAGATATGTTGGCTGACGTTGACAAGGTAATCGCTGACTACAAGGCTGTAGGTTGCGAGTACATCGTAGTTCCCTACGTAACCGAGGAGCGTCGTCCCGGTGGCGAGTTGTTCTTGCAGATGGTTGAGGAGATCCGCGCTATCGGTGAGAAGTGCAAGGCTGCTGGTCTTACCCTTCTTTACCACAACCACGACTTCGAGTTCAAGAAGCTCGAGAGCGGTGAGCACGGTTTGGATTACCTCTACGCAAACGTTCCTGCTGACCTGTTGCAGACCGAGCTCGACCAGTGCTGGGTACACTACTCTGGTTTGAATCCCGTTGAGTACTTGAAGAAGTACACCAACCGTTCACCCGTTGTTCACCTCAAGAACTACCACATCGAGGGTGAGATGGAGGGCGATCCCTATGCACTTATCGGTTTGAACGAGGGTGAGGAGAAGAAGTCATCAGCTTTCGAGTTCCGTCCCCTTGGCCACGGTGTAGTTGATATCGCTGCTATCGTAGAGGCTGCAACCAACGAGGTAGGTAGCAAGTGGCTCGTAGTTGAGCAGGACAACCCCTCAATGGACAAGACTCCTATGGAGTGCGTTGCAATGAGCGTTGAGTACCTCAAGTCAATCGGTGCAATGTAATCGTAGGCGAGTAGCGCTCGCTTGAAAATAAAAACCTGTTCCTATATCGGGAGCAGGTTTTTTTTGTTTTGCATAATGTACTTACAAGTAATCGGTATGTAGACTCTCACACGAGCGAACCTTCTTTTCCGGAATTATCTACCTTGATACTGTTATTAATAGGTCATTGCGAGGAGCGTAGCGACGTGGCAATCTATTATCTTTAGGTGAATATGATAGGTCTTCGCAGAAGCTCTATATGCACCTGCCAACAAAAAAAGCGGTCCCAAAGGATCGCCTTTTCATATTGAAAGCGCATTTGCTTACTCTACCGTACCAGCCTCAGCCCGAACGTTCACGCACTTGTGCATAAATATACCGTAAATTCCTCTTCGGAGCGCAGCGACCTAAGCCTCCCTTTCTCAAAGGGAGGCTTGGAGGGAATATGATAGGTCTTCGCAGAAGCTCTATATGCACCTGCCAACAAAAAAGGCGATCCTTTGGGATCGCCTTTTCATATTGAAAGCGCATTTGCTTACTCTACCGTACCAGCCTCAGCCCGAACGTTCACGCACTTGTGTATAAATATATTGTAAATTCCTCTTCGGAGCGCAGCGACCTAAGCCTCCCTTTCTCAAAGGGAGGTTTGGAGGGAATGTGAATATTGCTTCGCAGAAGCTCTATATGCACCTCCCAACAAAAAAGGCGGCTCGAAAGCCGCCTCATATTTAGCAAAATATTGCTTACTCTACCGTACCAGCTGAACCCAGAACGTTCACGCACTTGTGCATATAGAGCTTCTTGAGCTCGTCACGAGCGGGACCCAAGTACTTACGGGGATCGAACTCAGCGGGGTTGTCAACGAATACCTTGCGAACCATAGCGGTCATAGCAAGACGGCCGTCAGAGTCGATGTTGATCTTGCAAACTGCAGACTTAGCAGCCTTACGCAACCCCACCTCGGGAATACCTACAGCATCCTTCAAAGCACCACCGTGAGTGTTGATGATCTTCACATACTCCTGGGGAACTGATGATGAACCGTGCAATACGATGGGGAATCCGGGCAACTGCTTCTCGATCTCCTCGAGGATGTCGAAACGCAAGGGGGGAGGTACAAGGATACCATCCTCGTTGCGAGTACACTGCTCGGGCTTGAACTTGTTAGCACCGTGTGAAGTACCGATTGAGATAGCCAATGAGTCGCAACCGGTCTTGGTAACGAAGTCAACTACCTCCTCAGGACGGGTGTAGTGAGCAACCTCTGAAGAAACCTCATCCTCAACACCTGCCAATACGCCGAGCTCACCCTCAACGGTTACGTCGAACTGGTGTGCGTAGTCAACAACCTTCTTTGTAAGAGCAACGTTCTCCTCGTAGGGGAGGTGTGAACCGTCGATCATTACTGAAGAGAAACCCATATCGATACAGCTCTTGCAGAGCTCGAATGAGTTACCGTGGTCGAGGTGCAGAACGATAGGAATGTTCTTACCCATCTCCTTAGCGAACTCAACAGCACCCTGAGCCATATAACGCAACAGAGTCTGGTTAGCGTAGTTACGAGCACCAGAAGAAACCTGGAGGATAACGGGTGAAGAGCACTCTACGCAAGCAGAGATGATAGCCTGCATCTGCTCCATATTGTTGAAGTTGAACGCGGGAATCGCGTAACCACCTTCGATAGCCTTCTTGAACATCTCACGGGTGTTCACCAGGCCGAGATCTTTGTAAGAAATCATAGTTTTGTTTTAATTATGAAGTTAGTGAATTAATTTCTTATAAACACATTATCGCTACAAAGGTATAAAATAAAAGATTTTATTGCAAGTAATTTTCTCACTAATATGCTGCTGCATTTTGACCATTCGCACCTGTCGATGCCCAAATCACGCCTCGTATCGAAAAAATCAATATCTCCACCATCCGCTCACGAAAAAAATGGTATATTTGTACTTAAACGCAAAATTACTACTATGAAACGACTGACTCTACTCTTTTCTGCACTTCTTCTTTCGCTTGTTGCCGTGGCACAGCCCTCCGTAACCTCGCTTCGTGTTGACCGTATGAGTGCGCCCGTGGGCATCGACTCTCGCCAACCTCTGTTGAGCTGGATTATCGAGAGCCCCACCCGCTCCACAACCCAGAGCGCCTACGAAATCTCTGTCTATGAGGGACAGCGCCGCATCTGGAATACGGGCAAAGTCCTCTCCGACACCTCCACGGGAGTACGCTACGAGGGCCCCGCTCTGAAGTCGGGCACGCGCTACACCTGGCAGGTGCGCGTATGGGATAACCACGACAAGGCCTCACGCTGGAGCGCCCGCTCGTCGTGGCTTACGGGATTGCTTTCCCCCGATGAGTGGCAGGCCCGCTGGATTGAGCCTACGCAGCAGGGCACGGAGTCTCCCCTTTTGCGCCGAGAGTTCACCCTGCGAAAGCCCATCGCCTCGGCCGTAGCCTACGTCACCGCCCACGGAATGTACGAGGCAGAGATTAATGGTGCGAAGGTCGGCAATGCGGAGTACGCCCCCGGCTGGACATCGTATAACTCCCGCCTTCAGTATCAAACCTACGACATCACGTCGATGCTCCGCGTGGGAAAAAATGCCATCGGCATCGAGCTCGGTCGTGGCTGGTATCATAGCGTTCTTGGCTGGGCTGCCGATAGCGGCCGCACGGTCTATAATATCAAGAAGCTGGGCGCTCTGGCGCAGGTTGTCGTAACCTATAAGGATGGCACACAGGAGATTATCACTACCGATTCCGAGTGGCGTTCTACAACGGGCCCCATCCTCCTCTCTACGATTTACGATGGCGAGACTGTCGATGCCCGCCTTGCAAAGAGTGGCTGGTCGCGACCCGAATTCGATTCATCGTCGTGGCCGAAAGTCGCGATTGCCGATTATCCCCTCTCGGATTTGGTGGCCATCGAGAGCGAGCCTGTCGTTATCCATCAGCGCATCAAGCCCGTCAAGGTTATCACCACTCCCGCGGGTGAGAAGGTGCTGGACTTTGGTCAGAATCTTGTTGGCCGCGAGGTTGTCACCTATAAGGGCAAACCGGGCCAGAAGATTGTAATCTCTCACGCCGAGGTGCTCGACGAGAAGGGTAACTTCTACACCGTCAATCTCCGCTCGGCCAAGGCGCAGAGTACCTACATCTGCAGCGGCGAGGAGGATCACTTCGAGCCTAAATTCACCTTCTATGGTTTCCGTTATCTGAGGGTTGAGGGTATCGAAGGCGAGCTTGATCCCGATAATTTCGAGGCCGCCGTCATCTTCTCTAACATCGCCGAGAATGGAAATTTCTCCTCATCGAACGAACTCGTAAACCAGCTCCAGAGCAACATCCAGTGGGGCCTGACGGGCAATTTCCTCGATGTCCCCACCGACTGTCCCCAGCGCGATGAGCGCCTCGGCTGGACGGGTGATGCGCAGGTCTTCTTCCGCACCGCTACTTTCAACCGCGACGTGCAGAACTTCTTCCGCAAGTGGCTCAAGGATCTGGCTCTTGACCAGCATAAGGATGGTCGCGTGAGCGATATTGTCCCTAACCTCCCTGGCCTTGTCGGCTATGGTCGCGTGGGCTGGGCCGATGCAGCAACGATCATTCCGTGGCAGCACTATATGGCCTATGGCGACAAGTCAATCCTGGAGGAGCAGTATGCAAGTATGAAGGCGTGGGTTGACCACGTCATTACAGAGAGCAACGACTACCTCTGGAATAGCGGCTGGCACTATGGCGATTGGCTCTTCTATAGCGTCAATAACGACAATGCCGGCAACTCTGCCGTCACCTATACCCCGCTTGTCCAGCAGTGCTTCTTCGCCAATTCGGCCTCGATTATGGCCCGCACAGCCGAGATTCTCGGCCGCACAGACGATGCCCGCTACTATGCCGATGCCGCAGCTAAGGCGCGCGAGGCCTTCTGCGAGAACTATCTCACCCCTGCGGGTATGCTGGTCTCTTCAACCCAGACGGCCTACGTCCTGGCCCTTAACTTCGATATGCTGCCTGAGAATATGCGTGCCAAAGCTGCCGCTCACCTCGCCGCCAATGTCGAGAAGTATGGTCACATCACCACTGGCTTCCTCGGCACACCCTACATTTGCCACGTCTTGACTGAGTTTGGCTATAATGATCTGGCTTATAAACTCCTGCTGCGCGATCAGTACCCCGGATGGCTCTATCCCGTCACGATGGGTGCAACCACTATCTGGGAGCGCTGGAACTCTATGATGCCCGACCGCACCATCCCCGATAACGGAATGAACTCCTTCAACCACTACTCTTACGGCGCTATCGGCGATTGGCTCTACCGCGATGCTGTCGGTCTGCACGAGGGCTCTGCCGGTTTCAAGACCATCATCGTTAAGCCCCACCCGGGAGCCGACTTTACGCATATGCAGGCATCGCAGCTCACCCCCTACGGTCGTGCTGAGGCCGAGTGGCAGAAGCGCGACGGTGAGTTCTCGCTGCGTGTTGTAATCCCCGCCAACACCACCGCTGAGATCTACGTTCCCTCCGCATCGGCCGATAGCGTAACGCTCGACGGCAAAGCCATAAACGCTTCACCCGATGCGAGAGTTGTCGGACACGCCGACGGCTACACGCGAATTGCCATCGGCTCAGGAAACTATCTTTTTGAAACAAAGTAAAATAAGCGAGGCTGTCCCACTCGGACAGCCTCGCTTTAATCCCCCTCTTCCAGGGAAAAAATCTCCTCCACCGGCCGCTCAAACACCCGTGCAATCTTCATTGCCACGATGGTCGAAGGTATAAATTTCCCACTCTCGATGGCGTTTATCGTCTGGCGACTTACACCCGTTTGGTCGGCGAGTTGTTGCTGCGTCATCCGCCTCTCGGCTCGCGCCACTCTTATCTTGTTCTCCATCCTGTCGGTCTTTAGATTGTGAACTCCCTCTTGCGCAACTTCTTTAGTTTATGCTCAAAACGTGCGTAATATAGTGCCCACGCAATAAAGGGCGTTATCAGCTCCTCGTCGTGCATAATGTACCTAATCTCATCGCTGACAATCGCTGACACGATGCTATACGCCGCATAAAGAATCAGCAGAGTGTATCCCACCTCCTTGAGCGCCTCGCCGCGCAGGTGAGCCGTCATCTCGTCCTCGTTCTTCTCGCGCGAGATCGTAACGAGTACAATAGCAATGTGTAGCACCACATATACAGCACGCATCACCCAAGATGTGCGAATCAACGCATCGGCATCAAAAATAATGTAAGCCATAATGGACAGCAATACAGCCACGAGCAACGCCTGCCCGAGTAGCTTGCAGTAGTGTGGTAGAAGAAATCGTTTCATAGTCGGTAGTTTTATTGGTTATTGTTTGTTGTCACTTTATCACACTACAAATGTAAAGCAAACTTTACAAAAAGACAAGCGAATCCGACATTTTTTCTCCCCTTCCCTCAAAAAAAATCGGGAACTCCACTGAGTTCCCGTCTTCTATTTCAATTTCATTACCATCGTCACATCGCGCTCCGCATCTCCCGTTCCGAGATCCATCCCCGACGAGAAATCCATCCCAAGCGACGGCTTGCCAAATCCCAATCTTTCGTAAAATTCCACAAGGCTCTCCTGGGCAGGTATCACCGCCGCGGCATCATAACCCCGCT
>JAZRQX010000001.1:0-14269 GCA_045650235.1 Alistipes sp. | reverse complement strand
CTCGATCGCGGGAGCTACATAAAATTTCTTTTCCATTGTGTAAAAAATATTAAAAGTTAAACATAAAAAAATATAAAATTGCCTTCTATTTATCTCCTCGCAAAAGCCCCTAAAACTCAACCACTTACACCCTCTTTTCAGGTCTTAAATAGACCTCCGCAAAATTTAAGGCGTAACTAACTGATCTAATGTAAATTGAACAACAATTCAACAAAAAAATGCGCACAAAAACAAAAACCTCCCGCTACTTTCGTAGCGGGAGGTTAGACAACTATTTTATTTTGGGAAAGTGTAAATATTCGTCAATATTCGATTTGATAAATGGAAATATTGTGGGTGATTATGAGGTAATGATTATCGAACATAGAAACATAAGTAGCTTCTATCTTATTTGATTGAATATTATATAGTTGCGATTTTGACAAGACAAAAAAAAGAGGAAAAATCTGATGATTTTTCCTCTAAGGTAGCGCGGGGAGGACTCGAACCTCCGACCTCCGGGTTATGAGCCCGACGAGCTGCCAACTGCTCTACCCCGCGATGTATCTTATAATGGGCTATGCCCTATTATCCGTTTTGCGTGGTGCAAAGGTATGAAAAAAAATCTACCTTTGCAAATATTATTAGGCTTTTTTGCCTCGCAAACAGCTAACCTTCTGACAATCACCTCAAATTTTGTGCCACGACTTCTGAGAGATCCATCACCTGTCGCTTCGATCCGCGAGTTATCGCCCTCTTGCACTGCGGGCAGGCCGTAACCACGATGTCGGCACCCGTCGAGTCCAGCTCCTCGGCAACTTTGCTGGCGATGGTAAACTGCTGTCGATCATTGATGGCTGTATTTGCCACAGACGATCCACAACAGAAGGCGTTGCGGCGGTTATGCGCAGGCTCAAGCAACTGACCAACGGCCTCTATCACAGCGCGCGGCTCGTCATAGATACCACTACCACGTCCGAGTTCACAGGGGTCGTGATAGGTAAATCGCTGCTCGGCCGAGTAACCAATGTGAAGTCGTCCCTGGCGTATCAGTCGCAGGATATACTCCGAGTGGTGCAGCACCTCAATACCCTCGAGGTTGTACTCCTCCTTGAATATACGCAGGCAGATCGGGCACGATGTAACGAGCGTGGTGATATTGTGCTTGGCGAAGAGAGCCTTATTGAAATCGACCATCTTCTGTGCCGAGTCCGTCTCGCCCGACAGACGCAACGGACGGCCACAGCAGACGCCACCCTCCTTGTCGGCCCACCACACGCGCTCGTGAGCAGCGTCAAAGATGCGCTGCATCGACGTTAGCGTGTTGGGCGTGAGCAGCGTCATACAACCCGCAAAGTAACCCACCTTGCCCTCGCCCTCGGAGCGGTCCACTCCCCGCAGGTAGTTGTAACGGCCCTCATTGGGAATATTACGCATAGAGGTACGCGAGTTCTGACGCAGGGAGTTGAGGTTGATTCCTACAGGACATATCTGCTCACAACGGCCACACATCAGACAGTTGTTAGCGATCTTCTGCTGGAGCATATTGTAGCGACGATCGCGCAGGAAATAGACCGACTGTACGTCGTTGATGCCGAGTTGCAGTTGCAGCTGGCAGGGGTCGATACAGATACCGCATCGCGAGCAAGCCTCGACCTCGAAGTTGTCGTACGACTTCTCCATAATCTCAGGGTGCAGACGATAGTGGCGCAGGAAGATGAGCGGAATCTCCGTAAAGATGTGCATATAACGCGAGAACGGCATCGCCACGAAGAACGTGCCCAGCGCAATGGAGTAAAGCCACCAGATGGGCTCGTAGGCCATTTGGAGCGCTTCAATGCTGATTGTTCGTGCCAACAGTGAGCCCAATCCACCCGTAAGGAAACCTCCTCCGCCATAGATTGCAGCCGTGATGCTCTCGGCAACGAGTCGTGTGGGGAAGATGAACCACAGGGCCGAGAGTGCCACACGGTCGAAGAAGATGTGCTTCGTCGTACGTTTCATACCCATCATACGCGAGCGCACGCGCTTAGCCCACGCCAGCGTCACACCCGAGAGTACGAACAGCAGTAACATATCCATCACAAAGTCGAACATCGGCTTATGCTCCGTGATACCATTCAGAGGCACGAAGTATTTGAAGAAGACGTGTCCGTGCAGAGGTATCCATTCAAAGCCCAGGTATGCCATAGTCTCAATCCAGCCAACGGCGATAAGCAGAAACCAGCCAAAGGCCAGGCTCATATGCATATATCCGAGCAGAGGATTCACGCGGAAGATGCGGCGGTGGAGCAGCGATTCGCACACCACCTCCCACACAGCCGTAATTGTGCGAGACGAGAAGATGCCCTTGATGATGAGTTTATGGTCGCTCTTGGGCAGATCGCGTAGCCACGATAGATATTTTATCGCGATTACAGCAAAAAGCACCACTTCACCTATTATGAATGGGATACAGAATTTGGCGAAAAAGGTCATATTAGAAATCTCCAAGTTTACGTTTGATCAACATCACAACACCGCGCGTATTGATTCCGCGCGGACACAGCATACGGCACTTGCCACAGAGCATACACTTGTTAAGCTCCTCGTACACACCCTGATACTCGCCTCGACGCACCAGCGTATGCACCTTGCGGAAGTTGAAATCCGTCAGGTTGCCGGCCGTGCAGGTTGCCGTGCAGGTGCCGCAGCCGATACAGGTCTGCAACTCGGGCATCTCACGCAGAATCTCGTTGCTCTTGCGCAGGTTGTTGCGATCGATGTCGATCGTGCGGGGTTTATTTATTGAAAATCCGAAGTTTATCATCTCAAAAGCGCCTATCGGTTTATCTTCTGTTGAGCCACTCCACAACGGCGTGCGCTGCCGAGGTGGCCTCGTTGATTGATTCGCCAACGTTCTTGGGAGCTGTAACCGCACCGGCATAGAAGATGCCGCCCACGTTGCTCTCCACGTTGTGCAGGAACGAGTCGCGCGGCTGCATAAAGCCACTATCCTGACACTTGAGGTTGCACTCCGAGGCGAGCTTGTCATTGATCTGCCCCGAACGCATACCAACCAACAGTACCAACATATCGATACCCATCTTCAGCGGGCGGCCCGTCAGTGTATCCTCGGCCTTGATCTGCAGGCGGCCATCGATGGTGGGGCTCACCTCCGAGATGCGACCACGCACGAAGTGTACGTTGTAGCGTTGCTGTGCCTCGCGATACATCTCCTCATAGCCCGGGCCGAACATACGAATATCCATATAGAAGTTGAAGACATCGGCCTCGGGGAAGAGCACCTTCAGTTCGATAGCCTGCTTCACGCCCGTCACGCAGCACACCTTCGAGCAGTGACGCTGATTGACCTTCTCGTCGCGCGAGCCTACGCAGTGCAGGATAGCGATGCGGCGCGGCTTGCCACCACCCACAAGGCGCACCTCGCCACGATTGAACATCTGCTCCAGATCGGCCGAGGTGATGACGTTGTCGTAGATGCCGTAGCCATACTCCTCCTTAACGTGGGCGTCGAAAAGATCAAATCCCGTCGCCACAACCACAGCGTCGCACTCCAACTGCTCGCCCGAGGTAAGCGTAACACACTTGGGACTAACCTTCGTGGCCTCGCAGCCTGTCTTGATGGTAAGGTTGGGCGAGAGCTTTAGCTGGTTGCGAATCTCACTCAGCACCTCATCGGCAGGGGTGAACGTGGGGAAGAGCTTGTGCCACTGGCGCAACTTGCCACCCGTGTCAGCCTCCTTCTCGAGAATCGTAACGGCCACACCCTCGCGCAGCAACTCTCGCGCACATTGCATTCCGGCGATACCGCCGCCGATAACTATAACGTGTTTCATACTATCTTCTGATCTTATAAAGTGTATCTTCTGAACAACTGTTTACGATGGCACGCTCGGGACGTCCGAGGAACTTGCCGTTAGGTCCCAGATATTTGGCCGAGGGGTCGTACTCCACGCCCAATTTATCGAGCAGAGGCTCGACATCTACCTGATGCATCTGCATACCCAACTCCCACGGATCGTAACCCAGCACCAGACCCGCCATCTCCTCGTAGGTCAGCACAGGTATTCCTGCGCCATTCTGGCCATAGGTCGTGCCCTCCATCTCGGCTATGGTGTACTGCCACTTATCGAGGAACATCGAGCAACCCGGGCAGTTGGCTACGATAAAGTCGGGCTTGTAGGGGGCCATACTCTCCAGCTTCTTATGCGAGTTGGCAATCGAGTAGCCTCGGTTAGCCTGCACCAAGTAGTTGCGGAAGCCGAAGCCACAGCAGTGGCGGCGCTCGGGATAATCGACAACCTCACCGCCCCACGACTCCACCATACCTGCCAGAACGTACGGGAACTCCGACCCGCCCACACCCTTCTTGGGGAAAATCTTGGCGTAGTGGCAGCCAATATGCTCGACAACACGCAGAGGCTCACCCGTATGCACGTTCACGAGCTTACGCACGGCCTTGCGGGCGATCTCCTCGCGGTGGTGGAAGATCACATCCGACGTGTGGGCCAGATTCTTAGGCTTGGCGAACTCTCGGCCCGTGGCTTTATAGAGGTTCTCGCGTGTGCGCTCCTCGGTCTCGGGAAACTCCTCCCAGGTGTTAAGCAACTCGGTGTAGATACCGAACGATGTGATGCACGACGAGGTGAAGTTCTCATATCCCGCCTCGTTCATCAGCGCAAACTGACGCGCCACGACGGTCATAATAGTCTCCAGAGGCACTACGTCGGAGTGGTAGCCGATACCCGTGCAGGAGGTGTGAAGGGGATCGTCAAAGATGTCGCGTCCCAAATCCTTACCCAAAATGTCGAGAAAGACCTTCTCGCTGCCGGGGAAGAAGTTCTGGCGGATGCACGAACGAGCATAGTAGTAATGGTCGTCGGCAATATCTTTCTGGTATTCGGTCCAGCTTGATCGTTTCATAGTCTAATAATGCTCGTTTGAATTGCGGGTGTAAATCTCCATAAAGTACTCTTCGTCAGCACCATCGAAGCCCATCTCGCGGGCCTTGCGGTCGGAGTGCTGCTCGATCGTGTCGAAGAACTCCTTGCCGCCCGTAACCTCGAATATCTTGTGAATCTCCTCCATCGTCTCGTCGCTACATTTACGCAACGCACCGGCACCCTCCTTGCCGTAGCAGGGGGTGAATTGGGCATAGACCTGCTCATCGTTGTCGATGATCCACTTCCACACGGTGCCCTGCTCTGGATGGAGTTCGGGGCGGATGTTACGAGGCGTAAGACAGTAGCCCGTACGCAGGATATTATCGCCAATGGCGCGCTTGAGGGCCAGCTGCTGGCGACCCTTCTCGCTCTCGACAAAGAAGCCCAGCTTCTGCGACAGAGTACGCAGAGCCTGAATCACATACGCAGGCGTATTGCCTCGCGGACAGCGCGGACGGCACGACATACACTCGCCGCAGTACCAGATGGTATCGCCCTTGAGCAGCTCCTCGATAGCCTCGTCGTCGCGTGTCTGCACGATGCTCACTATCTGGCGGGGATCGTAGTTATAGAATGCCGCTGCGGGGCATACACCCGTACATACGCCGCAGTTCATACAGGCCGTAAGGCCCTCACGCAGACGCACATCCTCGAGCAGCATATCGAAATATTTTGCCATAAAAAAAGTAACTTTGCTTTGCGGCAAAGTTACTCCTTATATTTGACATAAATGGTAGTATAAATACCTATTTTGCGTCCATTCTATTTGCGTTCATACATCTCGAATGCGAAGGGATAGGGATACTTCTCGCCTCGCTCAAACGCCTCACGCTGCTTAAGCTCCCACTCTGTTTCGTCCCACTTGGGGAACGACGTATCGCCCTCGTAGTCGTGGTCAACGCGCGTGAGATAGAAGCGGTCGGCAATATCCAACGCCAGGGCATAGATCTGCGCACCGCCAATCACAAATACCTCCTCCTCTGCCGGAAACAGCGCTACAGCCTCCTCCAGGGAGCGCACGACGGTGCAGCCCTCGATTGAGTCGATGGTGCGGCTGATAACTACATTTGTGCGGTTGGGCAGCGGGCGGCCGAGCGACTCGAAAGTCTTGCGGCCCATAATGACGGGATGGCCCGAAGTGGTGCGCTTGAAGAAGCGCAGATCCTCCGAAATGTGCCATAGCAACGAGTTCTTATCGCCAATTACGCCATTTGCGGCGACGGCTACAATTATACTTACCATAAGCGTTTATGTTAGAACGACATCGGTGCCTTGATTGCAGGGTGCGGGTCGTAACCCTCAAGCGTAAAGTCCTCGTACTTAAAGTCGAAAACCGATTTTACATCGGGGTTAAGACGCATCGTCGGGAGCTGACGCGGCTCGCGCGAGAGCTGCTCAGCGACCTGATCCATATGGTTGAGGTAGAGGTGTGTATCACCCAGTGTATGGACAAATTCACCCGCCTCGAGGCCACACTCCTGCGCGATCATCATCGTCAGCAGGGCGTACGAAGCGATATTGAACGGCACACCGAGAAACGTATCGGCGCTACGCTGGTAGAGCTGGCACGAGAGCCTACCCTCGGCAACATAGAATTGGAACAGAACGTGGCACGGCGGCAGAGCCATATCCTCGACCTCGGCTACGTTCCACGCCGAGACAATCATACGGCGCGAGTTGGGGTTATGTTTGATGGTGTCGATCACCTGACGAATCTGGTCGATAGCACCGCCGTCCGGACGTGGCCAGCTACGCCACTGATAACCATAGACGTGGTTCAAATCGCCATAGGCATAGCCATCGATGGGCGATGGTGTCTGCTGCTGCGCTGCTGCGAGGAACTCCTCGTGCGTAAGCGGCTCCACACCCGCCTTGGCACACAGCTCACCGTAATAGCGGTAGGCATCGTTATCCCAGATGTGGACTCCGTTATCTACCAGATACTTGATATTGGTATCGCCTGCCAAAAACCACAGCAGCTCGTGGATGATTCCCTTCAGGAATACGCGCTTGGTGGTGAGCAGAGGAAAGCCCTCGCTCAAATCAAATCGCATCTGATGGCCAAACACGCTGCGTGTGCCCGTGCCTGTGCGATCACCCTTTACCACGCCTTCGCGTGAGATTCTTCTAAGCAGGTCGAGATATTGTTTCATATTTAGAATTTTTTCAGGGTAAATTCACCCTTTTCGTTGAGTGCGGCATACGTCACCTCGCCCTCCCAGTTGCTGAGGAAGAGGATTCTCATATCCTCCCTCTTTACCTCATACGGATAGTGCATATGACCGAAGACAACGTAGTCGGTCAAAGGGTTGCGGCGTTTATATTCGTCAGCATACTCCACCAGAAAATCGAGCGACTCGGGTGTAATTACATCCCCGAGGTGCGACAGGCGCGACTTCTCGCTCCACCAGCGACCAAAGCGCATCGCCAAGTCGGGATGTACCAGCCACGAAAAGAGTTTGCGAAGGGTCTTCGAGCGGAAACCCGAGTTCATCAGCCGGAGCATCGGCTTGCCCGAGATATTCATATTGTCGCCGTGCGCGATGAATACCTCACGGCCGTAAAGTCTCATCTGCTGCGGCTTGAAGATCAGCTTCACACCGCACTCGCGCTCGAAGTAATCGCGGCACCACATATCGTGGTTACCAATGAAGAAGTAGACCTCCACACCACTATCGGTCAGCTCGGCCAGCTTACCCAACACGCGCACAAAGCCCTTGGGCACGACTCTGCCGTACTCAAACCAGAAATCGAATATGTCGCCTACTAAAAATATCGCCTTCGCATCGACACGGACCATCTCCAGCCACTCCACAAAGCGACGCTCGGTGCGACAAGCCGTCTGCCGATCGCCCGCTCCGAGATGAACATCCGAGGCGAAGTAATACATTGTTAGATATGTTTCTTGATGGCCTGCTCGAGCTTCTCGCCACTCAAGTTACGGTCGGCGATATTACCCTCGCGGTCGATCAGGAAGTTTGCCGGCAACGACTGCACGTTGTAAGCTCCAACGGCGGGCGAAGCCTCGCCACGAAGGTCACTCACGCTGATCCAAGGCAACTGCTGCTCCTGAATAGTATTGATCCACAGCGCCTTCGAGGTGTCGATACCCACCTGATAGATCTCGAAGCCCTGATCGTGATATTTTGCATATATCTCCTTCAAATCAGCATTCATAGCGTTGCTGTTACCCACAGCCGCTGACCAGAAGTGTAGCAGGATAACCTTGCCCTCGAGAGATGAGAGGCTCTGCTCCTTGCCGTACATATCGGGCATCGCAATCTCGGGGAAGTTGGTCTCCTTAACCTGTGAGAGAAGGCTGATCTGCGCATCCATACGCGCAATCTGACTGCGCAGCAGGGGCAGGTAGTGGCTATCGGGATAGCTCTCGGCCAGGGCCTCGGCTACGGTGCGGTAGTAGATTACGTCGCTGTCGCCATTGAAGAGGTTTGCATCGCCCGGCAGACGCTGGTAGAGCGCATAGATTGCGGCAATGTGATCCTTATTCTCAACGATGAAACCGAGCTGCTGACGCTTGATCTCATTCTTGAGTTTAGTGTACTCTGCGGCCAAGTCGTGGCGCGCATCATCGGCCAGATCGTTAGCCGTCAGGCGCGACATTATGTCGTTGAGTTTCAATACTCCATCCACATAGCTTGCGTTGAACTTGTGCAGGAGCTCCGACTCCTCCGAGCCCTCCACGGTGTAGTTGCGCAGGGCGTTACCAGCCGAGCTTACCGTCACGTTATCGCCACCCTTGAGAAGCAACGGAATACGGTTGTTGTCATAGACAAGGTGGTAGAGCGTGGGGTTGGTCTGATCGGAGTTCTCGAGCAACAGCACGAAGTTGCCATCCTCGCCCAGTGCAACCGAATCGATGAGCTGCTGCTCGAGGACAGTTGACTGCTCCAGATATACCATTTTTGCCTCTGAACCGACAAAACGGCCCGAGATCTTAACCTTCGATGATTGGCACGAACTCAATGCCAAGAGCAGCGTCAGGGCTGCCAAAAAAAGCTTGTTCATTCTTCCGATGTATTACGTTCGAAATACAAATATAACATTTTTTGCTATAAACGCAAAATTACCTCTGCGAATTATATCGTTGCTGTCCCTCGCCTGCATTTTTGCGAGGTGCCGAATTGGGGCGCATCTTCTGATTGGCGTGCTGCTTCTGACCGAGGTTTTTTCCGCCGCCGCGCAGCTGCGGACGCTGCTGCTGGCCCTTCTGCGGGCGTGCCGTAAAGGTGTGTTTATAGTCGCTTCGGAGATTATTCAGAGCAACTTCATCGATCTCGATACCGCCCTCGGACATCAGCTTTATATCTTTTATAATCACCTCATTATTGGGGTGCTCCTGATTGTACTCGAAGCTCTTTGAGCGCATATAACGCGCCAGCGAATCGATCGCCACCGCCGTAGCTTCGCGGTTTGGCTCGTTGCGCAGCTCGCGGATCATACGAGCCACATATTTACCGTAGTGTTTGAATTGAATTCGCTCCTGCGAGTACTCCATCTTACGCGGAGTAATGGTCAGCTCTTCGCGTGTGGGACGCGGATAGGGAGAATCTACATCCAGCTGGAAATCAGACATTATGAATAGGTGATCCCATAATTTATGCGCAAAATCTGCCGTATCGCGAAGCATCGGCTGCAGATTTCCCATCACGGCAATCACGGCTCGAGCCTGGCGATTTCGCTCGTCGCGATCCTCGATTGCAGAAAGTTGATCCACCATCTCGTGGATGTGTCGGCCGTACTCTGGCAGATAGAGTTTGCGGCGCGCGTTGTTGTAATTTTTTCTCATAAATCAGTGCGGTTTCCATCTCCAACCCACCACGAAGAATGCCTCTATTGGGGCATAAATGACTCTTTTCGGGCGTTGGGAATAAACCGTTTTAGAATTAAAAGAGAGTGCTCCATCGGTCGGCCTCGCAGGCCTGTCAAGATTGGATTCACCGAATAAAGAGACTATCTTTGGTTGTGCAAAGTAAGTGCAAAAATCTCAAAAATCAAAATATGGCAAAGGTTTTAATTCTCGAACAATCAAAAAGTATGCGAAACACATTGCGCGAACGACTCGAATTTGAGGGCTTCGCCACAACGGTGGCCGAGCGAGGTGATATCAACCCGACATCGGTTGCTCGACGCGGCTACGACGCAATATTGGCGGGCGAGGAGGGTTATGATGTGGCCAATCTCGGCATACCATTTATTATAGTAACCCCCGAAGGCACGATCGACGGAGCCGTCAGAGCGGTGCGAAGCGGTGCCGAGGATTATCTCACCACACCCGTCGATATGAACCGTCTGCTGGGGTCGCTACGTCGCATTACCGAGCGTGAAGAACAGCCTCAGACGGAGCCCGCACAACGCCGTATGCGGCGGCGCGTGGCTGGACAATCGTGCGATATCATCGGCTCATCGGCAGCTATCGAGCACGTCAGGCGATTGATTGAGAAGGTCGCACCATCGGATGCGCGTGTGCTAATCACGGGCGAGAACGGTACGGGCAAGGAGCTTGTCGCCCGCTCGCTGCACCTAAAGAGTGCGCGAGCGGATTGCCCCTTCGTGGAGGTCAACTGCGCCGCAATTCCATCCGAACTTATTGAGAGTGAACTCTTTGGTCACGAGCGAGGTGCTTTCACATCGGCCATCAAACAACGTAAAGGCAAATTCGAGCAAGCCAATGGCGGCACGCTATTTATGGACGAGATTGGCGATATGTCGCTCTCGGCGCAGGCAAAGGTGTTGCGCGCATTGCAGGAGAATAAGATAAGCCGCGTGGGTAGCGACAAGGATGTTGCAGTCGATGTGCGTGTCGTGGCGGCCACGAATAAGGACATACGCGCTGAGATCGCCAAGGGTAACTTCCGCGAGGACCTCTACCACCGCCTGAGCGTTATATTAATAAAGGTACCACCCTTGCGCGAACGCGCTGACGATATCGCCGAGCTGGTCGAACACTTCATCCGCCAGATCGCCGCCGAGCAGCGCATCGCCACAAAATCGGTCGATGCTGACGCTATGGCCACCCTCCGCACAATGCCCTGGAGTGGTAACATCCGCGAGCTACGCAACGTCGTGGAACGCCTGATGATCCTCAGCGGCAAAAGTGTCACAGCCGAGGATGTGAGGATGTATTGCTAAGAATAAGCCGACCACTTCGCAAGGTGTGGTCGGCTTATTTGTTAAACAAAAAAACTAACGGCCCCCGAGGGGACCGTTAGCGTTTAATTCATATCGTCATTGCTGACGGAAGTAAGACTATTACTTGTTCTTGTAAGTCTTACTGTTGTTACCGTAAACTACGGTTACACCACCCTTATCCTTAGGAGCATCAAAGGTCATTACGGGAGTATCACCACCAACGAACTTGATATCCTTAGGATTGGTCTGCTTGTTAATAACCTTACCGATAGTACCTGCTACATTCTTGTGAGAAGCTTGCTTGAACTGGTAAACTCCATCAAGTGCAGTCTGAGCCATCATAGCGATAGATGCAGAGCTGTTCTTAACCTGAGCACCCTGAGTAAGAGTAACCTCACCTACCAGACCTGCCAAACCACGAACGTTAGAGTTAACGCCGTTTACTGCAGAATCAGTTACGTAGATATCGGTACCCTCAGCTACCAACCAACCAATGATAGAATAATTGCTACCATAGTAAGCCTCAGTATTGTTAGAACCATCAATACCAGCAAATGCATTAAGTGCAAGACCATTGATAATTACATTAGTAACCTCGTCTGCAGAAATTGACAAACCAGCAATCTTGGCAGGAACGATGTACTCAGCATTTGCAGTCTTACCTGTAGGCATTGCAATCGTTACACCGTCAATATTCAGATTCTTGAATACGTCAGCGCTGAAAGGAGCAACCTCAGTCAGACCCATACCATTCATCACAATACCAGTAATAGTATTCTCGCCACCATTAATTGACTTGAAGCTTGCAGTATTCCAGTAGTTGTATGACATATTCATATCGCGCTTCAACTGAACATCCTCGCCAGCCTCGCCCTTAGCCAACTCCTCTGCGTAATTTACAAAGTACACCTTATCCTTCTTATCTACAGAGTTATCCTTAGAAATTGTCATACCAATCTTATCACCAGTCCAGTAGCTCTCATCGCCGATAAGAACTGAAATAGCATAATTATCAGTAGTAGTTACTAATCCAGCAGACATCTGCAATGCAGCCTTAACATAAGCGGGCCAAGTCAAGAAGTCCTGATCAACACCTGTTCCAACAGCTGCAGCCAACTTCTCATAATCAGCACCTGCGGGCATAGTTACAACGTGGTGACCATCCTTCTCGCCCTGAATTGCGTTTACAGCACCGAATACGTTGCCAGCAGCTGAAACAACATCCCAGTTCTTGAACTTAAGATCCTTCTCAAGCTCCATATCAGCGATAACGTAGCTCAACTCATCAGTGTCGGCAATAGTAAGAGCCTCATAAACAGCAACATTACCCTTAGCCAAGATAGCAAGACCAGAAGCGTTCTCAACGGTTACGTCGATCAACTTACCATTATTAATTACAGAACCAAGAACAACACCAGGGAGATAGGCGTGCTTCTGCTCCAAGATACCTGCGAGTTCAGCATCGTCATAAACAGTAGCGCCAATGTTCTTGAAGGTTACATCGTTGATAATACCAGCATAGTCATCGCTATACTTCCAAATCGTACCAAAAATACCCTTTGCAGAAGCCAAAGGACGCTCGATATCGGTAATCACAGCACCATTGCCCTTGAACTCGTTTGCATAGTAACCATCAATACAGGGGAAAGTACCGTTATCTGCCAAGTAGTTAGAGATATACTTCTGGAAGTCGTTATATGAACCATCCTCCTTAAGCTCGGTGGTCAAATCGCGCATATGCTGCAATGAGAAATCGAATACGTGCTCAGAGCAGATAAATGCGTCATTATGGTAGATATCCTTTTCTTTGTTGTTACCATACTCGGTCAAGTACTTCAAGAGCTGACCCTCGTGCTCGATGATATAATCGTTGTTGGGGTTGTAAGTGAAAGAACCGCGTGCATCAACCTTCTTGTCACCATCGGTATCAACAGAGATAGTATTAGCCCAGAATACAGTGTTCTCCTGACGCATTACCCAATCACCCTTATCGTTCTTACGGCCATACTTATTACCCTTAGCATCCTTTGCGTAGTTAAGAGACTCGTTAGTATAGAAGCCCTCCTTATTTGCCAACTTGAAAGCAGGCTCCTTATCGTCGTTTACGGTAATCCACGCACGAACGTCTGCCTGCATACCAAGGATACCTGCGGGGATAGCAAATACATAAGTATTAGGAGTGTGGCAGGTTACAGCCTCCTTAGCCTCATCCATCTCGAGAATAATGGCAGTGTCACCATCAACCTCGTTCAAAGCGAAACGATACTCGTCGCCGAGGATGTAACGCTTCAGGCTACCCTTACCAGCAAGCTTAATAGGCTGGTTAGAGCTGTCAAACAACTGCAACTTCAGCTTAGAGATAGCCTCAGTAGACTTAATGTTTACGAACAAGTAGTCAACAACGGGCTGCATTGATACCTCAGCACCATTTGCACCAACTACGAAAGTGGTAGAAACGGCGGGAACAGTCTGAGTATAGAAAGTCTCAGGCTGGTACTTCTGAACAGCGGGGATGGTTACTTTTACATTCTCGTAGTTGGGATAAGAAATGTCATCTGTTGTATCAGAAGGAGTGGGTTTTGCAGGATTATCCCACTTCACAGCTGCGATATCAGCTGCTGAGAACAAAGAAGTCTGGAAGCGGGGATAAACAGCTACATAAGCTTTATCAGCCTTCAACTCGGTGCTCTGGCTTGCGAATACGCCAACTGCCTGACCGTCTGAATTGTTATTCAGAACGAATGCAGCGTTGTTCAAACCACCGCCAACACCGTATACGCCCAGCTGGTCGCCTGCTGACCAACGGAACTCGTACTTACCGTCAACCTTCTCGAGTGAGGTACGAGTCTCGTCAGCTGCCATAGCTGCCGTAATCTTAGCACCACCATTAACAGCGCCGATCTGCGCCTCGGTGGTCTCATCCTTCGCACAGCTGCTGAAAGCAAGCGCAGCTATCGAAGCCAAGTAAAAGATTTTTTTCATACGTTTAAACGAAATTAAATTAAACAATTGTCTAGGGATTTTCATTCATTGATTACATGGGCCACTCGGTCGGATTCTCCGTCGAAGCAGCGAAGCCCTTCTCGATTGCGATCTGCTCAATCTCGATCGCGGGAGCTACATAAAATTTCTTTTCCATTGTGTAAAAAATATTAAAAGTTAAACATAAAAAAATATAAAATTGCCTTCTATTT